>CAJTJT010000008.1 GCA_910576915.1 uncultured Elusimicrobiales bacterium
TCTTCCCGCTTTCCGGTGTCTCTTGAGGAGGGACTGGCCGGGAAATCTCTTCTGGGGCTTATTTCAGGGTAAGCAGTGCGGGGTGTAGTCGGCCAGCCTCCTCATTAGCCCAATGTATCAAAAAAAAAAAACGCGTCAAGGGGCGAGCCGCCCCTCCCTTACCCACCGCGTTCATTAGACTAGTAAAGCCACACTGTTTAGGACATGCTCCAAAAAAATGCACGACTTTTTGGATCGCCAAAAAGTAACAAAAAATCTTCTTTCTTCTTTTTCTAGCAGGAGCTGGCCCGGAGGGTAAAAAGAAGCAAAAAGACTGCCCGCCCGGATCCTATAAAACGCACTCTCGGCGGACGTTTTTACAACTCGCTCCGCTCAAACAAATAAAACGCCTTTTCCGTTTCGGACGCTTTTTATAAACAGGACGAAGGGCGGGGAAAATACAACGCAAAAAACGGCCCTCCTAATGGAGAGCCGTTGTTCAAAAGATGTTACTAATTAAATCATCGTAAGAATATCTTGCGGATTACCCGTTATAAAATCCGGGTGGAATGTTTCCAGCAGTTCGCGCGGGCGGAAACCCCACGTTACCGCGCAGACGCGTACGCCCGCGTTTTTGGCGGTCTGCATATCCACGTCCGAATCGCCCACATACAAAACGTCTTCTTTTTTGGCCCCGGCGGAAAGCAGCAGTTCGTACACGATATCCGGGTCCGGCTTGACGGGGACGCCGTCGCGCTGGCCGAGTACGTCCAAAAACTGAATCTGCGGGAAGAAGTGTTTTACCAGCCGCTCCGTCGCGCTTTGGTATTTGTTTGACGCTACCGCCAGCATCACCCCGCGCGCTTGCAACGCGTCCAAAAGTTCCGTCATGCCGGGATAAACAAAGGTAGCGTCCCACAGGTGTTCGTCGTAATACTTAAAAAATTCTTCGCGCATGCGTTCCACCTGGCCGGGCGTTTTCGAGCCCTCGGGCAGAGCGCGCTCCAAGAGTTTGGTCACACCATTGCCCACAAATTGGATACACTCTTCTTCCGCGCGGCGCGGAAAACCCAACGCCTCCAGCGCGTGATTGGCGGCGGAAGCCAAATCGGCGATAGTATTTAAAAGGGTTCCGTCCAAATCAAAAATAACGATTTTCATATTTCTCCTAAAAAATGCCCGCGGTTCGGCGGGCATACTATTTATAAATTCTGCCGGAAGAAATCCGCCAGCCGCTGTTTGTATTCAAACCCGCCCACTTCGGCGCATTTGTTGTGCTTGGCGCCGGGCACGAGCCAGATTTCTTTCGGGTTCCCGGCCTTTTTATAAAGCAGTTTGGCCTGCGCGGCGGGCACCAAATTATCGTACCGGCCGTGAATAATAAACACCGGGCGCGGCGCGATTTTAGGGATGTTGTATTTGGGGCTGTAACGCTCCGGATTAACGCTGAGATATTTGCGGATATAGTGCAGAATAATCGGAATAAGCGGGAAATAAGGCACCCGGTGATGCACCCACGCCCAGCGGGAAACCACCCGGCGGAACGAATAGTACGAAGCCTCCGCCGCCACACACGTGATTTCCGGGTTGCGCGCGGCCTCGCAAATGGCCACCATGCCGCCCATTGAAAGCCCGTATAAACCGATTTTTTCGCAAAATTGCGGGCGGGTTTCTTTCAAAAACCGCACGGCGGCGGCCACGTCTTTGAGTTCCAGGTAACCGATAGAACTCGTCTTTCCGCCGCTTTCGCCGAGTGCGCGGAAGTCGAAGTAAAACAGGTTAAAACCCAAGTCGCGCAAAAAGTGGGTGTTTTGTAAAATATCGGCACGGTTCATGCCCCAGCCGTGCATTAAAATAATCGTTTTGTTGGAATACTCCGGGCTGGCGATAAACCAGCCTTTCAGCTGCACTTTGTCTTCCGTTTTAAAGCAAACGTTTTCGTAAGGCAGGCCGAATTGGTCCGGCCAGGCGTCAAGCGGCTTGCGTTTGGAAGTGGGGTGAAGCACATTTTTGGCCGCGCGCATGCAAAACCATACGGTCAGCAGCGAAATAATCCCCAGTGCGCCCAGCAAAATCAACGCGACGTAAAGTACCGAGTTCATAGATTCCTCCCGTACAAAATCAGTTTAAAATTTCTTTTATGGCCGCCGGAATATGCAGGGCGGTATCTCCTGCCAAAACGCCGTAATCCGTACGCGTTTGGGCGGCCAAATCTCCCGCCAGGCCGTGCGCATATACGCCGCACAGCGCGGCGGACAGCGCGCTTTGTAAATTAAATCCGTTCTGCGCGCCCAGCTGCGCCCACAGGCCGGCAATCATGCCGGATAAAACATCGCCCGAGCCGGCTTTGGCCAGTGCGGGGCCGCCCGTAGTATTTTGCCACACGGCGGAGAGTTCCTCCTCTGCACAAACCAGCGTTCCGGCGCCTTTTAACAAACAAACGCCGCCCGTTTGGCGGGCCAGTTCCCGCACTTGCGAGAGCCGGGCCTTTTCATCCCGCGCGATATCCGTTTTTAAGAGCCGCGCCATTTCGCCCGGATGCGGCGTATAAATAACGGGGGTATTATGCGGCCAAACGATGCCGTTTTCCGCCGCCATAAAATTAAGCGCATCGGCATCTACGATTTGCGGCAAATCCAGCTCCGTCAATAAGCGGGAGAGCAGCGGGCTTTTGCCCATACCCGGGCCGATAACGGCCACCGACGGCTTTCTGTCCGCACAAAAAGACTGCAGTTCGTCAAACGCTTCCGCGGCCAAATATCCCTCTTCCGTTTCCGCAAGCGGCAGCGTGATGACTTCCGGCAATGCGGCGGCAAATGCAGGCTGCATGCTTTTGGGAAGCGCCCAAAATACAAGCCCCGCCCCTGCCAACAGCGCGCTTTTGGCGCACAAAAAACCCGCGCCGCACATCGTGCGCGAACCCGCCACCACCAGCACGCGGCCGAACGAACCTTTGTTGGCGTCTGGCGGGCGGACGGGAAATAAATGCAGGGCGTCTTCGCGCGTTATTTTTTTAATCACGGTACACCACCGCCGTCGCCGTTGCGTAATGCTCGGTGTGCGACAGCGAAATAAGAATATCCAGGCCGTCGAAGCGACGGTCATTTACGTGCACCGCGGGGCGGCCGCTTTCCAAATTGGTAACGGAAATACTTTTAAACGCCACGCCGTCAAACGGCAAGGCTTTGTAGACGGCTTCTTTGGCCGCGAAGCGGACGGCCAAATGCTGGTAACGGTTTTTGCGCGCCAAACAGTAGGCGATTTCTTCTTCCGAAAAAATCCGCTCAAGCGCGCCCGGTTTTTCGGCAAACGCTTTAATGCGTTCCACTTCGATTAAGTCCGTTCCCAGGCCGACGATTTCCATTTTATTCCACCGTTACGCTCTTGGCCAGGTTGCGCGGCTGGTCGATATCGCACCCCAGCCGTTTGGCAATCCAATACGCCAAAAACTGCAAGGGCACCACATTCAAAGCGGGCTGTAAAAACTCGCTCGCCTGCGGAACCAATAGCACTTTATCCGCCACGTCTTTGGCCTGTTTTTCGCCGTCCGGCGTAGTAACCGCCACCACAAACGCGCCGCGGGCGCGGCATTCCTGGCAGGCGGAGAGCATTTTTTCAAACAGGCTGTCGTGCGGCATGAGCATAAATACGGGGGTGCCTTTATCGATAATAGAAATAGGCCCGTGTTTGATTTCCCCCGCCGCAAAACCTTCCGCACTGCGGTAAGAAACTTCTTTTAATTTAAGCGCGCCTTCCAGCGCAATCGGGAAATTTACGTTGCGGCCCAAAAAGATAAAGCGGTCCGCCTTGTAAATTTTGCGCGTTAAGTGGCGGACGGTATATTCGTCTTTCACCACTTCGCTCATGGCTTTGGGCAGCGCCATCAGCTCTTTATAAAGTTTGTCAAATACGTTTTGGCTGAGGTTCCCGTTGGCGTTGCCCAGGAAAATTGCCAGCGCGTACATCGACGTAATCTGGCTGGTAAACGCCTTGGTGGAAGCCACGCTGATTTCCGGCCCGCAGTGGGTAAAGAACGTACTGTCGCACGTGCGCGTAAGCGTAGAGCCCAGCACGTTGCAAATGGCAAGCGTGCGGAACCCGAGCGACTTGGCTTTTTTTACCGCGCCGATGGTATCGGCCGTTTCGCCCGACTGGCTGATGGCAATTGCCAGCGTATCCACGCGGTGCGGAACGGTGCGGTATTTGTATTCGCTCGCCAGGTCCACGCTGACGGGAATACCGGCAAACTGCTCGATATAATACTTGCCGACAAGCCCCGCATGATACGCCGTACCGCAGGCGATAATATGAATGTTCTGAAGCCCGCGCAGCGCTTCCGTATTCAGCCCCAGGATTTTGCCGAAGTCGGTCCGCGCGGTGCGCAGGGTGTCTTCGATGGCTTGGGGCTGGTCGTAAATTTCTTTCAGCATGAAGTGCGGGTATCCGCCTTTTTCGGCGGTTTGCTGGTCCCAGGAGATTTTAACGGGTTTTACTTTTTTGGCTTTGCCGGCTTTATCCAGCACGGTTACGCCGTCCACGCGCAGCACGGCGATTTCGCCGTCTTCCAAAAACAACACTTTGTTGGTGTGTTTTAAGAAGGCGGGCACGTCGGACGCTAAAAAGTTTTCATTTTCGCCGAGGCCCACCACCATCGGGCTCTGGTTTTTCACGCCGACGAGCAGCCCGGGCGTGCGCGCCCACAGCACGCCGTACGCAAACGCGCCGGAAATTTCCGCATTCGTTTTTTGCACGGCTTTAATCAGCAGGTCCGCGTCGTTCTTGCCGGAAACATGCTTTAAATTTTCTTCGATTAAGTGCGCGATAACCTCGGTATCCGTTTCGCTTTTGAACTGGTGGCCGAGGGATTTTAATTTGTCGCGCAGGATAAGATAGTTTTCGATGATACCGTTATGCACAACGACGATGTCGCCCGTGCAGTCGGTATGCGGGTGGGAGTTCTCCTCGCTCGGTTTGCCGTGCGTGGCCCAGCGCGTGTGGCCGATACCCGTCGAACCTTTGGGGTTGGCCAAAAGTGCGGCTTTTTCCAGTTCCGCCACTTTGCCTACGGCGCGCACCGTTACCAGCCGCCCGTTTTGCAAGATGGAAACGCCGGCGGAGTCGTACCCGCGGTATTCCAATTTTTTAAGACCGTCTATGATGTAAGGGACGCTGTTATTGTTCCCCACATATCCGATAATTCCGCACATAGACGCTCCTTATAATAAGCCTTTCATTTCGCTTACGGCCGCGGGCAAACCCGCAAACACCGAGCGCGTGATAATGGAAAACCCGATGTTCATGCACGCCATACCGCCGATGTCCGCCACCGCCAGGACGTTGTGGTAATCCAGTCCGTGCCCGGCGTGGACTTCAAGCCCCAGCTCTTTGGCGAGCAGGGTCGACAGCGCCAAATCCTGCAAAAGTTTGCGGGAGGCTTTGGCCGTGGTCGCTTCGCTGTAATCGCGCGTGCAGAGTTCCACAATGTCCGCGCCCAGTTTGGCCGCGGTGCGGATGTCCGCCGCCACAGGGCTGACGAACAGGCTGACTAAAATTTTCTTTTTGTGGAGTTTTTCAATCATCTCCATCAGGCGTTTTTGCACTTTGGGCGTAAATTTAAGGCCGCCCGTGGTGGTTACTTCGCCGGGTTCTTCCGGCACGATGCAGACGGAAAACGGTTTGTATTTAAGTGCGGCTTTTTCCAGCTCCGGCGTGTAGGAACATTCCAGATGGATTTTGCCGGGGAAGGTTTTGCACAGACGGGCCACGTCTTTTTCGTTGATGTGGCGTTCGTCTTTGCGCAGATGGACGACGATGTAATCCGCCCCCGTGCTGAGGCACACGGCCGCGGCGTCCACCGGGTCCGGGTACGGAGCGCGGCGCGCCTGGCGCAAGGTTGCAATATGGTCGATATTAACGCCTAATTTTAAAGTCATTTCAAAACCTCCGTTTTTTGCCGGTACAAAGTTTCCACTTCGTTCATAACGCGGTCCACCAACGTTTCTTCTTCCCCCTCCACCAAAATGCGGAGTTTGGGCTCGGTGCCGCTGTAGCGCACGATGACGCGGCCTTTGCCGTTCATCTGCTTTTCAATTTCCGTCACGCCGGGGAGGAACCCCTCCAGGCTGGCCAGCGGCGGTTTTTGCGTTACGGCCACGGCTTTTAATTTGCTGGGGTAACGCTTCCATTGGTCGGCAAACCAGCTGACGGGCTTGCCCGAACGTTTTACAAACTGCAAAAATTGCAGGGCGGATAAAATGCCGTCGCCCGTGTTGGCGAACTGGCGGAAAATAATATGGCCGGAAGTTTCCCCGCCAATGGCCAGGCCGCCTTTTTCGAGCGCTTCGGACACGTATTTGTCACCCACGGTGGTCAGTTCTACATCCACGCCGTTTTCTTTTAAATAGTTAATGCAGCCCAGGTTGGCCATAATGGTAAGCACCGCTTTGTTGGCGGGCAAACGGCCGGACTCCTTTAAGCACAGGGCGGAAGAGGCGATGATGTTGTCCCCGTCCAGCTGGCGGCCTTTTTCGTCGGACGCCATTACGCGGTCCGCGTCGCCGTCAAAGCTGAACCCGATAAACGCGTTTTCTTTTACCGTCAGTTCACGCATAAATTCGGTATGCAGCGCGCCGACGTTCTTATTAATATTGGTACCGTCCGGCTTGGCGGCGGTGACGGTTACGTCCATCCCCAGCCCGGCAAACACGTTGACGGCCACTTTGTAGCTCGCGCCGTTGGCGCAGTCCAGCACTACTTTGGTGCCTTTTAACAGGGCCGCGTCTACGGTAGACATTAAAAATTGTTCGTACAGTTTAACGAGGGATTCGTCCGTGGCAAAAGTTCCCTTGGGTTCGGGAACGGAGGTTAACGATTCGATTTCCGCTTCAATGGAGTTTTCCAACGCTTCGGGCAATTTGGTGCCGGTGTTGGTAAAAAATTTGATGCCGTTAAATTCGGCGGGGTTATGGCTGGCGGAAATAACGACGCCGCACAAACTGCCCGTTTGTTTAACAAGGTACGCCACGGCCGGAGTGGGGGCAATGCCTACGCTCACGACGTTTGCACCGCTGGCGCGGATACCTTTTTCAAGCGACGCCAAAATGGCGGGGCCGGACGCGCGGGAATCCTGCGCGATGATAACTTGGGGTTTTAAATGCGCGCCTTTGGCGTATTGCTGCAGCTGTCCCAAAGCGGCGTAGCCCAATTTTTGGATAAAATCGTCCACCAACGGAAACTGGCCGGCAACAGCGCGGACCCCGTCGGTTCCGAAGTATTTTCCCATAATGCACTTCCTCTTGCGCGCGGGTTCCAGCCGACAGCGGCGGAGCGGGCGTGCGGTAATTTCCCGCGTCGAACGGGGGAAAACTCAGTCAAAAAGGTCCGCTTGTTTAGCTTCCGGACGGACGTCCTTCGGCGCCTTCGGTTCCTCTTTGGCGGGTTCTTCCTGTGCGGGCTCGGGCGAAGCGTCCTCTTTCGCGGCGGGTTTTAAGCCCAAGATGTCGTTAATTTCGGCGGCGTCCACCACTTCTTTCTCAAGCAGTACGGCCACCAATTTATCGAACGCGGCGCGGTTGGAAACAATTATTTCCTTTGCGCGCGCATAGGACGACTTAATCAAATTCATAATTTCTTCGTCAATCGTGCGGGCGAGTTCTTCCGAATACGTGGTGTGGCGGGATAAATCGCGCCCCAGGAAGACTTCGCTTTCTTCGCCGTTAGGCAGCGCAATCGGCCCGAGTTTTTCGCTCATCCCCAGTTCCACCACCATCTTGCGGGCGTAAGCCATGGTTTTGTTTAAATCGTCGCTCGCGCCGGAGGTAATTTCCCCGAACACGATCTCTTCCGCCGCGCGGCCCGCCAGCAGAATGCACAATTTGTCCAACAGTTCGGATTTGCTCGTTAAAAATTTATCCTCAAGCGGCAGCTGGAGCGTATAGCCCAAAGCCTGGCCGCGGGGGATAATGGTAACTTTGTGTACCGGGTCCGAATGGTTCGTCAGGCGAGCGACCACGGTATGGCCTACTTCGTGCGCGGCGATGACTTCGCGCTCGTGCTTGGAGATGATGCGGCTCTTCTTTTGCGGACCGGCGATAACGCGCTCCACCGCTTCGTCCATGTCGGTTTTTTCCACCGCGTCTTTATCGGCGCGGGCAGCCAAAATGGCGGCTTCGTTAATCACGTTGGCCAGGTCCGCCCCCACAAACCCGGGGGTGCCTTTGGCGACCACTTTCAAATCCACATCCGCCGCCAGTTTTACTTTTTTGGCGTGCACTTTCAAAATATCTTCGCGGCCTTTTAAATCGGGCGCGGGAACGGAAACGTGGCGGTCAAAACGGCCGGGGCGGATAAGCGCCGGGTCCAGCACGTCGGGGCGGTTGGTGGAAGCCATTAAAATAATGCCCTGTTTGCTTTCAAAACCGTCCAGTTCAATAAGCAGCTGGTTTAAGGTTTGTTCGCGTTCGTCATGCCCGCCGCCGATACCGGCAAAGCGGCGTCTGCCGACGGCGTCCAATTCGTCAATAAAGATAATGGCGGGAGAATTCTTTTTGGCTTGGTCGAACAAATCGCGCACGCGCGCCGCGCCCACGCCCACGAACATTTCCACAAATTCGGAAGCGGAAGCCGAGAAAAACGCCACGCCGGCTTCACCCGCAACGGCTTTGGCCAAGAGCGTTTTACCCGTACCGGGCGCGCCGTACAACAGGACGCCTTTGGGCAACTTGCCGCCGAGCTTTTGGAATTTTTTGGGGTTTTTCAAAAATTTGATAACGTCCTGCAGTTCTTCTTTGGCTTCTTCGCAGCCGGCCACGTCTTTAAACGTAACGGTGTTTTTGGACGGGTCCTGCATTTTGGCTTTGGAGCGGGCGAAGTTCATCGCGCTTTTGCCGTCGCTGCGCTGCGGGCGCAAAAAGATAAACCACCACAACCCGATGAGCAGTACAATCCACAAGACATTAAACAGGATGTTCCCAATCCAGCTTTTATCCTGCTGGGCTTTGTAGGCGATTTTGGACGCGGAAAGCTCCTGCACCAAAGAAGGGTCTTCCATGCGCACGGTTTTAAACGGCGCAAATTGGCCCTGGTCGTTTTTGTACATGCCGGAAATTACGCCCGGCGCGACCGTCAAATCCGACACTTCCGCCGCCGCCACTTTCTGTTTGAAAGCGGAATAATCCAGCACGGTCTCTTTGGCTCCCGGTTTGTTAAAAAGGAACACGGCCGCCGCAAAGACGAGAAGCCATGCGGCGATTTGGCCGAAAGAAATAATTCTGCGGTTGTTCGGACGATTGTTCTTCATTATTTTCTAAATACTCCAATATAAGGCAGGTTGCGGTAGAGTTCGTTATAGTCGAGCCCGTAACCGATGACAAATTCGTTTTCCACCGTAAAGCCCACGTACTTGGGGTGAACTTCGGCTTTGCGGTTGCAGGGTTTATCGAGCAAGCAGCAAATTTCGATGCTGGCCGCGCCGCGGTTTCTTAAATTGCCAAGCAGATACTCAAGCGTAAGGCCCGTATCCACAATGTCTTCCACCACTACGACGTGGCGGCCTTTAATGCTTTCGCGCAAATCGAGCATGGTGCGCACCTGGCCGGTGCTGGACGTGCCGCCCGCATAAGAAGACAGGCACATAAAATCCATATTGCAGTCCACGCTGATGTTTTTCATCAGGTCGGAATAAAACAAAATACACCCGCGCAAGATACCGACAAACAAGGGTTGTTTGCCACGGTAATCAGCGGAGATTTGGCGGCCCAGTTCGGCCACTCTTTTAGCAAGTTGTTCTTCAGAAAATAATACGCGTTCCAAAACGGGATTTTCAGGCATAAGCCCTCCAGTAGAGAATATATATAATAGGATAGCTTATTTTAGAGGGAAAATAAAGAGAAAAGGCCCCCGTTTGGAGGCCCCGGAAAAAGATTTTTACGGCAGTTTGTACATTTTACATCCGCCTTCGCCCATATCGTCCGCCCCGCAGGAGGCGCCGAAATACACCCCGCCCAGGCTTAGGCAGACGCGTTCGCTGACGGTATCGTTATACGCAATACAAAAACTTTTGCTCGCACGGGCGGCGCTGGAACTGTTATCCATCCACCAGGAAAACCCCAATTTCTGTTTGCTGTTATAAGCGTACACACGCGTGGAATTTTCCCCGCCGCCGGAAGGGTCCGGCCCCAACAAAAGGCCGCCGCCGGGCAGCGCCCAATCCCCGTTAGCGTTTACGGTTACGCCGGCAGGGGGCGTAATATCCAGTTCGGAAAAATCGCGCGTGTAGCGGCCGTTGGCCATATAGTACACTTCTTCGGCGTTTTTGAGTGCGCGCGTAACCGTATTCATCTCCACCGCCCGCGCCTTGCGCACCGCTACCTGGTATTGCGGCAAGGCCACTGCGGACAGGACGCCGATGATTAAAACAACGACTAACAACTCTATAAGCGTGAAACCGGATTTTGAATACATGGGACATATCCCCCCTTACCTCGGAATTATCCCCATGGTATCAAAAAAAAAAAACAAAGCAACCCCAGCGCCCGGGCGCCCCAGTCGCCCGTCCGGCAAGGGCCCGCGCTCTTCTGATTAGTTTAAGCTAACAGGGCCCCAACTTATCAAAAAGTAAGCCCCGAAAATCCCCCGGGGCTTGCCGTACAAACAAATATCAACGCGCTTACCGTACGCCGAATTTGGATACGATAAAATCAATATCCTTATCTCCGCGGCCCGACAAATTAACCAGCACCGTTTCTTCCGGCGGCAGCTTTTTTGCCAGCTTTACTCCGTACGCCACCGCGTGCGCACTTTCCAGGGCGGGGATAATGCCGTCCGTCTTGCACAGCGTATAAAAAGCGTCCAGGGCTTCCGCGTCGCCCACCGTGTCATACGTCACCCGGCCGATACTTTTTAGATAAGCGTGCTCCGGCCCTACACCGGGGTAATCAAGCCCGCTTGCCACCGAATACACGGGCGCCGGGCCGCCGGAAGCGTCCTGTAACAAAATAGATTTAAACCCGTGCAGAATACCCGGCGTGCCGTACGAAAGCGACGCCGCATGATTCCCCGGTTCTCCGCCCCGGCCCAGCGGTTCCACGCCGTACAATTTAACGGAAGAATCTTCCAAAAAGCCCGAAAAAATCCCCATCGCATTACTGCCGCCCCCCACACAGGCTACCACATGGTTGGGTAAGGAGCCCGTCATTTCCAGCATTTGCCCGCGCGCTTCCGCGCCAATCACGCTTTGGAAATCCCGCACCAGGGTGGGGAACGGATGCGGCCCCACCACGGAACCGATGCAATAAAGGGCCGTTTCGTATTCTTTGGAATACGTTTCGAACGCGCTGTCCACCGCTTCTTTTAACGACTGCTGGCCAAACGTCACCGGCACGATTTTCGCCCCCAACAGCCGCATACGCGTTACATTGGGTTTCTCTTTTTCCACGTCCACCGCGCCCATATGGATTTCGCACTCTAAACCAAAGTACGCCGCCGCCGTGGCAAGCGCCACGCCGTGCTGCCCGGCGCCCGTTTCGGCAAGCAGCTTCTTTTTGCCCATTTTAACGGCTAAGAGTGCCTCTCCGATACAATGGTTAATTTTATGCGCGCCGGTGTGGTTTAAATCTTCGCGTTTTAAATAAATTTGCGCGCCGCCCGTTTGGGACGTCAGCCCCTTGGCAAACGTAACGGGCGTAGGGCGGCCCTGGTAATGTTTGCGAATGTAGGAAAGTTCCCGCAAAAACGCCGGGTCCGCTTTCAAACGGCGGTATGCCTCCGCCACGCGGCGCATCTCCGCCGCTAAATTTTCCGGCAAAAAACAGCCGCCGAACGGGCCAAAATATCCTTCTTGGTTGGTATTCATATAAAATCCTCTTTAACTTATATAGTAAATGCGCGGCAGGCGCGCGAAAGAAAAAACGGCAAAACAGCACAAGGGGTATAAAAAGAGTATGCGGCGGCTAGCGCCACCACAAGAAGGAGGTGCAAAAGGAAGAAGAAACGATACGGCTAACCTTGCTTTGCATATTTATATTATACTATTTTATAAAGCGGGTCCGCTGCCAAAAGGGCCTATTTTTTCCCGGGCCAAAAGACCCAGGTTTTTGCCGGATAAAACCTTATATAATAATAAAAAGCCCCATTTAGGAGATAAAGATGAAATTTTTATCATTCATTTTCGCCCTTTTATTAAGCGCCGCGCCCGTGTTCGCCCAAATCCGGCCGCACGTAACAATTCAGCCGGAATCCATGAAACTTCCGCCGAGCGCCGTAAACCTTCCCGCACTAAAAAAAAGAGTGCAACCTCCCCAAAAAGACACAGCCCGGGAACAAGCGCTGCAGAAGTTGGCCGAACGCCAGAACCCCAAAAACTGGAAAGAAATTTCCTGGCAGGATTTTTTACAGCAAAACCAACATACCAAAGGAGTGGAAACCGTTTCCACCCACCTGGATATCAAATGCACGGAAAATTTCTGCCGGCTGCTCCCGGCTGCCATTCCCATTGACCTGCTGCAACAAACCGGCAACAGCGAAGTAGATTATAAAAAAATACTGGAGGGACACAAGTTAATCTTTGTGGCGGAAGGGATGAACCATGACACCAAACGCGCACCGCAGGAAATGGCAAAAATTCTGCGTGCGGTACGGGAAAAAAATCCCAGCGCCAAAATTTTGTTTGCCGCGGAATTTTTGGAGTGGGATAATTACGATAACCTGCCCTTCCTCACACAAGCACTTGCGCAAATACCGGAAGTGGAAGAACAAATCCAAGACTATCAAACAACATTAGAGGATTGGAACTTTCAATATCAACTTTTGTCCGACGAAGACAAAACCACATTTAAAAAGCAGTATGACCAACAAAAACAAGAACTTACCGCCGCCCTGCAACAGGCAAAAGAGTGGAAAAGCAAAGTAATCTCCCTCCAAACAGCAGCCGATTTGAAACGGGAACCGTTACTTAAAAAGGCGGGCGAGAAATCCGAGCTATATTTCCCCGAAGAGTATGCCCCGGCATTCAAAGCCGCAGACGCATTGGGCATAGACCAACTGGCGCTCGACGATGATATACCCGGCATGATAGAAGATCAAGTCGCCGCGAAAGTAGGAGAATTTGTGGTATGGACAACGCCGAAAGATAAGGTTCCAACCTGGAGAGACATTACAAAAAGGCGTGTATCCGCAGAGATAAAACGTTTCCATGCTTTACGGCAAGTATTAAGCGTATCCCCCTGGGGAGTACGGGAACGGAACCGGGAATGGGCACGCCGCATTAAAGCGGTATTGCCTTTGTACGATATTGTCCTCGTATACGCCGGGAGTGGCCATTTAGACAAAACCTACCATATGGATTTGCAGCCCATGCTGGAACAGGAAACATTTATGAACATTACGCTCTACCCCATGGAAGAATTGCCGCAAGAGGTGGCGCAAGCCTACGCCCAACGCCATCACGCCACGGAAAGAAACGGAATTACGCAAGACCAACAATGGTGGGATACAAAGAAAAACGGCTTGAGCAATATCCATGCAGAAGATCTGATAGATGAAAGTCATTCCACCCAGTCCCAATGGAATGATTCCGCAAAACCCTTTTGGATTTGGATGAACGGCAACGATCAAGAACTGGAAGCGGGGTGGGACCCCGAAAAGGCAGAACTGTTCGACGCGGAAATGGAACGGCAAATGCAGGAATTTCCATATAAATATGCCGCAAGCACTTTAGAAGTTTACCTTCCGGCCGAATAATTTACACACAAAAAAGCCCTCCCGCAAGGAGGGCTTTTTTTATTCCTTTTTTATTTGTTATGCAATTGGTACCACTGGAGCATTAAAATGGTTTTGGCGTCCGTAATTTCGCCTTTCTCCACCATTTTATAGGCTTTTTCCAGCGGGAATTTTTGCACGTTTAAAAATTCATCCTCGTCCGGGCAGTCTTTGCCGCGTTTAAGGCCCGTAGCTACGTACAAATGCTGTTCTTCATCCGAAAACGCGTTGCACGGGTGGAAAACAAGCGCTTCTTTAAGCGACCGGGCCGTCAGCCCCGTTTCCTGCTTGAGTTCCGCGCGCGCGCAGGCCAAAAACGATTGACCTTTCTCGCGCTTGCCGGCCGGGATTTCCCACGTAACCTGGCGGATGGGATAGCGGTACTGCTGTACCAGGTAGACGTGTCCGTCCTCCACGGGCAAAATGCCGCTGGCGCCGTGGTGTTCAAAATAAATGCGCGTAGACGTATTTCCGTTGAGTAATTTTACCCCGTCCAGGCGCACGTTCAGCACGCCCTTATAGAGAAGTTTGGAAGAAATTTTTGTTTCTTTTAATTTACTATAATGTTTCATATAAACATTTTACACCATTTGGACCGTTCCCCGGCACCTCCGGGCCCGCCCCGACTGATTTTAAACAAGGATTTTAACCATGGCCGAATTTGTACAGCTGCACAACCACACCGAATACTCGCTTTTGGACGGCATGCTCCGCGTGTCCGAAAACCACAAGCCTTCCAAATTTTTGCAGGGCTTGGCGGCGCAGGGCATCCCCGCCATGGCGATTACCGACCACGGCAACATGTACGGCGCGCTGGACTTTTACGAAACGGCCAAAGCGGCGGGCATTAAGCCCATCGTCGGGTGCGAATTTTACATCACCGAAGGCAAATATACCGAAAAAGACAAATCCCGCACCGGCCACCTAACCCTTCTCGCCCGCAACCATGAAGGCTACCTCAATTTAATGAAGTTAAACTCGCTGGCGTGGGTGGACGGATTTTACTATCATCCGCGTATTGATAAAGAAATTTTGGCCAAACACAGCGGCGGGCTGTTGTGCCTTTCCGGCTGTTTGAAAGGTTTTTTATCCCAATACGTGCGCATGGACGGCGGGTTTGAAAAAGCCTGCGCGCTCGCCAAAGAGTACGAAGACATCTTCGGCAAGGGCAATTATTATATTGAACTCATGGACCACGGCATCCGCGAGGAAGTGGAATCGCTGCCGCTGTTAAAAGACGTAGCCAAAATGACGGGAATCCCCGTCGTGGCCACCAACGACTGCCACTACGAGAAAAAAGAAGACTGGGAAGCGCACGATATTCACGTTTGTATCGCCACGGGCAAAACGCTTAACGACCCGCACCGTATGCAAATGTCGCACGAGCTGTATTTTAAATCGCCCGAAGAAATGTGCGAGCTTTTCTCCCACACGCCCGAAGCGTGCTCCAACACCTTGGCCATTGCCGAAAAGTGTAATTTGGAATTCCCCAAGCACGGGTTTATTCTGCCTAATTTCGACATTCCCAAAGAATTCCCCAACTCCGCCGAATACTTTAAAGATTTGTGCCGCAAAGGCCTCACCAAAAAAATGAACGGCAACGTGCCGGACAATTACTGGAAACAGCTGGAATTTGAATTTAACGTCATTATTACGATGGGGTTCGACTGCTACTTCCTCATCGTGCAGGACTTTATCAACTGGGCGCGCGCAAACGGAATTCCAATAGGCCCGGGCCGCGGTTCCGGCGCGGGTTCGCTGGTGGCGTACAGCATGGATATCACGCGCGTGGACCCCATTCAAAACAAGCTGCTGTTTGAACGCTTTTTAAACCCGGACCGCGTCAGCATGCCCGACTTGGATATCGACATGTCCGACGCCGGGCGCGAACGCGTCATCGACTACGTGCGCGGCAAATACGGGCACGATAAAGTTTCCCAAATCATTACGTTCGGAACGATGAAAGCCAAACTGGCGCTTAAAGACGTGGCGCGCGCCATGGAAATCCCCGTAGCCGAAGCCAACCGTATCGCCAAAATGATTCCCAACGACCCCAAAATGACGTTGGAAAAAGCACTGGAAATCAACGAACTGCGCAACGAAGTAACCAACAACGCGCAAAGTAAGCGGCTGTTCGAAATGGCGCGCAAAATCGAAGGCTTAAAACGTCACACGGGTATCCACGCCGCCGGCGTACTGATTACAAAAGAAGCCGTGTCCGAATACGTACCGCTGGCCCGCGGCGCGCGTGACGCGATTACCACCCAGTTCGAAGGGGAACCGTGTTCTAACCTGGGGCTCTTAAAAATGGACTTTTTGGGCCTGCGCACGCTGACGGTTATTGATAACGCCGAAAAAATGATTCGCGCGCGGCACAACCCCGATTTCGACATCAACAAAATCCCGCTGGACGACAAAAAAACGTACGACATGCTCTCCGCCTGCAAAACGCTGGGTATCTTCCAGTTAGAAAGCGGCGGCATGCGCGACCTGATTAAAAAATTACAGCCTTCCCAGTTTAGCGACCTGTCCGCCTTGGTGGCGCTCTACCGCCCCGGGCCGATGGAATCGGGCATGATGGATATGTTCGTACGCCGCAAAAGCGGGCAGGAAAAAATCGAATACGAAACGCCGCTTTTGGAAGAGCCGCTCAAAGATACGTACGGCTGTATGCTGTACCAGGAACAGATTATGGAAATTTCCAAACGTCTGGGCGGGTTTACCCCCGGCGAGGCAGACACGCTGCGCAAAGCCATGGGTAAAAAGAAAATCGACGTAATGGAAAAATTCGGTAAAAAATTTATCGAAGGCTGCAAAGAACATAAAATTTCCGAAAAAACGGCCACCCATATTTACGAACAGATGAAAGCGTTTGCCGGGTACGGTTTTAACAAATCGCACTCGTACGCTTACGCTTTGGTGTCGTACCAAACGGCCTATTTAAAAGCCAATTACCCGATTGAATTTATGTGCGCCGCGCTGACCAACGAAATCGGCCACAACGCCATCGGCGCGGACGATAAAGAAAACAAAATCGTTACGTACTTGGAAGAAGCCCGCAACATGGGTTTTGAAATTCTGCCGCCGGATATCAACGCCTCGCAGCCCGAGTTTTCCGTAGACGTAAAAGACGGGAAAGAATGTATCCGCTACGCGCTGGAAGCCATTAAAAACGCGGGCGAAGAAGGCTGTATTTCCATCGTAAAAGAGCGCGAAAAAGACGGCCCGTACAAATCGCTCGAAGATTTATGCAGCCGCATTGACCTCTTTCAGGCCAACAAAAAAACCATCGAAAGTTTGGCCAAGGCCGGCGCCATGGACAGCATCGCCCCGGACCAGGACCCCAAAATCACCCGCGCCAACATTTTGGCCGGGATTGATAACGCCGTCGACGTGGCGCACATGGTCGCCAAAGAAAAAGAAAAAAATACGGGCAACCTGTTTGGGGATGATTTTTCTTCCGTGTTAAGCGTTAAACAAACAGCCCCCGTGGAAGCCGCGCCGCTGACGCAAAACGAACTGTTAAGTTTCGAAAAAGAAGTGCTGGGCCTGTATTTCAGCGGACACCCCATGGCCAAATACCAGGGCAATCTGCCGCAGCTGCACTGCACGCCGATTTGCGATATTTTGGAAGGCAAAGCCTCCGGGCGCTTAAACGTGCTGGGCATTGTAACGCTTTTCAAAAAACGCCAAAACAAAAAAACGAAAAAAGACTGGGCACAACTGGTGATTGAAGACTGCACGGGTTCGCTGCCCGTCAACGTTTTCCCGCGCACGTACGAGAACATGGGCGGGAAACTGGCCCCCAACGCCATTTTTAACTTCTTGGGCGATATCCGCGTGGACGAGGACAGCGCGCGCATCGAGCTCAACCTGCAGGACGTCAGCAACGTAACGGATTTAATCGCCAACATCGCCAAAGAGTTTACCATCCGCCTGCCGGCCGATTACTCCAAACAAAACTTACAGAAACTCAAAAGTTATTTGGATATGACGCGCGGCACCACCACGGTATTTTTGGAGGTTCCGTCCAAAGCGGACCCCGAAAAAATACACCGTATCCGTACCAGCAAGCGCGTACTGCTGCATAAAGGCCTGCTGGAGTTTATCGAAAATACCATCGGAAACGCGTGGAGCTTTAAGTAATCTGGTCCCCGGCCAAGCCGGGGATTTTTTATGCCCGCCGGATACCTTTCAAAGAGTTATAATATTAGTAAGCGGACCTTTACCGCCCGCCGTTTGGAGGAAAAACCGTGAGTATCTTTGAAGCGTTAATGATGTTGGGCTTCGGCCTTGCCTGGCCGTGCAACATTTATAAATCGGTCAAAACCAAAACCGCCGCCGGAAAAAGTTTTGCGTTTATGATTACCATTGAACTGGCGTATTTGTGCGGCGTCATCCACAAAGTGTTTTACAATTTTGACGCGGTGATTTGGCTGTACATCGCCAACTTTGTAATGGTACTTATCGACTTAATGCTGATGATCCGTAACCGCAAACTGGACCTGAAACGCGCCGCAAAAACGGCCCAAGCACAGGTGCAGGAAAGCTAAACTTTTCTTTCGCCGGATTATTTGCTATAATAAATAGGTAGTTTTAAGTTATAATAAACAATTTAAGCCCAGTTGGCGCAGCGGTAGCGCGTTCCCTTGACATGGGAAAGGTCATAGGTTCAATCCCTATACTGGGCATATTTAAAAAACCACCTGAAAAGGTGGTTTTTTTAATGTGCCAGTAAGCAACGCAAACTGCTTTGCGTTGCGTTAGGGATTGAAAGCCGGAGCGATGTTTTTGTTTGAGGGGCGAACCGTATTGGCGAGCTCCGAAAGGCAAAAACCGCGAGGCCGGCCTGCAGGAAAATTTCGTCAGAAATTTTACCGGAAGGCAATCCCCCTGTACCGGGCACCATTTTTCTTACTAACAAAGCTTCTTTCGTTGTTCTTGGCTTCTTCGGGTACCTCGGGCTCCGCCCTTTTACAGTACACTCTCAGTCGCCAACGCCTAGAAAGAAGCTTTTTTATTTTGAAAAATTCCGCACTCTCGCCGCAATTATTTTTTAATGTGCCAGCAGTCCGCAGGACGGGGCCGATAACGTAAAAACGCTTCCCGCATTTGAATAACCATACAAAAATCCCTCCCGGGTAACCCCGAAAGGGACTTTGAAAATTAACTTCCGCCAATGCCGTCCGACTATTCCGTATAACAGTCAATATCGCTTTGGCAGCTTTTTCCGGCGGGATTTTTAAAACCCAAGTCTTTACAAATCTGCGTGGAGGCCACCGTCCCGGTGCGGTCGGTCGTTGGAGCGCAGGCACGGTTTCCTTCCGGGCTTAATAATAAGATATAACCGTCCGTGCGGTTCGTCGCGCGGAACACATGCCCATACGGCGGGCACGGATAAAACCGGCTCCCGGCGCTTATACCATACTCGAATGAATAATCAAACTTTCCATTGCCCCGCGGCAGAGATATAGACAAATCGTCCATATTAAACGTATTATGCGTTCCGGGGTTAGCCAAACACCACTCGTTCACAGCCGTAGAAAGCGTTTTTAAATTGGTCCACGCTTCGGCCGCACGCGCTTTTTTAACGGCGCGCTGGTATTGGGGCAATGCCACGGAAGACAAAATCCCGATAATAAGTACAACAACCAGCAGTTCAATAAGAGTAAAACCTTTTTTCATAAGAAACTCCTTAGCAAGTTGATTTTAAAGGTTACTTATAGGATAACGTTTATCCGGCAAAAAATCAACCCGCTGACTTAAGATTATCAAAAAAAAAAAACAATACAACCCCCTAAAAAAAGATTACCCAAATACGGTACGTAAAACAGGTTGTCCCCCGCCTTAAAATCTGCTAAAAATATAGTAAGAGATTTTTTAAGGAACTTTTATGATTCGATTTAATTGTGATTACAGCGAAGGCGCGCATCCTGTCATTTTAGAAAAACTCGCGCAAACCAATTTAGAACAAACGCCCGGCTACGGGCAAGACCCTTACTGCCGTCAGGCCGCGGAACTAATTAAAACGCTCTGCCAAACGCCGCAGGCGGACGTACACTTTTTATGCGGCGGTACGCAAACGAACTTAACCGTCATCGCCGCCATGCTCCGCCCGTATCAATGCGTTATCTCGCCCGATTCCGGGCACATCAACGTGCACGAAGCCGGCGCCATAGAAGCCACCGGCCACCGCATTTTGGCGGTACCGGAGGAAAACGGAAAAATTACCGCCCAGCAAATCGCCCGCGTATGCCAGGCGCACTGGCAGGACGACAACCCGGAATTTGCCCCCCAGCCCAAGCTGGTTTATCTCTCGTTCCCGACGGAATACGGCACACTGTATTCCAAAAAGGAACTTTCCGACATCCGCCGCGTGTGCGACGAACATAACCTCTACTTATTTATGGACGGCGCCCGCCTGGGCTACGGCCTCACCGCCGAAGGGAACGATTTAACCCTGCCCGAAATCGCCGCCTGCTGCGACATTTTTTATATCGGCGGCACCAAACTGGGCGCGCTGCTGGGAGAAGCGGTGGTCATCGTCAACCCGAAACTGCAAAAAGATTTCCGTTATTTTATGAAGCAGAAAGGCGCTATTTTGGCCAAAGGCCGCCTGCTGGGCATCCAATTTGTGGGGCTTTTGGAAAACGGCCTCTATTTTAAACTGGCCGAACACGCCAACAAAATGGCGGCGATGATTCGCCGCGCCTGCGAGGAAGCCGGCTGGAAAATGTGGTACGATTCCCCCACCAACCAGCAATTCCCCGTCGTGCCGGACGACGCACTAAAAGAATTGGAACAAGAATACGCTTTTGCGCATTTTAAACGCTTAGACCGCAGCCACACCGCTATCCGCATCTGCACCAGCTGGGCCACGCGCGAAGAAGACGTGCGCCAGCTGATTGCGGACATCAAACGCGTCAGCGCCAAATAAGGAATAATATGTTACATATCGGATGCCATTTATCGTCTTCCAAAGGTTTTGAGTCCATGGGTGAAACCGCGCTTGAAATCGGCGCGGACACGTTCCAGTTTTTCACCCGCAACCCGCGCGGCAGCAAAGCCAAAGACATCGACCCGCAAGACGCCGCCGCCCTGCGCGAACTGCTTGCCGAGCATCATTTTGCGCCGCTTATCGCGCATGCGCCGTACACGCTAAATCCGGCGTCAGCCGACCCCAAAACGCGCGAGTTCGCCCTGCAAACCATGCGGGACGACCTGGTCCGCATGGAATACCTGCCCGGCAACCTGTATAACTTTCACCCCGGCAGCCACGTGGGCCAAGGGGTTGAAAAAGGCACCGAACTGATTATCAGCCTGCTTAACGAAATTTTAACTAAAGACCAAACCACCACCGTGCTGCTGGAAACCATGGCCGGGAAAGGAAGCGAAATCGGAAGAAGTTTTGACGAACTCAAACGGATTTTGGACGGAGTAAAATTAAACGATAAAATGGGCGTCTGTTTAGACACCTGTCACGTGCACGACGCGGGCTACTCCCTCGCGGCGCTGGACGGAACACTTGAAGACTTTGATAAACAAATCGGGCTCACGCGCTTAAAAGCCGTCCACATAAACGAAAGCCTGAACCCGCGCGGGGCGCATAAGGACCGTCACGCCGTCATCGGCGGAGGCCATATCGGCACGGATACACTCACCCGCGTAATCAACCACCCCGCCTTGAAGCACTTGCCGTTTTGTTTGGAAACCCCGAACGATTTGGCCGGCTACGCCAAGGAAATTAAACTGCTCCGCAGTTTGTACCGGGAGTAGGCTTCTTTTCCAGCACCAACATCAAACTGTAACCACCCACCCAGTATGCGGCCCACGCACGCGGCAAAAAGCGGTGCGCCATCTTACGGATAAACATGCCCGCGCGGCTGATAAACCGGGTGATTTGGGGCGGTCGTTCCACACATTTATTGGTATAGTGCAGGTGCCGCACCCGCATCCGGAGGCCGTCCAGTTCCCGCAAAAATTTTCGCGCCGTAAAAAAGTGGATATGCCCGACTGTTTCGCGCTCCCGCTTTAAAATAGACGGACGCAAGCGGGCGTAAACCGATAAATCAAGCGGCATATGCACCACTATAAGGTCCGCCTGCGCCGTCCATTTTTTAAAAAATTCTTTCCAATCAGGAATGTGCTCTAAAACGTCCAATAAAAGAAGTGCGTCACAAGGTTCCGGCCGGAGGGCGGAACCAAGCCGGAAAACGCAGTTTTGCGGCTTGTCTTTTTCGGCCATCGCCAGCGCCTGGGGAGATACGTCATACCCGTAAAAAGCCGTTTCCGGCAGCTCTTTGGCCCACCGTTTAACCGCTTCGCCCGCACCGCAGCCCACATCGCACACCGTTTTCAGGCGCGCTTCCGCCACCCCCGCGCTTTTAAGCGCGCGGCGGACGTGGGCAAGTTTCCAGGCGGAATCTTCCCCGTGCCAGCTGGGGTTGGCGGCCAAATAAGTTCCGTCTGTATATCGATTTTCCATATGTTTTATTATACTTAAAAACACCCGCGCCGCGCGCCGCGGGAAAAAACCCGTTTTCTCCTTATAAAAACCGCTTTCCTTTTGCGCCAAATTCTGTATAATGGAGATATATTCCTTTTTGTTTATATTAATTGGAGGATAAATGAATAAATTCCTTTCAGGGTTTTTTGCCGTACTGTTTGCGGTTTCCGCCGCCGGGGCGGAAGTGTTGAACCCCATTGAAAAAACCGGCGACGTTTCCGACCAAACGCTTGTTATCACCCCAAGCACCACCGGCACGGAAGACACCATGATCGCCGGCGGCGCTTCGCTGCAAGGCTCCGCCAAAAACAATACGGTAACGGTTAACGCCAACGTAACCGACACCAACGACGGAAAACAGCCGGACGGCATCCATAACCACTACATCGTGGGCGGCGCGGTTTACAAAAACACCGCCGACGGAAACACCGTCAACATTTCCCAGGGCGTAACGGTTGAAGGCCGCGCCGTGGCGGGCGGTTTGGCCCGCACGACCCGTCCCGAAAACACGGACAGCGAAAAATGGGAAACCGGCAGCGCGACGAACAACACCGTTAACATTAACGGCGCCACGATTACCGTCGCCCCGCAAGACGCCGACACCGTTTTCTCCATCGGCGACCCTGTGGCCGTAGCGGGCGGCGCCTCCCAATATTTCAGCGGAAACGTCAGCGGCAACACCGTTAATATTTCCAACAACTCCACTATCAACGGTATTGTGGCCGGCGGTTTGTCTTACGTTGAAACCACCCAGGAAGAAGTGGACGACCACGACGTTACCCCCGTACGCAACAACAATAACAACACCGTTAATATTAAAGATTCCACCGTCAACGGCGACGTATACGGTTCTTTCGGCGGCGTATCGGGCAACGGTAACACGGTCCGCCTGGACGGAACCACCGTCAACGGGAACGTAATAGCCGCGGAAAGCGGATTTACCCTGCATGAAGATTCCGCCTCCACGGGCACTTTTGACTACAACCGCGTAGAACTTTTAAACGGCACGACAGTAAATTCCGCCGCCGCGGTGGACGCCAATAACAACAACGCGAGCTACAACTCGATGTTGATTCAAAACTCCACCGTAAAAGACGGAGAAATCTACACCGTTAAAATGATTCACAACCTGGAAGATAACAGCAACACCATCTCCGGCCAAACGAATTACAACTCCTTAACGCTGCAAGATTTAACCGGCACCACCGTAAACGAAATCGGCGCGGCACTGAACATGACGGGCAACCCGGCGGGCAACTCCGTCAATGTGCTTAATTCCAACGTTACCGTCGCGTTCGACGCAACCAAAACGTTCGGCGGCATTGTAAACGTGACGAACTTAACTTCGCTGGGCTTGTTAGGCACGAAATCCGTCAACGGTTACGAAATCGCCCCCGCGCTTAACACCGCCAACGGTTACATTTTGGGCGGCGCGACGGCTGATTACACCAGCAAGGTAAACTCCATGCCTTCCGAAGAAGAACCGAAAGAAGTCATCAAAGGGTTCGGTTCGTCTTCCGACAACAACACCATTAACCTCCAGGGCGGCGAAGTAACCGCCAACGTAGTGGGCGGGTTTGCTTCTTACGTAAGAGAAATCAACTACTCCACCGTTTCCAAAGACGACAAGGGCAGAACGACCGAAGAAAAAACCGTCGTCAAAAACGGCCGCATTACCACAACGACCACTACCACCTATACGTACGCTGATGAAAACGATACAACGGGCACCTCGGAAACGACCTCGGAAGACAGTGAACCTGCGCCCTTAATCGACGAAAAATTCTCCGCCTCCAACAATACCATCGTACTTACGGACGTAACCCTTAACGGCAACGTGTACGGCGGCTATGTAGACGGCGCGGAACTGAAACAGGAAAACATGCTGACCCAAAACAACACCGTTGTAATGGCCGGAAAAGCGCAGGTTACCGGCACGGTGTACGGCGGCAGCAACAATTACAGCGCGGACACCAACCACCTGGTTTTCCGCCACAACGCGGACGGTGAGAACTTTGTAAAATACAATCCCACCCAGTTTAAAAACTTCAACACGCTGTGGAACATCGAAGGTAACTTCGATACCCGCCTGGAATTCACCCAGGGCGACGTTCACGCCATGGTAACGCTGGACCAGTCGGCCATGAAAGAACAGGGCTCCACCACCATTTTGAAAACGGGCGGCCTGTTGGAAGGTTACAAACCCGTGGTGTGCAACGGCTCGGAAAACTGCATTAAATACAGCTCCGACATCACCCTCGCCACCGACAAACTGGGCATTTACACCTTCGCGTTAACGCCCGAAATCGCCGGGGAAGACGTGGTGAACTGGAACCTTTCCAGCACGAAAGAAACCACCAATTTGGAAGTATACGGCCAGCTGCCGCTTGTCGGCTTAGCCTTGGCCATGGAAGGCCAGGAAATGTTGGGCTCGGCCATTACCGACGCCTGGAAAAATGACAACGAATCCAACACCTTCTTAAACGGCGCCTACCACCACACCCGCTACGAAACCGGCAGCGGCTTTGATTTGGACTCCGGCATTGTACAAGCTGGCGGCTGGACGAAATTCACCAGCGACTGGCTGGGCGGTTTCTTCGTCAAATACGCGCACGGTTCTTACGAAACGTTCCCGATTGACGTAAATGGCGATGCCGACGTTTATGCCGGCGGCCTTTTAACCTCGCTGCGCTATAGCGAAACCGGCCGCCTGGAAGTGGACGCCGAAATCGGCTACATGGACATGGAATTTAACTCCTCCGAGCTCAGCTCCACGTTCACCAGCAATGGCATGTATTACGGCTTTGGCGCCGGATTTGTCGAAACGTTGATGGAAGACCTGGACCTTTTCGCCAACTTCCGCTATCTGCATAAAGGTAAAGACGATATTACCGACAACCTCGGCCAAAAAGTGGAATTTGACACGATGAAAAGCATGGCCCTGCGCTTCGGTGCGGAATACACCTTCAACCAGCTGGACCTGTACGGTTTGAAACCCGCCTTGGGCGCGATGGGCATTTACGAAATGGACGGCAAATCCACCGTAAGAGCCGAAGGCATCCAATCCAACGAAGCCTCCATGAAAGGCATGAGCGGCCGCGCGCAGCTGTCTTTGGTGTACAACAACAAAGATATGTTCCTGCCGCTGCGCACCGCGCTGACCGTTTACGGCATGGCCGGCAAACGCGAAGGCGTAGGCGGAGAGGTAAACATTACCTTCTCGTTCTAAACCGACGCACGCAGTTTTACAAGAGCCCTGGAAACCCGGGGCTCTTTTTTTGTATAATAAAGTATAGCCAATGAGAAACTTTGATAAAAAAAGTTGCACATTTCGCAAAAAACTGTTATAATAATTAGGTAGTAATTAATGGGCCTGTAGCTCAGCTGGGAGAGCGCCTGCATGGCATGCAGGAGGTCGCAAGTTCGATCCTTGTCAGGTCCACCATTTTGAAAATGTAGAACCCGCCGAAAGGCGGGTTTTTTATTATATTCTGTGCAGGCGCGATTCGCTCCGAAAAGCACGGAGGGTGCAAGCCCAAGCCGGAACAGAATATAAGAAAGCCCCACGAAAGTGGGGGTTTTTTGTTGGTGAATTTTCATCAGCAGGCGCGTTTCGCTCCGAAAAGCGCGGAGGATGAAAGCCCAGGCCGCAGAAGAATATCAGAACCCCACGTTACCCAAAATTTTCCTACAAGTTTCCTCTTATAAAAAACATTCCGCCATTCCCCCCAATTTCATACAATAACCATATGAAATGGTATGAAGATAAAATTTTTTGGTACATTTTTACGGCGCTGGCCGCCGTTAAGTTAGCGGCGTTTACGTATATTTGTTTTTTCCATCCGGGCGGAGAAAGAATATTCGCACTTTCGGACTCGCTGGGATACGTATATCCCGCCCAAACGCTCCTGCAGCAAGGAGCCATGTGGGAAGCCGTTTCCGCCGCGCCCATGCTGCTGCGCACGCCGGGGTATCCGCTCTTTTTGGCGTTTGTGCAGCTGATAACGGGAAGTATGACGTGGAGCGTCACGCTGTGGCAAAACATTTTATCGCTTCTGATGCTGATACCCGTCTATTTATCGGCCGACAAACTGGCGGGCAGAAACGCCGCCCGCTGGGCCGTATTCTTTTGCGCCGCCAGCGTTTTATATTTTTCTATGGCGTTTGCCGTGCTGACGGAAACGCTATGCGCGTTTTTACTTGCGTGGTTTCTGCTTTTTATTATCCGGTTCTTCCAAACGCCGCGCGCGCTTGACCTGCTGACGTCCGCTTTGTTTTTGGCGGCAGCCGTTTATGTACGCCCCGCGGCCTATTATTTTATGCCGTTTTCCGCCCTTTTGCTGCTTTGCCTGGCGGCGGGCAAATTAATCCGCTTTCCGTGGCCCAAAATTCTGCTTTATTTCCTCGTTCCGCTCATTTTGACAGGGGGGGGCTGGCAGGTTAGAAACTTCTTGGCGACTGGATTTGGGGGATTTACTTCAGTTGGCGCTTTCAACCTTTATTTTTGGAATGAAGACTACGTGGCGCGCAAATACGGGATGTCGGTTTCCCAGGCGCACGAGGCAATGCAGGCGATGCTTCCGCCGGAATTTTCGTCCTTACCGCCCGCGGAACAGGTAAAAATTTACAAAGCCCTGGCCGCGCCGTTCATCCGCGAAAGTTTTTTATATAAACTTTCCCGCGCCCCCTTGTGGGCGGGAAAAACGTTACTGGGGACCAACTTTGCCCACACGGCAAGTTTACTGAATATCTCCCCCCTCCAACCGGGCGAAGAAGCCCTCAACCACACGGGCACTCTCCCGGCCGAGTGGCAAAAGTCTCCGGCAGCCGTTATTTTATTTCTTTTATGTGCGGCGCAGGTAAGTTTAACCGTATTGCTGGGAGCCGCAGGCCTGTGGATTTTATGGAAAAAGAAACCGGCGGAAACGTTCTTTCTGCTGGTATACTGTTTGTATTTTTGGGGAATCGGCTCGGTATTTTCCGGCGCGTACGCGCGTTTCCGCGCGCCGTTTGAATTTGTACTTTGCATAACAGCTGGAGTGTTTGCCGCGCACTGGCTGCAAAAACGCAAAAAAGCCTAAAGGCCGACGGCCAAGCTGTCGATTAAAAAGGTAGGAAAGTTAAGCGCGGACATTTTTTCCAGCGTAACGGAAACGTCGTACGGTTCGCGCAGAAAGCGGAATGTGTGCGCTTCCGTATCCCACAACCCGAACGAAGCGGCGGGATTGTTATCCCGCGGTTTCCCCACCGCGCCGGGATTTACCACATACCGCGCACCGGCGGAAAAACGGACGGTAACATCATCATTCTTGTTAATATAAACGGCGCATTTTTTGCCGTCGCCTTTCATGTAAAAAGGCAGATGTGTGTGCCCGACAAAACAAACATCGCCTTTCCACAATTTGTAATTGGCAAGAAACTGGGCACAGCTGGAAAAGTATTCTTTAATCGGGTCCGAAGGAGTCCCGTGTACGACGGTAAAATTATTCTTTTGCACTTCGGCGGGAAGCGAAGTTAAATACCGGGTGGAACCTTCGCTGAGTTGTTTTTTATTATGGTCCAGCGCAATTTTGGCCCCGTAATTAAAGAAATTTTCGAGCTCCGGCTCCACAAACACCGCGTCGTGGTTGCCCATCACGCAGGCCAGCAGCGGAAGTTCTTTAATTTTTTGGACGCATTTCTCCGGGTCCGGCCCGTAGCCGATTAAATCCCCGCAGCAGATATACGCTTGTGCGCCTTCTTTTTTAAGGCGTTTTAAACAGGCGTCCAGGGCCTCCCAATTTGCATGTACGTCCGAAAATACGCCGACTTTCATTACGCCTCCGCCAGCGCCTCGATCGCTTCTTTCTTTTTGACGTCTTCCGGCGTGGCGCGGTCCGCCAGGTTGACGGACATCACTTTCGAAACGCCGCTTTCTTCCATCGTAATCCCGTACAGCATGCGGGCCGATTCCATCGTGCGTTTGTTGTGCGTCACCACGATAAACTGCGTGGTTTTGGAGAACTCTTTAATCAAATTGACGTAGCGTTCCACGTTGGCTTCGTCCAGGGCGGCGTCGGCCTCGTCCATAATGCAGAACGGGGACGGATTATGCGTAAAGAACGCAAATAAGAGCGACATTGCCGTCAGCGTTTTTTCTCCGCCGGACATAGAGGTGATGTTGAGCAGTTTTTTACCCGGAGGCTGGGCGTAGATTTCAATGCCCGTTTCCAGCAGGTTTTCGGGCTGGGTGAGCACCAGGTCGCACTCGCCGCCGCGGAAAAGCGTTTGGTAGATGTTCTTAAAGTGCATGCGCACTTGTTCGAAGGTATATTTAAAATTTTCGCGCGTGGTCTGGTTGATTTTATTAATGGCGGATTTTAAATCTTTTTTGGCGCTGTCCAAGTCTGCGATTTGGCCGCGCAGGAACGTGTTGCGTTCGGTCAGCGCGTCGTATTCTTCCGGCGCGGTCATGTTAACGGCGCCCATGTTTTCAATGCGTTTGCGCATCATTTTGACGCGTTCGTAATCCACCGTTTTACCGCCGTAGTTCATCTGCGCTTCTTCGGGCGTGATGTTCCAGCTTTCAAACAGGTTGTTCGCCACCGTGGTGCGCTGGCGGCGGGCGTTGGATAAAGCGTTTTCCAAATCGTTGCGCTTAATCGTCAAGTCCGACATTTCTTTCTTGCACGCGTTGAGCGAGGCGGTCTTGTCGCTAAAATCTTTTTTAAGCGCTTCCAGTTCTTCGCGCATTTTATGCTCGGAAAGTTCCAGCTGCGCCAGCGTATCGCGCTCGGAAGACAGCTTGGCCTGGGTGGACAGCTTTTCATCCGCCAGGCTTTTTAAACGCAGATTGGAGGAAGCGATTTTTTCGTTCCGCTTGCCTTCGCTTTCGGTTAAGCTGGTAAATTCAAACTCGGTGGATTTTAAATCCAGCTCCACGTTGTTTTTCTTGATTTTTACTTCGTAGAGTTTTGCGCTTAACGCATTGAGTTCGCCTTTGAGCGTTTCGGCCTGCGCGCGCAAATCCGCCTGCGATTTTTTCAGCTCTTCCCCGCGCGCGGTTTGCGCCGCGTGGCGGTTTTTTAATTCTTCCAAATTCTGTTTGAGCGTTTGCGCATTTTTGCGGCGGCTTTCCACGCGAAGCGTAATTTCCCGCTTGCGCGCCGCGGCGCGTTCAAGCGCCTGTTTGGTGGAAGCGATTTCGCGCTCTTTATTGGCGCGTTCGTTCTGCACGGAGTTAAGCGTCACGACGGCTTCCTGCGATTTGGCGCGCAGGTTTTTAAGCGTTTCTTCCGCTTTGGAAAGCGCGTCGTAATTGGCGATGATTTGCGTATTTAACGCTTCTTCTTCCGCCGTTTTGGCGTTAATTTCGCCGCGGACGGTTTCCTCTTCGCCCCAGTAGGCTTCGGGCGCGCGTACGTTTTCCGCGCCGCCGCCGACGAAAAATCCGCCGCGCACCGCGCCGTCTTCATACGCGTAACCGCCGATGATAAAATTGATTAAATTTTCCAGTTCCGGCTGATACGAAATTTGTGCTTTAAGCGTTCCGCCCGCATTTTGCGTTTGCGGAACCTCGGAAAGCACGATAAATTTCGCGCGCGCTTTGCCGTGTTGTTTTAAAAGGGCAAGCGCCTGCGCCACGGTGTTTTGGTCCGCGCACAGCACCGCGTCCAAATACTTGCCGAACGCTTCTTCCACCGCCACGCCCAAAGACGCGGGGTATTTTAATGCTTTTCTCAGCGTGCCTTTCACGCCGGCGAGGCCTCTTTCGCCCACCAGTTTGGCACCCACCCAGTACGGGTCGTTCTTGCCCTGGGTTTGAATCATCTCCAGCTTGGCGGCAAGCCCCGCGCGGGCCGATTTTACGGCGGATAATTTTTCATTTAACGCAGAGCGGTCGGCCTGCAATTTTTTCAAATTTTCTTCGCCGGATACAATCGCCCGGCGCGCTTCGTCCGCCTCGGCGCGTTTCTGTTCCGCGCGCGCGGAAATTTCACGCAGACTTTCTTCCAGCCCCGCAAGGCCCGCGGCCTGCGCCTGGCTCGTTTTTTCGGCGGTGATTAAATCTTCGTTTTCGCGCTGGGCGGACGATTCTTCCAGCGCAATACGGTTGGAAATTTCCATCTGTTTTTGCACCAGGTTCATCAGTTCCGAAGAAGCGCGCTGGAGCTCGCTTTCGGCGTTTCTCAAATCGTTTTCCAGTTTTTGCGCGGCGGCCGTTTGCGCGTTGTAGTTTTCCTGCAGGGGGTTCAGTTCCGCCGTCACCGCGGCAAGCTGTTCTTTAAGGCGGCTGATTGCCGGGGCCAGTTCCGCCAGGCGGCTCTGCCCGCGCTGCGCTTCCGCACCCGAGGACGCCACCTGCGCCGTCAGTTCGGCGGTCAGGTTGTCGCAGTTTTTGATTGCGCCTTCCAACAGGCCGACCTGGTATTTGCTGGCGGAAATTTTTTCGCTAAATTCGGCCGCTTCTTTTTGTTTATGCGTTAAATTTAAATCCAAAGCCGCACACGCGCCTTCCTGCGCCGATATGCGGTTTTCCAAATCTTCCTGTTTGCGCACGACGGGTTCCAGTTCCGAAGAATGTTTGGCGATTAACCCGTCCGCTTCTTTAATGGAGCAAACCGAAATGGCGATTTCGCTTTCTTTCAGTTCCTCGCGGTATTTTTGGTACAGGCGGGCTTTTTTGGCTTCGCTGTCGAGCTTTTTAATTTGTTCCTGTATTAAAGCCACCGTGTCGGCCAGGCGGGCCAGGTCGAGGTCCACGCGTTCCAAGCGTTTGATACACTCTTCGCGTTTGGCTTTATATTTGGATACGCCGGCCACTTCTTCAAACATTTCGCGGCGTTGTTCGGGCGAAGCCGAAAGCACGCTTTCCACGCCGCCCTGGTCGATAATGGCATAGCCTTCGCCGCCGATGCCGGTATCCAAAAACAGATCGCGGATGTCGCGCAGGCGGCACTGTACTTTGTTTAAATAATATTCACTTTCGCCGGAGCGGAAAATTTTGCGGCTGACGGTAATTTCGTTAAAATCCAAAGGGAGCTGGCGGGAGGCGTTATCGAACACCATGTTTACCTGCGCCATATTCAGGGGAGCGCGTTTGACGGTGCCGTTAAAAATAATATCTACCATGGAAGCGGAGCGGAGGGACTTCCAGCTCATCTCGCCGATGGCCCAGCGGACCGAGTCGATAACGTTGGATTTACCGCATCCGTTCGGGCCTACCACGCAGGTGATGCCGGGTTCAAAGTCCAGACGGGATTTGTCCGCAAATGATTTAAAACCGATAATTTCGATAGCTTTTAAGTACATAACGTCCCCTTTGGCAGATATATTCCAATTATACCATTTCCCTATACAATATATATACAAAAAACCGTTTTTGTTTACCTACGCGTACGAAAAAACACCACCCCGAAGAGGCTTAGACGTAAAAAACCGCTTGCAAAGTGCGGAAATTTTTATTAGACTTCTTGAGTAAGACTGTTTTTCCTTAAAAGGAGGATTATCCACATGGCAGAAAAAGTACTGAAAGTTGGTATGGACCGCGAAGACGGCTTCCTCTATTACATTGACAAAGACGGCGATATCGCCCGCGTGCAAATGGCCAGAGGCGGCAAAAAAGGCGGCAAACCGAAAAAAGTAGAAAAATGCGGCATTAAAAAAGAAAAAGGATATCTGTATTTCTTGGATAAGAAAGGCGATATCTCCAGAGCCAAAATGGTTAACGCCAAATAACAATTAAGATTTAACACCCCGCGTGCTAACAGGCGGGGTGTTTTTCGCAAACACACTAATTCCCGCGCGCACACTACGCTTACAATTTTGCGCGGGGACCAAAACCTGACGCAAAAGAGGCGCACTCGCATTGTACGACATCACGCATTGCCTCCGCGTTTGCGCCTCTTGTCGTTTTTTCAAAAAAACGACCCCCATCCCTTTTCTCTCCATTTCACCCAAAATTTGGGTTTTAAAAAGAACACCGGATGACGCCGCCAATAAGCGCACAGCTTGGTTATTTTTATACGGAACTTTAATTTCTGTAACCTCAACCCCAGCGCACGCATATGCGCCTGAAACTCCCCCGCATACGGCAACGAGCACGCCTTCAGCCACGGTTTATTAAACGTAGCAAAGTGAATAACGAACGGATTTTCCCGCGCGAAAACCCACTCCTCCGGGGCATTCCGCCGCCGCAATTCTTCTTTGGACAAATGAAGAACCACATCCCATTGCGGAGGCAAAAGAGCCATCCGGCCCCGCAACGCAAAATTTAAAATATCCTGGTCTTCAAACCGCAGCGGATACGCCGGAGAAGCGGCATAAGCAAGGCATTTTTCTTCGCAACGATGTTCGCGCCAGGCATTTACATCCGCCACCAACAGCCCGCTGCCGATATACGCCTCTTTTGGCGGGAAGAAAAACATCCCCTGTTTACGCATTAAATACACGCCCCAGTCTTCCACGCCCGCCACAATTTTATCGCCCAAATCAAACGTCCACAATTCCCCTAACGGGCGGCGGACCAACAGGTCGCAGTCCAAATAAATCACGCGCGTTACTTCCGCCGGCAGCACGCTCCCCATCGCCAATCGCGCATACGCCGCGCGGGATAAGTGTTTATTTTGCACAGGAGCTTGCGCCATAAACCCGTCCGGCAGGGAAAGAAACGTTATCTCCATTTGGGGGAACCAATCTTTCAGCTGCTTTTGGGTGGTTGCGGAAATCCCGTCCGAAATAAACCAAACGCGAAACTGCTCTTCGTTCCCGCGCGTCTGCCACACGGAGCGGAGCACCACCCCCGCATACGGCGCGTAATTTTCATCACAAGCGAATAATAAATCAATTTGCATAGGGCCCCCTACCGAAACACCTTCGTCCAAAAAAATACGCTCCGGCAGCCGCATAATTTTACCAGTAAAAACAACAATTTCCACCGCCAATAAAACACGCCCCTGCACAGCGGCAGATTTTCGCGCGCCGCGTTCCATGCGTTTTGAAGTAATGCCACGTGCTTGTTCCGCACGTCCGGCGAAAACTTGCGAAAACGGCAAATCCCCCACACTACCATCAAAATCCATTCTCCGGCCAGGGCCTCATTCCACATCCCGCGAGACAGCAGCGATTCCCGCAAATACAACAGATTGCGTAAAATGCCCACGGCCATATTTTCCGGGCTGGAAGTAATCGCACCGTCAACTCCTTTGCGGTAAATGTACAGTTCCCGGCGGACAAGCGTAATTTTGCGCGCCAGACAAAACGCCTGCGTAACAAACGCCAAATCTTCCGCCACCTGCCCGTTCAAAAAAGCAAGTCCGTGCGCGCGCAAAAAATCCAACCGCCACAGTTTGCCCCAAACAACGGAATCATAATATCCGCATAAAAACTTTTCCGCCGGAGAATCACCCGGATTTTTATAAAAACGCGACGCACAGCAAGCGGCCTGAAACGTACAGGTACGGGTATCAAACTCTTTAAAAAAACATTTGGTAATGTCGGCGGTTTCTTTTTCTGCCGCGTCGAAAAGAACCTGCAGATACTCCGGCTCCGCCCAGTCGTCCGCATCCACAAACGCAACATATTTGCCGCGGGCTTCGGCCAGCAGCCGGTTGCGCGCGGCGGCCACCCCGGCGTTGGCCTGCTCAATCAGCCGCAGCCGGGGCTCGCGCCGCATGACGTCCCGCAGGACCTTGACGGAGGAATCGCGGGAACCGTCATCCAAACAGATAATTTCAAAATCGGAAAAACATTGCGCGGACAAAGCCGCCAGGCATTGTTCCACATATTTTTCCGCATTATAAACGGGAATTAAAACAGACACTTTAGGGGACATATTTCCTCCGTGGTACGCAACAGCGTGTCGCACCGTTCGCCAAAAACGGCGAAAGGGAAGCGCAAACGAAGAAAATAAAGCGGGAAAACGGGCTTCCGTAAGCCCGTGGAAAGTTGAGGAGAAAAAACGGCTGTCCGCTCCGAGCCACATCACTAACCCAGAACAAACAGCCGTAGCCCTTGCCATATAAAAATATGGCAAGAGGCATTCAGCGCAAAACAACCGGGTAATTAGGCCGATTATTTTGCGCTTAAAAACGGCTGTTTTTGGAGTGATGTGTGCCGCGCAAAAACGCAGCTCAACCTGTTCCGCACAGGCTTCCAAAAACAGCATAAAATTGTGAAAGCTGACAACGCTTCCGGGTCCGCCTACGCGGACTTAATTATTATCATAACAAATTTTTTGTAAAAATTTGGCACAGAGGCTTGATTTTCCGTCCAATAAGATTACACTATCAGTATCCGACGTACCGGGAGGCTCATCAAATAATTCTTCTTTCTCTTTCCGTTTTCCGCGCAAACTTACGCTTGCAAGACGCTTTCTCCCCCTACGCGCGAACGCGCGCGAATTGACAGCAGACGCTTTTAATGGTTTAATTATTCTACGGGGGACTCTCTCGTAACCGATATATACGGAGGAATTATGGATATTAAAATTACGGCCAAAGGCATTAAACTTACGCCGGCCATCAAAGAATTTATCAACACCCGCGTGGGCAAAATCGAAAACTTTTTCGACAATATCGTTTCCGCCCAAGTACTTATCTCGGTAGAAAAGAAAATCAACCAGAAAGCGGAAATCATCCTGCACACGGGCGCCAAAACCACCATCAGCGCGAGCGCGGTGGAAGACAACCTGTACAAAGCCATCGACGCCGCGGCCATCAAAGCCGAAGCGCAGGCCAAAAAAATCAAAAGCAAAGCCAAAGCCCGCAAAGTGACCAAGAAATCCGTCAAAGACGAAGACCTCGGCGCTTTTGCCGACCATGTGCTCTTGCCGCAGAACGACGTGAAATTCTCCGTCATCAAACAGGTGGAAGTTTCGCCGATGAACCCGGAAGACGCCGCCTACGAAATGGAACGCCTGGGATACTCCTTCTGGATGTTCCTGGACGAAGATTCCAAACAAATCAACCTGATTTTTAAACGCCTCGACGGCACTTACGGTCTTTTAAAACCCGTAAAGAAAAAATAACGGCATTAGGGGCGGAACGTGGAATTTACTAAATCCATTACCGTTGCGGAACTGCTCCAGGTTAAACGTCTTAACCTGGAGCTGGTCTGCGGCAAACGTTACATTCACCGCGAGATTACGCTGGGCAGCGTCAACCGCCCCGGCCTGGCGCTCGGCGGTCATTTGGACAATTTCCGCACCCACTCCGTGCAGGTGTTCGGGCGCGGGGAACAGGCGTTTTGCCAAAAAGAAAATAAATCGCGCCTGCGCGCCAACGTGGCCAAAATGCTGGAAGAAGGCCAGGTGCCGTGCGTGATTATGTCTGCGGATTTGGACCCGCTTCCCGCCGTGCGCAAAGCGTGTTTAAGCGCGGACGTACCCGTTCTAAAAACGCCGATGGAATCCACCGCTTTCGTAGCGGAATTTTCCCGCTTTTTGGACGAAAAACTCGCCCCTGTCACCCACGTTCACGGCGTGCTCGTAGACGTAAACGGCATGGGGGTACTTATCCGCGGGGAATCCGGCATCGGCAAAAGCGAATGCGCGCTTGAGCTTATCAAACGCGGGCATATTTTAGTGGCCGATGACGTTGTAGAAATTCAAAAAAGCCGTGGCCGTTACCTGCTCGGTTCCTGCCCTACCATGTTGAAACATTATATGGAGGTGCGCGGACTGGGGATTTTGGACGTACCGCTTCTGTTCGGCGTGGGTTCCACGCTCGACGAAACCAAAATCGATATGGAAGTGGTGCTCACTTTTCCCTCCGACAAACCGCTCGACAGACTGGGAGTGGAGCAGAAAACGACTAACATTTTAGGGGTGGAGATTCCGTCCTTGGGGCTGCCTGTTACGCCCGGGCGAAACTTGGCGGTGCTGATTGAGGTCGCCTCGCTTAACCAACGCTTAAAAAGCCAAGGGATTTTTTCCGCCCAGGAATTCAGCCAACGCATTTTGGACAAAATGAAAAAAGGAGCCGGAAAACCCGATGCAACCCGATAAAAGACGCATTTTTATTATTACCGGAATGAGCGGAGCCGGAAAATCCCAAGCGCTTAAAATCTTCGGCGATCTTGGGTTTTATTGCGTGGACAACCTGCCGTTGGCGTTATTCGGCGATTTTATCAAATACGTCCGCGCCAACGGCGAAATTCAAAACATCGCGCTGGGCATTGACGTGCGCGAAGGCGACCGTTTAAAACAAATGCCCAAGCTGATTTCCGCCCTGCCCAAAGACGATTTTACCGTTAAAGTTATTTTCCTGGACGCGGGTGAAGACTGCCTGGTCCGCCGGTTTTCGGAAACGAAGCACAAACACCCCATTCACAAAAAACTGGCCGCGGCCATCGCGCACGAACGCGAAGTGATGAACCCCATCAAAACGATGGCGGATAAAGTAATCGACACGTCGGACTTAAAGCTGGGCGAGCTAAAAGAAAAACTCTCCGCCCTTTTAAGCCTTACGCGCGAACGCGACATGCAGATTTCGGTCATGTCCTTCGGGTTCAAGCACGGGCTGCCCAAAGACTGCGACATCGTAATGGACGTACGCTTCCTGCCCAATCCGTACTATATTGCGGAGTTGAAAGAGAAAACGGGCCTGGACGAAGGCGTCCAAAACTACATCATGTCATTTAAAGAATCGCAGGAATTTGCGGAGAAATTCGCCGATTTGATTAAGTATTTGATTCCCAAATACATTAAAGAAGGAAAAAGTTACCTGACTATCGCCATGGGCTGCACGGGCGGCAGACACCGCAGCGTGTTTATGGCGCATAAGCTGGCGGAGTATTTAAACCAACTGGGGCTGAGCGCCTCGGAATTTCACAGGGATATAGGACTCTAATTATGGTAAAAATCATTTTAGTAACCCACGGGCAGCTGGCCCAACAAATGCTGGATACGGCGGCGCAGATTATCGGCAAGCCGTCCGACGATGGTTTTGCGGCGTTTTCCGTTACGACGGCGGCGTCCGTAGAACAGGAAGCGGCCAAACTGAAAGAAACCCTTTCCGCCTGCGAAGATGGCGCCGTTGTACTGACCGATATCTTCGGCGGCAGCGCCACCAACATTTCGCTCACCGCCAGCAAAGACCTGGCCAACTGCCACGTCATCACCGGGCTTAACCTGAGCATGCTGCTCACCGCCATCAACAGCCGCAAAAAAATGACGGCCAAAGAACTGGCGGAAAAAATCGAAGCCGACGGAAAACGCGCCGTTATTAACGCGACCGAACTGTTAATTAAAGGATTTTAATGCCTATTATTTTCGCGCGGGTGGACGACCGCCTGATTCACGGCCAAATCGTACAGGCTTGGCTGCCGGAGTTAAACGTGGACGAGGTGCTGATTCCCTGTTCCAAGGAGAAAGCAAACTGCCTCAACCGCGGGCTCCTGCGCCTGAGCCTGCCGTACGAATACGAACTGACGATTTTAGATTCCCCCGCCGCCGCGCGCCGCGCCAACGAATCAAACCGCCGGATTTTTCTGTTAATGGGTTCGCTTAAAGAAGCCGCCGACCTGATTAAAGACGGCCTGCAAATAAAATCCCTTAACATCGGCGGAATGCACTTTAAAGACGGGGCGCAAAAACTGGCCGACAACGTATTTTTAGACGGAGACGACAAACGTTTTTTAAAACTAATCCGGGACCTGGGAATTAACATCGAAACCCGCGCGGTGCCGTCTTCCGCGTCCGTTTCCATAGTTGGAGCCATTGAACCATGACACCTGAGATATTCTCCCTCTGCGCACTTGCCGCCATTTTGGAACTGGATACGACGTACGCTTTCCAGCTGACATTTTCGCGCGGCATTATCGCGGGCCCGCTTTTGGGCCTTATTACGGGGGATTTAATGGCCGGCGTGCAGGTGGGTGTATTTACCGAACTGATTTTTGCCGACGTAAATCCGCTCGGCGGCATTTTACCCCCCAGCGCGGCCGTTTGCTGCGCCGTAACCATGGCGCTGCACGCCCTGGGGGTGGAATTATATTTTGCTTTCTTCTTTGGCATTATCGGCGCGGCGTTGTTTTCGACGCTGGAAAAATTCATGCGCAAAAACCGTTTTAAATGGCTGGTGTTCTGGGAACAGAAAATCACCCAAAAGCCCAAAACAGTCAACCGAACGGTGGGGTTTGCGCTTGCGTCGTCGTTTTTAATGAATTTCATTTATATTTTTGTATTCGTGTGGCTGATCGGCCAGCTGACGCTGGCGCTCCTGCCACACCTACCCCTGAAAGCGCATGCCGCGTGCAAATTCGCTTTCATGGCTGTACCGTGGATCGGCCTGGCCACGCTGATACCGGCGTTCCGTTTAAAATCGAGGTAACGCATGAACTTTGCCGTGCGCCTAAACATTTTTTTGCGTTCGTTCTTCCTGCAGACGGGTTGGAATTACATGAAATACCAAAACGTGGGGCTTACATTCGTCATGCTGCCGTTCTTAAAAAAGCTATACGAAAACGACAAAGACGCTCTGCCCTCCGTCCTCACCCGCTACCTGGAAACGTTCAACACGCAGCCGGTAATGGCCTCGTTTTGCTTCGGGGCGCTGGCGCAGAAAGAAGAAGCCGTCGCGCATGCCAAAACGCTGTCCTCGTTTAAAGAGCGCGTGACCGAATGGAGCGCCGTGCGCAAAAGCCTTTCTATTACGGCCGCGTCCATCGGGGACCGTTTGTTTTGGGGGACGCTCAAACCGCTTACGCTTCTCCTGGCGCTGTTTATCTGGCTGGGCCTGGGCGTTAACTTTTTTGAAGGATGCGCCAACCAAACGATCTCGGTCTGGGCGGCGTTTTCCGCCGGGGCGGCAGCGTTTTTCGCATTCAACGCGGTGGCGCTTTTTGTAAAGTGGGAAGGCATTAAAATCAGCTTCCGCGAAGACGAAAACGCCTGTTTCGGGCTAACCCGTTTTGACTGGAACAAAACCATCTATCAGGCAAAACGGCTGGGCCTTTTGGCGGCAGTGGGCATGATTGTATACGGGTTGTATTATTATTTAAAAGATTTTCAGGAGCCTAACGCTCATTTTTACGCGCGGGCGGCTATCGTACTGGTGTTTGTGTGCCTTAGCTTTGTTACGCGCAAATTAAAAATTGCCAATATGTATTTGTACCTGGCGGCGGTGGTGACGCTCAACATCGTCTGCCTGTTTTAACCGGGGGATATTACGTGATAGAACAAAACCTTAAAATCAATAACCGTTTGGGCCTGCACGCCCGCCCCGCCGCGCTCATCGCGCAGACGGCGGCCGGATTTAAGTGCAGCGTCCAGCTGACCAAAGACGGCGTAAGCGTAAATGCCAAGAGCATCATGGGGGTAATGATGCTGGCCGCAGAATACGGATCCGAACTGACGCTTTGCACGGAAGGGGACGACGAACAGCAGGCAGCGGACGCCATCAAAAAACTGTTCGACGATAAATTTAACGAGGAGTTTTAATGCTGGTTTTAAAAGGTGTGGCCGCAAGCCCCGGCGTGGCGATTGGTCCGGCGGTTTTACTGCCGGGGGAAAGTTTTGCCGTCACCCGGCACTACGTGGAACCCTCCGAAGTTAAAAACGAAATTCGCAAACTCAGCGACGCTGTACAAAAAACGCTCGCGGATTTGAACACGTGCGAACAAAAAGTAATGGGGGAGCTCGGCGGCGAATATGCCAACCTGCTTTCCGCCCATAAACTCATTTTGCAGGATCCGTCCCTCTCCGGCAGCGTTACCAAAAAAATCACCACCGAACATTTAAGCGCGCAGGCGGCCATTTTGCTTACGCTGCAGGAACTTGCCGCCCAGTTTGAAAAAATAGAAGACCCGTTTTTTAAAGAACGCCGCAACGATATTTTTGACGTAGGCAAGCGGCTCGTCAGCAACTTGGAAGGGGACGAGCGCGGATTCTTGGCCTCCATCAAAAAGCCTTCTTTGCTGGTAGCGCACAATTTGTATCCGTCCGACACCATTAACCTGCAGGAAAACCAGGTAATGGGCTTCTGCACGGATGCGGGCGGCAAAACCAGCCATACCGCGCTTTTGGCGCAGAGCCTGAACATTCCGGCCGTGGTGGCCCTCGGCACCGCCTCCAAAGACGTGCGCGACGGCGACACGCTGATTATCGACGGCGAAAACGGCCTTTTGGTCATCAACCCGGATAAATACACCCTCGCCAATTACCGCAAAATCCAGCGCGAAATAAAAAAAACCGACGCGCTGTTAAAAACCATCAACCATCTGCCGGTAATCACCAGCGACGGGCACCCGGTTAAACTCTACGTAAATTACGACCCGCGCACCGACAATAAAGAAAACAAACGCCTTATTACCGACGGCCTGGGCCTGCTGCGCACCGAATTTTTATTTATGAATACCCCCGTCCCGCCAACGGAAGAAGAACAGTACCAAATCTATTTGGCCGTTGCCAAACGTTTTGACATGCGCCCCGTTACCATCCGCCTGGCGGACCTGGGGGCCGACAAAATGCCCGATTTTCCGCTGGACGAATTTGATAAGGACGCTAACCCCTTTATGGGCTGCCGCGGCATCCGGCTGTTCTTAAAGAACCCGGAACTGCTGCACACCCAGTTGCGCGCGATTATCCGCACGGCGTGCGAAGTGCCCGCGCAGGTAAAAATCATGATTCCGATGATTTCGTCGGTAGAAGAAATCCGCCATGTGCGCGAAGCCTTTAACCAAGCACTTGCGGAGTTTGAGGCCGAAGGCAAAAAGCCCGTTAATAAAATCGCTTTGGGCGGCATGATTGAAGTGCCCGCCGCCGCGATTGCGCTGGACGGCATGATTGGGGACCTCGATTTTATTTCCATTGGCACCAATGACTTGATACAATATTTAATAGCGGTGGACCGCGTGAACCAGGAAGTCGCCCATATGTACGACCCCTGCCACCCCGCCGTAGTACGCACGCTGAACCTGATTTTACAGACGGCGCACAAACGCGGAAAACATGCCAGCATCTGCGGAGAGCTGGCCTCGGACGCCAAAATGCTGCCCATTTTGCTGGGCTTAAACGTGGACGGATTATCCGTCACGCCGCGCATGTATTTGCGCGTAAAAAACAATATCCGCAATTCCAATTTCGAGCACTGCTCCGACCTCGCCCAAGCGGCGTTACTCATGGGCAGTTCGGCGGACATCCGCAATTTAATAGAGCAGAACGACAAACATGAAGATTCGTAACTTTTCCATCGTGGCGCACATCGACCACGGCAAAACCACCCTTTCGGACCGTATCCTGGAAGACACCGGCACCGTACCGAAACGCAAAATGCAGGCCCAGCTGCTTGACGGCATGGACCTGGAACGCGAACGCGGCATTACCATCAAAGCCAAAGCCGTACGCATTCAGTATAAAGACTACATTTTAAACTTAATTGACACCCCCGGCCATGTGGACTTTTCCTACGAAGTGGCCCGTTCCCTGCGCGCGTGCGAAGGGGTGCTGCTCTTGGTGGACGCGTCGCAAGGTGTGGAAGCGCAGACCGTGGCCCACGCGCATTTGGCGCAAAGTTTGGGTCTTAAAATTATCCCGGTGATGAACAAGGTGGATTTGTCCCAGTCCGACGCGGACGCTTCGGAAGAACAATTATGGGACATTCTGCGCGACCCCATTGAAGCCGAACGCGTCAGCGCAAAAACCGGCATGGGCATTGAACACCTGCTCGACCGTATTATTGCGGACGTGCCCGCCCCGCAGGGCGACCCGGAAGCCCCCCTGCGCGCGTTAATTTTCGACTCGTATTACGACCCGTTCCGCGGCGTAATTATGTACATCCGCATTGTGGACGGTTCCGTCAAACCGGGCCAGACGATTCAGTTTATGTCTTCCGGCGCGTCGTACAAAACCGAAGAAATCGGTTTTATGACGCCCAAACAACTCCACAAGTGCGATAAACTTTCCGCCGGAGAAGTGGGCTATTTGGTCGCCGGGATTAAAGACATTCACCAGGTGAAAGTGGGCGACACCGTTACGCTGGCCGAACGGCCCGCGCAAGTGGCGCTCCCCGGGTACGAGGACGCGAAACCCGTTGTATTCGCCAGTATCTTTCCGGTAGAAACGACCGATTTCCCGCTACTGCGCAAGGCACTGGAAAAACTGAATCTGTCCGATTCGTCTTTCCACTACCAGAGCGAAACGTCCAAGGCGTTGGGCTTTGGGTTCCGCTTGGGATTTATGGGGATTTTGCACATCGAAATCGTAAAAGAACGGTTGGAGCGTGAGTTTAATTTGTCCCTTATCGCTACCAGCCCCAACGTGGTGTATCACGTCAAATTTACGCCGCGCAAATCCCACCCGCAGGAGCTGGCCGCCTTGCCGGACGCGCCGGACGACCCGGGGTATAAAATTATCGACAACCCGGCCAACTTCCCCCCGCACGGCGATATCATCGACATTAAAGAACCCGTCATCCACATCACCATCGTTACCCCGGTGGAGTTTATGGACGGCGTAATGACGCTTTTAAAAGATAAACGCGGCGTGTTTATGAACATGGACCATTTGTCCAACCAGCGCGTAATTATCAAGTACGAAATGCCGATGGGCGAAATGGTAATCGACTTCTACAACAAATTAAAATCCGTTTCCAAAGGCTACGCTTCGTTTGACTACGAGGTGGCAGGTTTTAGAAGTTCCGACGTAGTTTTAATGGAAATTTTACTGCACGGAACGCCGGTGGATGCGCTGTCCGTCGTCGTACACAAAGACAAAGCGCAAACCATGGGCCGCGCGCTGTGCGCCAAGCTAAAAGAACTTATCGGACGCCAGCAGTTTGAAGTGGCCGTACAGGCCGCCATCAACGGCAAAGTGATTGCGCGCGAAACCATCCCCGCGTTCCGCAAAGACGTTATCGCCAAATGTTACGGCGGCGATATTACGCGTAAACGCAAACTTTTAGAGAAACAAAAAGAAGGGAAAAAGCGCATGAAGTCTATCGGCAGCCTGAACATTCCGCAGGAAGCCTTTGTGGCCATGCTGAAAATCGACGAAGAATAGGGGCGAGCCGCCCCTCCCAACCCCGGAAAGCGACTTCTGACTAGTTGAGCCACATTATTTAAGTGATGTTGCCAAGTATGGGAGAGGCGGGCAAGTTGCCGTCCGCAGGACTACGGGTCAACGCTTCTGCCTCGGACAGAGCTATATCATTGACGCAACATTCTACAAGAGGGAACAAATTTTTGTTCTCTCTTGTTTTTTTGCCTCTCCTCCCAGTTCCAAACAGCGACTTCTGACTGGGTGAGCCACATTATTTAAGTGATGTTGCCAAGCATGGGAAAGGCGGGCAAGTTGCCGCTGACAGGACAAAGCCGTCATCCCGGCACGCTGCGCGCCGCCAGAGCCGGGATCCAGGTTGTTTATAAAAAAAATTCTTTTTTAATTACTCAAAATTAAATGTTTTACATACGCCGGCGCATTTGGGATGCGTACCCGAACATTCTATTTTACCGGGGTTCGTGGATTGGTCCAGCCATACTTTAAACAAACATCCGTTCGTCGCGCCGCTGGAACACTGGGAGCCAATCCCGCCATAAATCACCCAGCCGGAGGCCGCCGTCGGCGAGGATAAATTATCAATGCAGGTTCCGTTGGAGTAATCTTCCTGCCCGACGGCGGAGCTGGAACGCTTGTCCCCCCTGGGAACGGAAATATCCAAATCATTCAAATTGTCCGTATAAGAACCGTTGGCCATATAGTAGGCTTCCTGTGCGTCTTTAATACCCTTTAAAATCGGCCACATGGCGCTCATGCGGCTCTTCATAACGGCTTTCTCATACTGGGGCAGCGCAACCGCCGCCAAAATCCCGATAATTAAAACAACAACTAACAGCTCAATTAGCGTAAAACCTTTCATAATGCTTTCTCCCTTAAAAAAAGTCATGCTGAGGCGTTTCTGCTCAGCATCTCCCTTTTTTGAAAGGAAAAACACATAAGGGAGATTGCCGCCAAACCTGGAATTATCCCCATGTTATCAAAAAAAAAAAACGGGTCAAGGCCTTGTAAACCATTTCCCCGAATAACGCCGCTAATTTGCTAAAATAATACATATGATTTTAGAAGGACGCACGTTAGCCGCCAAAATACGCGAATCCCTCCCCCAAAGGGCGGAGGCCGTTCGCCAAAAATTAGGCCGCGCCATTAAACTGTGCGCCATCGGCTCTACCGACGATTACGGAGCCTACCTCTACCTTAAAAAAGAAACCGAAGCCGCGCAAAAAACGGGCGTTCAAACGGAAATTTTCGAAGTAAACAACCAGACGCCCGCGGCCGATTTTTTGGCCTTGGTGGAAAAATTATCCGCCGACGATTCCATCGACGCCATTTTAATTCCGCGCCCATTGCCGGAGCATCTGGCCGCCACCAACTTTGCCGATAAACTCGCCCCGCAAAAAGATATTGACGGGATGTCCAACGTCAACATGGGCAATCTCTTTCTATGCAAAACGTGGAGTGAAGTGCTGGCCCTGCCGGGCTTTGCTTCCAGCACCGCCATGGCGGTGGTGCGGCTCCTGCTGTTCCACGGCGTAAAATTAGAAGGGATGGAAGCCGCCGTTATCGGCCGCTCCATTACCGTCGGGCGGCCTCTGGCGCACCTTTTAACGTGCCAAAACGCCACCGTAAAAATCTGCCACACGCATACCGATTTGCCGCGCGCGTTAAAGGATGCGGACCTTGTCTGCTCCGCCGCCGGAAAACCCGGCCTTTTACGTGCGGAGTGGCTAAAACCCGGCGCGTACGTGGCCGATATTTCCACCAACTGGAACGAAAAAACCAACCGCCTGTGCGGGGACGCGTCGCCGGAAGAATTGCAAGAGCGCGGCGTGTCTTACTCGCCCGTTCCCGGCGGGGTGGGCCCGGTAACCCTTGCGGTACTGCTGGAAAACATTATATTATCTGGGGAGAGAAAACTCTAAGGAGAGCCTTATGAAAATCATTTCCAAAATCCTGGTATTTTTATTGTGTGCGGGCGTATTGGCCGCATGCAACACCAACGCTAAAAAGAAAGAAAAATACAACCGCAAAATTTACTTAACCGAACAGGACTACCTGGACGACCTCGCCCCGGCCGCCGAACTGGAACGGCGCGAAACGGCCCCGGCGGCGGAATCCGAATACATTTTTAACGTCGGCCCGGAAGAAAAGAAAACCATCTACTTTTTTGACGACCGCCAACAGCCCAAAGTGCCCGGCGAACCCAGCGAAGCCGACTATAAGAAAGAAAAACGCCTTTGGCAGAAACCCAAACGCTACACGCCGGAAGAATACTACGGCATGCAGGGCGGCGGAGAGGGAGAAGAAACCGCTTCCCAAGACGCCAGTTCCTACGGTTACGATTATTAATCTTACCCACTAAAAAAGCCCCTCTTTACTGCGGGGCTTTTTATTTTAAAGAAACATCCCTATCCTATCCGTAAAAATTCCGTCCGCGCCTTGCGCGGCCAGCCGGGCCGCCAGCTCCGCCTCGTTCACCGTATACAAATAAATTTTAAGGCCGTTTTCATGGCACTCGCGGGCGATGTCCGGCGTAAAACGCGTGTGATTTAAGTGCACGCTTTCCGCCCTTAAACGAAGCGCGGCGGAAACGTCAAACGCGCGCGTCAGCAGGCCGATACGCGCCGTTTTATCAAGCATGCGCAAACGGGCAAGCGTTTCGTAATCAAAGCTGGAAAACAGTATTTTTGGAAGAATCTGCGGGTATTGGGTACGCAGAAATTCCAGCAACTTTTCTTCGATACCCGGATAGCGGTTATCATCGTTTTTAAGTTCTATATTAAGCAGTTCCAACCCGGGCAAAATCACGGGGAGGACTTCCTCAAGCCGCGGCACAAACAATCTTTCCACGCCAAACGCGTTTTGAAGCGGACAAGTTTGAAGTTTGGAAAACGTTACGTCTTTTATATGCACGTCTTTCCCGGCGGTGGATAAAAGCGAATAATCGTGATGGACAACAAGCGCGCCGTCTTTCGTAAGGTGAATGTCCAACTCATAGCAAGACGCGCCCAGTTCCCGGGCGCGTTTAAACGCGGGGACGGTATTTTGGACGGCTTCGGCACTGGCGCCGCGGTGTGCAAAATAAATCATACTTGTAGTGTAAAAAAAATAGGGCGGGGACACAAGCCCCGCCCTATTTTTACATATCTTTTACACATCTCATTACTTTGCCCGTGCCGGAAGCATTGTTGGGAGATCTGCCACAGCCCCCGGAATATTTATAGGTACCGTTTGAACAGCCGGAATCCGTTTTCGAAATCAAACACTTATAAGTACAGGAAGAAGCCCCGGGCGTACAGTTTCTATCACAAAGAGACTGATAGTCACTGCCGTAACAGTTCGGCATACTGCCCCCGGAATAACGATACATTTGCCCGCCGATAACAGTTCCTCCGGACCACCACAACCAACGCTCGTCGGCAGTATCACTTTTAGGAGATTTAACCAACGACCCGCCTAGATAAAAAGTATACGAATTGACGCCCAGGCTTCCACCATCACACACATGGGAACAACCGTGAGTACTGTCAAAATCATTACCATAGTAGCAGTGAGTCGGATCTGCTCCCGCCGTACCGCATTGTTTACGACCATCAAAACCTCCCGGGCAATAATGGCAATCCACCAACACCCCTACATCAATTATTTCCGGTTTAAATCCGCCTAAACATTTACCGTCTTGCAAAACCATATTGGACGGGCAAACACACCCGCACAGGCCGTTATCCCACGTCCCGCCCGAGGAGGTACACGCGCCGGAGCCGGACGAATCGCAAGTATTTTTTTCTTTGAGCAAATACTGTTTGGCACACGCAGAACCCGATTTGCACGCGTCATCATCCTGATATTCGTTGCTCCATACCATGTCTTCCTTTCCAGTAGAATCACCGGGGCCGTTAATTTTGCTCTTGCCGCTTCCTATATCTAGCGTCTTCGTTTTCGCCCCCGCTACCGTGAGTTGGTTGCCGTATAAATTATCGGCTTTGCCGGAGGCCGCGTTATTTACGGTGACGGTATTGCCAAACAGGCGTCCGCCTTTGATACTTCCGCCTTGTTTAAGCGTGATATTATTTAACGAAAACTTCCCTTCGTCCGTTTTCCCAAGCGTTGTATTTTTGGATAATGATACCGTAGTTAATTCCGCGGTTTTTGTGCCTTTTAACTCTACCACGCCTTGCGTGCCTATGCTTGTACAAAAGTTTACTGTTTTACCGTAGGCGGAAGCTGTTGAATCCACGGCTTCCAGTTTATTAAACGTTCCGACGGGGCTTGATAACACCGTGATAAACTTCATACTTTCGGCATAAGAAAGACTGCACAAAAACATCATTACAAATGCAGAGATAAGTTTCTTCATATTGGGCTCCTTATGCGTCCAAACAGCCCCTTAGAAAACCCTTTCAAAGAAAGACAGTACGGGGATATATGGACGTAATAATCCCCAATTTATCAAAAAAAAAAAAGCGAGTCAAGGCCCAGAGGCTGGGCTCCCCTCTTGTCCGCGCTCTTATGATTAGTTTAAGCCACATTGTTTAGGACATGTTGCGAGCAAATGCACGACTTTTTGCGTCGGCAAAAAGTAACAAAAAAACAACGGACAAGACAAAATCTTATCCGTTGTTTGGTTCCCCTTAAAATACGCGGCTATTTGAGCAGTAACTCTTTGGCGGCTTCAATCAGCGTATTTAAATGGTTCTCGCTGACGAATGTTTCCGCATAGATTTTTACAATGTTCTCCGTGCCGGAAGGGCGCACCAAAAACCACGAGCTTTGCAGGTAGATTTTAATGCCGTCCGTATCGCGCACGCGGGTAACGCGTTCGCCCGCCACCTGGTGCAGATTTTCGAAATCCGCCGCTTTTAAACTTTTAATGCGTTTTTTGGTGTCGTCGTCCGTCGGCACGTCTACGCGCGTGTAATACGGTTTGCCGTATTCTTCCGTCAAACGGTTATACAAATCGGCGATATCGCCCTCCACCGCCATAATTTCCATAAGCAGGCACACGGCCAAAATGCCGTCTTTTTCCGGCGTCCAGCCGCTGACGGACATCCCCGCGCTTTCTTCACCCGCAATCACATATTTGCGTTTGATAATGCCTTCCACAAAGTACTTAAAACCCACGTTTACTTCGTCCAGCCGCAGCCCGAGCCCGTCAGCGATGCGGTCCAGCAACGCCGTGGTGCCCAGCGTACGGCCGATGGAATAAGCGTCGCGCACTTTGTGGTGGCGGTACAAATAATCGGCCAGCACGCACAGGGCGTGGTTGGGCGGAATCAGTCCGCCTTTTTTGGTGGCGCAGCCGAAGCGGTCCGCGTCCGGGTCGCTCGCGCCGGCAAAGTCGTACGTGCCGTCTTCCACAAATTTAATCAGCGGCGACATGGGATATTTGGACGACGGGTCCATGCGGATTTTTCCGTCGTGGTCTATCGGGATAAAATAGAAAGTGGGGTCCTGGATTTCGCTGACGATATCCATATTTTTAAGCTGGTATTTTTCTTTAATCGCCTTATAAAAAGCCAGGCTGCTGCCGCCCAGCGGGTGTACCGCAAATTTAAGCGGCGACGCGGCGATTTTTTTAAAATCCACAAACCGCGCAAGCGCATCCACATACGGGGAAACCACATCGGTTTCGCGCAGCAGCCCCTGCGTGCGGGCTTTGTCCAGGCTGACGGATTTAATCTCTTCCGGGTGCGCCATATATTCGTTGGCGTATTTTTCGATGAGCGAAGTTAACGCCGCGTCCGCCGGGCCGCCGTTCTGCGGGTTATATTTAAGCCCCATATCCTGCGGCGGGTTGTGGCTGGCGGTGCCGTTCAAACACGCGCTGGCGCGGCCGCTGATAATTTCAAACGAAAAAACGGGCGTGGGCAGCGGCATATCGGGCAGAATAACGCAAAGCCCGTTCCCTGCCAGTACTTCGGCACACAGACGGGCCGTTTCGTGCGACATCAGGCGCGTATCGCCCCCCACCAAAATCGGGCCGGTGATATTTTGTTCTTTATGAATCCGCGCCACGGCCTGCGCAATCGCGCGCGCGTGCAGCGCGCAAAACCCCGCGCCCAGCTGGCCGCGGTGCCCGGAAGTGCCAAATTTTACCGCTATAGGAGCGGAAGAAGGATTAAAAAATTCGTTACGTAAAGCGTCCACGTCAATTTTGGTTTTCGTTAAGGTTCCGGCCAGTTCGCTTACCATATAAAAATCTCCTTTTGCGGCAAATTACGCAAGCGGGTTGCGCGTGCGCCCGTCTTTTTCTATCATATTATATATCTTAAATTTTCTCAACGGGAGAAACCATGAAAAAAGTATTCGTTTTGATTTTTGCCTTTTTCGCTTTTGCTCCGTTTGCAAAGGCTTCCAACAACATCGCCGATGACTTCCGCAACCACTTCGGCGTCAATTCCAATTTGTCCGCCTACAACAAAGACATTAACTCCTTAATCGGTATTGCGGACTTCCACACCGGACGCGGCACCACTTTCCCCGGCTTTGATATCGGCGTTACCATGACCGCTATTAAACCTTCGTCTTCCAATAATATCTCGTCCGAAGATTACATCTACACCGGCTTTTTATCCGCCGAAACCAAAATCCCCGTGGTAGGGTTAGGCGTCGTCGTGCGCGGGACGGACATGAACGGCTTTGAATCGTTGGGCGGCGGGCTTAAATACAATTTTTCCGTGCTGGACACCGTGCATTTTGCGTTGGGCGCTTTCTACGACCGCGCCAAAACCGATTGGTATACGCAGGACCACTATTCCGCCTCCGCCTCGGCGTCCATGAATGTGTTGTTCTTAACGCCTTATGTGGGCATCGGCTACGATTACGGCGAAATTAAAATCCACGGATTTGACGTTGAGTGGCGCGACAGCTATGGGAACTCCGCCAACATCTATACCGTCGACCGTTCGTCGTCCGACGGAGCCGTCCGCTACACCGCCGGAGTCAACTTTAAACCGTTCCCGTTTGTATACGTATTTGCTTCCTACACCAAAACGGCCGGCAACGAAGGCTTCCAGGGAGGATTGGGGCTTAACTTTTAACCCTTAACGCGCCATGGACTATAAACAGGAACTCAAAAACTTTTTCGGCGATAACTGCTTGTTCGACGAACCGATGGGAGCCCACACCACTTACCGCACGGGCGGCCCCGCGGAAGCGTATGTGTACCCCAAAACGCCGGAAGAGTGGAGTTTTGTGTTGAAGCTGGCGCAATCTGAAAATATCCCGCTGCACATTATCGGGTTTGGTTCCAACATTTTGGTAGGCGGGAAAGGAATCGGCGGCATCGTCTGTTCCACCAAACACATGGACAGCGTGCTGGTGGAAGGGGAAAATATCAAAGCCCAGGCCGGGGCCGCGCTTGATAAAGTGTGCGAACTGGCCTGTGAAGAAGGCCTGGCCGGCATGGAAAAATTATCCGGCATACCCGGCAGCGTCGGCGGAGCCGTTTATATGAACGCGGGCGCGTTCGGGCAGGAAACGTTTGACTGCCTGGAATACTTCGACGTGATTGATTTTGAAGGCCGCCCCGCCACCCTGTTAAAAGAAGATTTGAAATACGCGTACCGCAAAGTGGAAGGTATCGAAAATTACATTGTGCTTTCGGCTTCGTTTAAACTAGCGAAAAGCGATTTTACGCAGCTGATTCAAACGCGCAACTCCATTTTGCACAAACGCATCGAAAAACAGCCGCTTGAGTACCCGTCGGCCGGGAGCGTGTTCAAACGCCCGGAAGGGGACTACGCTTCGCGCTTGATTGACGATACGGGCCTGAGAGGATTGTCCGTCGGCGGGGCAAAAGTGTCCGAAAAGCACGCGGGGTTTATTATTAACTTCAACCGCGCCACGCCCGAAGACGTTAAAACGCTGATGGGCGAAGTGCGCCAAAAAGTGAAAGAAAAACACGGTGTGGAGTTGGAACTGGAACAAATTTTATGGGGAGAATTTAACTGATTCTCCGACGGGAAAAATAATTTTTATAAAATTTGTTGACGCGCCGCCCCGATTTAAGCTAGAATATAGGTACGAAAGAATTTGAGAAGTAAAGGAGTCGTGGTGTAGCCTGGTTAACACGCTGCCCTGTCAAGGCAGAGACCGCGAGTTCGAATCTCGTCGACTCCGTATAAATTTGAAACTCGCCTCGCGCGGGTTTTTTTATTTATCGGGGTTTCAAGCGGCATAAACTGCTTTATGCCGCGTCGAGATTCGAAGCCCGGAGCGTTGTATGAGTTTTGCCGTTAGGCAAAAGCGAATACCGTGCGGGACGGGTGCGGCGGCGCACTCCCTATTTCGGGCTAAATTTCCGTCAGGAAATTTATGCAGGACGAATCTCGTCGGCTCCGCCATTTACTAACTAATACCCGCCTAACGGCGGGTTTTTTATTGGCAAAAATCTCCTCCTGGCATAGCCGGGAGGTTACACATAAAAAACACCCCGGGGATCACCCAGGGTGTTTTTGTATTCCCAAAACAACTTAATACCCGCGCGTGCCGGAGAGAGATTCGTCGTTATCAATCCATTCCTGTACGTCTACGGTGCGGTAGTCGTTTTCCGTGTCGCGGATGACGACGGTTTTGATGCCCGCGTTAATCACCATGCGTTTGCACATGGAACAGCTGGAAGAATTTTTAATATATTCCCCGGTATCTACTTCCCGGCCGGATAAATAGAGCGTGGCTCCCAGCATTTTATCGCGCGGCGCGCTGATGATGGCGTTGGCCTCGGCATGCACGCTGCGGCAGAGTTCGTACCGTTCCCCGCGGGGAATGTTAAGCTGCTGGCGGATACAATAACCCAAATCGCTGCAGTTTTTGCGTCCGCGCGGCGCACCGACGTACCCGGTGGAAATCACTTCGTCATTCTTTACAATAACGGCCCCGTAGCGGCGGCGCAAACACGTGCCCCGTTTGGACACCACGTCCGCCAAATCCAAATAGTAATTGGTTTTGTCGCGTCTTTGCATACGTCCTCCGGCATCAAAAAGAGTTTTCTTATTATAGCATATAGGCGCGCAAAGGCCGAAAGACTACTTACCGGTAGGTATAAAAGCTATAATTTTTATATGAATAAAATTTGTCTGTCGGCCTTTTTATTTTTCTGCGCGGCTATCGCGCAGGCCCAAACGGTGGGGACAGTGTCCGCCACCGCCACGCGCATGAGCGCGGATACAATCAAAAAATACTTCCTTTTGAAACCCGGGGATGAATTTACGCCCGCCCTTTATGAAAAAGCGCAAGACGGGCTGCATAACCTGCGCGTATTCAAAAAACTGGATTTTTCTGCCACGCCCGCGCCCGATAACAAAGTAGACATTCATATTGACGCCCAAGACGGTTGGTATATCTTTCCGCTGGCGTTTATAACGGGCGGGTCTAAAAGTGCGGCGGCCCTGTCGCTCGCCGGCGGAAACTTATTTAAGCGGGGCGAAAGCGTCTTTGCGTTCGTGGGCGGAAGCCGGGACGGCGCAGCTGCCAGCCTGGGAATAAACGCCGGGAAAGACGCGTTGTCCGCCAGTTTCTCCAAACTTAATTTTGACCAGCGTTTTTACCGCGGACACTGGAGTAATACGTTCGGCGTGTTTTCCACCACAGACGACGAAGAAGAATACCAAGATGAACTGCTCGGCCAAACGCACACCAAAAAGGAAGCATTCTCCGTCATTTATTCCCACCGTTTTTCCCGCACTCTGCGCGCGTTTATCCGCCCGGAATACGTCCGCTATACCTATTCCCATGACGGCTTTGACTCCGGCAACCACAACCAAATTACGCTAGGGCTCCGCTGGTCGGACGACATCCGCCAGGGCATAAACATGGGAGCCCTGACAGGCTGCGGTCTTAGCGACAAAGCCAAAACGCTGCGTGATTTGCCGCATGCGCGCCACGGATATTTATTGGGTGCGGACTATACGGCCGGAGGCGAATGGAGCGGCGCGGATTACGATTTATCCAAACTGGCGTTGGAAGCCGCCTGGGTGCTGGAACTGAAAGACCGCCACATGCTGATTGTACAGGCCAACGCACAGGACGCTTTTAAAGCGTCCTTCAGTGATCGTCCGCTCTCTTCCGAAATTCTCCCCCGCTTGGGCCGATACGACCGCCAAATCCGCGGCACGCGCGGCGCCGGCGCGGGAGCCACATTTATTTATTATCTTTTACGCAACCAAACGGGCCTTTTGTCGGTTGCGCCGTTTTATGAAATCGCTTATATGCGCGCAGGAAACGGATACCGCCCACAAAGCGGCACAGGGGCTACACTGGTGTACCGTTTATGGCGTTTTCCGCTGCCAGTCGGACTCAATTATACGCGCGGGCTGGAGGACGAAAGCAACCAAATCGGCTTTGTCATCGGCGGCGCATTTTAATATACATCCCCGCTAACCGGCGGGGATTTTTATTCCCCCCCAAAAAACTAATCTATTTTTTACGCTTGCGGATAAAACCGCCCCGCCTATACTACCCTTATCACCGTCCGCAATACGGGCGGCCGATTTAATACACAGGGGGTAGTATATATGGGAATGAAAGGAAGAGAAATCGCAGCAAAGCGGGGGCTGGACGTAGACCAACTTATTAAACTGTTAAACAAAGCCTACAGCGATGAATGGTTCGCTTATTACCAGTATTGGGTAGGCGCCAAAGTAGCCGAAGGCGTACTTTTCGGCCCCATCGTGGCGGAAATGACGGAACACGCCAAAGAAGAACTCCACCACGCCGACAGACTGGCCGAACGCATCTGCCAGCTGGGCGGCACCCCGGTACTCAGCCCGGAAGACTGGTACAAAGAAAGCAACTGCGAGTACCTGGTTCCGGCGAATCCGGAAGCGGCCGTCCTCTTGCAGCAAAACATCGCCAGCGAACGCTGCGCCATTGAAGTGTATGAAAACCTGCTTGAATTTATCGACGGAAAAGACCCGGTAACGGAAGACATCATCCACGATGTTTTAGCCGACGAAGTAGACCACGAAAACGACCTGGAAGCGCTTGCCAAAGCCATTCCCGGCGGCGCACCCAAAGGAAAGGGGTGCGGATGTCCCGTTAAAAAATAAACAGGCAAAAAGCCCTCCTTCGGGAGGGCTTTTTTACGGCCTTTTTGCCCGTCTTTTTTCGGCCAAACGCCTGCGAAGACAAAAAAATTCTTTTTGTTTATAATATAGAGGAAGATTCATATTTTTTAAACAAGGAGAAAACCAACCATGTGGTACGGAATAGCCGCCCTGCGGCCGTTTGAACAATATGCGTTATTCGGCGTGTTGTTTATTGCGGTCTTGGGGCTTTTATATGCGTTTTTCCTGCGCAGACAGGTAATCCGCGAAGATACCGGCACCCCCGCCATGTTAAAAGTGTGGGGAGCCATCCGGGAAGGCGCCAACGCCTACCTTAAAAGACAGCTCAAAACCATTTTGCCGCTTATCGGGCTTTTAACGGTCTGTCTGTTCTTATCCGTTTACATTGTGCCCGTGTCCCAGGATTCCATGGAACGCTTTGCGGGACTCACGCCCGAAAAAGTAAAACTCATCGCGGCCTTTGGGCGCGCGGGCGCGTTTATTTTGGGTGCGGTATTCTCGCTTTTAGTGGGGCAGCTCGGCATGCGTATTGCTGTGGACGCCAACGTCCGCGTGGCGGCCGCTTCCAAACGCGGGTTTGGCGACGCTTTAAGAATCGCCTACCGCGCCGGCACCGTTACCGGCATGCTGACCGACGGCCTGGGCCTGTTCGGCGGAACGATTATTTTTATCATTTTCGGTATCGCCGCGCCTGACGCTCTCTTGGGCTTCGGTTTCGGCGGCACGCTCCTGGCGCTTTTTATGCGCGTGGGCGGCGGTATTTACACCAAAGCTGCCGACGTGGGTGCCGACCTTGTGGGTAAAGTGGAAGCCGGAATCCCCGAAGATGACCCGCGCAACCCCGCCGTAGTGGCCGACCTCGTCGGCGACAACGTGGGTGACTGCGCCGGTATGGCCGCGGATATTTTTGAATCGTACGAAGTAACCATCGTGTCCGGCCTTATTTTGGGTATCGCTTTATGGAGAATCACCGGCCACCACGAGTGGATTGTATATCCGCTGTTGGTGCGCGGTATCGGCGTGCTTTGCTCCATCATCGGCACGTACGCCGTAAAAGATTCCAAACGCTCCGCCGGAAACGCCATGAAAGCCATTTTTAAAGGCTACAGCATTTCCGCCGCCATTTCCGTCGCCATCTTTGGCGTACTGGCGTATTTCTATATGAACGCCGTACCCGGCGGCTGGTGGCGTCCGTTTGCCGTAACCACCATCGGCATTTTACTGGCAATCGGCATTGACCGCCTGACCGAATACTTTACGGGCACCGAAAACAAACCCGTGCAGGAAATTAAAAAATCCACCGCTACGGGCTCGGCCACCACGATTTTGTCCGGCCTGGCCGTGGGTATGGAATCTGCCGTGTGGACGACGCTCGTCATCGCGGCGGCGATTTTCGGCTCCGTCGTTATCTTCGGTACGGTGGACGGCCTTACGCCGGCTGAAAAATTCAACTTCATCCTCTACGGCGTGGCCATGACGGGTATCGGTATGCTGACCTTAACCGGCAACAACGTGGCGATGGACTCCTTCGGCCCGATTGCCGACAACGCCAACGGCATCGGCGAAATGTCCTGGCACGGACAGGAAGACGAAGAAACCAAAAAAGCGCGCCAGATTATGGCGGACTTGGACGGAGTGGGCAACACCACCAAAGCCATCACCAAAGGCGTGGCCATCGGCTCAGCGGTGATTGCAGCCGTGTCGCTGTTTGCGTCTTATATGGTGGACGTAAGCAACGTACAACGCCTGCTCAACGACGCCTGGGCCGCCGCGGGTGAAGACAAAATCCTGCCGCTTTTGTCCCAGGTGGGCATTGTGGTTTCCAACCCCGTCGTATTTGTAGGGATGCTGATTGGCGGTGCGCTGCCGTGGCTGTTCTCGTCGTTTGCGATTAACGCCGTCAGCCGCGCGGCCGCGCTTATCGTGCAGGAAGTACGCCGCCAGTTTAAAGGAGGCGTTTTGGAAGGCAAAACGCAGCCCGATTACACCCGCGCCGTGGGGATTTCCACCATCGCCGCGCAGAAAGAACTCATCATTTTGGCGCTCCTGGGCATTGTGTCCCCGATTGTGGTGGGCCTTGCTTTCGGCGTGGAAGCCTTGGGCGGATTTTTGGCGGGGATTATCATTTCCGGCCAGCTCTTGGCCGTATTTATGTCCAACGCGGGCGGCAGCTGGGATAACGCCAAAAAAGTGGTGGAAGACGAACCCGCCGACATCGCGGCCAACACCGGCAAAGGCTCCGAACGCCATAAAGCCAGCGTAGTGGGCGACACCGTGGGCGACCCGCTTAAAGACACCGCCGGCCCGGCCTTAAACCCGCTGATTAAGGTCGTGAACATGGTGGCCGTAATCGTCGCGCCGATTATTGTAAACTATCACAACGATTTTACCCCGTTAGGCAAAATCGGCTGGGTGATTGTGATTGCGCTCCTGGCGGTTTTGGGTTGGGCGATTCTGTCCAGCAAAAAGCCGGCGCAGGACTTAAACGATTAACTTAAACACAGCAAGAAACGCCCCCGCAAAAACGGGGGCGTTTTTATTTCGCTAAATTTTATTTGCCGCAATTAATTCCAGGTAACCGCGTTGTTATCCGCCCACTCCAAACAAAGCCGCCGCTGGTAATCGGTTGCCCGGCTGTATAAGTAGCATTGGTGGCGGCCGTCGGTCAGAATAGCCAGAGAATACACCTGTTCGCCGCGCGTATCGTTGGCATTTAAACGGCGGCTGACAAGCGCAATATGGTTGGGCAGCCCGTATGCGCTGGCGGCAAAAATAAAATATTCTCCCACCCGGTCGGGCAAGTTTCCGTACCGGCCTTCGGTGCCGCCATAACTGACGTCCAAATCGTTTAAATCTTTCGTATATGTTCCGTTGGCCATATAATACAGCTGGTTAGCTTTGGCAATATTTTCCACCGCCGTTACCGCTTCCGTCATCCGCGCCTTTTCCACCGCTTTTGTATATTGCGGCAATGCAACCGCCGATAAAATACCGATGATTAAAACAACCACTAACAGTTCTATTAACGTAAAACCGCACTTTTGATACATAGGACGTATCCCCCTTCGTAACACAAGATAAGTCCACTGTATCAAAAAAAAAAAACAATACAACCCCTCAGGGCCTCTTTACTCTGCCGGACAGTCGTACACCAAAGCGGAATACTCCACATTATTCACAAAAAAAGGCTGGTAATAGTCCCTGGAAACATCCGGGTTTTGCCAATCGGTTGTGCGGAGCCAAACGGTATTGCCGCCCATATTATGCGCGCTGGAAACGAGTCCGGCGCGGATACGGCTGCTGATATTAAAAACAGAAGACGGAAGGCCCGCTTCGTCCGGGTTGGAATCCCCCAGAATGCCGCCCTTCAGCGCACACGCCCCGGACGGTTTTTCCACCACCAGGCGGACGCCGTCCTGCGTCTGCCCCGTCTGCGCCGCGATGGGCCCCTCCGTATTATTCCACACGTCCGCCGCCTCCTGCCGCATCCAGGCGCAACCGCTCCCCCACAGGAGCAAAACACTCATCCAAATTATTTTTTTCATAAATCCCCCTCCTTTTACTTTACCGCTTCTTTTTACTTTTTATATGATATGAATATGGGTTATATTTTACTGATTTGTATTGCGGCCGGAGCGGCCGCGCTGGCAGCTGCCTCCCGCACGCGCCACGCAAAACTGGCACGCTTGGCGCGGCTTAACGGCTGCGCGTTTGTGAAAGAAAAAGAAACCGTCACCACGCCTTTAAGCGCGGGACGGCTGGAATTTTTTACGCTTTTTTTCCACCATTTTCAGAACGTGTTTACGTATTCGGACCATATGGCCTACATCCGCGTGGCGGACGATAATTTGTATATGGACGATAAGCCCAAAACCAAGCCCCAGTGCATTACTATTTTTACCGCCGAACTGCGCGAAGGGCAGTTCCCCGCGCTGAAAGCCGCGCCGCTGGATTCCCAGCTGGCGCCCTCCCAGCATACGCTGATGAAAACCAACATCCCGGCGGTGGACAGCCGCTACCGCATCCACGCCCCCACCCCGGCTTCGGGCCTGCTCCTTACGCCGTTTATCACCGGATTGTTAAAAACAAAAAATAATCTGTATTTGGAACTGAACGACAACGCACTCGTCTACCACGAAAATACGCTTATCGCGCCGGAAGACATGGAAACGTTCCGCTTCCGCGCCATGCAGATTTTAAGCGAGTTTGAAAACCTGATTACCAAGCTGGACGAGCAGAAACCATCGGACACCGCCACGCTGACCCCTACTCCGCAGGACGACGCCGAAAAACGCGCCCAGGCCATGTTAAAAGCGCTCTGCACGCCGCAGACGCCCGCTAAAACGGCTTCCGGCCGTCACGGCGCGCTGTGGATTTTTATCATGCTGGCCGTACTGGCGGGTATGACGATTTTGTCTTGGCTCATGCTAAACCGCATGCCCCACTGACGTTTTAAGGCATAAAAAAAGAGCGTCCAAAAGACGCTCTTTTTATTGTCATATTAGGGCAAGATTACTTTATCCGCCTGCAACATGTCATAATATCCCGGGCAAGATTCCGAACAGCTGGAATATGCGGCGCAATAATACGTCTGTACTGCTACAACAAGCTTGTCTTCATTCCCACCGCCTATAGGCGTAAGAGTAGCGGGCCCGCCGGAACTACTGCCAGCAGATCGTCTGCATTCATATTGAAAACCGTCACAGCAAGCCCTGGCGCTTGTAGAAGAACAGTAACCGGCAATATCGCCGGACCACTCGGAACAGCTGCTTATTGTCTTAAACCAGTAATATCCATCCGCCGCAGTCAAGTTACAGGAGGGCGGATTTTGCGCCTGCTCCGCATCTCCTTCATTTCCACCAGAAGAAGACTGTTTCGAACACCGTCTATAACAGTTGGTATCTGTATATTTTCCACTGCAGCAGGTCGACCAATTGCTTTCCGTAATACTAAAACAAGGATCTATTTCTATCGGGTCCAAAATAGACAAACATTCAGCTTCCGTTTTGCTGCACGTACCCCAGGAACCTGTTTTCCATTCACCCGTAGTATTGTCGCACGTGACCGTTCTCGTTTGCGTGCCGCATTTATTGCAGTCTTGGCTTGCGCCCGGCTTGGTGCCCGTGCATTCGCAGGAATCGCTGATACTGCACGCGCCCCAGTCACTCCATTCGCCCGTGGTCGTATTGCACGTACGGCTTTGCGTGCCTTTACTCTGGCACCCGCACGCTTGCGTGGAGGAACCACTGCACTCTTTCTTTTCCGGCTCCACTGGCGTTACCGTTCCCGCACAGCTGTCCGGCGAAGGTTCATACGTAAACCCAGTACAGCTCGGATAATTCTTGTTTAACTTCGCACAATCATCCCCGTCACAGCAGATTCTGCCGTCCGCATATGACGGCATCTGTAACGTATAACTATAATTACCTTTACTTGCCGCTTTTATCCCTTTATCCTGCAAGTTGATTTGATAATTCTTCGTGCTCGCCGTTTTGATTACGTCGTTCATCTGCGATAAGTCCGTTAAGTACGGCTTATCCAACGCGCAGCGCTTTTCCTGTTCCGTGCGGATAGAAGCCATTAATTCTTCCGC
>CAJTJT010000009.1 GCA_910576915.1 uncultured Elusimicrobiales bacterium
GCGTTCCACGCCTGGCTAGTAAGGAGGGGCAGGGCCCCAATGTGAAAAACCCCCGGCTATGCCGGGGGATATTTATTTTTTTTCAATATTTCATGTTCATAAGTTTGTGATATGTTATGGCGGCAGTGTGGCTTAGTCAATCAGAGTAGCGCGGACAAGTAGGGCCCAGTCCCTGCGCGCCGCCCAATGCCTGCCCCCTGGTCATACTGGGCTCGCCTGTTCGTAGTTGGTGGCATGTCTTAAATAGTGTGGCCTAACCTAGTCTAGCGAGCGCGGTGGGTACGGGAGGGGCGGCTCGCCCCTTGACCCGTTTTTTTTTTTTGATAACATGAGGATAAATCCAGGTTTGGCGGTTGTGTCTTTGCCTTGCGTCATTCCGGTCCTGCGGACGGCGGATAGTACGGAATCCCGTAGTTACGAAACGACAGATTCCCGATAGAAACATTTGGGAATGACATAAGTAAAGTAAGCCGCCAAATCGTAATAAGGGGGATTTGTCCCATGTATCAAAATTGTGGTTTTACATTAATTGAACTATTAGTCGTCGTCTTAATCATTGGTATATTGTCTTCCTTAGCCTTGCCCCAATACCGTGTGGCCGTGGCAAAAGCGCGTGTGGCAAAAGCGTTACCCCTTTTCAGAAGTATTGTCAATGCTATGGAGGTTTATAAAATGGCCAACGGTTCTTACTGTGCGGATGTGGACGAGTTGGATATTTCTTTTCCATATACGAAAAAAACAGAAACTTCGTTTTCAAACGTTGGGGACCATGGTATGCTGTATGAGGGTACTCCCGTTGGAACATTCGGCGTGTCTGAGGTTTACAAGGCTGTATGGTGGGGTTCGGGCCGCGGGTATGTGATTGATTTTTTTGGTGAGCGGGGCCGTGACCGCTGTTATTCAACCCCGTCTGGGAATACGGTGGGTGAACGCGTTTGCCGTTCCCTGGGCCCAAAGACAGACGGCGGCCGTTATTATCTGATTAATTATTAAATATCCCCCGGCCTTATAAGACCGGGGGATTTTTTACGGTTATAAACTGTTTATTTTTGCAGTTTATTTAATTTACCCTGCGCACGGGAAGAAAGTTTGTCCGTCGGATAATTGATAATCAATTTTTTGTACATCTCCACGGCTTGCACATTCTTGCCGGCTTGTTCATAGGCTTGGCCCAGGTCAAACATCAGCTGCGCCGCATTCGGGCCGGAAGGATGCGCCAGGAGGGCTTTTTCCAGCGATTGCGTGTATTTGGTCTGGTCACGCAGGTATTTTTTTGCGATTTTGGCCGCTTCTTTTAACGAAGCAGTGGATTTTTCTTCGTCCGAACCAAACAGCGCGGCCGTTTGGTGCAGCGTGTTATAAGCGGCTTCGTAATTTTTGGTTTTGGCGTAAACGTCGGCTTTGCCGCGGTAGGCTTCGTAAGCCGTCGGCGTGGCGCCTAAGAGTTCGATGGCTTTATCGTAATTGATGAGTGCGCCGTCGTACTGTTTGTTGTTTTCGTCCAAAATGGCCATGTGTTTGTAGACGATACCCGTTTCGGCCGAGCCTTCAAAGTCCCGCAGGACGCGGGTATAGGCCGCGGTGGCGGAAGCCGTATCTTTCAGATTGTCGGCATAAATATCGCCAATCAGGCGCAGGCTGGCGGCTTTGTACGGCGTGTTGGGGTACAGTTCCGCCGCTTTTTTGTATTGGGAAATGGCGGCCAGATAGTTGCCGTTTTCGCGGTGAAAATCCCCGTACCACAATTCCACTTTATCGTTTTCTTCGTAAGAAGGATAGCGCACAAAGAACGCTTCGAACGCTTCCGAACCGGGCGTATAAAGCCCGCGGCCGGACAGTTTGGAAAGCGCGTACAACGCTTGCGCTTCGCGCTGGGCGGCGGTTTGTTCGCCGTCCTGCCGGGTAGCGATGAACAGGTTTGTCGCCTGGTCGCGGCGGTTGGTTTGTACGGCTTGTACTGCATCGGCCATGAGCGGGGTCAGCAGGTTCATATCCGTTTGCGGATACAGATTGCGCAAGCGGAACAGGGTAACGGCCGCATAGCCGTTTTCCTGCGCGCGCAAATAAAGCCGGGCCTGCATCAGCATGGCGTCTTTAACGGCGGGCGAAGCCGGGTTTTGGGCCGCCCAGGTGTTGAGGCCGTCCGCAAGCGCTTTGGCGGCGGCGCGGGTTTCGCGGTTGGTGTCAGCCGGGAAGGCGGAAATTTCTTTTTTATAAAATTCCAGGCCGGCGGCCGCATCCGCCGCGTACGCGCACGGAGCGCACAGCGCAGCCAGGGTAAGTAAAAAGACGGTTTTTCTCATGGCGTTATCCTAGCGGTAGTTGGTGAACTGGAGCTCCACACCGTAGTCCCCGTTTCTCAAAAGGGCCATGGTGTTTTGCAGTTCGTCTTTGGATTTGGAAGATACGCGCAGCTGGTCCCCCTGGATGGAAGCGGAAACTTTCAGTTTGGCGTCTTTAATCGCTTTGGAAATTTCTTTGGCTTTGTCGGCCGGGATGCCCTGCTGGATTTTTACCGTCTGTTTGGCGGTTCCGCCCAAAGCGGCTTCGATTTTCTGCGGTTGCATATTTTTAAGCGGAATGCCGCGTTTGGCGATACGGGTGAAAATGATATCGCGCAGGGTATTTACCTTGTATTCGTCGCTGGAGGCGAGTTTTAACTCGTTGTCTTTTTGGTTGAGTTCGATAGACGAGTTGCTGCCTTTAAAATCGTAGCGGTTGGTAATTTCTTTATTGGCCGCGGTGACGGCTTCGCTGATGACGTTCAAGTCCACCTTGGACACTACGTCAAAACTGTAGTCTGCCATAATGTAAGACCTCCGGGGGCTGGATTTATTTACTAATATTATAGCTTTTTTTGTACAATGGTTTTAGCGGCGCGCGGCGCCGCGCTTACCGCACCCGCGCGCTTAATTCCACGGAGGATACTCGTATCGTTTCCGCCGGATGACTCTCCGGCGCGCTAAAACTTATGAACATTAAAATTCGCTTGACCGTAATGAACTTCCTCCAGTTTGCCGTTTGGGGCGCGTACTTAACGTCTATGGGCGCGTTTCTGGCCGGGGCTGGACTTGCGGAAAACATCGGCTGGTTTTACGCCGTGCAGGGATTCGTGTCCCTTTTCATGCCGGCGGTAATCGGCATTGTGGCGGACCGCTGGATTCCCGCCCAAAAAATGCTGGGCATCTGCCATTTCCTGGCGGCGGCCGGTATGGCCGCGGCGGCGTATTTCGGTTCTTTGCCGCACATCAGCCTGGCGGCGGTATTCGGTTTTTACACGTTCAGCGTGGCGTTTTATATGCCTACGCTGGCTCTTTCCAACTCCGTGGCTTATACGGCGCTGCGCCAGTCCGGCCTGGATACGGTGACGGCCTTCCCGCCGATTCGCGTATTCGGTACCGTGGGTTTTATCTGCGCCATGCTGACTACCAACTTTGCGGGATTCCAAAACTCCTATGTGCAGTGGTATTTTTCCGCCGTGCTCGGCGTGATTTTGGCCGTTTATTCCTTTACGCTGCCCGCCTGCCCCACCTGCCAGACCAAAGCCCAAACCCTGGCCGAAGCGATGGGCCTCAAAGCGTTTTCGCTGTTTAAGCAGAAAAAAATGGCGATTTTCTTTATTTTTTCTATGCTGCTCGGTATGTCTTTGCAGATTACCAACGCGTATGCCAACCCGTTTATCAACGGTTTTAACTCGCTGATGGGGTTTGCCGGCTCCTGGGGCGCCAATAACGCCAACGCGCTTATTTCGCTTTCCCAAATTTCCGAAACGCTGTGCATTTTGCTGATTCCGTTCTTCTTAAAACGCTTTGGTATTAAGAAGGTAATGCTTATCAGTATGCTCGCGTGGGTTCTGCGCTTTGGCTTCTTTGGCGTAGGCAACCCGTCTACGGGCGTGGGGATTGTGCTTTTGATTCTGTCTATGATTGTGTACGGCGTGGCGTTCGATTTCTTTAACGTGTCCGGCTCGTTGTATGTGGATAAAGAAACCGACCCGTCCATCCGCTCCAGCGCGCAGGGCGTGTTTATGCTGATGACCAACGGCTTCGGCGCGATGATCGGCACCTTGGGCGCCCAGTGGGTGATTAACAAACTGGTAAACGTTCACATCAACGCCTATACCGCCGCGCACGGATTCTTGCCTGCGGGCGAAGTGTACCCGGCGGACGTATCCAGCGCGATTATGACGGGCTGGAGCGAATCCTGGTTCGTTTTTGCCGGCTACTCTTTGGTGGTAGCCGTGCTGTTTGCGTTTATCTTTAAATACAAACACAACCCGGCCGAAAACTAAGCATTATTTTACAGTAAAAAGCGGCGTTCTTTTTAGGACGCCGCTTTTTGTTTCCCTTTTATTTATGCAAAAAGTAGTGCATTTGTTGGCGACATATCTTAAACAGGGTAGCTTAAACTAGTCTAATGAGGGCGGTGGGTAAGGGCGGGGCGGCTCGCCCCTTGACTCGTTTTTTTTTTTTGATAAATTGGGGGGACGGCTTGTTGCAAGTATCCCTCCTCTTCTTTGTTAAATAAGTGCGTTGTAGGGGTAAATAAAGCCGTTTACAGGAGGTTTAATTATGAAACGGTTTTATTTGTTTGCGTTATTGTTTTTTGTTTCTTTGCCCGTACTGGCCGCAACTAAAAACAAAATCAGCATGGTAACATATTTCCCGGTTCCGTATGTGGCTTATTCCCGGGTGAATACCACGGAGCAAATGGATATCGGGTTAACGAGCGCGTGCTCTATGAAGTTAGGCTGTTCGGAAACATCCTCCACGTTAAATGCCGCGCGTGTAAACTTAAAGGGCGGCAAGTTAAACTTAGACGGCGGCCGTGGGATAAAAGGCTATACTCTTAGTTTGGGCAGTGGAAACGGCGACGGCAAGATCTTGTTCCAAAACGTACGTATCCAAACGGGTACTATGGAAAGCGTAAACGCGGGTGATATCAAAGCCGCTAATCTTAATCTGTTCGGCAAAACATTCCCCAGCTGTAAAAGTGCTAACAGCGAAAGCGGGGGCCAAATGCAGTGGGCGAACCTAAAATTAAAAGGTGCGTCTTCAAATGAACTGTATTTGATGTGCGGAAAGGCCATTGAGGGGGAAAACCCATGTGTCAACGAGCCTATTTTTACCGCATGGGATTCGGCATCCGGTGAGTGTGTTTGTCCCGGGGTAAATGCGGGATACTTAATTACGCCCGAGGGGGAAGAAATGTGCTGCTCGGATTCTACACCCAAAAGCAATACTTCTTGTTGGAAAGCAGTTGAAAAGGCCAATTTCCGCTGGATGGCGGGGAGCGTGTCTGATACGTATTCCGTTCCGCCGGATCCGTGTCAGGGGAATTGTCAAACGCCTCCTGCTTGTTGGGAAGGCTATACACAGTGTGGTTCTTCTGTAAAAGAGGGACTCATTTGCGATGAGGATCATTATGGCTGGGTAGGGGAATATACTAAATACTGCATTGAGACATGCGATACTGTGCCTGGCCCCAATGAGCGAACTATCACCCATGTAAGGAAGGGCTATTGGTGCCATGGATATCCTGCAGGTGAGTATATGTATGAAGCTTTATGGAAGTAAATGTCCCCCGGGAGATACCCGAGGTTTTCATTGATAAAAGCCCTTTAAAGTGAAACTCCCCGGGTTTTCGGGGGGTTCTTTTGTTTCAAAATCTCAGCTCCGTTTGATTTTGTCCGCCGCTAACCAACAAAAAAGAAAACTCCGTTTTCTTGCGGCGGAATTTTCTTTCATCCCCGGGGGATTCTATTAGATATCAATTAGATATCAATAAAAAACCGCCCCTGCAGGAGCGGTTTTAAATGGTGTTAGACTTTGCTTAAGCGGCCACAGCTTTGTTGGCGGCTTTGGCCAAGCGGGATTTCTTGCGGGCAGCCGTTTTCCAGTGGATAACGTTCTTTTTAGCGGCTTTGTCGATGCAAGAATCGGCTTTTTTCAAGTCTTCTTTCAGCGTGGCGGCTTTCGTTTTGGCGGAAGCGTTCACGGCTTTGGTGGCCAAGCGAACTTTTTTGATTAAACCTTTGTTTTCAGAAGTTCTTTTTTCAGCTTGGCGCTGCGCTTTGATGGCGCTCGTGTGTCTACCAGTTTTTAATTTTGCCATTTAATAATTCCTCTATAGAAAAATCGGGTTACTAATATTTTAACCAATTCTGCGCCCCGGGTCAACCCGTTTTTGGGCCGCACGGTAAGCAGTACGCGGGAAATGTTAAAATATAACCATGGATCCGCGTCTTTCTATTTTACCAAATAAACCCGGCGTTTACATCATGCGCGCCAAAGAGGGCACCATTATTTACGTGGGCAAAGCCAAAAACCTGGCCGACCGCGTAAAGCAATATTTCCAGGAATCCAACCTCTATTCGCGCGGCTGGAAACTTCCCAGCCTGCTGCCGCTGATTGCCAAAATAGATTACGTCACCTGCGCGAGCGAACGCGACGCGCTTGTCTTGGAAGAAAAACTCATCAAGCAGTACCAACCTTTTTTTAATTCGCTCGGCAAAGACGGCAAAAGCTACCCTTATTTAAAACTGACGATGGGAGAAGATTATCCGCGCCTGCAGATGACGCGCCGCGTAATCCGCGGGAAGGACTTATATTTCGGCCCGTACCCTAAATCCAGCATCGTCAAAAGTTTAATGCGCTTTTTGTGGAAGAGCCAATACGCGCCCCTGCGCCCGTGCAAATGGAATTTTTCGCGCGAAAAAGAACTGGACCCGCGCAAAATAAATACGTGCATTTATTACCATACGGGCCAGTGCCCGGCCCCGTGCGCGGGGAAAATTTCGTACGAGGATTACCGCGCGCTCGCGCAGCGCATGGCGGATTTTTTGGAAGGAAATTTCGGCAACATTACCGAAAATATCACCGCTCTTATGAAAGCCCATTCCGACAAAATGGAATACGAACAGGCCGCCGTATTCCGCAACTTTTTGCATGCGCTTTCGCATATGAAAGAGCGCGTGCTGGTCGGGCGGTTCAAAGACGAAAAAATTACGACGGCCATGGAAAATACCGACAAACTAAAGCGGCTGGCCGAAGTAATCGGCATGCACAAGCTGCCCGCGCATATCGAGGCGTTTGATAACTCCCATTTATTCGGGCGCGAAGCCGTGGGGTGTATGGTTTGCTATATTAACGGCGAGAAAAACCACGAACATTACCGCCGTTTTAAAATCCGTTCCAAACTGCCCGAACGCGGCGGAAGCGATTTTACGATGATGGAAGAAAGCGTCTACCGCCGCCTGCGCCAAATCAAGCGCGACCCGTCGCAAGCGCCCGATTTAATCCTTTTGGACGGCGGCAAGAGCCAAATTTCCGCCGCGCTGAACGCTTACGAACGCGCGGGGATGTTTATCCCGTTTATTTCGCTGGCGGAAACGCACGAGGGCATTTATCTGCCCGGCGCGGAGGAAAGCATTAAACTGCCCATCGGGGACCCGGCGTTAAATTTACTGATGGAAATTCGCGACGAGGTACACCGCTTTGCAATTACGTACCACCGCAAACTAAGGGACAAAGCCGAAATCCACGGCCATGAAAAGCAGGAGGGGCTGATAGACGGCAAAGATCCCGCCGGCCGCGATTTATAAAAAGCGGTCGCGCTCCGTTAAAAAATTTTTCACCCGCCACAGATCACAAAAAAGGCCGGAGCCTATGCCCCGGCCTTTTTAGCGTAGTTGACTAAATTATTTGTCTTCTTTCTTAAACAAATCGTGCAAAAAGCCTTCCACCAGCGTTTTGGAACCGAGGCCCACGCCGATACCGAACGCAAGGCCCATGGACGCCAGCACAATAATGACTACATTATTAACAAGCTGCGTGGCAAAGCCCAAATTTTCCACCGCCAGCATCGCACAGAAGAACACGATAAACGCATACACGGCGCGCGAGATAAAAAGGCCGCCTTTTAAATTGTTGGCTTTGGCGGAATTTTCGATAATGTTGCCCATCAATTTGCCGAACAAAAGCCCCGCAAACAAAATGAGTACGGACGCGAACAGCGTGGGGATAAATTCCAAAAACCGGGTGAACAAATCGCGGATGACGAATAGTTTTAATACGTCGGATGCGAGCACGATGGCGTAAAAAATCACCGCCCAGGAAAGTACAAACGAAATAATATAGGTGGGGGATTTGCCGAGCCCAAAACGCATACACAGCTCGTTAATGCCCAGTTTGGAAGTTTTATCGTCAAACGCAATTTTGTTCAAAATCTTTTTGGCTACGGAGCCCGCCAACCGGGAAATATACAGCCCAATCACCAAAATCAGCACCGCCGCCAAGAGCGATACCAGCACCTTCAGCCCGCTTTGCCCCAGCTGTAAAAAATGCGTGCTTACCTGGCGGGAAATTTCTTCAAAATTCATAGTTGCGGCCTCCTTTTTTTTCATTGTAGCATATATTATTTGTAAAATAAGGATAAGTATGACGTCTTCCACCCAAATCCAATACTTAAAAGGAATCGGCCCCGCCAAAGCCAAACTGTTCGACCGTTTGGAAATTGCGACGGTGGAGGATTTGCTGCATTATTATCCACGCACGTACCAGGACCGCCGCCTCGGCGCGCCGCCCAACGAGTATAATTCGGACGCGCTCGTCGTGTTTAAAGGCCGCGTACTGCGCACGCAGGAAATCCCGGCCCGCAGCGTGCTTATTTTTAAAGCATTTTTGGAAGACGAACGCGGACAGCAAATTGAGTGTACGTGGTTCAAAAAACGCATGTACCGCGGTTTCCGTTTTGACCCGTTCGGCCAGCTTAAAAAAGATTTCCGCATGAACAGCGAAGTTTGGGTAATCGGCCGCCGGGACGACAAAAACAATTTTTTCGGAAATAAAGTGACCGCCGAAGAACAATACCCGGCGGACGACGTGTTAACGCAGCTGCACACGGGCCGCTTAACGCCCGTGTATTCGCTTACCGAAGGGCTGACAAATAAGCAGTTCCGCCTGTTTGTGCACGAGGCGCTGCAGACGGAGTCTTTGTCGCGCGAGCCGGAAGTGCTGCCTCCGTTTTTAATTTCCAAACGCAAACTGTTAAGCGCGCCGCAGGCGTTGAAATCCATTCATTTTCCCAATTCGCTGGCGGAACTGGAAAGCGCGCGCCGCCGCCTGGCGTACGAGGAATTTTTGCTCCTTGCCACGGCGTGGGGCATTAAGCGTACGCAGACCAAAATTTTAGCCAAAGATTACGCCTACGAAATCAAAAAAACACTGCTCACCCCGTTTCGGGAACAACTCGGTTTTGATTTTACAAACAGCCAAAAAAAAGTAATTAACGAAATTTTTAAAGATTTATGTTCGCCTCGCCCCATGAACCGCCTTCTGCAGGGCGACGTGGGCTCCGGCAAAACGGTGGTGGCGCTGTGCGCGATGCTGCTGGCGGTGGAAAACGGATATCAGGCCGCCCTCATGGCGCCGACGGAAATTTTGGCCGAGCAGCATTTTTTAACTTTTAAGCGAATCTTAAAAGGGTTAGATGTAAACGTTGCGGTGCTTACTTCCAGCACCAAGGCCGCCGCCAAAAAGAAAATTTTAAAGGAACTGGCCGAAGGAAAAATAAACATTTTGGTGGGTACGCATTCCGTCATCCAGGACGATGTAAAATTCGCCAACCTGCGTTTGGCGGTAATCGACGAACAGCACCGCTTCGGCGTAAAACAGCGCAGTAAGCTGAAAGAAAAAACCTCCAAACTCGATTTGTTAACGATGACCGCCACCCCTATCCCGCGCACGCTGGCCTTGGCGTTTTACGGAGATTTGGAAGTGTCGACGCTGTCCGAACTGCCTCCCGGCCGCCAGCCGATTCAAACCGAAGCCGCCACTTCCAAACTGGCGTACGACCGCGTACGCGAGGAAGTGAAAAAAGGCCGGCAGGCGTATATTGTTTTCCCGCTGATTGAAGAGAGCGAAAAAGTATCCGCCAAGGCCGTAACGGAAGAATTTGAAAAGTTAAAAGCGGTATTCCCGGAGTTCCGTTTGGCTATTTTGCACGGCCAGATGAGCCAAAAGGAAAAGGAAGATGTCATGGCCGATTTTGCCGCGCACAAAACCGATATTTTGGTGGCCACGCCCGTCATCGAGGTGGGCATTGACGTTAAAAACGCCACCGTTATGGTGATTGAAAACGCGGAGCGGTTTGGGCTGGCCAGTTTGCACCAACTGCGCGGACGCGTGGGCCGCGGCGAGCATGAAAGTTTTTGTATTTTAGTGCCCCAGCATGCGGGGAGCGTGGCCAAGGAACGCGTGGATATTATCTGCGCGACGCGCGACGGCTTTAAAATCGGCGAGCGCGATATGCAGCTGCGCGGCCCCGGGGAAATTTTAGGTACCCGCCAAAGCGGCGAACTGGAATTTAAAGCGGGCGATATTTTTAAAGACCGCGACATTTTATACCAGGCCATTGAAGACCGCGACGAACTTTTGGCGCAGGACCCCGGCCTTACGAAGCCCGAACACGCTTTATTCCGCCGGAAGCTGGCGGAACTCTACCAGCAGAACTGGCACTTGATCGATTTAAGCTGACAGACGAAAAACGGACGCTTTTATAAGCGTCCGTTTTTTGTGTGTGCAACCCAAATTTATTTTTTGGCGGCTTTTTTGGCGGCCTGTTTCTTTTTATATTCCGCCTCCCAGGCTTTTTGCTTTTGGCAGGAAGCTAAAATTTTCTGCGCTGTTTGCCCGTATCCGTTTTCAAGGGACGGGTCCGCCCCTTGCGCGACGAAATAGTTATAAATGCGCGTGTTGCACTTTTTGGCCGCCACGTGGAGCGGCGTGTTGCCGTCGCTGCTGGTAACGGAGTATTCGTCCTCCAGTTCGCGCGGGGCGTTAAGCATCAGTTTGGTTAAATCGGCCCGGCGTTCCCCGGTCAGTTTAACCAGCAGTTTAAGCATGGGTTCGTCTTCGTTTTGCGCCGCAATATGAAAAGCGTTCCCTTTGGTGGCGGTGGCCGAAAGGCTGGAATACGGCGCCAGCAGGTAGGCCATATCCAAATCTTTATTAGTAACGGCCAGCAGGAAAGGCGTTTGGCCTTTTTTGTCCGTGCTTTGGGCCAGCTTGGGGGTTTTGCGCAGCAGTTTGTGGGCTTGTACGCGGTTCCCATTTTTAACGGCGGTAAATAAATCATTCGCCGGGGCGGCGGCGCACGGAAGGGCGGCCGCAAAGGCAAACAATACGGTTAAAATGAGTTTGTTCATGTTATTAGTATAGGTGTTTTTGCCGGCTTTGGCAAGCAATAAAAAGCCCCGGTTTTTTGCCGGGGCTTTTTTCAAATAAACTTATTTTTTGTCCGCTTCCAGGCGGGGGAACAAAGGCGGATATTTTTCAATCTTGCCCGGTTCCAGGCGGCGCTGCATTTCTTTGGCCACGGTGGGCATAAACGGCTCCAGCCACAGGGCCACTTTGCGCAGGCACGCCACCAGTTCCAAGAGGACGGCTTTTGCGCCTTCCGGGTCCGTCTTGGCCAGTTCCCAGGGCTTTTTCTCGTCGACGAGTTTATTTAAATCGCCCGCGAAGCCGTAGATGTTTTCCAGCACTTTATCAAAGGCCAGGTCTTCGTAGGCTTTGTCGATGGCGTTTTCCACTTCGGCCGATTTGGCGAGCAGTTTGTAGTCGCCCTGAATGTCCGCCGGCAGTTCGCCGATGTTTTTGGCGGCCATGTTCAGCGTGCGGGAAAGCAGGTTGCCGATGTTGTTGGCCAGGTCGGAATTGTAGCGGTTTTTAAAACTTTCCATGGAAAAGTCCCCGTCCTGCCCGAAAGGCACTTCGCGGAACAGGAACGCGCGGACCGGGTCCACGCCGTATTTGGCGGCCACTTCGGCGGGGTCTACGATGTTGCCCAAAGATTTGGACATTTTTTCGCCTTCCACCGTCCACCAGCCGTGCGCAAACACTTTTTTGGGAAGCGGCAGGCCCAGGGCCATCAGCACCGCCGGCCAAATAACCGTGTGGAAACGGAAGATTTCTTTACCCACCATGTGCAAATCGGCGGGCCAGAGGTCTTCGAATTTTTCGGCGCGGATTTGTTTTAACTGCGCTTCGTGTTCGGCTTTGTCGTCGCAAATCAGCGTGCCGAAACCCGCGGCGGTAATGTAGTTGATAAGCGCGTCGAACCATACGTAAATGGTGTGTTTCGGGTTGCTGGGCACCTGTACGCCCCAGGCCACTTTCGTGCGCGTGACGGATAGGTCCTGCAGGCCGCCTTTTACGAAATTGATGATTTCGTTGGCGCGCATTTTGGGGCTTAAAAATTCGGGATGTTCTTCGTAGTATTTTAGGAGCGGTTTTTCGTAGCGGGAAAGTTTAAAGAAATACGTTTCCTCGTGTACTTCGGTCAACGGTTTTTTGTGCACGGGGCAGAGGCCGCCTTCCAAAATTTCGCTTTCGTTGTAGTACTGTTCGCAGGACAGGCAGTATTTGCCGGAGTAGGAACCCAAATAAATATCGCCGCTTTTTAAGAGTTTTTCGAAAATCGCCTGCACGACGTGTTCGTGCTTGGCGTCGGTAGTGCGGATGAAATCATCGTACGAAATGTTGAGGGTTTTCCACATTTCTTTGTATTTGGCGGACACTTCGTCCGTCCACGCTTTGGGGGAAACGCCTTTGGCGGAGGCGGATTTTTCGATGTTCGCGCCGTGTTCGTCGGTGCCCGTCAAAAAGCGTACGTCGAAGCCTTTTTGGCGTTTGTAGCGGGATAAAATATCCAGCGCAATCGTGGTGTACGCGTGGCCGATGTGCGGCACGGAGTTCACGTAATAAATGGGGGTGGTGGCGTAAAATTTATTCTTCATATACTCTCCTAAAAAATCCGTACGTTCAGCCCGTCCAGGCCCATCAGGGCGGTTTCCAGTACAAGGGCGGGCGACACGTTGCGCGAAATACTGCGTTTGTAATTTTCAAACCGTTTGAGCGCGTTTTGCAGCGCGCGGCGGCTTCTTTCATCCGGCGCGCTGTGCCAGGCTTCGTGCAAGGCGGCGATGGTAACGTCCAGCGCGGCCTGAGCCTCTTTGCGGGCGGTGACGAGCGTGCGGCTAAGCCCCGCCGCTACGGCGGCCGGACCCTGCGGACTGCAACCGCTGGGGCCGAAGCCCGCGTCAGCGAGCAGCGTCAGCGCTCCGTCCGCTTTTACGGCGCCGGAAACGGAGCCGCCCGCGTAACGGGCGCATAATTCCAAATTTTCCGTTTCGGTTCCGGTTTGAGTTAAAATCTGTTTGATAATTTCGGGTGAAAGCGGCGCAAACGCAAGCGGCTGGCAGCGCGACAAAATGGTGCGCAGCATGACGGAGCGTTTATCCGTAATTAGAATCCAAAGCGTTTTTGCCGGCGGTTCTTCGATAAATTTTAAAAGCGCGTTCGCCGCCGCACCCTGCATGGTTTGGGCGTGGTCCACAATCAGCACTTTCCAGCCGCCCTGGACGGACTTCTGCTGTGATTTGGCCGTTACGTCGCGGATGGTGTCTACGCTGATGTGCTGCTGTTTGGCGATTTCTTTTTCCAGTTCTTCTTCGTAGCCTTTGCTGGTAAAATCTTTTTTTACTTCCAGCCGCGCCTGGTAGACAAAGTCCACAAACGTTACGTCCGGGTGTGTGCCTTTTTCGATGGCCTGGCAGCTGGCGCAATGTCCGCATGCGTCGCCGGTTTGGCGGGCCTGCGGGTCCTGGCAGTTGAGGGCTTTGGCGAACTCTTTGGCGGATTTCGCTTTACCCACGCCGTCCGGCCCGTAAAATAAAAGAGCTCCCGGAACTTTTTGGTTCCGGACCAGATTTTTTAAGTACGAGGAGGCTTTTTCCTGCCCCAGGATATCGGCAAACGGCATTAGTCTATAATATGGGTTTCTTTTAAAAGCTGGGTTACGCGCGCCTGGATTTCGGATATGTTTTTATCCGCGTCAATCAAATGGGCGTTGGGCGTTTTTTCAATCATTTCCAAATACCCGCGGCGCATTTTTTGGCGGAAGGCCATGTCTTCCTGTTCCAAACGGTCGGAAAATAAGTATTCGCCGCGTTCGGTAAAATACTTGTCCGACATTAAGAATACAAGCGTCAAATCGGGTTTCATGTCCAGCGTGGCGATTTTGTTAAGCGTATCAATAATGTTTAAATCAATGCCGCGGCCGTAGCCCTGGTAGGCGCAGGTGGACATCGTGTAGCGTTCGCAGATGACGATTTTGCCCGCTTCCAACGCCGGGATGATTTTTTCCTGCGTGTGCTGGGCGCGGGAGGCTTCGTATAAAAACAGTTCGGCCATCGGGCGTACGTCCAACCCCGGTTCCAGTACGATTTGGCGGATTTTTTCAGCCGTGGGCGTGCCGCCGGGCTCGCGTGTGAGTACCACATCTTTGCCCAGCGAAATCAAATGATTGACCAGCAGTTTTGCCTGGGTGGATTTGCCGCAGCGGTCCGGTCCTTCCAAAACAATAAACTTTCCTTTCATATCAGGCAATACCTTCCTGCGACGTAATAATTTCCATTTCTGCCTTGGGGCCCGCTTTCCATTCAGAGCGGTCCATCTGCTCGATTTGCGGGGCCAGTTTGCCTTGGGCGTTTAGGATAAAATCGATAATTTCGCGGTATGCGCCGTCTCCTCCCGCGCGTTTGGTAACGTAGTGGGAGCAGGCTTTTACGCAGTCCAGCGCGTTGGGCACCGTGGCCGCAAAACCGACGCGTTTTAAAAGCGGCATATCGGTAATATCGTCGCCGATGTACGCCACTTCTTCGGCCGTAAGGCCTTCGCGCGTCAAAATGTCTTTTAAGGGGCCGGTTTTCGTTAAAAAGCCTTGATAGATGTATTTGTAGCCCAGATTGCGCGCGCGTTCCACCGTGGTGGGGTGGCGGCGGCCCGTAATAATGCCGCAAATAATGCCCGCGCCGCGGCAAAGCATAAGCGCGATGCCGTCCTGCGTGTTAAAAGATTTAAATTCGTCTATTTTTCCTTCCGGCGTAACGAAAAAGTTTACTTTTCCGTCCGTTAAAATGCCGTCTACGTCGGTCAGAATGGCTTTGATTTTTTTAGCCCGTTTGATAAGTTCTTCCATATACAGGTATTATACCAAATCGGGCGGAGCGGCGCGCCGGATTAGGGCAGGTCGTATAAGGTACAGCCTCCCGCCAGGCTGCAGGTGTGGTGCGAGGCCACCCCCGCTTCAACGCCGTTTAAGCTGCGGCAAAAAGCCCGGGCTTCTTCATCCCCCGTAACGGCCCAGCATTCGCGCTTACCCGGTTTTTCGGATATGTCCAGCCATTGTACGTAGGCCACTTTGGTCTTGCCGTTGGGTTTGTAAAATCCTACTAAGTTCTTATTGTTGTTATTATATAGGTCAAATGAAATGAATCTTTTGGCGCAGTAGAGCCCGCCGCCTATATTGCTGTCTGCCGTACAGCCGGCGGGTGGCTCCAAGTCCATATCATGCCAATAGTCGGGGTAAGTGCCGTTGGCCATGTAATATACTTCGGCGGCGGTTTTGTAGGCGGCGGCAATCGTTTGTATTTCCGAATAGCGCGCTTTTAACACCGCCCGGTTGTATTGCGGCAGGGCAACGGCGGACAAAATGCCGATAATCAGCACGACTACTAATAACTCAATCAGGGTAAACCCGTTTTTCATAATGAATCCTCTTTTTGCCGGGCTTAGCATAAAAAACGGCCGTTATACTAAGCCGCTAAAGGGTAGCTTTTGTATAACAGCCGTGGTTTGCCGCCCTTGCGGGCGACAAACACTCGGCACAAAGCAACCGGGTAATTAGGCCGCTTGCTTTGTGCCTCCAAACGACTGTTTTTGGCCCTTTAGCGTATGAATTTCATACACACCGCACCCGCGTGCGGTTCCAAAAACAGATTAAATTGTATTGTTTCCGCGCCTGGCGCGCGGGTGAAAACATCCTCCTGCCGTAAAATCACTTTATTATAGCAAAATAGCGGGAGTGTGCCGCCCGGGGACTTATAATTATTTTCCATCCTTTGCAACGGAAGTTATTTTTATATAATAGTAGTAATCGTTTTTTTCTATATTAAGGGGTATGTAAGATGGCAAAAAGATTTACCGAAAACGCGCAGAAGATTATTCTTATCGCGCAGGAAGAAGCCAAACGGCTGAACCACGATTACGTGGGGACGGAACACATCCTTTTGGGGTTAAGCGCCATTGAAGGCACCGTATCCAACAAAATTTTATCCAATTTGGGCGTTACGTTCCGCAAGGTGCGCCAGGAAATCGAAAAGATGGTAGGCGTGGGGGATACCATTATGCTTTTGGGCGAAATCCCGTTCACGCCGCGCGCCAAAAAAGTGCTGGAATTTTCGGTGGAAGAATCCCAAATGCTGGGTACCGAGCACATCGGCACGGAACATATTTTGCTGGGGCTGATTCGCGAAGAAGAAGGCATGGCCGGCAAAATTTTGGAAAACCTGGGCCTGAACCTGGACCTCGTGCGCGAAACCGTGCTTAACTTCTTGGGCGACGCCGAACCCGGCGATTTGAACGAAGACATCTCCGATTTGCCGCAGGAAATCAATTTAAATTCCCTTTCCAAAGAATCCCGCGCCGCCGTGGAAAAGAAAAAAAGCAAAACACCGACGCTGGACGAATACACGCGCGATTTGACGCGCCTGGCCGCCCAAAACAAGCTGGACCCGGTCATCGGCCGCGAAGAAGAAATCGAACGTTTGGTGCAAATTTTGGCGCGCCGATCCAAAAACAATCCCGTGCTTATCGGCGAACCCGGGGTGGGCAAGACGGCTATTGTAGAAGGCCTCGCGCAAAAAATCGCCCGCGGCGAAATTTCGGACGTACTCTGCGGCAAACGCTTGCTGGCGCTTGATTTGGCTTCCGTTATTGCCGGAACCAAATACCGCGGCGAATTCGAACAGCGTTTGAAAAACATTATCGACGAATTGGCCGCCGCGCAGGACGCCATCGTATTTATTGACGAACTCCACACCATTATCGGCGCGGGGGCGGCGGAAGGGTCTATCGACGCTTCCAACATGTTAAAACCCGCCCTGGCGCGCGGCGAAGTGCAGTGCATCGGTGCGACCACGTTTGACGAATACCGCAAATACATTGAGGCCGATACCGCCCTCGAACGCCGCTTCCAGCCCGTGGTGGCCGACCCGCCGGACGTGGAAGAAACCGTTACCATTTTAAAAGGCGTGCGCGGCAAGTACGAAGCGCATCATAAAGTAAAATACACGGACGGCGCTCTGCGCGCCGCCGCGGCCATCGCGGACCGTTACATCACCGACCGCGCCATGCCCGACAAAGCCCTCGACCTGTTTGACGAAGCCGGCGCCCGCGCGCGTTTAAAAAACGCGGTTTTGCCGCCCGAAATCAAACAAAAACAGGCCGAATACAACCAGGCCGTACTGGAAAAAGACGAAGCGCTTGCCAAAAAAGAATTTGAAAAAGCCGCCGCCGCCAAGGAAACCGAAGAACGTTTGAAAAATTACATCGACCATTTGAAACAGAAATGGCAGGAAGAATGCGGCAAGCAAACGCCGGAAGTGACGGAAGAAGATATCGCGCTTGTGGCCTCCAAATGGACGGGTATCCCGGTGACGCGGCTGACGCAGAGCGAAACCGATAAGATTTTGCACATGGAAGAAGAACTGCACGAACGCATCATCGGCCAGAACGACGCGGTGAAAGCCGTTTCGCAGGCGATCCGCCGCAACCGCACCGGCTTGGGCAATCCGCATCGCCCGATTGGGGGTTTTCTGTTCCTGGGCCCGACGGGCGTGGGTAAGACCGAACTTGCCAAAAGTTTGGCCACCTTCCTGTTTGGCGATGAAGACGCGATGATTCGTTTGGATATGTCCGAATATATGGAAAAATTTGCGGTTTCCCGCCTTATCGGCGCGCCTCCCGGCTATGTGGGCTATGAAGAAGGCGGCCAACTGACCGAAGCCGTCCGCCGCCGCCCGTACAGCGTGGTGGTGCTCGACGAATTGGAAAAAGCGCACCCGGACATTTACAATATCCTTTTGCAGGTGCTGGACGAAGGGGCCCTGTCGGACAATTTGGGCCACAAAGTAAGTTTTAAAAACTGCGTGATTATTATGACGTCCAACGTCGGCGCGCGCGAAATCACCAACAAAGGCTCGCAGCTTGGGTTTGCGGCCAAACAGTCGGAAGAAGACCAATATAAAGATATGCGCCAAAACGTGATGGAAGAAGTTAAAAAGACCTTCAACCCCGAATTTATCAACCGTATTGATGAAATCGTGGTGTTCCATTCGCTGTCTAAAGAGCATATCGGCCAAATTTTGGACCTTGCGCTCGAAGACGTGGACGATAAACTGGCCGAAAAGGAACTGGAAATCGAACTCACTCCCGCCGCCAAAGAATTTTTGGTGGACAAAGGGTTTGACGTTAAATTCGGCGCGCGGCCTTTATTGCGCACGCTCCAGCGCGAGTTGGAAGACCCTTTGGCCGAAAATATTTTGGTCAACCGCTACCCCGCGGGCGCAAAAATTATTGTAGACTGTGATAAAGAAGCCGGAAAACTGACCTTTTCCGGCGCGGCGGCTAAAAAAGAAGCCGTAAAAATTTAAATCTTAGTGGAGGACACTCGTAATGGCGATGGATGCAAATAAACAGAAAGCGCTGGATTTGGCCCTTGGGCAAATCGAAAAGGCTTTCGGAAAAGAAGCGATTTGTAAATTAGGCGGCGGAAACGTGCAGAAAGTGGAAGCGATTCCCACGGGCGCGCTGTCGTTGGACTTGGCGCTGGGCGTCGGCGGCCTTCCCCGCGGCCGCGTAATTGAAATTTACGGGCCGGAAGCCGGCGGTAAAACCACCCTGTCTTTGCACGTGGCGGCGCAGACCCAAAAAATGGGCGGCACCGTGGCGTTTATTGACGCGGAACACGCGCTCGACCCCGTGTACGCCGAACATTTGGGCGTGAATGTGGACGAACTGCTGGTCTCGCAGCCCGACTCCGGCGAACAGGCTTTGGAAATCGCCGAAAAACTGGTGCGCTCCGGCGCGATTGATTTAATCGTGGTGGACTCCGTGGCCGCGCTCGTGCCGAAAGCCGAAATCGAAGGCGAAATGGGCGACGCGCACGTCGGTTTGCAGGCCAGACTGATGAGCCAGGCTTTGCGCAAACTGACGAGCCTGCTCAATAAAACCAAAACGAGCATCATTTTCATTAACCAGCTGCGCCAGAAAATCGGCGTGATGTTCGGCAACCCGGAAACCACCCCCGGCGGCCTTGCGCTTAAATTTTACGCGTCCGTACGTATCGACGTGCGCCGCATCGAAAATTTGAAAAAAGGCGACGAAGTCATCGGCACCCGCGTGCGCGCCAAAGTGACCAAAAACAAAGTGGCCCCGCCGTACCGCCAGGCCGAATTTACGATGATTTTGGGCAAAGGCATTTCGCGCGAAGCCTGCATTATCGACAAAGGCGTGGAAGCCGGATTTATCGAAAAAAGCGGCAGCTGGTTCCTGTACGGGGAAGAAAAACTGGGCCAAGGCGCGGAAAACGCCCGCCAGTATTTGAAAGACAACCCGGAACTGGCCGCGGAAATTGAAGATAAATTGTACGTCAAGTATTTGGGCCATCATTACGGTGGCAAGAAATTGACGGACGAAGAAGCCGCGGCGAAGGAAGAGGCGGAAGCAAAGGCTGGGGCATCCGCCGCCAAAGGAAAAGCTAAGAAATAAACGGCTGATGTTATCTTTCGGTTTACGCACAAGGGACGAAAAAATTATTTTCGTCCCTTGTGTCTTTTAAGGGCCAACAATTTGCCAAATTCTGTTATCTTGTGCGTCCCTTACCTTGACGTGGCTACAGCCACGCCTTGCGGGCAACTAGCCCGCCCAATCTAAAGCGAATTTGACAAATCAGGCAATCCTCTGCAATGTTATTCTATTCTGCACGTCGCACGGATTTTTTCCTATAATAACGCTATGGACGAACTTTTATTGGAAGATTATAAAAATCATTTAACTTTTGAACGGCAACTCGCTAAAAATACCGTCCTGTCTTACGGTTCGGATGTGGAAAGTTTTTTAGAATACTGCGTCGCCAGTGAAGTCAAACCGGAGGCCGCCACGCCCGATTTTTTGGACCGTTACAACTATCAGCTGCGCGTGGTGGAGGGGCTGGCTTCCTCCAGCGTGTTCCGCAAAATGGAAGCGGTAAAAAGTTTCTACCGCTTTTTGATGGTGGAAGAAAAAATTAAAGAAGACCCTACCCGTTTTTTAAAATCCCCCAAGTTAACGCAAAAAATCCCCACCCAGCTCACGCGCGAAGAAATGGAACGCCTCCTCTCGTATCCGGCTAAAACGCTGGCTGAAATGCGTACCGTTACCATTATTGAACTTTTATATGCGGCGGGCCTGCGCGTAAGCGAACTGATCGGGCTGCGTTTGGAAAACGTCAATATCGAGGAAGGCTGGGTGCTTGCCTTCGGCAAAGGGGGGAAACAACGTTTTGTGCCGATTCACGAAGAGGCCTGCGAACGCTTAAAGCGGTATTTGGCCATGCGCGAGGGCTATTTTGCCGATAAAGATGTCGGATCCGAAGTGTTTTTAAACAAAAACGGCAAAAAAATAAGCCGCGTTTCCGTTTGGAAAGATTTGGCCGATTTAGGCCGCAAAGCCGGGATTTCGCAAAAACTCCACCCGCATTTATTCCGCCACACGTTTGCGAGCCACCTGTTGCAGGGCGGCGCGGACCTGAGGAGTTTGCAGGAAATGTTAGGCCATGCGAATCTTACTACCACCCAGATTTATACGCACTTGGATGTAACTGACCTCAAAAACAAGCACAAGAAATTCCACCCGCGCGGCTAGCGGCGGGTGGGAATGCCTTAAAGCGAATTTGACGACGACGCAGATTTATACGCATTTAGACGTGACTGACCTCAAAAACAAGCACAAGAAATTCCACCCGCGCGGCTAGCGGCGGGTGGGAATGTACAAAGCGTTTCTTTTTCCTCTAAAATTCCGCCAATTAAAAACTCCGTATTTTCTCCCATGGAAAAAGGGGATTTTTGCGCCTAAAAATTGTTAAAATAAAAGGTATATGAGTATTGATAATTTTCCGCAAATTGACAAAAAGCAACAAGACCGCTGGGAGAGTGCCAACCTCTTCGCCAGCCCGAAAATGCCCAAAGGCAAAAAATTCTACTGCCTGGACATGTTCCCTTACCCCTCCGGCGCGGGCCTTCACGTGGGGCACCCGGAAGGATACACGGCTTCGGACATCTTGGTGCGCTATAAACTAATGAACGGTTACGACGTCCTCCACCCCATGGGCTGGGACGCTTTCGGCCTGCCTGCGGAAAACTACGCTATCGCGACGGGCATCCACCCCCGCATCACCACGCAGAAAAATATCGAAAATTTTAAACGCCAAATTAAATCCATCGGCCTCGCGTACGACTGGTCGCGCGAAGTAGACACCACCGACCCCGAATACTATAAATGGACGCAGTGGATTTTCCTGCAGCTTTTCAAAAAAGGCTTGGCTTATGAATCCACCGTGCCGATAAACTGGTGTCCGTCCTGCAAAACGGGCCTTGCCAACGAAGAAGTGTTTAACGGCAAGTGCGAACGCTGCGGCCACCAAATCGAGCGCAAGGCGCTTCGGCAATGGATTTTAAAAATTACCGAGTACGCGGAACAATTATTGGAAGGACTTGAAGAACTCGACTGGCCGGAAAGCACGCTGGCCATGCAGAAAAACTGGATCGGCAAGTCCAACGGCGCGAACGTAACGTTCAAGCTGGACGGCCATGACGAAACCGTCACCGTTTTCACCACCCGCCCCGATACGCTCTTCGGCGCGACGTATATGGTTGTATCGCCGGAGCACCCGATTTTGGAAAAAATCGTTACGCCCGAACAGAAAGAAGCCGTCAAAACCTACCAGGCCGAAGCCGCCAAAAAGAGCGACCTCGAACGCGGCGACCTTAATAAAGATAAAACCGGCGTGTTCACCGGCGCGTATGCGGTTAACCCGCTTAACGGCAAAAAAATCCCGGTGTGGACGTCCGACTATGTTTTAATGGGTTACGGCACGGGCGCGATTATGGCCGTTCCCGCGCACGACGAGCGCGACTATGCTTTCGCCAAAAAATTCGGCCTCGAAATCATCGAGGTCATCAAAAGCGAACAGGGCGTGGAAAAAGAAGCCTTTACCGGCGACGGCGAACTCGTCAACTCCGGCTTTTTAAACGGGCTTCGCGTAAAAGAATCCAAAGCCGCCATGATTAAGTGGCTCGAAGAACACGGCTGCGGTAACGCCAAAACCACCTATAAACTGCGCGACTGGGTGTTCGCCCGCCAGCGCTATTGGGGGGAACCGATTCCCGTCGTGCATTGTGAAAAATGCGGCGTGGTCCCCCTGCCGGAAGACCAGCTCCCGCTGCGCCTGCCGGAAGTGGATAAATTTGAACCTTCGGGCACCGGGGAATCCCCGCTCGCTACGGTGACTGACTGGGTGAACACCACCTGTCCGCACTGCGGCGGCCCCGCCAAACGCGAAACGAACACCATGCCCCAGTGGGCCGGTTCGTGCTGGTACTATTTGCGCTATATGGACCCGAAAAATTCTCAGGCGCTTGTAGACCCGGAAATCGAAAAAGCCTACGGCCCCGTGGATTGCTACATCGGCGGCGCGGAACACGCGGTGCTGCACCTCTTGTACGCGCGCTTTTGGCACCGGGTGCTGTTTGATTTGGGCGTCGTCAGCCATAAAGAACCGTTCCACAAACTGCGCCATCAGGGTATGATTTTGGCGTTCTCGTACCGCGATAAAATGGGCGCGTACCACGGCTATGACGAAATTGATTTTAAAGACGGCAAGGCCTTCTTGAAAACCACCGGCGAAGAACTTTCCCCGATGGTGGAAAAGATGTCCAAATCCAAGAAAAACGTCATCAATCCGGACGATATCTTATCCCAGTACGGCGCGGACGCGTTCCGCATGTACGAAATGTTCATGGGTCCGTTTGAAGCCAGCAAACCCTGGGACATGAAAGGGATTGAAGGCATTTCCCGCTTTTTAAAACGCGTGGCCGCGTGGAGCGAAAACGTACAGCTCTCCGACGGCGCCGACCCCAGAAAAAGCGAAATTTTAAAGAACAAAACCATCGTTAAAGTGGGCGAAGATATCGAAAACTTCCGCTTTAACACGGCGATTTCTTCGCTCATGGTGTTGTTTAACGACATCAGCAAATTGCCGCAGGTAAGCAAACACACGTTTGAAACTTTCCTCAAACTGTTGCACCCGTTCGCTCCGCACCTTACCGAAGAAATCTGGCAGCTGCGCGGAAACGAAGGGTTTTTGGTAAAATCCGCCTGGCCGAAAGCCGACGAAAACCTGATGCAGGACGACAGCGTGGAAATCGGCGTGCAGGTAAACGGCAAAGTGCGCGACCGGGTGGCCGTCCCGTCCGGCGCGTCTAAAGAAGAAATCGAAAAAATCGCGCTGGCGAGCGAAAAAGTACAGCGCAATTTGGAAGGTTTCGAAATCAAAAAAATCATTGTCGTGCCCGGCCGCATGGTCAGCGTGGTGGCCGCGCCGAAAAAATAATCTTACGGGCGGCGCGTTAAACCGCCGCCCGGTTTTTTGGAGAACGTATGAAAAAATTTCTGCTAGCCGTTTGTTCCACCGCCGTGTTGGCCGCCTGCGCCAGCGAAGGGGCCATCTATACGCCCCAGGCGCAAATCATGCCCCAGCATATTAAAAAAGTGGCCGTGCGCCCGATTTTAAACAAAACCGAAGTGTTTGCGCTCGAGGATAAGTTCTACAACGAACTTTACGACGAATTTTTGCGTAACGGTACCTATCAAATCGTGGCCGAAAACAACGGCGCGGAAGGCGTGGTGGTGACGACGATTTCCCGCTACTTAAACGTACCGATTCAGTACGACAGCCAGTTAATTCCCACCGTTTACCGCATGGATATTTGGCTAGACGTGGTGCTGATGGACAAAACCACCAACGCGCCCGTCTGGCGCGAACCGGCGTTTTTGGGTACGCAGATTTACGCCGCGTCCACGCTCCCGGGCGGTATGACCGAGGTGCAGGCGCGCGACGTTGTGTTCGAAAAACTTTCCAAAGACATCGTCAAACGCACGGTAGACGGGTTCGGCTCCGTGATGAGCGAAAACAAAAAGAAAGTGATGAACAACCCCGAATATACCACCATTACCCAGTAACATGCCTAAACTCACCGCGGAAAAATTACAGGCTGCTTTGGCGCAAAATACGGTTGTCCCCGTCTACTTGCTGACGGGGGACGACGCTTACCGTAAAAATTTAATTATCCAAAAAATCCGCGAAATCGTGGGACCGGACGATTTTAACTACTACGCCAGTGAAGCCGACAAGGCCGACTGGGGCGAAGCGCTTGCCCTGGCCAATACGGCGCCCGTATTTTCAAACGCGCGCATGGTCGTGCTGACGGGGATTGAAAAAATCCGCAAAGACCCCAAAGAAGCCCTTTTGCGGTATTTGGAAAATCCGCTTCCGTCCACCACGCTTGTTTTAACGCATAACGATTCCAAAAAAATGAAGACGGAAAAAGCCCTGGCCGAAGCGTGCGCGGCGGCGGGGGTGACGGCGGATTTTGCGGAACTTAAAAAAGAAGAACTGAACATGTGGGTGCGCGAAAAAATGCGCGAAAAGGGGCTCAAAGCGGATTTCGACTCGGTAGACCTGTTGTGCGAGAGCGTGGGGGGAGAACTCAGCGCGCTTGAAAACGAGATGGAAAAACTCTATCTCTACGCGATGGACCGGGAAGACAAAACCATCACCAAAGAAGACGTATTGGCCTGTATCGGTTTTAGCAAAGAGGAAAACCCGTTTGAGCTTTCCAACGCCATTACGGCGTGTTCCAAAGCGCGCGCGGTAAAATTGGTGGATAAATTGCTCGACGACGGCGAGGAACCCGTCGGCGTGTTGAGCAAGATGACGTTTCCCATTTTAAAAATGGCCCGCATTAAACGCATGGCCGACGCGGGGATGGCCCCGGCAGATATTTTGCGCGCGGCGGGACTTATGTATTGGGAAAACCGCCTGGTCAGCTCCGCGCGTTCGTTTCCGCCGCAGAAAAATTTTGTAAACGCGTTAAACCGCATTATTGACGCGGACGCGTCGTTTAAATCTTCCTCCGGCTCGGACCCGAAGATTCTGCTAAAAGGTATTTTGCTGACGCTTTTTGCGGGAAAATAAACGAATTTTCAGTCAGAAAAGCCCGGCCTTGCAGCCGGGCTTTTTTATCCCCCCCGAAAAAACCCGGTTATAAAATATAGTTTAGGCGCAGCACGCCCGAAACGAAATTCATTTTATGGCGCAGGTGAATGCGGTTTCCGTTGGAAGCGATATAGTGCGAATCGTGAAACTGGTTCCCGTTGTAGCGCGCTTCCAGCCCCAGCGCCCAGTGCCGGCCGTACACGTGCATCACGCCGATACCCGCCCGGTAGGCAAACCCTGTATATTTAAAATGTTGGGTTCCTCCGAAATCCACGCTGACGCGGCTGTGGTTCCATCCGGCGGAAAACGGCAGGTATACTTTGTATTCGCTTTCCGGGTTGATAAAAATTTGTCCGCCCAGCATTAAATTCTTTTGGTGCGTGCCGACGTTTACTTCCCAGCCGCTGGCTTTGTCTTTGGCAAAGTGCTGGTCGGACGCGCTGATTCCCGCCGCAAAGCGCGGATGGAAAAAGTATACGGCTTGCAATTCCCCGCCGAAGCCGGGTTTGCCGAGTTTGGCGTCGTGCTGGATGTCTTGGGTTTGGTCCTGGATATAAAATTCTCCCCAGTCCGACTTAAGCCCCAGCGGGGATACTATTCCCGCCGCGCTGATGACAACGTCGCCCTTTTCAAAACTGCGGGCGTCTGCTCCCGTTCCCGCCAGAATACATAAGACGAGCAGTGCAAGCTTTTGTTTGATGGTCACGTGAGTTTCTCCTAAAAACCGTTATATTTACTTACCGGTAGGTAAATTGTAGCATAAAACGGTGTGAAAAGTCACGCGTTTTCCGGGGCATTGTAAATTGGTAAAATTAATATATGGAACTTTTATCCCAATTTATAGATATTGTACTGCACTTAGACGTGCATTTAAACGCCTGGGCCGCCTGGATGGGCATATGGCTTTATGTGGTGGTGTTTGCCGTGGTGTTTTGCGAAACGGGGCTTGTGGTTACGCCGTTTCTGCCGGGGGATTCTCTCTTATTTGCGTGCGGCGCGCTGGCCGCTTCCGAGGGGAGTGCGATTAATCTGTTTGTTTTGATGCCGGTGATTTTTGCCGCCGCCGTATTGGGCGATTTTTGCAATTACGAAATCGGCAAATGGCTGGGGCCGAAGGTTTTTACGCGCGAAACGAGCTGGCTGCTCAATAAAAAACACCTCGAAAAAGCCCACGCGTTTTACGAAAAATACGGCGGGAAAACCATCATTTTGGCGCGTTTTATTCCCGTCATCCGCACGTTTGCGCCGTTTGTGGCGGGGATTGGCAAAATGACGTATTTCCACTTCGCTTCCTTTAACGTGATTGGCGCCTTGTTGTGGACGGTGCTGTTTACGCTGGGCGGATACCTGTTTGCGGATTTGCCCGTGGTGCAAAACCATTTCCATTACGTGGTGCTGGCGATTATCGTGCTTTCCTGTCTGCCCGCCGTGTACGAGTTTTGGGCCGCGCACCGCAAGAAAAAATAAGGTTAGCAGCTTTTATTTTAACCGGGCCGATGGGGCGGCCCGGTTTTTTGTTGTAAGAAGGACAGAGCTCGGTCCCCTGCGTATCGCCCAATGCCTGCCCCCGGACGCTGCGCGCCGCCAGGGGTTGACCCGTTTTTTTTTTTTGATACCATGGCCTAAAAGGTTAATTTTTAGGCAAAAGGGTATTATCCTATAAAAGGCCTTTTAACCAACTTACTTAGGAGTTACTTATGAAAAAGGGTTTTACGTTAATAGAATTGTTGGTTGTCGTGCTTATTATCGGTATTTTGGCGGCGGTTGCGCTTCCCCAATATGAAATGGCGGTGGCAAAAAGTCGTATGGCGCAATTACTTCCGTTTATGTCTTCCGTCAAAACGGCGCAGGAAGCGTATTATATGGCCAACGGCGATTATACCGATGATTGGACGGATTTGGACGTTACCATTCCCAACGGGTTGACGCCGTATGCGTGCATTTCCGGCGGGCGCAATACACAATGCGTTCGGTTTTCTTTTGGGGCTGTTTGTTCTTTGCGCAGTTCGGGCGGGAGTATTTACTGCCGTGACGCCAACGGTAAATTACCCGAAATCGGAACTAATTATGATCATACATCTAACGGACGGTACTATGGAGTGCATATTTGTATCGCTGCGGCGGATAGCATGCGGGAAAAAATTTGTAAATCGTTAGGCGGAGTATTAAAACAAACATCTGGCGGTAATAACTATTATGCTTTTTAATATGACGGAGAAACAGAACTGGGATTTCCGTATCGGTGTTATTTAGCCGGCAGTTCTACGGGCAGTTTGCCCTGCGCTTGCCGGTTGCCCAAAATAATATCCGCCGCCGTTTGCAGTACGTAACGGTTTAGACCGTAGGTGGCCAGCACGGTGTCGGCTTCCGGGTAGTTTTTGATGTCGTACGGGCTCATGGTGGAAATAAACACCGTGTTTTTGTTTTCTTTGATTAGCCCGTTAATGGCGTTTTTTTGGTTGATGTTGGTTTTATCCGCCCATTGAAGGCTGGTTAAAATTAACAAATCTGCCCCTTTCGCACAGGCGGCGGCGCGCTGGCTGTCTTTTTTGCGCGGGGTCAGCGCGGCGTTGTAACTGCGCACGTTCCATCCCTTTTCCAAAAACGGTTTGCTGAAGTTCATCAGCTGGTCCGAAAACCGGGCCGGCGCAAAAAACACGGCGCATACGGTGGGTTTTTTATTGCCGGCGGCCGGAATAAAAGGAACCGTTTTTTTGCGGTTGCGTACTAACGTAACCGCCTTGGCGCTTATTTTTTCCAACTCCGCCCGGTAGGCTTCGTGGGACGGCTGCGGCATGCGCGCGGGGCTGTTTAAAAGCCCCATGTTCTGCTTGGCTTCAAAAATTTTCCGGGCGGCTTCTTCTACCCGGGGCTGAAGATTTTTTGTTTTTATTTCTTGCGAAGTTTGCGCAAACACGGTTAACGGTTTGATATACCGCCCGAGCAAAACCATATCGGCTCCGTTTTCGAGTGCGCGCGCGGCGCATCCGGCGATGGTGCAATAGGTGGTGGCGCTTTTCATGTCCAGGCTGTCGGTAACTACCAAGCCTTTAAAGCCCATGCGGGTTTTTAACAAATCCTGTAAAATCGGTTTTGAGAAAGTGGCGATGTTTTTTGCGTCCAGCGCGGGATATAACACATGCCCGGTCATCACGCCGGATACGCCCTGTTTTACGGCGGCGGCAAACGGAGCCAGGTGCACTTTTTGCATTTGTTCGGCGGAGGCTTTCACCACCGGCACCGCGTAGTGGGAATCCTGCGCCGTATCCCCGTGGCCGGGAAAATGTTTGACGATGCTCATTACTCCCGCCGCTTTAAAACCGTTAATCAGCGCAATCCCCATTTTGGTTACGTCGGACGGGTCGGCGCCGAACGAGCGCACGCCGATAATCGGGTTATCCGGGTTGTTGTTTACGTCCAGCACGGGGGAAAAATTGATATGCACGCCCGCGCGGCGCAGTTCCAGGCCCGCCAGGTAAGCGATGGCGGCCGCACCTTCTTCGTCCGCCGCGGCGGAGAGCATCATGTTGGTGGGCAGATAATCAAAGCCCAGGGTAATGGGCGTGTAAACCGTTCCGCCTTCGTAATCGATGGAGATAAACAGCGGTATTTTGTGCGGGCTGTTGGCGGCCCAGCGTTGGAGTTTGGCGATTAATTCTTCCGTTTGTGCCAGCGAATAGTTGCCCCATTGGATCAGTACGCCGCCGATTTTGCCTGTTTCAATGGCGGGGCGGAGCTGTTCGGCGCTGTCCACGTCCACAAACGCAACGAGCGTCTGCCCCAGTTTTTCTTCAAAGGACAGTTCCTCAAACGTCACGGCGGCCGCCGGAAAAAGCGGGAACGCAAGCAGGAGAGCGGCCAGCAGTTTTTTCATCAGTTCACCTCGATTACCGGGGTTTCGGCCGGCGCCAAAAAGCGCAGCGGAATGCCCCAGTAGAACATGCCGGAAGTAATATAAAAATTCATTCCGTTTACGTCATATAAACCGTATACGCGCGGAAATTGCAGTTTTACCAGATATTTAAACGGAAAAATCTGCCCGTTGTGGGTGTGGCCGCTGAACATCAGGTCCGCTCCCGCGGCGGCCGCTTCTTCCGCGTACAGAGGCGTATGGCTGAGGAATACAAGCGGTTTTTCCCGGTCCGTCTGCGCGAGCAGGTCCGTTACGTCCTGCGCGGTTACGCGCGCGGTGCGCGCATCTTTCACTCCGGCTACCTGTATGCCGTTGGCGAGCGCGGCGGTTTGGTTTTCCAGCAGGTTTACGCCCGCTTCTTTAAATAACATTTTGGAATGGTCGTAGCCTACATAATACTCGTGGTTGCCGAATACGCCGTAAATCCCCAAAGGCGGATTGGTTTGTTTTAAACGCGCCGCGTATTTTTTTAAGCCGGGGCCGTATTCAAAAATATCGCCCAGCAGGAAAATGACGTCCGGCCGCTCGGCTTCAATTTTGCGGAGGGCTTTGTCAAAACGGGAAAGCGAAACGCCCATCCCTACATGGGAATCGGAAACCAGGGCGATTTTCATTTTGGGTGCGCCGGGCACGGTTACGTGAACGCGTTTTACGCGCGGCGTCGAAAAACCGCCCCATAACGAAAGCGCAAACACAACGCCCATAACGGCCAGGCTCAGCGGGCCGAGCCAGGCACGTGCGGAAAGGTGAAAAAATTGCAAAATCCACGATAAAAATACGCACGCCGCCGAAATACAAAACGCCAGAAACACGAGCCCAAAACAGATGTATGAAGCATAATATAACGCACCCGCAAACATGCCTTCGTGCGTGCGTGTATAACTCATGCCGAACAAAATAAAGGCCGTTAAGAGTAACGGTACAACTCCGGCGGGAATTTTCCAACCTAAGCGCGGGAACGCGATAAACAGCCATGCTCCGTTGACGGCTTGCATTCCCCACAAAACAAACGTCATAATCAGTAAAAACATGTTTCCCCCAAAAAATACGGACAAGCGCGTGTGCGCTTCTTATATTTTACACAATAAATAAGTATAATATATCTATATACGTACTACTACAAAGAGGAACAAAAAAACTATGACCGTAAAAGTTAGATTTGCCCCGTCTCCGACCGGATTTTTGCACATCGGAGGGGTTCGTACCGCGCTTTTCAACTACCTTTTCGCCAAAAAAAATAAAGGCACGTTTTTATTAAGAATCGAAGATACCGACGAAGAACGCTCCACCCAGGCCTCCACCGACGCCATTTTTGAAGGGATGCAGTGGATGAATTTAACCTGGGACGAAGGCCCCATGCCCGACGGCACCAACAAAGGCCCCGACGCTCCTTACTACCAGGCCATCCGCGCCGACCAGGGACTTTACAAAAAATACATCGACCAGCTCATCGCCGAAGGCAAAGCCTACAAATGCTATTGCACCGAAGAAGAACTGGAAGCCAACCGCCAGAAATGCCTGGCCGAACACCGCCCGCCGAAATACAGCGGTAAATGCCGCGATTTAACGCCCGAACAGCAAAAAGAACTCGAAGCCCAGGGCCGCAAATACGTCATCCGCTTCCGCATGCCCGAAGAAGGCGACGTGGAATGGGACGATATGATCCGCGGGCACGTTAAATTCGCCAGCAAAGATTTGTACGACCTCGTCATCCAAAAAACGAGCGGCTACCCCACCTATAACTTCGCCGTCGTTATCGACGACCATTTGATGGGTATGACGCACGTCATCCGCGGGGACGACCATATTTCCAATACGCCTTCGCAAATCCAGATTTACCGCGCGCTCGGTTGGAAAGAACCGATTTTTGCACACCTGTCCATGATTCACGGGCCGGACGGCAAAAAACTTTCCAAACGCCACGGCGCGACGAACGTGGTGGAATTCCGCAACATGGGGTACCTGCCCGAAGCCTTGAAAAACTACCTCGCGCTTCTCGGCTGGGCCACGTCGGATTCCCAGCAGATTTTCGCCCCCGGCGAACTGGAAGAAAAATTTGATATCTCCGGCTGCCAGCCCAGCCCGGCCGTGATGGACCCGGAAAAACTGAACTGGATGAACGGGGAATACATCCGCGCTACGCCGATTAGCCGCCTGACCGACCTTGCCATGCCGTTTATCGAAAAAGCAGGTATCGACGTATCCAAAGTTTCCCGCGCCCGGCTGGAAGGCATTATCGGCCTGGAGCAGGAAAAATATAAACTGTTAACCGAAATCCCGGATTTAATCCGCTTCTTCTTTGAAGACCCGGTGTTTGAACCCGAAGCCGTGGAAAAGGTTTTCGGCAAGCCCGAAGCCAAACAGGCGCTTACCCTGATGATTGACGCTTACGGCAAGCTGGAAGATTTTACCGAAGCCAACCTGGAAGCCGCCGCGCGCGCCACGGCCAAAGAAAACGGCCTTAAAGCGGGGCAGATTTTCCACCCCATCCGCGTAGCTGTTTCGGGCCGTACCCACGGGCCGACCTTGTTCAAAATGTTGGAATACATGGGTAAAGACGTGGTGCTCGCGCGCCTTAAAAACGCGCTGTCTTATTGCAAATAAGTGCGCCCCGCAACGGGCAAGGATGCCATGAAATACTGGTTTTTTGACGGAAACGACGTAATCGGCCCTTTTACGCCGCGGGAACTCGCGGCGCGGGCGGATTTTTCCGTCGCTTCCAGCCTGGTCTGCCCGGAAAATTTCAGCGAAGACGGGGACAGCTGGAAAACCGCCGCTTCGTTTACGGATTTCGGGCCGGACGCTTTGTCGTCCGGCTCCGCCGTATCCGGGGACGCTGCGCCCGCCGTGCCGGAGCCGGATGCATCGCCCGACGAAGAAACCGCTCTGTTTGATAAAGAAATGGATACGTTTCTTAAAAACCCGTCCATTTTAGCCGGCACCGCCGCACCCGCGCCCGAAGGCCCCGCGCTTGAAATCCCCAAAAAACCGGCCAAGCCCGGCCCGATTGAAGATTATTTTAATAACATCAACGGCGAAGATTTGGGCGATATTTTGGGCATCCCGGACCCGAATGAAAATTCGGATATGAACCTTCCCCGCGTGGTGGACGGACATTTTGAACACACCGCTCCGCCCACGGATAAAGAAATCGATTTTGTGGAAGACGAACCCGAAGAGGACGAAGCTGCCGCGGAAGAAGCCTCTGCGGAAGAAACGCCGGAACCGCCGTTGCCGCCGCAGGAGGAGGAAACTCCCGCCGCGCCGCCGTCCGCGCCCGTGCCTCCCGCCGAACAACCTCTGCCGGAAATAAAACCCGTCAAACGGGAAGACCCGGTCCTTTCCGTGCCGATATCGGCGGCGGAAGAAGAAGACCTTTGCGTCGTGTTGCCGGGAAAATCCGCCGCTGAAGAGGCCCCGGCTGACGTACCCGCGGAGCCGGAACAACCGTTGCCGCCACAGGAAGAAACTCCCGCCGGGCCGACGGATTCCCCCGCGCCTGCGGCTGTACAACCCGCCGCTCCCGAAGAAAAAGAACCCGAACAGGCGTCCGCTGTGGAGGAGGAATCTCCTGCCGCTGCTAACGAAGAAGCCGCTCCGGCGGAAGCGGAAAACTCCCACGCGGAGCCGGAAACGGAACCGTCCGCGCAGGAAGCGCAAGACGAACTCCGGGAAGAACAGCCCGTTTGCGGTCCTGCCCCGTTGGAAGAAGAAACCCTTTCTACCTGTACCCTGCCTTTGATTGGCGAGCGGGAAAATGCAGTTTCCCTGCCCACTGTGCCGGAAGACGGAGCTCCGTTTGTACCGCCGGAATCCGCCCTGCCGGATTTTGCGCCGCAGGAGGAGAAAACCCCGGCGGAACAGGAAGCCGCAGTACCCGAAGAAAAACCGTCCGAGCCGGAAATGTCCGCGCCTGCGGAACCGTCTGCCCCCGCGGAGCCGGAAGAGTTGGTTCCTGCCTCCGGGCCGGCTGAAGCCGCGGAGGAAGAGGACCCTAAAACGCAAACCGTGCGGGATATTTTGCGCGGCGAACTGTCGCTCCCGCCCGGGCCGGAAGAACTGAAAGAACCCCTTAAAACGGTGCCCGTGGAACCCAGCCTGAACCAGGTAAAAACCAAATTAAAACAAACGCCGGAAATTGAACAATTTTTAACCACGCAAAGCCAAATCGTGCGCCGCTCCCGCAACCGCAAAGCCAATTTAATGCTGTGGGTACTGGCCGCTTTACTGGCGGTCGGCGTGATTTTTATGTCCCTTCGTTACTTGGGCCGTCCGGCCGCCGGGCCGGAAACTCCGGCGCGTGAAGCGGAAAAAACGGTTTCCGTTCCCCGGGTAGACTCCCCGGCACGCGCGTCTTCCGCCGCCCCGGCCGTTCCCTCCGCGTCACGCAGCGCGCTGGAAACGCCCGTACCTCCGCCCGCTCCGCTCTCGGCGAGCGATAAAGCCTTGGCCGCGGTGCAAAACCATCAGCTTCCCGGCGGAAAGGGCACGGTTGCTTCTTACTTCGACCGTATTTACAAAACGCAGCTGGCGCAAGGATATACGGGGAATTGGTCCGCCGAGGCTTTGCATAAAAATACATATATTGTAAAATACAGACTAAGCAAAACACGCATGGAACCCATCGTGTACGTGTTCCAAGCGGACGCCGCCCGCGGAAAACTGACGGGGGCGCTTAATAACGTCGCCCTGGATTTGGTGGGCAAGATTTGACGGTATAACAAGCCCGGCGCAGGGCCGGATATTTTTAATTAAGAGAGGGTTTTATGGCAGAACAGCAACCGATGGTTAAAGCCACGATGGACGATTTGTTTAAGTTGATGAAAGCGAAAAACGCTTCCGATATTCACCTGACGGTCGGTGTGCCGCCGGTGCTCCGTATTCAGGGCCGCCTGTACCAAACGCCTTTTGAACCCCTTACCAAAGAAAGCGCGCAAACGCTTATTTACTCCATTTTAAACGACGAACAACGCCAAACCTTTGAAGACAAACTGGAGCTGGACTGCTCTATCGGGCTTAAATCGCTCGGCCGTCTCCGTGTAAACGTCTATAAACAAAAAGGCTGTGTGGCCGCCGCGTTCCGTTCCATTCCCAACGAATTTAAATCTTTCGAAGAACTTAACCTCCCGCCCGTGGTGTATAACATCATGAAGTTAAATAAAGGGCTTGTACTGGTGACGGGGTGCACGGGTTCCGGTAAATCTACGTCTTTGGCCAGCATGATTAACTATTTAAACATGAACGAAAGCAACCACATCATGACGGTGGAAGACCCTATCGAATTCGTACATCCGCACAAACGCAGTATCGTCAACCAGCGCGAAGTGGGTGCGGACACCCACACGTTTGCCGACGCGCTGAAACACTTTTTGCGTCAGGACCCGGATATTATTCTGGTGGGCGAGTTGCGTGACATTGAAACCATGGAAGCGTGTTTGACGCTGGCCGAAACGGGCCACTTGGTGTTCGCCACCCTGCACACCAACGACGCCGTGCAGTCCATCAACCGTATCATCGACGTATTCCCGCCCAGCCAGCAGCCGCAGATCCGCACGCAGCTGTCCTTCGTGCTGGAAGCGATTATTTCCCAGCAGTTAATCCCCACCCTTACGGGCGGGCGCGCCATGGCGGCCGAAGTGATGCTTGCCAACTCCGCCATCCGCAGCTTAATCCGCGACGGTAAACCCGAGCAGATTCTCTCCACCATGCAAACCAACGCCGGTATGGGTATGATTACCATGAACCAGGCGCTGGGCGATTTGTACATGCAAAAGAAAATCAGCTATCAGGAAGCCATCGGCCACACGAGCGACCCGTCCGGCCTTAAAACTTACTTGCAGCAAAAACTGGGCACCGCCAATTTTAAATAACTCGGGCGGAAAATTCTTGTTTACCAGCCTTTAAACAAAAGTTTAAAGGCTGGTTTTTTACAGGGGGACGGTTATGGAAGTGAAATGGTCACATACGGAAAATTTAAGCCAAACGGTGCGGAACCCGAACATCATTATAAAAGGCTCCCACAGCTACTACAGCGGTGCGTGGGACGGCGCGTTTGAAGACCGCGCCGTGCGTTACCTGTATGGGGACGAGCACAGCCGCAAAAATTGGCAGTCCGCCTGGGAGCCGGATAAATTGTATATCGGTGATTATGTTTCCATCGGCCCGGAAGCAGTCATTTTGATGGGCGGAAACCATACGCACCGTACGGACTGGATTTCCTGCTATCCGTTTGCGGATAAAGTGCTGGAATCCTACCGCGGCAAGGGCGACACGGTCATTAAAGACGGCGTGTGGATTGGCCTTCGCGCGCTTATTATGCCGGGCGTAACCATCGGCGAGGGGGCCGTTGTGGCCGCCGGGGCGGTGGTAACAAAAGATTTGGAGCCTTATACTATTTACGGCGGAAACCCCGCCAAAGAAATCCGCAAACGGTTTGCGCCGGAGGATATCAAACGGATTTTAAAGCTCCGAATTTATGACTGGCCGGAAGAAAAATTTAACGCGTTAAAACCGTTTATTTGCGCGGGCGACGCGGCCGCGCTGGAGCAGGCAGCGGCCGCTTATGCGGGTTAGCTTGCTTTTAGGCGGAAAAACGCTATACTATAATATCTATCAAAATTTATTTTAAGGCAAACGCATATGAAATGGATGCTTCCTTTGACGGTTCTGTGCTTCCCGTTGGCGGCTTTTTCGGCCCTGTGGGGCGTGGTGGGGGATTATGATTTACCCCGTACGCCGGAGGGAATGTCGCGCCTTGCCGGGTTGGAACAGCCTGTTTCACCAACGCCGGGGGAGCGGTATTTGCTTAAACCCGTGTTAGGGGGAGCGTCGGTAAAAGTTTTTTTAGACCCCGGAGAAGAATCCGAAGAAACCCTGGCCCAATACCGGGAAAAAATCAAAGAAGCGTATAACAACTGGTTTTTGAATGCGGCGAAAGAAATCCGTAAGTCCGGCCGCACGCAGGAATTTGCCGATATTTTGCCTGTGTTGGATAAAGGCATTCCCGTGGAATTTGTGCCGTCCGGGGAAGATATTTTCGTTAAATTTGAGGACCGCCAGGAAGTCCCCCGGTTGTGCGGCGCAGTGGCGGCACCTGCGTGTTATCTTTTTGAGGGTCCTAAAATTTATGTGTCTAAAAATCCGCGCAGCCAGAAACCCGTTAAAGGTTTGTTGGGCCCCGGTTCCGGCAAATTGATGTTTGCCAATTTGATGCACGAGATCGGTCATTCGCTGGGGTTCAGCGACCAATATGCCCAGGCGCGTTTCACTACCCATCCTATTTATCATGGAGATAAGACGGATTCCACGGTTATGAACAAGACTGTCAATTTAACGTGTGATGACGCGGACGGTATGATTAATCTGATTGATCTTACGCTCGGAAAACGCCGCGGCGGGCGGGTAGGATGGCGGAGCCTGTGCCGGAATTCAAAAACGTATTATATCGGCGGAACGGCGCTGGGCAACGGGCCGTATATGATGTGGCCGAAGGAGAATGGCAACGTGTGGATGCTGCGGGAATACTGGGCGGACGGCATACAAGGAAGAGAATTGAGCATGGCCTGGGGAAAGGGTATTTCGCTGTTTGAGCCGTTTGCTGAGGTGGTTGTGGAGCGGGACGCTATTGGCCGGCCCGTATTGGCACAGGGGCCGCGCGGGGAAAAAGTGTACTATTCGTATCAGTACGGCCGGAAGATGCGTTTTGTTACGGCGGGCGATAAGATTTTATTATTGGAGCGGCGGGAGAGAAATTTACCGAAAGAAAAAAGTTTTGACAAAATAATAATTGCCTTTACGCATAACGGAAAATCTGCTTTGCTGGAGGCGGACCGGCGGTCCTCTTACGGTTCTTTGTCTTATAAAGAAGACGGGAATGCGCTGACGGTAAATTTGACGTTTAAAAAAGGCAAAGTGGAGCATCGCTCCGGAAACGGCGGGAAGGACGCCCTTCCCCACGGTGTGGCGCTGGGTATGGCCGCTGCGCCCGGAGCCGTAAGCATGCAGGCGCAGGTAAAGAACCAGCTTGTTCAAAAAGAGCGGGCGGAACTGGAAAGAAAGCTGACGGAGTGGTATTTGGGCCTTTAACCCGTCGCGCGCAAATTGCTCCGGCGGAATAGAAAGCGGGTAAAAACAGTTCGGGCCGATGGGATATACATTGTTTTCCTGCTTTTAGCAGCACAAAATTTATTAGTACCTGACAAAATACCCTGTGCTTTAGCGCGGGGTATTTTTATGCCTTGTAAATGTGTTTTTCCTTCCTGCCGTTCGAAAAAGCGTCCGAAACGGAAAAGGCGTTTTATTTGTTTGAACGGAGCGAGTTGTAAAATGCGCCGTATGGAACTGGATTTTATGGGTGCGGCCTGCGAGCTTTTTGTTACTTTTTGTCGATGCAAAAAGTAGTACATTTGCTGGCGACATGTCCTAAATAGTGTGGCTTAAACTAGTCTAATGAGCGCGGATAATCTCCGCGGCCTGGAAGGCCCCCAGCCTCTGGGGCTTGCATTGTTTTTTTTTTTTGATACAGTGGGGAAAACGGTCTGATGGCGCTTTTTCCCTATCTTATGTTTTTCTCTGTTGTAAAGCCCGTATAGGCCGTTTTAGGAGGTATTATGAAACGGCTATTTATATTTAGTTTGTTGTTGCTGTCTTCGGCGGCGTATGCCAAAAACAAAATCAGTATGGTAACATATTTCCCGGTTCCGTACGTAGCGTATTCCCAGGTGAATACCACGGACCAAATGGATATCGGCTTAACGAGCACCTGCGATATGAAATTAGGCTGTTCGGAACCTTCCGCCACGTTAAACGCCACACGGGTAAATTTAAAGGGCGGCAAATTAAACTTGGATGGCGGACGCGGGATAAAGGGCTATGCGCTCAGTTTAGGCAGTGGTAACGGCGAAGGCAAAATCTCATTCCAAAATGTGCGTATCCAAACGGGCAATATGGAAAGCGTAAACGCGGCAGATATTAAAGCTACCAACTTAAATTTATTCGGCAAAGCGTTCCCCAGCTGTAAAGCCGCCAACAGCGAAAGCGGCGGACAGATGCAATGGGCGAGCTTAAAACTCAAAGGTGCGTCTTCAAATGAACTTTATTTGATGTGCGGAGATTTTGGAACCTCCACCTGTGCTCCGACGCATAACGGGCAGGAAGTGTATACGGGGGAATGTCCGAGCGGGCAGACCGGGACGGTTACGTATACGTGGGATTATACTGCTTGCAAATATAATGAAAGTTCTACGTGTGAAGGCTGTACTTGGAAATATGAGAAATGGACGGATTATCCGTATGATGCTGTTCGTAATGGAACGCCGCAGAATGCAATTTATTGCCCTGACGGTAGTGATGTAGAAAAATATAAGCAGTGGCGTAAAAGCGGAATGACCAGAACAGAATATGTTCGGTGGGTTTGTTCTCCGGTAGTTCCAAATCTCGGAGGGGCTCAGGTATGGATTGCTCAATATGACTCTACAAATCCCTATAGAATTTGTACTCAGGTGGATAATCCGCCGGTTCCTACCAGTGAGAAAGATTTGTGTATTATGGAAAGTTCTTTTTGTAATGCGTACCCTGATCAAGCGGCAGACTGCCCATACCGTTCAGTATCATTGTATCGTGCCGTTTGTAAATAAGGAGAACATTCGGAAATTTAATCCGCCGCTTTTTGAAAGTTATTCACCCGTTTGAAAAAATCATTCCAGGCGGGTGAATTTTCATTTAACCGGCGGTTAAATTGTTTTTTGTATTTTTCAAACAGCGCGGCCAGTTTTTTGGAAATCTTTTCGTCCGTTTTTTCCTGCCGCCGGGCATATTCCTGCGCGGTTTTGCTTTGGCGCGCATTGGCCAGACTGGCTTTTTCGTCTTCGGCCAAAATATACATAATTTCTTTTTTGGCGTCTTCTCCAAACAGGGCGCCCGTTTCGTTGGCCAGCTGTGCGTTTTCGTTTCTTTTTTGAACCAAAAACGCTTCCAGCCGCGCCGAGGCTTCTTTTCCCAGCGCGTCGTTTTTAACGGGCGGGCGGAGGTCTTCCAGCGTTATTTGCATGAATGCGTTGCCGGAGTCTTTCTGCGGCGGGAGTGCTTTTTCGGCGGGGTTAACGAGTTTTACTTGTTTTTCTTTTTGAATCCACGTTTTTAAACGCCGTGCCGCCGTACTAAGGCGGGAGGGTTTAGTCTGCGGTTTGGGCGCCGGCTGCCTGAGCGGCAGCTGTAAGGCCTGGCGGCTTACGGGATATTGGGCGGCTTCTTGCATCATGGGCAGCACGCCGCCCAGCGTTTTGGCGATAAACTGCAGCGCCACCCCCAGCAATATCAAGCCCAAAATAAAGCGCAAGCGCATAAGCGGCCCCCGGTGTTATAACTGCGTATTTGTTTTTTTCAGTTTTTTAATGCTGCCGCGGTTTTGCGTCATTAACGCGTTAAGAGCCTGTTCCTGTTTGGTAAGCAGTTCTTTTTGTTGGGCGAAGTAGGCCGCAAAGTTGGCGGCGTCTTTGGCGGCTTGTTTAAGTTGTTTTTCCGTATTCGTGGTAATGATAAACGCTTTGGATTTTACCTGTCCGCCAAACGCGGCGTTAATATCATCCAGCGTTTTTTGGTTGGAAATTTGTACCGCATCCCACGCGCGTTTCATACGGATGCGTTCCGCATGCGGCGCTTTACCGGGGAGAGCGTCGGTTTCGATGGTGACGTCAATTACTTGCGGCTGCGGTTGGGCGGCCGGGCGCGGAGCGGGGCGGTGTTCGCGGAATTGCAGGTCCTGCACGGCCGGCAGTTGGCGCGCGGAAGACGGCAGTTTGCTTAACGATTTCATCATTACGTTGGAATACTGCTGCATCCAGAACAGCCGGATTTGCTGGTCCTGCTCCGGCGAGGTACATCCCGCGGCGATGAGCGCGGCGGCGATAAAAATAAAAAAGTGTTGTTTTTTCATAACAAATCCTATTACAGCACTATAACAAATTTATTCGAGTCCGTACAATTCCCGCGCGTTTTTGGTGGTGATTTTTGCCAGTTCTTCCAGCGGAACGTTTAAATAATCGGCCGTAAACTGGGCAATCAGCGGAATGTTGGACGGATCGTTTCTCGTGCCGCGTTTGCCCTGCGGGGATAAATAGGGGCAGTCCGTTTCAAAGATAATTTTATCCGCACCCGCTTTTTTGACGGCTTCGCGGATATATTCGTTCTTTTTATAAGTAAAGCAGCCGTTGATTCCCAACAAAAGCCCGTGGTCGAGTGCCTTTTTGGCTTCTTCGTACCGCGCACAGAAACAATGCAATACGCCCGCGTGTTTGCGGTTGGTAGACTGCGTCCAGTCCCGTTTTAACGCGGCAAAAGTGTCTTCGTATGCGGCGTAATCTTCGCCTTCGCGCCGTACGTGTAATACTACGGGCAGATGAGCCTTACCAGCCAGCCCCAGCATTTGGGTAAAAACGTCTTGCTGGAGGTTTTTGTCCGCAATCTCCAGGCAGGTATAATCCAGGCCGATTTCTCCCACGGCTACATTGTTTTTGTCCGCAAGTAGATTTTCCAGTTCGCGGATGCCCGCTTGCGTGAGTTTCGGTGCGTATTCGGGGTGGACGCCCAACACGGCGCGGACGAGCGCCGGATATTGGGCGGATAAATCCAAAGCCGGCTGCCATTCTTCGGGCGCGCAGCCGATTTCCACGCTAAGCGTAACGCCTGCCTGCGGCAGACGGGCGATAAGTTCCCCCCGGTCGGCGTCAAAGGCCGGGTCGTTTAAATGGGCGTGAGAGTCAATAAGTTCCATATTTATATTGTAACTTTTTGGCGGGCAGGTTTAGAAGGGCTTGACTCGTTTTTTTTTTTTGATAAATTGGGGTAATTGCTTTGTTTAAGAGGGAATATCGCTATGAGGAAAAACAACGGATTTACGCTTATAGAGCTGTTGGTTGTGGTATTAATTATCGGTATTTTGGCCGCTGTAGCGCTGCCGCAGTATCAGGTGGCTGTGCGCAAAAGCCGTATGGCGCAGTTAATGGTTTTTGCGGAGGCGGCGGCCAAAGCCGAAGAAGTGTATTTTATGGCCAACGGACAATATACGCCGGCTTTTGAAGATTTAGATATCACCATTCCCGGTACTTTATATAGCGAACATGACGTCCGGTTCGGAAACGGTATTTGCCAGATCAGCGGCACCCCGGATTATGTGTATTGCGGGTATAGTTGCCGGATGGGGGAGGCCGAGCCCCGTTGCGGGAATATATATTCCGTATATTTTAACGGTTCCGCCCGCTCTCCCGGGGTGCGGGAATGTGTTGCTTACGATGAGGTGGGCGATAAGGTATGCCGTTCGTCGGGTACGGTGTTGTATAAGGAAACCGGCTACAGCCGTATTTACCGTTGGCCGTAAAACAAGCGTTTTATAAAAAGCCTCCGTTTTTTATGAACGGAGGCTTTTTCAATCTAATCCAAAAAAACGCGTTGCGTAAAGTTCCGCTAGTCCTATACTCATAACAGAAGGATTTGTTCTTTGAGAGAGCGGTTCAAAATTAGCAGTCTAAAATAGGGGTTGACAAAAATAAAATAATTGCTTATAATTTTAGCAGAGGGTTTGAAAGAGTGCTAAAATAAAACGTACTTCCCCTAAGAACCCCGGGACACAGTATGAGAATCTTAAAACCGGAAATTGCCAAAGCGCGTAAAGAAAAAATTTTAAGGTGGGTCGTCCAACAATTTGTGGAAACCCGCCGGCCCGTGGGTTCGCAGATGATTGTATCGTCTGCATTGCAGGACGTATCCAGCGCCACCGTGCGCAACATTATGAAAGAGCTGGAAGAAGAGGGATATCTCTACCAGCCGCACACGTCCGGCGGACGTATTCCTACGGATAAAGCCTACCGCTATTACGTCGATTACCTTGCTAACGTACAAAAAATGGCCGCACAGGAACGCCAGCGCATCGAAGAACAGTACGATGCCCGCGTAAACGAGGTGGACAATATGCTCGTGCAGACGTCGCGTTTGCTGGCCATGCTGTCCGGCGCGGCGGGGTTTGTGTATACGTCCAACGTGCAGGACCAGCGGGTCCAGCGGCTTGATTTTATTCCGCTTGCTCCCGGGATGATTTTGGCGGTGCTTGTTACCCAGTCCGGCGCGGTGCGCCACTGGCCGGTGCGTACGGGGTATATTATCGAGCCTTCCCGCCTGCGCGTGCTCAGCCGCTTTATTAATGAAGAAATTTCCGGCCTTACGTTGGCGGACGCACGGCGCATTTTGTGGCAGCACGTGCAGTCCGGCCACCGCGAACTGGCGGGAGTAGCGGACCTCGCCGCGCAGGTGCTTAAAGATATCGAACGCCCCCAAACGGGCGACGAATTATACGTGGAAGGTATCGGCCGCTTACTGGAAAACACGACCGAGGATGATTACGAAGATTTAAAACAGATGATGCGCGTAGTGGAAGAACGCGAACGATTTTCTTCGCTGTTAAGCGAAAAAATGACGGATATGGAAAAATCCAACCAAAAATTAAGCGTAAGTATAGGCAGCGAGAACGAGCTTAAAGAACTTAAAAATTTAAGTATTGTTACCACCGCCTGCCGCGTGGGGGACAAAACGGTTGGTATGTTGGGCATTATCGGACCGAAACATATGGAATATACGCGGGTAATGTCTCTGGTAAATTTCATCGGGGACTTACTGGAAGCGTCTATGCAAAACTGGTCCGCTCTGCCCGCCGGGGGTGAAGACGATTATGAGTAAGAAACATAAACACGAAGAGTCCGCCGAGCAGGAACTGGACGAACGGGATTTGCCGGAAACCGCCGAACCGGAAACTCAAGTAAAACCGCAGGACGAACCGGCCGAAGAACAAAAGCCCGATTATTACGCCCAGCTTGTACGGCTCAGCGCGGATTTTGACAACTTCCGCAAACGCACCGAACGCGAAAAAGCTTCTTTTTTGGCCTACGGCAAAAAACAGCTGGCCGAAAAACTGCTTCCTTCCTACGAAGTGCTTTTAAGACAGGCCGACAAAATGGAAAAAGAAAAAACTTCCGACGAATGTTCCGCCGAACTTAAAGGCGTAAAGGACGGAATCAAGATGGTGCTCGCCGAGATGGAAAAAGCGTTCCGCTCCGAAGGCATCGAACGTATGGACGTGCTGGATAAACCCTACGACCCGCAGACGCAGGAAGTGGTGGCGATGATTCCCTCGTCCGAAGACCAGGACGGCCTTGTATTGCAGGAAGTTCAAATGGGATTTTTGATGGACGGCAAAGTTCTGCGCCCGGCGCGGGTCATTGTCGGACAACACGCGGAAGGTTAAAAACTAATTTTTCGCTTAGACGTGGGGTAAAAAAGTTTTAATCAAAAGGAGATAAAAAAGTATGGCTAAAATTATTGGTATTGACTTGGGCACCTCCAACACCGCCGCGGCGGTAATGGAAGGCGGCAGAGGAACGATCGTTCCGTCCGCCGAAGGCAGCTCTATCGGCGGGAAAGCGTTCCCGTCTTATGTCGCGTTTACGAAAGACGGCCAGCGCCTCGTGGGTGAACCGGCCCGCCGCCAGGCGATCGCCAACCCGGAAGGCACCGTTACCGCTTTCAAACGCAAAATGGGGGAAAACTATAAATTTGACTTGCGCGGGCAGGAATTTACGCCCCAGCAGTTGTCCGCTTTCGTCTTGCAGAAAGTGAAAAAAGACGCCGAAGCCTTTTTGGGTGAACCCGTAGAAAAAGCGGTCATCACCGTTCCGGCGTATTTTAACGACAACCAACGCCAGGCCACCAAAGACGCCGGCCGCATCGCGGGCCTGGAAGTGGTGCGCCTTGTAAACGAACCGACCGCGGCCGCGCTGGCCTTCGGTATCGACAAAGCGGGCAAAGAACAAAAAGTGCTCGTGTTCGACTTGGGCGGCGGTACGCTCGACGTCACCATCATGGAAATGGGTAAAGAAGGTACGTTCGAAGTAATCGCCACGTCCGGCGATACGCAGTTGGGCGGTACGGATATGGATAACGCCATCATCGCCTGGATGGTGGACGAATTCCGCAAACAGACGGGTATCGATTTGTCCAAAGACAAACAAGCCCAACAGCGCTTGAAAGACGCGGCCGAAAAGGCCAAAATCGAACTGTCCACCACGATGGAAACGGATATTAACCTGCCGTTTATCTCCGCCGGTGCGGACGGCCCGAAACACCTTGAACTGAAATTGTCCCGCGCCAAACTGGAAAGCCTGGTGGACGACATCGTCAAACGCTGCGCCAAATCCGTGGAACAGGCCTTGGCCGACGCCAAACTGTCTCCCAGCCAGATTGACCGCATTATTTTGGTCGGCGGCCCGACCCGCATGCCGATTGTGCAGAAATTCGTGGAAGACCTCGTGGGCAAAAAAATCGAACGCGGTATCGACCCGATGGAATGTGTGGCGATCGGCGCGAGCGTACAGGCCGGTATTTTGACCGGAGACGTCAAAGACGTTCTTTTGCTGGACGTTACTCCGCTTTCCCTGGGCCTCGAAACCTTGGGCGGCGTGTGCACGCGCTTAATCGAACGCAACACCACGATTCCTACGCGCAAATCGCAGGTATTCTCTACGGCGGCCGATAATCAGCCGGCGGTAACCATTAACGTCTTGCAGGGCGAACGCCCGATGGCCAAAGACAATGTGCCGCTCGGAAAATTCGACCTCGACGGTATTCCGCCCGCTCCGCGCGGCGTGCCGCAAATTGAAGTTACCTTTGATATCGACGCCAACGGTATTTTGAACGTGTCCGCCAAAGATTTGGGCACCAACAAAGAACAGCACATTACGATTACGTCTTCCAGCAAGCTCAGCGACGCGGAAGTTGAAAAATTCGTAAAAGACGCCGAAAAATTCGCCGAAGAAGATAAAAAACACAAAGAACTTATCGAAGCGAAAAACCAGGGCGACAGCGTGCTGTACCAGACCGAAAAATCGCTCAAAGAATACGGCGACAAAGTGTCTCAGGATGATCGCTTGGCCATTGAACGCGCCTTGGGCGACTTGAAAGAAGCCTTGAAAGGCGACGACGCGGCCAGAATGAAATCCGCCACCGACGCGGCGATGCAGGCCAGCCAGAAACTGGGCGAAGCGATGTACAAAGCCCAGCAGGCCAATGCTCAGGCCGGCGCGCAGGCGCAAGCCGGAGCCCAGCCGGGCCCCGAAGCTGCGGGCGCCCAGGCCGGTGCCGCCGGAAACGACGGTAAAGACGACGTGGTGGAAGCCGAAGTGGTCGACAAATAGTATTATCAGGTGGGTAAATCAGAAAGTAGAAAGGGGAACCGAAAGGTTCCCCTTTTTTAGTTGCTCTTCCTTAAATATTTCATTCTTACTTTTTCTGGTAACAGAAAAATCGTTCTTACTTTTTGTACCGACAAAAAGTAAGCAAAAAACTCGCAGGCCGGATCCTATAAAACGCACTCTCGGCGGACGTTTTTACAACTCGCTTCGCTCGAACAAATAAAAACGTTTTTCCGCCTTAAGGCGTTTTATAAACAGGATAAAGGCCTGCAAAACAACAACGGCAATAGCGGACGCTTTTTATAAACGGAGCAAAAGGCGGCATAACAACGAAAATGTTGTGTGATTTCAATGTGTAGTCTACGCGCCTCAAACAAGTCCGGCGGTTGGATACGATAAATATGTTTTTATAGACGCCGCTAAAGGCCGCCCAACAGCTTGCGGCTCGGACAAATAAAATGCTTTCTCCGTACAAACGGGTTAAGGCTGCCAAAACGACGGATTTTTAAATGCAAGGTATCTTTTTTGCAAAGGAAAATTTACTACAATATCTATTATGCCCCAGTATTTTGCAGATATTAAAGAAACCGAATTTTTCCTCATGGATGCGGAAGCCCATCACGCTTCCGCCGTCGCCCGGCACGAAGAGGGCGATGAAATCCTGGTATTTGACGGTTCCGGCCGCCAATTTACCGGGCGGATTGACCGTATCCAAAAGAAATTTGTGCGCGGCACGCTGTTAAAACCGCGCGAAACGCGCCGCCCCGCGCTTGAGTTGGAACTGTGTTTTGCGCCCAATTCCCGCACCGGGCTCGAGGACGTGCTCGACAAAGGCACACAGCTGGGCGTAGCGGCGTTCCGTCCGGTGATTACCGAGCGCAGCGAATACGACGTCCTTAAAAAATGGGACGGCAAGAATGACCGCTGGCGCCAAATCATGATTTCCGCCTGCAAACAGTGCGATACCCCGTTCGTGCCCGAAATTTTGCCTCCGCTTAAATTCCCGCAGGCTATTTCGGAAGGGCTTCCGTCGCTTATCGCGTACGAGGCCGAAGAATCCCACACGCTCTTTTGGGGGCTGGAAAAACTGGGCAATCCCAAACGCTTGCGCGTGTTTGTCGGCCCCGCGGGCGGCTGGACGGACGAAGAAATCGTCGTGGCGGCGCAATATAACGTATTGCCCGTTACGCTGGGCGTAAACATTCTGCGCGCGGAAACGGCCTGTATCGCTGTAGCCGCCAAACTTTTATAATGACTACTTTTTTTATTAAAACATTCGGTTGTCGCGTCAACCAGGTGGAAAGCCAAGCTATTTTGGAACAGTTCCTGCGCGCCGGGGCCACGCCCGCGGATTCCTTCGAAACGGCGGATATCTGCGTGCTCAATACCTGTACCGTTACCCACCAGGCCGATAAAGACGTGGAAAAACAAATCCGCCAGATTCTGCGCCGCAATCCGTCCGCGCGCCTCGTGCTGACGGGGTGCTATGCCATGGCGCACAAGGCCGAAGTGCAAAAGAAATTCCCGGAGGCGGAAATCGTCGGCAAGTACGAGCTGGGCCGCGTTCTTTTTAACGAAGAGGACGTCTGCTGGACCGTTTCCGGCCACGAAGGGCACAGCCGCGCGTTTATCAAAATTCAAGACGGGTGTGACTGCTTCTGTTCCTATTGCATTGTTCCGTTTGCCCGCAGCGAAAAGCGTTCCAAGCCGCTGGCGGACGTGCTCTCGGAAATCAAAACGTTGGAAGAAAAAGGGTTTTCCGAAATCGTACTGACGGGCATTAACATCGGCAATTACTGCTGTCCGCAGACGGGCGCGGATTTGGCCGAATTGTGCGATTATATTTCGCGCCAGACGGGCACGTTCCGTATTCGGTTTTCCTCTATCGAACTGCAGACGGTAACGGGCGGCGTAATTGCGGCGATGGCCGCGCGGCCGGACCGTTTTTGCAATTATTTCCATTTACCTTTGCAGGCCGGGTGCGATAAAGTACTGCAGGACATGAACCGCCATTACGATACCGCCGCTTACCGCGCGCGTGTGGCGGATTTGCGCTCGAAAGTGCCGCAAATCGGCATTTTTGCCGATGTGATTGCCGGCTATCCTACCGAAACGGAACAGGATTTTGAAGATACCGTCCGCTTTATCCGCGAGGTAAAACTGGCCGGGCTTCACGTATTTAGCTATTCGCCCCGCCCCGGGACGAAAGCCGCGCTACTCAAGCAGCTGCCGCCGGAGGAAATCAAACGCCGCGCCGAAGCGCTGCGCGCGCTGGATAAAGAACTGCGCGCCGCGTTTGCCGCGTCGCTCGTCGGCACGGAGCAGGTTGTGTTTATGGAGGAGCGCAAAGACGGTTTGCCGCACGGGATTACGTCCAACTTTCAGCAGGTGGTGCTGGAGGGGGAGAATGTTCCGCGCCGCGGGCTGGTGAGGGCGAAGATTGTCCGCGCGGAAGGGGCGCTGTGTTATGGGAAAGTGGTTTAATAACAAATGATGTTAACTTTCATAAGGCGCACGAAACACAAAGAGATTTTCTTTGCGTTTCGTTGCTTTTAAGGACCAACAATTTGCTAAATTCTGTTATCTTGTGCGTCCCTCAGCCTTGACGTGGCTACAGCCACGCCTATGCGGCTGACTAGCCCGCACAATCTAAAGCGAATTTAACAAATCAGTCAATCATCTGCAATGTTATTCTTTTCTGCACGGCGTATTATTATATAGGGGTCATATTGAGGCGCTGGCGGCCCGCTGTGTCTCAGGAGCTACCGATTTTTGTCGTCATCCTGAACTGACGCTTTTTCCTCTTGGCGTCACCCCGTAAGGTTGTAATACGGGGTCTAGTTATAGGGTTTCAGGATCCAGTTTTCTTAATATCTACCAATTCCCTTGCCGTCATTCCCGCAGGGTGCGTCGCGCGGCGTTCGGGAATCTAAGGACATTCCCCTCCCTTCTTTTAAAATGCTAAAATATACATAATGCCCGGGCCTAAGGCAGGAGGTATCAAAATCCGCCGCTTGGCCGGCTTACAAGATTTTGGTATAATATCTATATATAATTTGTGTTGAACAAGTTAGATTCTTTTTAGGCAAGAGTTAAACAAAATGGTAGCCAAAAAAAATCTGTGTGTACTCATTCTGGCGGCCGGTAAAGGCACGCGGATGAAATCTCCTCTTCCCAAACCGCTTCATCCGGTTTGCGGACTTCCGATTATTTCCCATATTTTAAAAGCGGCGCAGGATTTAAATCCCGCCGCCATCGGTCTTGTTGTGGGCCACGGTGCGGAAGAAGTCATCCAAACCGTTAATTCCAATTTATCCTCCTGGGGCGTTACGGCCCCGGTCGTTTTTGCGCACCAGACCGATTTGTCCGGCTCCGCTTCGGCGGTGAAAGCCGCGTTGCCTCTTTTGGAAAAATTCGAAACCGTCCTCGTGTTAAACGGCGATACGCCTCTTCTGCACACCCATACGCTGGAACAAATGCTGGACGTGCACGAAGCCAATAAATGCGGTGCGGTGGTGCTGGGCGTTACGGTGCCCAATCCCGCCGGCTACGGCCGCATCGTGCGCGACGAAACCGGCGCGTTTGAAAACATCACCGAAGATGCGGACGCGGACGAACAAACCAAGCAAATTGCCGAAATCAACAGCGGCATGTACGTTTTTAATTCCAAACTTTTGCAAAACGCGCTTACCCAGCTTACGCCGCAAGGCCCCAAGCGCGAATTTTATTTGACCGATACCCTCGCGCTCATCAAACAGATGAACGCGCCCGTGCTCGTTTTCGGCAGCGAAGATTACGAACAGGCCCTGGGCGTTAACAGCAAAGTCCAGCTGGCCGAAGCCGAACAGATTCTGCGCGACCGCGTCGCCCGCCGCCTGATGGACGAAGGCGTAACGCTCGTCCGCCCGAAAGAAGTGTTTATCGACCCGGAAGTAAAAATCGGCGTCGATACGGTGGTGTGCTCCGGCTGCTACATCAGCGGTAAAACGGTCATCGGCAAGAATTGTTATATCGAAGCTAATTGTTATATTAAGGATTCCGTCATCGGCGATAACGTCACCCTCAAAATGGGTACCTATATTGAAGAATCCGAAGTGGAAGAAACCTGCCAGCTGGGGCCGTACGCGCATCTGCGCCCGAAATCGGTGCTGAAAAAAGGCGCGAAAGTGGGCAATTTTTCCGAAATTAAAAAATCTGTCATCGGGGAAGGTTCCAAAGTTAACCACCTTAGCTACATCGGCGATACCGTTATGGGCGCCGGGGTCAATGTGGGCGCGGGGGCCATTACCTGCAATTACGACGGAAAAAATAAACACCAAACGGTGTTGGAAGACCATGTGTTTGTGGGGTCTAACGTCAATTTTGTGGCGCCGGTAACGGTGCGCGAATATGCAAAAATCGGCGCGGGGTCTACAATTACCAAAGAGGTTCCGGCGGAATCTCTGGCGATTGCCCGTACGCGCCAGGTTGTTTTGGAAAACAAAGGTGTGAAAAAACATGACTAAAAGCGTAAACGGTGATTTGAGGATTTTCTCCGGCAATTCCAACATTGCTTTGGCGCAGAAAATTTGCGAACACTTGAATATGGACATGGGCAAACTGCGCGTGGAACGGTTTGCCGACGGAGAAATCGACGTGCAAATCCTGGAAAGCGTACGCGCGCACGATTGCTACATCATCCAGCCCACCTGTCCGCCCGTCAACGAAAATTTGATGGAACTCTTAATTATGATTGACGCGTTCAAACGCGCCAGCGCGGGCAGAATTACTGCGGTAATCCCCTACTTCGGTTACGCCCGTGCGGACCGCAAAGCGTCCCCCCGCGTGCCGATTACCGCCAAACTGGCCAGCAACCTGATTACCAAAGCGGGTGCGGACCGTATTATGACGGTGGACCTGCACGCCGGCCAAATCCAGGGTTTTTTTGATATTCCCGTAGACCACCTGCGCGCGCGCAAAGTGTTCCTGGATTATTTTAAAGATTTCGACCGCAACGACCTTGTGGTTATTTCGCCGGACGTAGGCGGCGTGGAACGTGCCCGCAAATTCGCCGCGCGTATGGATGCGGGGCTGGTTATCATCGATAAACGCCGCCCCAAAGCCAACGAAGCGGTGGTGTACAACGTCATCGGAGACGTGAAAGACAAAGTGGCCATTATCTTTGACGATATCGTGGACACGGCCGGTACCCTTACCACCGTGGCGCAAAAAATCAAAGAACGCGGCGCGCGTGAAATTTACGCGGCGTGCACGCACGGCCTGCTGTCGCGCAACGCGATGGACAAAATCAACAAGTCCGACATCAAAAAGTTAATCATTTCCGATTCTCTGCCGATTCGCGACTTGGGCCCGAAAGTGGACGTACTGTCCGTTTCGTATCTGCTGGCGGACGCCATTAAACGCAACCACGACGGCCGCTCCATCAGCGACATGTTTAATTAAAAATTTTCAAACGAAAATATTTGGAGGAATACAATGGAAAAAGTAAGCATCTCTGCCGTTACCCGCGAAGGTATCGGCGTAAAAGGAACCCTCTCCCAAATCAGAGCGGAGAAGAAAGTTCCGGCCGTGGTGTACGGCGGCCATAAAGAACCCGTCAGCGTTACCGTGAGCGTAAAAGATTTGGAAAAAATCGTCAAAGCCGGTAAAAACACCATCGTGGAAATCGCTTTAAACGGCGAAAACGAACTCGCGCTTGTCAAAGAAATCCAGTACCACGCCGTGACCGACAACCCGATCCATGCCGACTTTCAGCGCGTAAGCATGAAAGATAAAATGGACGTTGTCGTTCCGCTTAAACTCGAAGGTACCCCCGCCGACGTTACCAACTACGGCGCCATCGTGGAACACATCTTGCGCGAAATCGAAGTGCGCGCCTTGGTCAGCGCCATCCCGCACGAAATCGTGTTGGATATCACCCCGATGACCATCAACAAAGGTATCTTGGCCGGCGACGTGAAACTGCCCGAAGGCGTGGAACTCGTAACCGACAAAGAAGCCCCCGTCGTGCACTTGATGGTTCCGAAAGAAGAAGAAGCTCCCGCCGCCGCGCCGGCCGCCGATGCCGCCGCTCAGCCGGAAAGCTCTTCCACGAAAGGCAAAAAAGACGAAGAAGGCAATTTGGCCAAAAAATAACCTATGCAATATCTCTTGGCCGGGCTGGGCAACCCTGGAACCCAATATGCGCGTACGCGTCACAACGCCGGATTTATGGTGTTGGACGAAGCCGCGCGCAAATGGGGCGCTTCCTGGAACGCCTGGCAGAAGCTGGGAGAATATGCCAAGGTTACTTTGGGCGGGTGCGAAGTTTTCCTGCTCAAGCCGTCTACTTATATGAACGAATCGGGTCGGGCTGTATCCAGCCTGGCCCGGTTCTATAAAGTCGCGCCGCAAAACTGTTTGATTTGTTTTGACGAAGTGGCTTTGGAGGTCGGCAAACTGCGTATCCGCAAAAACGGGTCCGCCGGCGGCCAAAAAGGCATGAAAAGCGTGATTGAACAGCTGGGCACGCAGGATATTCCGCGCCTGCGCGTAGGGGTGGGGCCGAAACCGGACAAGTTTGATTTGGCCAATTTTGTTTTATCCAATTTCCCCAAATCCCAGGAAGATGCTTTAGCGGACGCGCTTGCCCGCGCGGTGGAAGCGGTGGAAACGTTTTTTTCCGAAGGCTTGGAAAAGGCCATGAATAAGTTTAATTAACCGTTTTTTTATTTGATTAAAAGCTCCGGCAGAGATGCCGGGGCTTTTTTGTAATACCCGGGGAAACCATAGGCGGGAGCCTATGGAGGAGAGGAGAAGCAGGACTCTTCTATGCTACAAT
>CAJTJT010000010.1 GCA_910576915.1 uncultured Elusimicrobiales bacterium
AAATATTCGTTTTGGTAGCCGGGCAGCTCCCATTCACCAAACTTAATACCCAGGCCACTTTCCCTTCCGTCGTACAGCGTTGCACCCAGCATAAGGCCGCACTGTCGGATAAAGAAGTCGTCCCGGTCTTTTGCACATAGTCCCCCGTCGGAGAAGGGATATCCACACCCGCTAAATGGAACCCGCGCGTATAGGTGGAATCCTCTCCTTTCGTATCGGCCGATTCATTCTTGGCGGTATAGGTGGTGCCGTCCGCCGTAAGAGCCACGGACTTGCCCGAATTTCCCGAGATATTTAACGTGTTTTCATTCAAGGCGTCCGCATAGAATTGCACGGTGTTGGCACCGTTCAAAGTGCTAACATAAGAATCATTATCAGTGTACGGTTTTTTAGCGAATTTTTGCCTAAAAACAGCCACAAAACCGTCCCCGCCGCAGTTCCTTTTTGGGGTCGCGCAACTACGTTTGAAATGCTACAATAAAAAGTAGTTTTATTAGGAGAGAAAAACATGATACAAAACCGTTTTTGCCTGCGCCTGGCCGCAGGCCTGGCGGCGTTGTTGCTGCCTATGGGGGCTTTTGCCACACCCGCTTTAAAAGTGCTGTCCGCCGCGCCGCAGGGCGCCGTTCAGTCCGCCGGACGCCAAGCCGTCAGCGTGACGTTTAATCAGCCGGTGGCCGCCTTGTCGGAAGCCAGCCAGTTTTCTTCGCAAGACTGCCCGCTCGTCATTACTCCGGCCGTACCGGGTTCCTGCCGCTTTTCGGGTACGCAAACCGTTATTTTTGAACCGTCCGCAAACTGGCCACAGGCCTCCCGTTTTACCGTGCGCGTAAAAGCGGGTTTTGCTTCGCGCGTATCGGGGGAAAAACTGGCTCAGCCGTATTCCTTTATGTTCTCTACTTCCGTGCCGCAGGTGCAGTCCGTCCGGCCGTTTAATGACGAACACTGGATCAGCCTCAACCCTACTTTTTATCTCGTTTTCAATATGCCCGTGGATGTGGACTCTCTCCCGCATTATGCGCGGCTGGTTTCGTCTTCCGGCAAGACGGCGGCGCTCTCCTTCCGCCCGATCAGCCAGGTGGAGTTTGAAAAAGATTTTTCTTATTACACGAAAGAGAACATCGTCGTCGCCAGCCCGCTTAAAACGCTGGAAAAAGGCGAACTTTACACACTTACGCTGGACGCCGGCGTAAAAGCGACGGTGGGCTCTTTGGGGATGGCCCGCCCGTACACCCTAAAATTTTATACATACCCGGAATTATCCGTCCTGGGCGAAGTGAATACGGGCTGTTTGCCGTATTCTCCCATGGTGCGTTTTTCCACTCCGGTGCGTATGCGCGAACTGGTGGCCGCGGCTTCCGTGGAACCCGCTTCCGCCGTGCGTAAACTGTCGGACCGGGAACTCGACCAACTGGGAAGCGATATGGTTATCAGTTCCGTTTCCAATGAAAATTCCCGCAAATACTATAAAGAACGCTATAACTTGTCTGACGAAGAAATCAATGCCGGAACCGCGTTTTTCGCCACCGACCTTTCTTTCTTAAAACCGGAACCGGGGGAAAATATAACCGTTACGCTCTCCAAAGATTTGCGCGACATTTACGGCAACCGCCTGGGGCAGGATTATACGTTTACCGTGTCTAACTCCGGCTATTGCCCGGCGGTGGATTTTTCGGGCGGATTCGGCGTGCTGGAAAGCTATTTGCCGTCCCGCCTGCCGATTGATTTGATGAATACGCCGTCCTTGCCCGTGCAGGCCGCGCGTTTTAATAAAGAAAATTTCATCCCGTTTGATACGGTTTCCACCCGCTATTGCAAACGTGCGCCGCTTTCGGACATGACGTTCGATGGCGCCTACGAATTTAAAGACGTAAAAGACAAAAGCCTTAAAACGTTCTTTGACCTCAAAAAATTCAATCCCACCGCCAAGGACAGTATTATCTTCAGCCAAGTTTTGCTTAAAGGCAAAAACTATGGGGAAGAAGGCTGCTGGGTTTCATCCACCGACAACATTACCGATGTGGGCGTAACGTTTAAAACCTCGCCGGAGAATATTCTGCTGTGGGCCACGTCTTTGGAAACGGGCGAACCCATGCCCAACCTGGCCGTGGAACTAAGAGGCAAAGACAACAAAATTTTGTGGACGGGTTCCACCGATATGAACGGTCTTGCCCTTGCGCCGGGCTGGAAAAAGCTGGACGTTCCTGCCGCCGACTGGGGCCAGCCGGAAATTTACGCGTTTGTATCCAGCGCGGGCGGCGATGCCGTCGTCAGCAATTTGTGGAACAACGGCCTCGAACCGTGGCGTTTTAACTTAAATTACGATTATAACCCGGGCGCCGAACAAACGCGTTCCATGCTGTTTTCGGACCGCGGCGTCTACCGCCCCGGCGAAACGGTGTATTTAAAAGGCGTGTCCCGCCAAATGAAGGACGGCGTATGGACGCTGCCGGACGCGGTGCGCGGCAAACTGACGGTTTCCGACTCCCGCGGCGAAACCGTGCTGAGCAAAGAAGTAACCGTTTCTTCCGCGTTCGGTACGTTTGACGTTTCGTTTGACATCCCCAAAACGGCCCATACCGGCTCATGGGACGCCACATTTACCCCGCAGTTAAAAGGGGATAAGGACCCGCGCTCCGCCTATTATTCTTTCCGCGTGGAAGCCGTCAAACAGGCTGAGTTTAAAGTAACGCTCCGCCCCGAAGCGGAAAATTATATCGCCGGGCAGGAAGCCAAATTCGCCGCGTCGGCGCAGTACAATTTCGGTGCGCCGCTGGCGGATTCCAAAGCGTCTTGGACGCTTCGCCGCGAAAGCGCGTGGTTTGAAGCCACGGATTTTAAAGAGTACGATTTTTCGCCCTATTTCCTGCGCGAAAACGAATATAAAGAAAACGGCAAACTGCTGTTAAACGCCGAGGGTAAAACGGACGCGCAGGGCGCGCTGTCGTTCTCGGCGGTGATGCCGTCTGCCGCCGCCCCCGTGCGCGTGTATGCGGAGTTGGGCGTTCAGTCTCCCGCGCGGCAGGAACTTTTTGCCCGCACGTCCGTCATGGTGCACCCGGCGGACTTCTATCTGGGGGCGAAAGTTTTAACGGAACACGCCGAACAAAACAAACCCGTGGAGGCTGACGTGGTGGCCGTTACGCCGCAGGGCAAACGCGTGGCCGCGTCCGTGGTAGCCAACATCCGCAAGGAACAATGGTACAGCGTACGCAAAACGGGCTTGTCCGGCCGCCTGGAATGGGTCAGCGAAAAACAAATCACCGAACTGCCCGCCCAAACCCTGGAAGTGGGGGAAAAGGGCGCAAAATTTGCGTTTACGCCCGCCGAAGCCGGCAACTATTACGTAACGCTTACGTCTGCCGACGCGTCCGGCCGCAAAGTGCTGGGCGGATTTAACGTAATGGTGTACGGCGAAGGCCAGGCGTATTGGCGTCAGACGGATGACGACCTTTTGGTTTTAAAGCAGGATAAAAATTCCTATAAACCCGGCAAAAAAGCGCGTATCAGCGTGGAATCTCCGTATGAAAACGCACTTGCGCTTGTTACCGTGGAACGCGAAGGCATCTTGGATGCGTGGACGACGGCCGTCAAAGGCGGCGCGGACTATATCGAAGTGCCGATAAAAGCGGACTATCTGCCCAACGTGTACGTGGGCGTTTCCCTGGTGCGCGGCCGCACGGGCGCGCCGGTGGATGCGAAAGGGCTCGATTTGGGCAAGCCGCAGGGCAAAGTCGGCTATGTCAATTTGAATGTGGAGCCCGCAAGCAAACGTATTGCCGTAACGGTTAAACCGAATAAAGAAGCCTATCAGCCCGGCCAGGAAGTCACCTTAAAACTGACCGCCAAAGCGGGCGGAAAAGCCGTTCCCTCCGAAGTGGCGGTAATGGTGGTGGACGAAGGCATTTTGGCGTTGACGGGCTACCAAACGCCGGACCTGTTCAGCTATTTTTACGGTTCGCGCCCCGTATCCGTATTTACGATGGATAACCGCGTTTACGTGGTGGGCCAGCGCAACTTTGGCGAAAAAGGCGAAAACCGCGGCGGCGGAGGCGGCAGCGAAGCCAAACTGGGCGGTACGGATTTGAGAAATAATTTCTCGTTTACGCCTTATTTTAACGCGGCCGTTCAAACGGATAAAAAGGGCCGCGCGGAAGTGAAATTTAAACTGCCCGACAACCTGACCAAATTCCGCATTATGGCGGTTGTCGTAACGGCGGACGAGTTCGGCGCGGGCGAGGCTTCCGTTAAAGTTTCCAAGCCCGTGATGGTTACTTCCAACCTGCCGCGCTTTGCGCGCAAAGGGGATAAATTCTCCTGCGGTGCGGTGGTGTACAATTACGAAGACAAAAAAGGCGAACTGACCGTATCGGCCGCCGCCAAAGGCGCGCTTAAACTGATGGGCCCGGCGGAACAAACCGTTACCGTTCCGCTCGGCGGCGCCAAAGAAGTAACCTGGGCGTGCGAAGCCGCGGAAAACGGCGAAGCCGAAGTGGCGTTTGCCGTGAACGGCAAAAAATCGTCCGACGGCGTACTCGCCAAATTAACGGTCAGCCCGGTGGAGAAAAAACAGACGCTCGCCTTGTATTCGTCCACGGACGGAGAGAAAGAAGAACTGTTGGATAAGCCCGGCAACTTAAACGCGCAGGCGGATAACCAAATTACGTTCTCGCTTGCGTCTACCGCGCTTATTAATTTGAAAGGTTCCATGGTCTATTTGATGACGTATCCGTACGACTGTTTGGAACAGCAGATGTCCAAAGCGCTCCCGGTTATTACGGGGGCGAAGCTGGTGGAAGATTTCAACCTGGGCGACGTAAAAGACCTTAAAAAACGCGCGCAGGAAATCCTGGACCGTCTGCCGGAATACCAATCCGCTTCCGGCGGACTGGGCTACTGGAAAGAATCCCGCCCGGACCCGTATGTCACCGCGTACGCGCTGGAAGTAAACTACTTGGCCAAACGGGCCGGGTACAACGTGCAGACTAAATCGCTTGAGAAAGCCGCCAAGTGGCTGGCGGGGGCGTTTAATAAAAACACCCGCCGCGCCTATACGTATTCCGTGGCGGAAACGGAAACGGCCCGCGCGTATATCACCTATGTGCTGGCGTTGTACGGGGAAAACGTGTCCGCTTCGTTTAGTACGCTTTACGCCAAGCGCGCTTCCCTGCCGCTTTCCGCGCAGGCATACTTGTTGAAAGCCGCGCAGGTGCTGGAACGCTCCCAGTCGCAAAAAGGCGCGCTTGCGCAGGGGCTTTTAAATAAAGCCGTCTATACGCCGCAGGCCGTGTATTTTGACGCGCCCGAAGAAATGCCGTGGCTGCACATGGGCAGCGTTAAAACCACCGCGCTCGCGCTGGACGCGCTGTTGTTTGCCAAGCAGAATTTTGAACAAGCCTTTGAAAGCGCGTCCTGGCTCATCCGCCAGTTAAACGCGCAGGGCCATTGGAATAACACGAGCGACAACGCCGCCGTATTTACCGCGCTCAATACCTATTATCAGGCGAAGGAAAACGCGGAGCCGGATTTTGCGGCCGCCGTTAAACTGGGCGCGAAAACCGCGTTTGAACAAACCTTTAAAGGCCGCTCGGCTGAGGCCAAAAACGGCTCCGTTCCGTTTGCGCAAGCGTACGGCCAGGGCACGGAAACGCGCGTAACCTTTGCCAAAACGGGCGCGGGTACGCTCTACTATACGCTCGGACAGGTGTACGAGCCGCTTTCGTACGAAACGCCCGTAAACGCAGGTTTTGAAATTTCCCGCGAGCTGACCGCGCTTGACGGCAAACCCGTACAAACCGTGCGCGCGGGCGAACGCTACAAAGTAACGCTGACCGTTAAAAACGCGGCCGCGCGCCATTTTGTAGTGGCGGAAGACTTTGTGCCCGCCGGGTTTGAAATCGTCAATTCCGAGCTGGCGACGGAATCTGCAGATATTGCCGTAACGGACAACGGTTCGGACGATTACGCCTTTGAGCGTAACGAAAAATACGACGACCGCATCGCCGCGTTTGCCGACTATCTGCCCGCCGGAACGCATACGTATTCGTATGTGGTGTCCGCGCTTACGTCCGGCACGTTTGCGTGGCCGTGCGCGTGGGCGAGCCAGATGTACGAACCCGCCGTTTTCGGCCGCAACGCGACGCAGACGCTCGTTATTAAGTAACGTGATGAACCTCGTTTGGAAGTTTTTGATCATACTTCTCCCCTGCCTGATTGCCTGCGGGGGGGAAGTTTTTTGTTTAACGCCTTCCAAACAAATTTACGACCGCCGCGGCGCGCCCGTGCGCGGTTTTTTGTCGGAAAACGAAACATATTACCGCCCCGTTGCCCTGTCCGAAATTTCCCCGTGGCTGATTGCGGCCGCCGTGGCGGCGGAGGATAAACGCTTCTTTTCGCATGCGGGGGTGGATGCAAAAGCCGTTTTGCGCGCCGCGTGGCAGAACGCTTCGGGCGGGCGCGTGGTGTCCGGCGCGTCTACCATTACCCAGCAGCTCGTGCGCGCGGTGGAGCCGCGGCCCAAAACGCTGTGGGGCAAAGCGGGCGAAGCGTGGGATGCGCTTATTTTGGAGCGTAAACTTTCCAAAGAAGAAATTTTAAACGAATACTTTAACCTCTTGGAACTGGGCAATTTAACCCAGGGGGCGGAGGCCGCGTCGCAATTTTATTTTGGGGTAAACGCGGCGGATTTGTCTTTGGCGCAGGCCGCGTTTTTAGCGGGGCTTGCCAAATCGCCCACCTATTACAACCCGTTAAAACATTTTACCCGCGCGCAAAAACGCCAAAAATACGTTTTGAAACGCATGCTGGACGAAGGCTTCATCGATAAAGAAATGCACGAGTTGGCCGTCAGCGAACCCGTGGAACTGCGCGCGCAGGCGCGTCCGTTTGACGCCCCGCATTTTACGCGGCTGTTAAAACCGCTTATCCCGGAAGGCGCGGCGGACGTAACGTCTACGCTGGACAGGGAACTCCAGCTGTATGCCGAGGGGCTTATCAAAAATTACGTTTCCCGCATGAAGGACGAAAACGTCACCAACGCCGCCGTGGTGGTGCTGGAAAATGCGACGGGTGCGGTGCTTGCATATGTGGGCTCGGCCGATTTTTATAACGAAATCCACCATGGGCAAGTAGACGGCGCGCGCGCTTTGCGCCAGCCGGGTTCGGCCTTGAAACCGTTTGCGTATGCACTGGCGTTTGAAAAGGGACTTTTGACTCCTTCCTCGTTACTGGATGACGAAGATACGTTTTTTGAAGGCGGTTTCCGCCCGCGCAATTACGACGAAAGTTTCCACGGGCTTGTTTCCGCCCGCTCTGCGCTGGCGTGTTCGTACAACATTCCCGCTGTCAAAGCGGCTGAAAAAACGGGTGCGCCTGCGCTGTTATCGTTATTGCGTTCGCTGGGCCTTACCACGTTAAATAGACCCGCCGACTTTTACGGCCTCGGCCTTGCCTTGGGCAACGGCGAGGTGCGGTTGTTGGATTTAACCAACGCGTACGCCACGTTGGCGCGCGGCGGCGTATACCGCCCGGTGGTGTTGGCTTTATCTCCCAGCCTTATACTGCCCGGTAAAGAGGGGCGCGTGTTAGACGAAAATACCGCCTATTTGGTGACGGATATTTTAAAGGACAACAACGCCCGCGCGCCTGCGTTCGGCCTCAATTCACCGCTGTCCGTTCCGTTTGAACTGGCCGCCAAAACGGGGACGTCCAAAGATTATAAAGATAACTTTACGCTGGCCTACACGCCGCGTTGGACAATCGGTGTATGGGTGGGGAATTTCGATGCGTCCCCCATGCAAAAAGTGTCCGGCATAACGGGGGCGGGGCCGATTATGCACGATTTGGCCGTGTATCTCAACGAAAAATATCCGTCCGCCCCGTTCAAAATGCCGACCGGCGTTACGCGCGCGCTGGCGTGTACCCAAAGCGGCCTTTTGGCCGGGCCCGCGTGCAAACATACCAAAGAAGAAGTCTTTTTGACGGATAAAATGCCCGCCCAGTGCGACGGAAAACACGCGTCTGCCGTGCCCGCGCTTCAGATTGTTTCTCCCGCGCCCGGCGACGTGTTTAAGTGGGATCCGTCCATCCCCGCCTCTTCCCAGCAAATTAAATTTTCGGCCGTTTGCGCGGCGAAAGTCTGCCGGTGGACACTGGACGGCAAAAACTTGTCTTCCCGCGCCTGCGAAACATGGTGGCCGCTTGCCGTCGGAAAGCACAGCCTGGCCGTAACGTGCGGGGGCGGAACGCAAGAAGTGCGTTTTGAGGTTTTACCGTAATAAAAATTTGCCAATGTTGCTAAAAACGGACCAAGCCGAAAGGGCTTGACCCGTTTTTTTTTTTTGATACCATGGGGATAATTCCAGGTTTGGCGGCTTGCTTTTTAGTGTGTCATCCCCGAAAGTTACAGTCGGGGATCTGCTGTTGCGTAACAACAAGATTCCCGAACCCTGCGGGCCGCCAGACATTCGGAAATGACGTTAGTAAAGTAAGCCGCCAAACCGAATGGTCGTCATCCCGTAAGGTTGTAATACGGGATCTGTTGTGTTCAATAAGGAAGCGATTCCGTATAGAGACCTTGGAATGATACTGATAGCTAGGAGAAACAAAAATGAGAGGATTTAGAGCCGTCATCCTGAATTTATTTCAGGAACCATATCAAATGAAAACAAATCTAAATAAACAACCTGGATTCCGGGTCCATGCCCGGAATGACAGCCAAGCCGACGGTTTTACTTTAATTGAGTTGTTAGTCGTTGTACTTATCATTGGCATTTTGTCGGCCGTTGCATTGCCTCAGTATACAAAAGCGGTAGCCAAAAGCCGGGTGGCGGCGGTTATCCCGCTGGTAAAAAGCGTGGGCACGGCGCGGGAAGTCTATTTTATGGCAAACGGTTCGTTTGAAACCGATTCGTGTGATAATTTGGATGTAGACCTGCCGGATTCTACTCAATATTTTAGTTTTAGCTGTGTAGACGGAAGGGACGGTGTGAATTTTACAAAAGGGCAAGTGTATGCACATTCGCGGGATACCGCTAAAATGCCATCCCTGTTATCAGAGCGGTATCAGGGAAAACGCGTCCTTTTTTGTTTAGGAGATCCTGCCGGCAACCAGCCGAGTAATGATATTTGTAAATCATTGGGGGGAATAGAAGTAACGGAAATGACTCCGTCCCGCTATCACTCTGTATATTATCTATTGGATTAGTGTAAACCAAATATAAAACCCCCGCTCTTAGGAGCGGGGTTTTTGCTTCAGATTGTAAACTTATTTAATAACGCCGGCGGAACCAAATACGTTCTGGTTCTTTTCGGCATACATTTTGATAAGTTCTTCGCGGGCCGGGCCCAGGTATTTGCGCGGGTCAAATTCGCTGGGTTTGGTGGCGAAAATTTTGCGGATGGTGGCGGTCATCACCAGGCGGCCGTCGGAGTCCACGTTGATTTTGCACACAGCCATTTTGGCGGCTTTACGTAGCTGTTCTTCCGGCACGCCGGCAGCGTCTTCAATTTTGCCGCCGTATTCGTTGATTTGTTTGACGGCCCACTGCGGAACGCTGGAGGAACCGTGCAGAACAATCGGGAAACCGGGCAAGCGTTTGGAAACTTCTTCCAAAATGTCGAAGCGGAGTTCGGGCAATTTTTCGCCGGGTTTTACTTTAAATTTGTAAGCGCCGTGAGAGGTGCCGATGGAGATGGCTAAAGAATCCACGCCGGTGCGGGTTACGAAATCTTCCACTTGGGCGGGGTCGGTGTAGGTGTGGTGTTCGGCGGAAACTTCGTCTTCAATCCCGGCCAAAACGCCCAGTTCGCCTTCCACAGTCACATCGTGGGCGTGCGCGTATTCCACCACTTTTTTGGTGAGCGCGACATTTTCTTCGTACGGCAGGTGGGAGCCGTCAATCATTACGGAGGAGAAACCGTTGTCGATGCAGTCTTTGCACAGTTCGAAAGAATCGCCGTGGTCCAAGTGCAGGCACAGGGGAACCGGGTTGCCGAGTTCTTTCATCATTTCAACCGCGCCGCGGGCCATCCAGCGCAGCAAGGTGGCGTTGGCGTATTTGCGCGCGCCGCTGGAAACCTGCAGGATTACCGGGGATCCGGTCTGCACGCACGCGGTGACGATCGCCTGCAGTTGTTCCATATTGTTAAAGTTGTAAGCCGGGATGGCGTAACCGCCGGCCATAGCGTCTTTGAACATTTGGCGGGTGTTTACCAAGCCAAGTTCTTTATAAGAAACGGTCATGTACAGCCTCCTAAAAAAATATATCTGTCCCCAACATTTTACAATTTTTTTAGCCGCCGTGAACCCTCTTTTGGGCGAAACGGAGTTTTTCCGTCTAAAATTCCTTGCAAAAAAAGGGCTTTTGGCGTATAATGTACTTACCTTTAATGTCTTTTAGTGAGTAATAATGACTTATAAACCCGATTTTTCTATTCTTAAAACCTTAACCGCTCTGCCCGGCGTTTCCGGCCGCGAAAGCGCGGTGCGGAACTACCTTAAAACGTTGCTCTCTCCCCATGCGGACGAAATGCGCACCGACGCGCTGGGCAACCTGATTGTGCTGAAAAAAGGCACCAGCGGCAAAAAACTGTTGTTTTGCGCGCACATGGACGAAGTGGGGCTGATGATTCACCACGTGGACGACCGCGGATTTGCGCGGTTTATTACGGTGGGGGGGATTGACCCCCGCACGCTTTTGGCGCAGCGGGTGCGCGTGCAGACGGCGCAGGGCGAACTCTTGGGCGTTATCGGCGTAAAACCCGCCCATATTACGACGGAAGCCGACCGGGGCCGCGCCTTGGGCGTTAAAGAACTTTTTATCGATTTAGGTCTGCCCGCCGAAGAAGTTAAAAAACGCGTAGAACCCGGCGACTGGGCGGTGCTGGACCGCGAATATGCGGAATTTGGCGACGAACGTATTTCCGCCAAAGCGCTCGACAACCGCGCCGGCGCATTTGTGCTGGCGGAAGTCGTGCGCGCTTTAAAAGACCCTTTTTATGACGTCTACGCCGTATTTACCGTGCAGGAAGAAGTCGGCCTGCGCGGCGCGAAAACGGCGGCCTACGGCATCGACGCCGATCTTGCTTTGTGCCTGGATACTACGGGCGCGGCGGACATTCCCGGCGTAGCCCCGCAGGATTATATTACCGTGCTTGGCGGCGGCGCGGGAATTACGGCGATTGATTCCTGCACCATCACGCCCGCCTGGCTGTTTGACGCCTTAAAACAACTTTGTGATAAACATAATATCCGCCGTCAGGTGCGTGTGGCGCCGCGCGGCGGTAACGACGCGGGAGCGGTGCACCTGTCCAAAACGGGCGTACCCACCTGCGGGCTTTCCATTCCTACGCGCAACATTCATTCCAACGTGGAAGTGGTCTGCAAGCGCGACGTGGAAAACGTCTTCCGCCTGGCCTTAACGGCGGCGCAGAACGGAGTAGAGGAGGCCGCCCAATAGGGCGTTAATTTTATGAACAAACCATTTGAACCGGGTAAAAAACGCGGCGTGTATATGGACGTAACCGATTACGCCCAAAACCCCGCTTACCAACTTCCGGCGGAGGAATTAAACGCGTTTGAAAAGCTGGATGCGGCCTACCGCGCGCTGGTGGCGCTTCTTTATAATTATGTGCCCAATTCCGGCCATCCGGGCGGGAGTATTTCCAGCGGGCGCATGGTGGAACACCTTTTATATAAAGAAATGGCGTACGAATTAAAGAACCCGCACCGGGACGACGGTGATATCATTTCTTACGCCGCCGGGCACAAAGCGCTTGGCTTGTATGCCATGTGGGCGCTTCGCAACGAAGCGGCGCGCATCGCCAAGCCGGAGCTTTTGCCGTCCGACGAAAAACTCCAGCTGCGTCTGGAAGATTTGCTCGGTTTCCGGCATAATCAGGCGCAAAAGACGCCCCTTTTCAAAAAATTTAACGTTAAACCTTTGGGCGGCCACCCGGAACCGCTCGTTCCGTTTGTGCGCACCAGCACGGGCGCGAGCGGCGTGGGGGACGGTTCCGCCGTGGGCCTGGCGCTGGCCGCGGCCGACGCGTACGGGGAAAATTGCCCCGCCGTCCATATTATTGAAGGCGAAGGCGGCATGACCGCCGGGCGCGTAAGCGAAGCCGCCGCTACGGCCGCTACCGCGCAGTTAAAAAACGCTGTTTTTCATATCGACTGGAACGAAGCGTCCATCGAAAGCGAACGCGTCACCGCCGACGGCGAAAACCCCGGCGATTACGTGCAGTGGAACCCGATGGAATTTTTCTACATGCACGATTTTAACGTCATCCGCGTTCCCAACGGGCACGATTTCAACCAAATCCACGCCGCGCAGAAACTGGCGGCGGAAATTTCCAACCACCAGCCGACGGCGATTGTTTACCGTACGGTGAAGGGCTGGCACTACGGCATTGAAGGTAAAGCCTCGCACGGGAGCGGCCACAAATTTGCTTCCGAAGGATTTTACGGCTCACTTGGCGAATTTGAAAAAATGTTCGGCGTTTCCTTCCCGCGTTTTGAAGGGGAGAAAACCGAAGACAACGTGGAGAAATTTTATTGGGAATCGTTGCTGACCGTCCGCCGCGCGCTGGAAAGCGATAAACCGCTGTGCGCGTATTTGGCGGGCCGGCTGGAAGCGTCCGCCTCCGCTTTGGCCGCCAAAGCCCGCGCCGTCCGCGCGGACCTGGGCGACAGTGAAAAACTCTATACCTTTAACCCGGCTGAAGTTCCGGCGGAGTTCGTGTTTGAAAAAGGCAAATCCTATACCACCCGCGGGGTACTCGGCAACGTGCTGGCGTATCTCAATAAAAATACGGGCGGAACGCTGCTGACCGCGTCGGCCGATTTGTACGGCTCTACCGGCGCGGGCGCGATTTCCAAAGACTTCCCGGACGGATTTTTTAATACCGTTTCCAACCCGAAATCCCGCCGCTTGTCGGCCGGGGGCATTTGCGAGGACGGTTTATCGGCCGTTTGCACGGGTATTTCCGCTTTTGGCAAACATGCGGGCGTAGCTTCGTCGTACGGTGCGTTTTTGGCGTTTGAACACGTGGCCGCCCGTCTGCACGCGATTGGCGTGCAAAGCGCGCGCGAAGCGGGGCTCCACCCCAATACGTTTATTATATTCAACGGCCACGCGAGTTTGCCGACGGGCGAAGACGGCCCGACGCACGCCGATCCGCAGTCCTTACAGCTTTTGCAGGGCAACTTCCCCAAAGGTGCGTGCATTACCGCCGTACCGCTTGAGGTGGACGAAATTTGGCCGCTTGTTACCAAATCGCTTTCTTTGAAACCCGCCATTTTCGCGCCGTTTGTGGTCCGGCCGTCTTACACGCTGTTGGACCGCGAAGCGCTCGGTATGGACCCGGCGCAAAATGCGGTAAACGGCGTGTACTATATGCGCCGCGCCAAAGGCAAAGCGGAAGGAACCCTTATCGTACAGGGGGCGGGCGTGGGCCGCATTGTGGCGGAAGAACTGCTGCCCGAACTCAGCGCAAACGGACCGGACTTGAATGTGGTTTACGCCGCCAGCCGGGAACTGTTTGAACTGCTGCCCGAAGAAGAGCAAGAAAAAATCCTGCCGCTTGAGTATCGTCATACGGCGATGGGGATTACCGATTTTACACTGCCTGCGCTGGAGGGCTGGCTCTTAAGCCAGGCCGGGCGCAGACATACGCTGTTCCCGCACAAGAACGGCGTCTATCTCGGAAGTGCGTCCGCGGCCAAATTATACGCCGAGGCGGGGCTCGACGGAGCCTCTCTGCTTGAAGCGGTGCGCGCTTACGCGCAAGATTTAAAACGGGATACCGCTTGGCGGTAGACCCGAACAGGAGAATAACATGGCAGAAGAAAAACCTTACTTGACCGGACGGACCTATCTTTTCAGACTTCCCAAAGGCAAGGATTTGCTCGAGTCACTCGCTGATTTTTGCCACGACAACCAAGTGAAATGCGGCGTGGTAAGCGTGGTGGGCTCCGTAGCGAACGCCACCGTCGGTTATTATGACCAGGCCAAAAAGAAATACGAAAAAAAGGTAATCAACGAGGAAATGGAACTCTTGAGCCTTACGGGCAACGTCAGCATCCAAGACAACCGCCCGCAAGTACACGCGCACGTGGTTCTTTCCGGCAAAGATTACGCCGCCGTGGGCGGCCACTTAATGCCCGGTACCAAAATTTACGTATGCGAAGCGTACATACAGGAACTGGTGGGCGAACCCAAAGTAAGACGCATGGACAAAGTAACCAAGCTTTCTTTGTGGGCCTAAGTTAACTTATTAAAATATACCGTCCGCTCCGTTTTGGGGCGGGCGGTTTTTTTGTCAATGCTTTACGGCCCGGCCCGGACGTAACCCCGGAGCGTTGTGCCGGCTGAAACGGCGGTGCGGCGGCGGACTGAAAACTAAATTATCCGACGGAAAACTGCTTTTTCGGGAAAAAGAAAAAATCAGCGGGGCAGATAGAATAACACTTCTGTTTTTAGATGTCAAGCAGGATTTATAAAAAGCCTTTACATCGCTTTCTTAATTAGTTTTAATGATGTGGTAGGATAGTTAAAATCAAACAGGAGGAAGTCCTTCATGAAGAAACTATTAGGCTTGCTGTTGGCCATGGCTGTGGCCTTCCCGGCGAGCGCCGACGTGCTTAAAAACGTAACCCTCAAAGGCGAAATCCAGACGATCGCCTCTGATGTGCGTCACAATGATGTAACTGACGCCAGATATAATTCCGGCACCAATGCCCGCGCTTTGGCCGGTCTTTCTTTTGATCTGGTTGAAGACGTGCGCGCCAACGTGCTCTTCCAATACGGCTATGCCTGGGGCACGAATAACAAAGCCAACGAAGGTTTTGACAATGCCGACGGCATGAAACTGGCCGAAGCCAATGTGGTGCTTTCCAATTTGTTCTGCTGTCTGGAAGCCACGGTCGGCCGCCAATTCTACGGCGATGAAAACAGCGCCGTAATGTATTTTGGGCCGACTCACTATAACGCCGAAGGCGTAAACTTGGCCCGCGCGCTGGACGCCGCCAAAGTTTCTTACAGCGACGATTTTAAATCCTTCACCATGATTGCCGGTAAAGTGGCTGATCTTAGCGATGGTGAAGACGAAACCACCAAAGACGCCGCCATCTACGGTGCGGATTTGAAACTGAACTTGACCGAAGCCTTGACCTTGCAAGCCTACGGTTATGATTTGCGCAACGTTCAATACTTCGAAGGTGGCGTATGGAACGACACCGACAAAAATATGGGTTTCTACGGTGCCAAATTGGCCTTCAACCCCGAAGCCGCGCTCTTAAGCGTTGAATACGCCCGCAACTTCGCCGGCGACAGACTCGTCAAAGAACACAAAGACACCGGTTACATGGTAAAAGCGGACGGCGCGATTAACTTCGAAGCCGTAACCGCCCGCGCCGCGTTCCTGTACTCCAATGGCAATTTTATGGCCTTTGGCAACTACAGACCGGGCCTCTTGATCGGCGATCCGATGAAAGGCAACATCTTTGACTATACCGAAGACGGCGTTCGCATGTTTAACGTCGGTTTTGACTTTAAACCCTACGAAAAATGGACCGTGTCTTTGGACGGTTATTCCTTCCAAAGCCGCTTCGGCCGCCATTCCGCCACCTTGGAAGCTGACCTCACCGCCAAATATGCCCACAACGAATATGTGGAATTGTTTGCCGGCGTCGGCTATGCCAAATACGGCACCGAAGGCAACTATAACAAAACTGACTTTGGTAAAGACAACACCAAAGGCCAGCTCGGTATGTTGATTAAGTTCTAAAATCGTTTGATTACGATAAAACCCCGTCCGCAAGGGCGGGGTTTTTTGTCGTAGGGAAGCAAGCGGGTGAGGGCCGGTGCCTTCTTTCTTTTTGGGGCGTTTTTAGCCGCTTTTGTGTGCCCAAGACAGCGCGGCCGAGAATAATTTATAATACTGGTATATCACCGCATAGGGGGAAATATGAAAAGAGTATTTTTGTTTGCTTTGGCCGCGGTGCTGTTCCCGGCCTGCGGCGTGTTTGCCGCCGATAATTATATGCGCGTCAGCGCGGATGCGGAAGTGCGCGTTCGTCCGGACCGGGCGGCCATCACGTTCGGCCTGAGCGAAAAAACAACCAACTTGCGCGCCGGCGCGGCCAAGCTCAACCAAGTGGCCCAGCAGGTAACCGCCTATTTATATAACCGCGGCGTGGAAGACCGCTTTATCCAGGCCGACGGTTTATCCATCCGGCCCGTATATACGGAAGAAGCCGTTTACACTAATTCCGGCCGCCGTACGGCCAAAGAAAAACTGGAGTATGAACTGTCCCAGACGTTTACCGTCACGCTGGACGATGTAACCCAGTACGAAGACGTGCTGTATACGCTTTTGGATATGGGTGTAAACCGGGTGGAAAATGTGTCTTTCTATTCCACCAACACCCGCGCCAGCCGCGATGAAGCCCGCCGTCTGGCGGTCAAATACGCGCAGGAAAAAGCCCAGCTGCTGGCCGAAGCCGCGGGCGTAAAACTGGGCAAAATTGTAAACGTGCAGGAAGATACGGTCCCCGGCTGGCCCGGCGTCCGTTATGCGGCCAGCAACATCAGCCAAAACGTGTATAACGGCGCGTTGCCGGTGGATGACGGCGGTAATCCCGCTCCGGCCACGGGTATGATTCCCGTAAAAGCGGCCGTTACGTTAACGTATAAGGTGAAATAAATTTTATGAAACGCATTCTTTTTTTGATTGTACTTTGTGTATTGGCGGCGGGATGTTCCCCGGAGAGCAAATACCTGGGCGTATGGGTGGAACCCGTGCCGGGTATGGAGGGGACTTTCCAGGGCGTTAAACTGGAGAAGGGCGGCGCAGCGTCGTCCGTCAATATGCAGACGCTGGTTTACCAAAGCTGGGCGCTGCACGGCGATTCGGTGGTGCTGACCGGGCAAAGCGTGGGCAACGGGCAGACGATTGATTTTGCCGAGAATTTTACGCTTCGCAAAGAAGGCGGCGAATGGACGCTGCAGGCGCAGGACGGAAGCGTCGTTTACCGCCGGAACAAATAGCTGTTTGGGTATGTTTTGCGAGCCGTTCCCATATGGGAACGGCTCTTTTTTATGCAAAAAAATCTTGTGCGGCGTGTTAATAAAAGGGTATAATAAAAAAATATGATAAGCAAAAACATTCTTTTTAATTCTATTATGTCCCGCTCCGCTTTGACGGAAGGGGCCGTTTTTGCTTTTGCCATGGCCTATTGCGTTTCTTTTATGTCTGCAGTGCTATTTTCTAATAAACAACAGGGTCCGGGCATCATTCGTAATATCAGGCAGTTTGCTTGATAACGACAAAAATTTTTAACACGCCCCGGACTTTACCAAAAGCCCGGGGCTTTTTTAATGCTAAAAAAGAGGAAATAAACATGAAACGTATAAATATCATTCCGGCCGCCGTACTGTGCGGTGTGGGCCTGGCGGTTTTGGCCGTGCCTGTGCAGGCTCAGGCCGTAAAGGCTCCAGTGGTGGCTGCGCGTGGCGCGAGAAATGCCGCTCAGACCGTATTAGGAAGCGGAATTTCCGGCTTACCGTATTACTGTTCTTTGAGAAATTTACCAGCATCCGCCAGATGGAAAGCAATCCCGGTACTTCCAGACCCGGTTTCTGCGGGACAGGCGAATGCCATCAAGCGGGTTGTGCTTAAAGCCAAGCAAGAACGCGCCGCGCGTTCCCGTTTGTTTTTATTCGCCGGCATCAGCCTGTACCGGGATGAAATTTTAAAAGGCTATCATTTGCCCCAAAAGTATTTGGAGGGGTTTTTCGTTCGCCGGGTTCAGCCGTACCAACATAAACCCACTTATACGCCGGATAACGGATCTTCGGACGTGTTATACCGCGGTATGCTGGTTACGCCGGAAAGACTTGTGAAACTTTTGCGGGAAGGTTTTTCTCCCGCGCTTACCAAGTGGAATACGGGGGCGAAAGGGCAGGCCGTCAGCTTATCGTCTTCGTCGGCGGAAGCATCGCACTATATTTTCCAGCACGGATACGAAAAAGACCGAATCGGCGTGGTGTTTGTCATCCGCCGCACTCCCAATATGGAATTGGGGGACAGCCCAATTTTCAATTCCACCAAAACCATTTACTATGCGTATGAAGATATTGCGCCGGAGAATATTGTAGAGGTTCTCGTCTGGGGCGAATACGGCCTGGAAAGGCTTGAAGATATTATCCACAAGGCCGCGCACGGCGAAATCCGCCCGCATACGGTGTGGACGGGCCAGTTTGACGGTTTGTTTCGGTAAATAGAAAACGCCCCCGGCCAAAACCGGGGGCGTTCTTTTAAGATGTCAGCCGTTATTTGGCTTCGTGGAATAAGTGGCTAAACGACAGCGATACACCCACATACACGTTTTCGCCGCGTTTGGAAACATACTTGCCTTTGGCCGTATAGTACGAAACAAACGGCGCCAGGTAGAGGTTTTTGTAGAGTTGTACGTCCAGGCGGGCGTCGGCTTCAAATTCGTAGCTTAAATCGGTTGCGCGTTTTTCGGACGTGCTGACGTATTTGCGGTACAGGGCGGAGTACTTGGCCGTTACGCCTTCGCGGATGGGCTGTTCCACTTTTACTCCCGCTTCCCACGCCAGTTTGCTGGCGGCGGGGTGGTACGTGTAATCCCGTTCGCCCACCACGGCGGCAAACAGATTTTTGATGTATTTGCCTTCAAACAGTTTCACACCGCCCGTTCCGCGCAGAATTTTTTTGCGGGGGGAGTGGTCGGGCTTGGTAAACTCGGTTTCGTAGCCCAGGTTGAAGAACGGGCCCATTTCAAAGCCGCCCATAAAATCTTCCACTTTCCACAGGCGTTGGGTGTAGCCGGTGGTGAGCAGGATGTTATCGGCGTTTTCGTTGGTAACTTTTTCGCCTTCTACGGGGCGCACTTTGGTGCGGCCGTAATCCATCAGCAGTTCGTTGGTCCACAGGTAATGCTTAGCGTGGTAGTCGGCAATCATGTCAAACAGGCCGCGCACCGCACTTTGGGAGTCCGAAGTCAGGCGGGCTTCCGAAAAGTCCTGGTAGGCTTCGGCGTGTTTTACTTCGGTGGACGTTACGTCAAACGCCAGTTTTTTCAGTTCTACCTGCCATCCGCGCGAGTTATCCTGGGCGTGCAGGGTTCCGGCGGCCGCGCAGGCGGCCAGCACGATAAACAGTTTTTTACACCAATTCTGCATGTTTTCTCCTGAAGTTAATTTTCTAATTTAAAGCGGAGGCGTAATTTTCCGTCCGCATAATCAAAGCTGCTGATTTTAAACCGTCCGATTTCGGCCGTGTTTTCCACGTGTTTGCCGATGCAGGGGCAGACGTCGTACGCACCGATGTAAACCAGGCGCACGTCGCCCGTGGCGTCCGGCGGAAGGGAAGATAAATCCGCCCGTTTTTCCGCTTCCGCGCGCGGCATTACTTCGCCGCGTACGGGCAGGTTTGTGGCGATTACTTCGTTTACCAGCCGTTCCACTTCGTCCAGCTGCTCCTGGGTGGGGGCGGAAGGAAGGAAATAGTCGCACTTGGATTTATTTTTTTCGATATGGTTGGTTTTGCTCCGTTCGCAGCCGAAAACGCGAACCATGGTTTGGTTGAGGATATGTTCGGCGGTGTGCATGGGGGCAAAATAATCTTTCTTAGGTGAAAGAGGGGTTTTATCGGTCATTCTAATATTGTAAGGATTTTGGTTTTTCTTGTAAAGATTTGCTGACAAATATCTCCCAAAAATAATAAAATAATGATAGAAGGGGGAAATCGGCGAAGAGCCGGCCCCTTACTCCAAGAAGTAAACTGAGGAAAGAAATAGATTATGCCGAAAAATACTGACTTTTGTAAAATCGTCGCGACCATCGGTCCCGACACCAGCAACGAAGAAGCCGTAGAAAAATTAGTTTTAGCCGGGGTATCCGTGTTCCGCTGCAACTGCAGCCACGGTTCTTTGCCTGAATACCAGGAAAGAGTTACCAACATCCGCAAAATGGAAAAAAAATATAACTGCACGTTGGGCATTTTGTTCGACTTGCAGGGCCCGAAACTCCGCATCGGCACCTTTAAAGATTACCGCATTAAACTCTCCGAAGGCGACAAATTCCGCCTGGACATGAACCCGGAACCGGGCGACCAGACCCGCGTCTGTCTGCCGCACAAAGAAATTTTCGCCGCGATGAAACCCGGCCTGGAACTTTTGCTTAACGACGGCGTCGTCCGCTTGCGTGTGGATTCCCACACAGCCGACTCTGCCGACTGCACCGTAATCGCCGGCGGCGAACTTTCCAACAAAAAAGGCGTAAATGTGCCCGGCGTAAAATTGCCGCTCTCCGCGTTAACTGCCAAAGACAAAGAAGATTTGAAAATCGCCGAAATGCTGGGCGCCGACTTTATCGGCCTCTCCTTCGTGCAGGAACCGCAGGATATTATCGAACTGCGCAGCCTCATGAAATCCAAAGCCCACATCATCGCCAAAATCGAAAAACCCTCCGCCATTGAACACTTGCGCGAAATTATCGATTTGACCGACGTCATCATGGTCGCCCGCGGTGACCTGGGCGTGGAAACCAGCCCCGAACTCGTGCCGGTACTGCAGAAAAAAATCGTTTCCGGCTGCCGCAAAGCGGGCAAACCGGTCATCGTCGCCACGCAGATGCTTGAATCCATGATTCACAACATTATGCCCACCCGCGCCGAAGCGTCCGACGTCGCCACCGCCGTTTACGACGGTGTAGACGCGGTCATGCTGTCCGCCGAAACCGCCCAGGGCGATCATCCGTATGAAGCCGTCGCCACCATGCGCCGCATCATCGAAACCGTGGAAAAAGACCACCGCTACCGCAAAGGTCTTTCCTTGTTGGAACGCAAAAACGATTCCACCAAAGAAGGCGCCATCACCACCGCGGCCGGCGTAGTGGCCACCAACATGGATACGGCCAACGTAATCGTTACGTTTACCGATTCCGGCTCCACCACGCTCCGTGCTTCCCAGCAGCGCGCCGGCGGCCTGCCGATTTTGGGCCTGACCCCCAACATCACCACCGCCCGCCAGCTGACCGTTGTGTGGGGCGTAACGCCGATCGTCATTGAAAACTTGAAAAACTTTGACGATATGACCGCCGAAACCAAAAAAGCCGTCATCGCCCAGAAACTTGCCAAAGAAGGCGATAACGTTGTGGTTACGGCCGGTATTCCTTACGGCAAAGCCGGTACCACCAACATGCTTTACGTGCTTTCCATCTAATTGGATAACGTGCATTTGAAACCCTCCCCCGTTTTTGCGGGGGAGGGTTTTTTGTCACCCGGGTAACTCCGGCTCCGGGAAGGTGCATTTTTTTGCTACACTGTAGAAAATAAACTCAGGGAGATTTATATGCGTCCTTACCTGTTAAAACTTGTATGTTTGGCAGTGGTATGCTGTTTTGCGCTGCCCGGCTGGGCGGAAAAATTGGTTATCTACCACACCAGCGACATTCACGGCTTTTATTTTCCCCGGCCGGATAAAAGTAACCGTCTTTTCGGCGGGTTTGCCGTGTTGGAAAACGTCCTGCGCAGTGAGAAAGAGCCGTTTGTCCTGTTGGATTCGGGCGATTTTTCCAGCGGCAACAAAGAAGCTAATGATTCAAACGGCCTTTATTCCGTGGAACTGATGAACGCGGCGGGAAAATCCGGCCGTAACGTATTGGGCCGCGGATACGCCGCGCTGACTATCGGCAATCACGACAGCGACTTCGGCGCTGAAATTTTAGGCAGTACGCTTTCTTCTTTTAACGGGGATGTTTTGGCTGCCAATATGCACGGCCTGCCAATGAAAAATAAAACGGTTTTGCCGTTCCGTGTCTACACCTGGAACGGTCGGCGGATTGCCGTTATTGGCTATGCGCTGGCCGGCCCCGGCATGGCGGGTGAAATGGAAATTAGGGCACTGGATAAGGCCGCCTGGGAGCAGTTGCTCTCTGAGGTGTATGCGCAAAAGCCGGATGCCGTGGTGCTCCTGGCGCACGATTCTATAGCCGACGCCCGGAAAGCCTCCCAAATTTTAAGCACCTTGGTCCCTGCGCTGACGCCAAACCGCAAAATTGACGTGTTTTTAGGCGGCCATGCCCACGTCCGCAATATGGAGCGGCGGCTGGGGGAAAACGGACCGCTGTTTGTGGAAAGCGGCGCGATGCTGGAAGGAACTACGCGCGTAGAGCTTGATTTTAATGACCAAACGGGCGCGTTGGAAAATGTTTCCGCGCGTTATATCCGTTTGGACCTGGAAACCTGGGGCGAAGAACCGGCTACCGCCGCGCGGCTGGCGGATATCGAAAATACCTCTCTGCGGCAGGCGTATGCGTTTGTGCCGCAGGCGTTACCCAAATATCCCCGGGGCGCGGATGCCGAGGCGGATTTGCCCAAAATGCTTGCGGATGAAATGTTTGATTGGCTTTCTGCGCGGGAAAAAGTGGATTTTACCATTTTCCAAATTCCGGCCATCCGCAAGGATGTGGCTCCCGGCGTGCTGACAGGCCGCGATTTGGTGGAGCTCCTCCCGTACACCGAATATGTGGCGACGTTTGCTATTCCCGGCAAAAAATTAAAACAGGCCGTGCGCGAAACCATCCGCCGGGAAAAAGAACGCGGGGATTATTCCATTTTTGCTTATTCCAAAAACGTATATGTGGAATACAAATACCGCCCCGGTAAAAAGAATCCCGTCAAAATTACTAAATTTTTAGTGAACGGGAAGAAGTTATCCAACCGTAAAATTTACCGCGCGGGCGCGATATCCCACATTCCGGACGGCTATTTTGAGGGGGCTCCTTTTAAAGGGTATGCGCGTCCCAATAAAAAAGTCTATCGGGACCAGTGCAGCAGCGGGCTGTTGTTTTCCGTCGTAAACGCGTTGCCGGGGGATACTCCGGCTGAAAAACGTTTGTTGGCGCCGGCGGATGTACGCATGCCGCGCCAAAGCCGCTGATTTTTACGTTTTTTGCTTTATTTGTCCGCCCCGGTTTTTTGTTGCCGGGGCGAATTTTTATGGGCGTTGTGGCAGAATTTTGGCTTTTCCCAGGCCTGTTGATAGACCGGGAGCGGCAACAATAAAATGCGCTGGGGCCCCTGGGGGAATTTAGGCCCCTTTACTGTTCACTCTCGCCGTGTTTGGGGATATTTTCAGCGGTTTGGCGGCACGTAACGTCGGGAGATTGGGTGGTGACGTAACCGATTCTTCCGCGCCGCTTTTCGTGGGAAAGAGTTTGTAGGGGACGCTCCGACATGACGACAGAGGGTTATAAGGGGGCCGCATATACCCTATAAAATCCTACGGTATGACGCGGGGCGGAAGAAGGAGAATTTCCCGTCAGACATAAAAAAACCTCCGCCCGTTGGAGCGGAGGTTTCGCTTTATACAAAGATGGTTATTTCTTCGGTTCGGCGGTTTCTTTCTTCCAGCACAAGGCTACGAAGATAATGGCGGCTACGGCGCACGCGATGCACGCGGCGTACATACCGCCCCAGCCGTATTGTTCAACCAAGAACGCGGCGCCTAAGTTCGCGCCCACGGCGGTACCTAAAATGTAGGACCAGAAGCCGCTGAAACCGGCCGCGGCGGCGGCGGATTCCTGCGCGGTAACTCTGGAGAGCATTACACCGCCGATTAACACCTGCGGGCCGTCCACAAAGAAGCCGATGGCGGCCACGAAGATGCAGGTCAACACCATGTGGTTGGCGCCGGCGAACAGGTAGTAGCCGTACGTGCACAGGGCCAATACAAGCAGGTAGAAAATGGTGATGGGCGCGCAGCGGCCTTTAAAGAACTTGGTGGCCAGGTAACCCGCAATAATACCGCCGGGCATACCGAACAGCGGCATCAAGTTCCACAGCCATACCACGTCCACTTTGTTAATGCCGCGGGCGTCATAGAGGAACTTGGTCGCCCAGTCGAGCGTACCGAAGCGCACAAAGTACACAAAGCACAACGCTAAAGACAAGTACCATACATACGGGTTGGTGAATACGTATTTTTTCAAAATGGTCCATTGGCTTACGTCGGTTTTTTTGTCAATGGTTACGGGGATAACGTCGTTTTTAAATTCTTCGATAGGCGGCAAACCGACGGAATCCGGTTTGTCACGCAAAGACCAGAAAATGTACACCGCGATTACAACCCCAAAGAAACCGGGTACGTAGAAGACGGATCTCCAGTCGCTGCAGTATTTAAGCAGGAGGGCCACCAACGCGCCGGCGGCAAAAGTGCCCGCAGTGTGAGAAGAGGACCACCAGCTCCAGATTTTTGCTCTTTCGCGGGGCGAAAACCAGTACACGAGCGATTTTGCTACAGGCGGGTAACCCGTGGCTTGGCAGAAACCGTTGATGCCCCAGAAGAAAGCCAGGGCCCACAGGGAGGTTAAAAAGCCATAAAACAGGTTGATAACGCCGGAAAGTAAAAGTCCGATAGCCATAAAGCTGCGTACGTTGGCTTTGTCGGCCAAGATACCGCAGAACAATTTGCCTACGCCGTAGGTAACGGAAAAAGTGGCGGCGATGATACCCAAATCAATCATGCCGATGCCCAATTCTTCGCTGAAAACGTGCAAGGCGGGGGATATGTTTTTGCGGGTCAAATAAAAACCGCAATATCCGATATAAAGCGCCAAAAAGGTACGAATACGCCAGTACTTATACATCTTGTTTACTTGGTCCGGGTCTTCAATCCGCGGAGCGGGGGGAAGAGGCCTAAACCAGCTTAGTAGCTTTTCCATTGACAAGTCTCCTTTAAATTTAGTGTACGTCTTCTTTCATTATATAATATTTCCGTTAAAAAATGACCTTTATTTTCCTGTTTTTTTCGTCTGAAAACCTCCTTTCTTCACCAAAACTCCGGGTTTTAAAAATTACCCAAAAAATAAACCCCGCCAAAGTGCGTGCGCAGGGTTTATTTTTTTACAAATTCCGTTTAGTTAGGCAACGCGTCGCCTAAGTCTAAATCGTTTCCGTCTTCAATACCGTTCAATTTGTTTTTAATCAATCTTTCGGTCAGCTGGCGGACGCGGTTCATGATTTTGTTACCGACTTGGTCAATCACTTTTTCGTCGCCTTTAACCATTTTTTTCAGTTCGCTTGTTCTCACACCGAGCGTACCCGCCATTTTGTTTAACGCTTCTTCGGAGAGTACGACGTCGCTTTTGCCGATTAAGATGTCGTCCAGTTCGTCAGCTCCGATGCGGGCGGCTTTAGCCATATCCGTTTTCACGCGGCTGATGGCGATTTTCAGTTCTTTGGAGGCAAACGCTTCCGGCACGCTGAATTCTTCCGCCAGCAGTTTGGCCAGGGTGGAGGTATCAGCCTGCGGCAAGAGGATGCCGGTTCTGTCAAACAGGGCTTCTTGTCTGGCCGCTACCACTTCCTGCGAGGCCGGTTTGCGCCAAGAGAACGGGTTGGCGTGGTGGAACAGGTTGATTACGGTCATCGCACCGCCGATCAAAGCCAACGGGATAATCATGCGGTCGAAGGCAATCGTCGCCATATTCGCGGCCGTTTCCGGCATAATCAAGCTGGCCAGGGTCGGGATCAAGCAGCACGCCACAACCGCGCTGGTGGAAAGCGTACCCGTTAAGGTGCTGTAGGCATTGTTGTATTTCGTTTTATCATGGTCTTTCATGATGTTGAACGAGAACGTAAACATGTTACCCAACAGACCGTTCGTTAACACAACCGGGATTAAGGCCAGGGGGCCGGCATTCGGGCCCAAACCGTACAGCGTGGCGATGCTGGCTAATGCCGTTACGCCGGAAATGGTCATCATTTTCTGGTTGTATTTCGGCACGCTGCTGAATTTCTGCATCAGCTTGGTGGCAGTAATGCGTCCGGCCAACACAGGGGCCATAGTGGCCATACCGGTTAAGAACGTTTCAAATGCGTTGGCTACGTTGGCGGAAGCAATACCTTCCATCCAGGGCGCCTGGGCCAGCAGTTCGGCGGCGTCGCCGTAGAATTTGGACAGGCCTTCCAAGCCGGCCAACGATTTGTTAATCATGCCTTTGGTGGCAACGCTGACCATGGTTTCCGAACCGCAGAAGGCCAACAGACCGCCAAAGATGGACCATACTTTCGGGTCCGCCATAAATTTCTTCCAGGACATTTGTCCTTTTTCTGCCATTTTGGAAAGTTCCGCCTGTACTTCGGAGGCTTTGGCCACTTTCTTTTCGGCCTGGGCAAGCGGCAAGTCCGCTTTTAACAGTTTGACCAGCGCGCTGACGGCGGGGATGGCCAAGATACCGTACATCGCCTGCCACGGGGCGCCGAGCAATGCTACGGCCGCGGCAAAACCGCCGTACGTCATAAGCGAACCGACGGATTTCCATACCTGTCCGGCGGATACGATGCTGCCGGCGTCTTTACCGCGCAAGAGCTGTTTGGCGGTCGGGTTGGCGATTTGCTGAATACCGGCGCCGCCCAAACCCGTTAACAGGAACGCGGAGATAACGGAGGCCATGCTTACTTCCGGCGAAGCGCCCAAAGTGGTGGCCAACACGGGCAGCAGAGAACCGCTCAGAATGGCGCTCACGGCTCCGGTCAATACGGGGCGGGCGCCGAATTTTTTGATTAACGGCTGGTACAGGAACGCCGCCAGGTTGGTGAAGTAAATACCGGTGGTAAGCGCGGTAGCCCAGCTGTCCGCGGACGGGCCCAAGACGTCTCTGTATTCGTTTTTCATGGCGTCTTTCAGGAAGCGGCCCGTAGAGGAATAGCCCATAATCGTAAATACGTTGTTCAAGGCGCCCAGGCGGTTGGGGACGGACTGGATAACCACTACCGGCATGTCGCCCAGGTTTTTCAAAACGACGGTCGTTACTTTTTTATCGTGATAATATACTTTTTTCACACCGTTGGTTCTGTACAGGTTGCCATAGGTGTCTACCACCAGCGTCCAACCTTTTTTAAGGTCCTTGAAGATTTTGTCTTTGTCGGACACGGCAACGGTGTAAATTCTTTTTTGGGTCAGCCCTTCACGGCTCTTGAGCAGAATGTTGGTGTGCATGAAGGGGAAATCGGCCAGACCCGTTTCCAGCGTTTGCGGGGCAAAACCCAGCTGGGTGCTCGGCGAGCCGGTTACGCGCAGGGCGCTGCCGACGTAATCCCGCAATACTTTGGCGTAGTCGTAAACTTCTCTGTTATATTTAACCGTAATTTCCTGGCCGTCGGCGTCTTTGCGGTTAAAACTTTTTTCTTCCACGGTCACCAGGGGGGCTTCGCTGCTGTTAATGGCGGAGCGCACGGCCTGCAAGTCCGCTCTGACGGAGTTGGCGACTAACGTTTCCAGTACTTTTTCTTCCAGCACGTCGATATCGGCGGCGGTGGGAGATTTTACCTGTTTCGGGGAGAAGAAAGCCATTACTTTGCGGCCCGCTTTTTGCAGCCACGTCAACTGGCGGCCGGAAACGGCATCCATAATTTCGCGGCGGGCCATATTGGTAAGGGGCAGCTCTTCGAGCGCTACGGCCAAGGAAGCCATGGCGTCCTTCGTGGAGGGGGACACCTTGGCGGCTTTGAACGCGGCGGTCAGTTCTTCTTTAAGAAGCGTAGCATAGACTTCTTCGGACTGTACGGGCTGCTGTTTATATTTGGCGTAAACGTCTTCAATGGTTCTGTTAATCAGGTTGTCCACGTTTCCGTCAAAAGCGGCTTCTTCTTCCGCACCCGCTACGGCAGCAGGCGGTTCGGGAGGAACGGCGCCGTTACCGCCCGCGGCCGGAATTTCGGTGGCGTTTAAAGCCAGACCGTCGGCGGCGGGAGTGTCAATTTTTAAACCGTTTTGAATCGTCGGGCGGGCGGTTCCTTCGGTAATTACCTGCCCGGCTTCATCGGAAATGATTCTGGCGTTTGCGCCTTCACGCAAAGAGAGCCAGTCTTCCGCGGCTTTGGCGGAAGTGTTTTCGTGGTGGAGGTTTAACGGATTCCATTTTTGCAAATAGGTTTTGGCTTCCTCGGTTAACGCGGGGACTTTCCCTTCGGCAACGGCGGGAAGTTCCACGGGAAGCGCGTGGGCGGTGACATAATCGGCAATACCCTGCCAGTGGGCGGGCAGCGTACCGTTAACCGTGCGCAGCGCGGCCAATTCCTGCAATTTGCCGGTCGCATTCAAGCTAAGGAGCGCGCGGGAAGCGATTACATCCGTATAAGCGGTAAATTCCGCGGGAGCGGCTTTGCTGAGGCGAATAATCAGTTCGGCGTCCGTTTCGGTACCGTAAATACCCAGGTTGGAAATAGCGGCCATGTTGCGGCCCCATTCGTTGGCGGAGCCGGACTGGTTTTTCGGGTTAAGGGAAACCGCGGCGACGCGGCGGTAATTGTTCAGCGCGGCCAGGCGGTCAGCGTTCGTTACTTCAAACCCGCGGGTGATGTTAAAATGGGGAAATGCGTTTAAATACGCAATATCCAAATGAGTGAAGTCTTTGGCTTCTCTGAAATTCTGGAGCGTTTCCAGCGCTTGTTTGGGCGTAAACTGCAAGCTCGCCACGTCTTTCAGTTCGTTGGGGTTAACGCGGACGCCGCGGGCGACTTTGGTCGCCATGGTGCCTTTGCCCACAGAAGTGGAAACAACGCCCGCAGCCAGGTAACGAACCGGGACCATAACGGAGATGGACGCCGTTTTGCTGACAATGCCCTGCAGGGCATTAAGCGTAGCCGGGGACAAGGATCTTGCAGCGCTGACGCCTCTGATAACGCCGCCGAGGCCTTTCTGTGCCAGCGAAGGCGTTATGCTGCCGTAAATGAGTGTTAAACTCAGCAGGATAGATAGTGCTTTATTCATAATTATTCTCCACGTAGGTACAAAAGTTGCCGATGATACACGTCGTACCTATTGTCAGTCTAACAGAAAATCAAACGAGTGACAAGGGCCAAAGGGCCCATAAATTTTCTGGGACCCTTTGACCCTTGTCATTCAAATTTGAAACGTATGAGGTGCGTCTCCTCTTTTATTGTATCACAAAATCCGCCGTTTTGCATCTCCCGACGGAGAAAAATGCAAAAAATCGCGTATCGGGGAAAAATCCCCGCGCGGGCGGCGGGGATGTAAATGGTTTTTTAGGCCCGGGCGGGGTTACCAGTCGGCATCTTTACCCAGGTGGGAAACGGGCAGCTGCGTGCCGAAGGTAAACGTGCGCGGCAGTTCGTGCACCGTCAGTTTTTGCGCCAGATAGGTGCGGATGATGCCCAGGTGCTCCTGCGAGAAGCCTTCATTTAACACGATAAACGCTTTTAAGCGGTTTCCTTCTTCCGGGCGCATTAAGCGTATGCGGCATTCCTTTACGGCTGGGTGGGCGGCCAAAATTTCCTCCACGTGTTTGGGGAAAACGTTAATGCCTGCCACCTGCACGCATGCGTCGGTGCGTTTGAGCGGCACCAAAAAGCGTTCGCCTTTCAGTTCCACCTGGTCCGGCAGCTGGAGCCACGCGCCGGAGCCCGTCCGACGGATTTGCAGGGGGCTTGTGGTTCCGGCCGTTTCCCAAAACGGGAAGAGTTCAAACGCTTCGGCCGGGCCGTGGCGGTGGGCGATGGCGCCCGTTTCGCTGGCGCCGTAGATTTCGGTAAATCCGGCGGTTCCTGCGTCCAGCAATCCTTGGATAATTTCATCTTTGCACGGCGCAGTGGAAGACAGGGCAAATACCCCTTGCGGAAATTTATTGCCGCAGCGGAGCCAATAGTTCCAAAACAGCGGAAACCCGGCCACCAAATCGCCTTCCTGCAGTAATTTTTCCCACGGCTGGGTGGGTAACGCAGCCAGCGTAACTACGGGCACGTTTAACGCGTGCGGCAGGGCCACCGTAAAGGTAAAACCGTACAAATGGCTTGCGGGAACGAGGGAAACGATGCGTTTTACTTCGGGAAATAAAAATTTTACGCCGTACGCTTCCTGGCGGATCATGTCATTTGAATGGAAGCATTTTTTGGGCGTGCCCGTACTGCCGGAAGTTAAAAACGTAACGCCGCCCGTTTTTATGTACGAAGCGAACGCGTAATCCGTCATCAGTTCCAGGCCGGAGAACGCGCGGCATTCATAGCCGAATACGTCGGCGGCTTTTACAAAAACGTTTTGCAGTAAGTCCTGCGGCATACGGGTGAAAATATCGTCGAGCCCGTCCGCTTCAAAAACGGCCAGCGCGTCCACTTTATGGCGGGCGAGTTCGGTGCGGAGCAAATCTCCGAGCATGCGTTTGATGTCGTTTCTAGTTAACATACGGTTCAGCCTCCAGCTTGAGTTCCGCTCCGCCGAATACGTCGCATAGGACAAACGGTTTGCCCGTTTGGAGCCGGGCAGCCGTTTCCAGGGCGCACGCGGCGGCGGAGGGGAATAAGGAACACGGCGCGGCGGGCGCGTCCGTGCGGGAAAAATGAAAATCGGTTACGGCAAACTGCGTTTTTTCCGTCGGTTCGGCGGAAATGACGAACGCGGCCGCCGCGCGGGTAAACGGGCCTTGCGGTCCGCGCAGAACGGGTGCGAAAAGTTCCGGGTTTTTGGGGGCCAGCAGGGCGGCGGAGGGATTTATATCTTCGGCCACGGCCACGAGGGCTTCCCGGCACAGGCCGCGCTTTAAAAATTCGCGCGCGGTGAGCAGCGCTCCGGCAAACGAAAAATCGAATTGCCCCGTCGTAACGCACGGGCCGTTTAAGTGCAAAAATACGGATAACGTAAGCCCCGTCGAGTTGTGTACGGAGCCCGCGAACGCGGTGGGAGAGGAGAGTTCGTCCCCGTCGTCGATAATGCTGTCCATAAACTTGCACGTGCTTTCTAAGGAACCCGCCCCGGCGGCTACGCTTAAGCCCGTGTCTTTAGGGGCGTGAATGTCAATTCCGGCCTGTTCAAACGCCCGGCACGAGCATAAAAGCGCATTTTTGGCGATAGTTTCCATGCGGCGCAGGCGGCGTGCTTCGAAGTACGCCGCGAAAGAGGCGGCGTCCGCGTCGCCCGTTAAGGCGGAAAAACCGTTAATAAAAAAATCAGCCATCATAATCCTCCGCCCCCAATACTAAAGCCGCGTTACAGCCGCCGAAGGCGAGCGAGTCGGACAGGGCCGCCCGTTTGGTAAGCGGTGTTTTTGTTTGAACGGGCGCAAAACCGACGTTTTCGTCCGTTTCCTGAAAACCGAACGTGGGGGGAATGATTTTATTGTTTAGGGCGGTTAAGGTCAGTACGGCTTCCACTGCGCCCGCCGCGCCCAGGGTATGCCCCGTAACGCCTTTGGAGCCCCACACGGGAACATTTTTTAAAAGGGAATTAAAAGCCGCCGCTTCCGCCGCATCGTTGGCCTGGCTGGCGGTGCCGTGCGCGTTGACGAACGCCAGGTCTTGCGCGGCGAGCCCCGCGTCTTTTAACGCAAACGAGATGGCTTTTTTTAAGCCTTTGGCTTCCGGGTCCGGCGCGGTGGGGTGATAGGCGTCGCACGCGTTGCCGTAGCCCAGCACATAACCTTTGGGGCGGACGGAAAACTCGCGCGCGGTTTCTTCGTTCATTAAAAGGAGCGCGCCCGCGCCTTCGCCGATATTAATGCCGTTGCGGTTTTTATCGAACGGGCGGCAGCGGTCCTTGGTGGCAATCAGCAGGCGGGTAAAACCGTCGTAGGGGATTAAATTGATTTCGTCCGTTCCGCCGCAGAGTACCGCGTCGCACAGGCCGGATAAAATCCAGCTGCGCGCAAGGCCGACGGCGTCGGTGCCGCTCGCGCAGGCAGTAACGACTGTCTGAAAGGGGCCTTTAAAGCCGTAATGGCGGCTTGCGGCCAGGGCGGTGGAAGACGCAAAATAATGCGCCAGTTCCTGCGGGTCGTCCGGGCGCGGGGTTCCGGTGCGGTTATTTTTATAGAGGTCAAAACAGTGAAAGGAGGCGTCGACCGACGTGCCCACAATCACGCCTACGCGTTTTTTTGCGGCCAGTTCGGCCGGGAAAACGCCCGCGTGGAAGAACGCTTCGTCCGCGGCGGTTAAAAAGTAATGCAGGCTGAGGCTTTCGCCCGCCGGGCAGGCTTTTGCAATTTCGTCCGCCGCCAGAAATACGGGGTAGGAGGTTGCATACGCGCTGTTTACGCGCGCGCCGGGCAAGTCAAACCGCGCACGCCCGGTAAGCGCGCCTTCAAAACAGGTTTCCGCCGAGGTTCCGCAGGCACATAAGCACCCGAACCCGGCCACGGGCGTTTTGGTCATTATTTTTTGCGGTTTTTTTCGATATAAGCGGCCAGGGTGCCCAAATCTTTAAAAATTTCGCGGCCCTGCTGCATGTTTTCAATAGTAATGCCGTATTTCTTTTGGATAAGCATGATAAGTTCCACGGCGTCTAAGCTGTCCAGCCCGAGGCCCTGTTCGCCGAAAATGGCGTCGGACGCGCCGAATTTGGACAAATCGGCCCCGCCCAAGTCAATGCCGGAGGAAATTAGTTGTTTGATTTCGTCGATGGTTTGTTGCATGGGGACTCCTCCCAAAGGTCAAAATAATTAAAAAACTGATACGGATATTTTATACAAAATTCTTCGAGCGCGTCCACGAATTGTTGCGCGAACCGGGCATAAGCGTCTTTGGCGGGGCCCAAATCGGGCACGGAAAAGTGCGCGGCCGTCCAAGTGGAAAATTCACCCGGCCCCAGTCGCGGGAAAAACACCGCCGCCACGGGCGCACCCGTCGCCGAGGAGAGCCGGTAAAAACTGTAAGGCACGCGGATTTTACCGCCTAAAAAGTCCGCCTCCACGGCGTTTTTGGGGTCGCCAAACACGCGGTCGGCCATGGCGCAGACGGCCTCGCCCCGTTCCAATGCGGCCATCATTTCCATAATTCCGCCCAGCGGGCCCGCCGGGTTAATAAACGAGAACCGCGCGCCCTTGCCGGAGTGTTCGGCGACGGTTTTGTCGTTATCCTGCGGATTTTTATAATAAAGTACGTTTATTTTTACGGGGATAAAATCAATCAGATTGACCGCCATATGCCACGCGCCGCAGTGGGCGGTAAGCAGGAGAAGGCCTTTACCGGGGGCGCATAAATCGCGGCAGAGTTGGCGTTCTTCTTCCGTAGAATTTACTTTAACGGTTCCCAAAATTCCCAAGGCGGCGCGGTCGATAAGCGTGCGCCCGAAATTTAAATTTAACAGATACGTATGTTTAAAAAACTCCCATTTGGAACGCGGTTTGAAGCGGCGCGTAATATACGCGCGGGATTTTTTGCCGACGGCGGGAGAAATGGAATAAAAAAATACCACAATGTATAAAAACGCGTACGCCAGCCGCCGTCCGCCCGCAGAAATGAGGGCGTACATAAACCGGTGCTTGAGTTTGGACCCTAAACTGCGGCCCGTGGTTTCTTTAGACGCGTTCACGCAAACTCCTGTGCAGCATCAGCCCGATGAGCCATACCGCGCCAAAGGTTATGGCGGCGAGCAGGGGCGCGACGACGAGCGAGCCGATCACCCACTCCCACACGCGCTGTAAAAACTGGCGGCCGAGGGTGGTCATATTAAACTCGGTTAAAAAACGCCCGTAGCGCAGAAAGTATCCCGCCTCAATGCACAGGGCGGGGACGAACGGGCCGATACATAATTTTTCAAACGAAATGCTTAAAATTTTGTTTAAATTCCACCAGCCCGCGCCGAAAAACAGCATCACCTGACGGATTCCGGGTAAAGCGATAGAACCGCAAAAAATACCCCACGCGGCGGAAAACGCGTTTTTGGTGATACTGCCCGGCTGTTTTAAATTTTCAATCATCACTTCCCAGTATCCGCGCTTTACCTGCTCGCCCGTTTTTTCGTCCGCCGCGTATTGACGGTGGGGGATGGGCAGCATAGCGCGCAGGGTGAGGTATGAATTTAGCACGCTTAGGCGGAAATTGTCTTTAAGTGCGCTAAAGTGCGAAACGCGGTCCTGCGGGTAGACGACGGATACGGGCACTTCGGTTACGCCGAAACCGCCCCATAACGCTTTTACGGCCGCTTCCACTTCAAACGAGTAGCGTTTGCATAAAAATTTTTGGCAAAGCAGCATTTCCACGGGATAGCAGCGGTAGCCGCTTTGAATGTCGGACACTTTTTTGCCCGTTTGCAGATGAACCCAAAAACCGCCGAATTTGCGTCCGAAACGCGAGGAAAAGGGTACTTTTTCGGGGTCGAACCGCCGCGCGCCGATAATCAGCGCATGCGGGTTTTGGCGTGCTGACTCGGTTAAAAGGGGGAGGTCTTCCGCCTTGTGCTGGCCGTCGGCGTCTATGGTAATAATATGGGTAAAACCGCGCTCTTTGGCGTAGCGGGCCGCGTCCAAAATAACGGCCCCTTTGCCGCGGTTTTTTTCAAACCGCACCAGCAAAACGGGCAGGCCTTCCAAAAGCGGGGCGGGATTTTCTGTGCTTCCGTCGTCAAACACCGCCGCGTCCGGCGTATGGCGCAGCACGTCTTCCGCCACGCTTCTAAGCGTGCGGGCGTGGTTGTAGTGCGGTATGACGGCGAGGAATTTCATTTCAGATTAATTTTTCCTTCTTTCCAGTTTTGTAAAAACGGACGGGTAAATTCCGGCCATTCGAACAGCAGGTTTTTGTCTTTTTCGTTTACCATCAACTGCACGCTGTAACCGCGCGCCATGACGCGGCCGGTTTCGTCCAAAAACGTAAAATCGTAATTCAGCCGGGCGGAATCCGTGTAAAACAGCCGCGCTTTGATTTCGTAGCGTTTGCCGTAAGTCAGCGAAGCCAAATAATCTACGTGGAACTGCCGCACGGGAATCACGACGCCGTGGTTATAAAAATCCTGGTAGCCGATGCCGAGCTTATCGCCCAGCGCCACGCGCGCGTCTTCAATAAAACTTGCGTAGTGCCCGTGCCACATAATGCCCATCGGGTCCACTTCGTTAAAGCGGACCGTGCGGAAAACGGACGTTTCCAACGGTTCGGGCGCGCCTTCGGGCGTGGTAAAATAAGTGATTTTTTTCATACGCGTTCCTTTACTTGCACGATAATTTGGCTGAACTTTTGGCCGCTTATGGGGTCTGCCAGTTCGCAGAGCGTTTTGCCGTCCGGCCGGGGTGTAAGCGTGATTTGCACCTGTGCGCCGGGTAAAACGGGGCGCATAAATTTGGCGCGTGCCACGGCGGAAATTTCCAGCGGTTTTCCCGCTTGGCGGCTTAACGCGTCCGCACACAGGCCCGTTTGGCAGACGGCGGGCAGCAGTGGGTTGCCCGGAAAGTGCCCTTCAAACGCCGGGAAACCGGGCGGAATAAGGTATAAAAAGCGGTTTTCCCGCATACCCGTAAAACAATTTTTTAAAGCGGTTTCTAACGACATTGGGTTCCTCCTTGTGCGGCGGCCTCAAACTGAGCGCGGGTGCGCGGATCCGTAAACGATAAATTTTTCGATGGGCAGGGCTGCAATAAGGTTTCGCGCGCGAACCGCCCGAACGCGCCCGCCGCCGCGGCGGGCAGTTTGTCAAATTTATAATACACTTCCGCGCCGTCCGGCGCAGCGGAAAAATCAAGCAGTTTGAGCCCAATTTCGGACAGTACAATAACGCGCACAGCCTCTCCGTCCGCCTGCGTTATCGCCGTAAAATAAAGCCCCCACGGGCGCACTTCTCCCGTCAGCCGGACGGTTTTGGCCGGGTCGAGCTTTTCCGCCGGCGCGGGCTTATAAACAAGGCCGGACGAACATCCCGCGGCCAATAAAAGCGCGGCCAAAATTACCGTGCGCATGTTTTATCCTCCAGGAAAGCGGGCAAAATAAACTGTGCGGCCAGCATGGCGCCGCAAATGCCCAAAAATGACGATAACCCCATAATAAAAAGTACCCCGTGTTTGGCTAGCGCCAGGACGCCAAACCCCGCCAGGGTGGATAAGCCGGCCGTCCATAACGCGGCGGGGGGATACACGGCGTGCTCCCGGCCGCCGGAGCGGAATTTCATTACCTGGAAAATACCGTAATCGATTCCCAGGCCCGTCAAAAGCGGCAAAAACACGAGTACGAATAAATTAACTTTTACGCCGAAGGCCCAAAAACAGCCGAACGTAAAACATCCCGCCAGTACAACGGGTACAAAACAGAACAGCGTTTCGCGCAGGTTTTTTAGTACCAAAAATACCGCCGCCAAATTAAAAAGAAGCGACAGAAAAACAATTCTTACGGCTTCCCCGCGCACGCTGGCCAGGAGCTCTTTTTTCAGCCCCGCGCCCGACACAAACACTGCGCCCGCCCGGTTGGCGGCCGCTTCGTTTTCGGGCGTGTTGGGCACCATGTTGACGACGGCAAACGCGCCGTCTTTCAGCTTGGCGACGGGATTATAAAGCTGCGTAAAATCAAACGCGTCCTCCGCCGGGTTTTTTAGTTGGTTCCAAAACGGGGCGAAAGCGGCGGGATTTAAGCCCGTTTTGGCGGATTCTTCTTCTATTAGCAGCCGCGCGTACTGCGTGCGGGGGGCGTTCCAAAAATCGTTCCAGCGGGCTGTATTTTCCCGTTTGGCGTGGGCGGACGGAAGCACGCCCGATACGGCAAAACCGGCGGCAGCTTCGTTGTTTTCAAGCGCGTTTTCAAGCGAGGAGCCTTTTACGAAAACGAGCGCGTTATCGGCGGACGCGCGGGCGAAGGCCGCGTCGAAAACGGCTTTTTGGGCTTTAAATTCGGCGGAGGTGGAGTTTAAATCTTCCACGTCGCCCGAAAAATTCGTATGCGCTGCGCCCCACGCGCCAAAAATAAGCGTCGCGCACGCAATTCCTACGGCCCATTTTTTCGGCAGGGCGCGCACCGTAAAAGCGGGGGCAGAAGCGGTATCGTCTGCGTCCGTCCAAAACGGGGGGAAAATATACAGGGCCAAAAGAAGCGCAAGCAAAAGCCCCGTAACCGAGAATACGGCAATCTGCTTAAAGAGTTCCACCGACGAGCAAAACAGCGCGGCAAAACACAAAGAGGACGTCATAAAATTGCATAAAAGGTGTTTTTTAAGGCGTTTGACGGCTTCCTGCGGGGACTGGCGGCCCTTTTGCATGGCAAAAAACAGATAAATGGAATAATCGGCCGACAATCCCGCCACCACGCTGCCAAACCCGAGCGTAATGCCGGAAATCCCGCCGAAAACCGCATACGTTGCGAGCGCGGCGGGCGGTAAAATAATAATCGGCAAAAGATAAATAAGTAGCGCGCTTTTGCGCCGTAAAAAGATAAAAAATACCGCCGCGAGCGCGGCGAGCGCCAGCGCGGTTACGCGCCACAAATCGGCCCGGATGACGGAAATGTTTTCCACCGTATAGCGCAGGCCGCCCAAATAAAACGCCCGGACGTTTTCGCCCAGTGCGCCGGCCAGCCGGGTAAACCGGGCGGAAAACTCCACCGCGCCGCGGAAGGAATCTTCTCCCGCGTAGTCGTACAGGCCGATGAGGGTTTTCCCGTCGGGGGAAATTAAAAAGCCGCCTTTAAAATCCACGCCCGTTCCCGTGCCCAGCGCGGCCAGTTTGCGCGTCATCATGCCCGTAAGGCCCAGCGGGTCGGCCGAGATAAGCGGCTTTAACAAAAGCCCTTCCATGGAGAGTAAATTTTCGTAATTTTCGCGCATTTTTTGCGAAACGTATTCGGGCGATAAAATCTGTTCCGCCGCCCGGGCGTCCTGCTCGGTAAAACGAGGGGGAAGCGCGTAAAAAAGTTCCAGCGCAAAATCCGGCCCCGGGGCAAAGGGCGCGCGGACAAGGTGTTCTTCTTCCAGGTTTTCGCGCAGCGTCTGCGCGGCGGTTTCCGCTTCTTCGGCGGACGGCGCGCTGACGACGGCAAAGATTTTTTTGTTTAGCGGGGAATGTTCAAACAGTTCCACTTTTTCCCGCACGGCGGCGGGAATCATGGCATGGATGGTTTCATCCGGGCGCACACGCGTAAGCAGCGCGCCGCATACGGCGGCACACGCCAGTACGGCGCAAAGGCACCCCGTTTTATGCCGGATGAAAAAGCTCCCGTTCACAGAAAAGCGTCCTTGGGCAGGGGCCCATTGATGTGCGTGTCGTAAAAACGCAGGAGGGTGTAATCGCCGCCCGGTTCGTCCATGCGGATTTCGGACAGGGCCTGCGGGTTGTCTTTGGCGAACCAAACGGTAATTTTATCAAGCAGGCGGTTCTTGTCGTTTTTGGGCGTAAGGGTTACGCCGCCTTCGAAATAGGAAATATCGTACGTTTCGGACAGTGTTTTTAAATCAAACGTCAGCCACACCAGCATTTGCGCCGCCGTATTGCGCGACATCACGCCTTTGACCGTTTTTTTAACGCCTTTTTCCAGCCGGTACGTTTTGCCGCCGTCCATTAAAAACCCGTTTTGGAAAGGCTCCGTATATTCCCAGCGCAGCTGCGCGCCCTTTTTGGAAAACGCAAACGCGCCCTTGCTTTCCACGGGTTCGGTGAGCAAGGCAAGATGTTTTTCCTGCGTAAATTTGCTTTGCAGCGTTTCCACCGCGCCAAAGCGGGAAATGATTTCCTGCGCGTATGCGTCGTCCGCAGCCGTTTGGGCCGCGGCGGTATTTTGGGGCGGCGTTTGGGGGGCTTGCCTCGCCCAAAGCGCGGCAGAAACCAAAAGCAACAGCGCGCATAACAGGTGTTTCATAAGACTCCTCCTGCGGGGGGATTTTTGCCCTCCCACATAAAAATATAGACGGTGCCCGCGGCCGCTTTTTCCGCCCCGCGGAAGATTTCGCCCGCCACAATGCGCGTACCCATAAAATCGTCCTTTAGCGTAACGCGGGTAATGAGTTCGTCACCCCGGCGTACGGGGGTAAAAATTTCAAAATCCCGTACGGAAGCCATATATCCGCCGCCGTCGGTGGACAGGCCCGCCAGCTCCCGCCGTTGCGCTTCGCACGCGGCGAAACTCTGCGCCACGATTTCGATTAACGCTTCGGGCGACAGCGTTCCGTCCTCCCGCAAAAACAAATGGTCCGGCCGGACGACGCTTTTTACGCGTGCGTCCGGCTCGGTAACGGACAAAATTTCGTCCACCAAAAGCATCGGCTTTTTGTGCGGAACCAGCGTATCCACGGGGGAAAATGAAGTCATACTTTATTTTTTCTGTGCGAAGCGGGAAATATTTAAGTCCAAATTGCGCACCCATTGGTTATATTTGGGGTGAATGCGGTTCTTTTTGGCGTTGTATTTCATGTTGGAACTGCCCGCGTACTCGATGGCATACGAATTTGCGGTATACGGGATTTTTACTTCCACTTCGTGCCCGCGCAGTGTCAGCCGGCCCGTGATTACGCCGGGAGCCGTTTCGCTCATAATCCATCTGCGTCCTTCGCCGCCCTGCAAAATGGCTTCGCGCATGGTTTTGCCTTCGGCCAAAATTACCGTGTGCTGGGGTACGTTATACACCTGCGGCAAACTTCTGCACCCCGCCAGAACGGCTAAAAAAGCCGCCAAAACTAATACTTTTTTCATTTTACGTCCTCCTGTACAGACTGCATGATGCGGTTTTTTGTTTCGCGCGCCATTTCCAGGTGTGCCAGTTCGCCGGGGAAGTCTTTGGGATAAATGGCGTTAAGCGATTTTAAAACGATTTTTGCCGGGCGCAGTTTAATAGACCCGGCAGGCAGCATTTCCCCGGTGCCGCCGATAGCCATGGGCACCACGGGTGCGCCGATTTTTTCGGCCAGGTAAAACGCGCCGCTTTTAAAACGCGCGTTTGGGTTCTTGCGCGAGCCCTGCGGGAAAAGTACGATGTCGCACCCGTTGTTGAGGGCATCCTGGCATTTGGCGAGCATTTCTTCGGGCGGTGTTTTTTCCGCGTCCAGGTAGCCCGCGCCGTTCATCACGTAGCGGAAAAACGGCAGGTTAAACACCCAGCCTTTGGTGATGTAGACCACATTGTCAAACCCCAGCGCGGCCACGCAGTATAAGTCTAAGGACGAGGCGTGGTTGGCCGCCACAATGCACGGGGCGTCCGGGCGGGGGCATTTTTGCACTTTCCAGCCGGAAGAACACATCCGCATGCAGAACAAAATCCCGCGCGACTGCCAGTAAACAAATTTGCGCACATTCCGACCTTTTTTACCGGGCCACAGCCATAAAAACGGCCCGGCGACAAGGCCGGAAACAAAAAGCCATAATATGGCCGAGGAGCCAATTATGGCGGTATTAAAAAAAGTGCGCAGCGCGTACATGGGGTTATTTACCCGCTTCGTGTTCGCGGGCGAGTTTTTCGATAAAATCGTACAAGTCGCTAAGCGTAACGATGGAGCGGATATCGTAGCCCTGGCGCAGCGTCATGCCGAACTTTTGCTCCAGCACGACCACCATATCCACGGCGTCGAGGCTGTCGAGCCCCACGTCGTTTTGCAGGTGCGCGGTGGGAACGAGCTGTTCGTCCGTCAGTTCAAACTCTTTTTTAAGGGCTTCGTTGGTAAGTTTAATAATTTCTTCTCTTGTAATCACTGGGGTCTCCTTAAAACTAAAGAGCAGTTATTTCCGCCGATGGCAAAACTGTTCTTTAAAATGATGTTTACCGGGCGTTCTTCGGGTTGGGTGACGTACGCAAGCGGCGCGCACCGTTCGTCCGGCGTGTGTAAATTTTGCGTGGGCAAAAGCGTTTGGCGTTTGAGCATTTCCATACAGGCAATCGTTTCCAAACTGCCGCTGGCGCCCATCGCGTGGCCGATATGTCCTTTTAAGCTGTTTACGTTGAGCCAGGGCCCGAATACGGCCGCGGCCGCGTGCGTTTCGGCAATGTCGCCCACCACGGTGCCCGTGGCGTGCGCGTTTAACAAATCCACTTCTTCGGGTTTTATATCAGCGTCCGCCAGCGCGGCCAGCATGCAGGCGCGCAGCGTTTCGGCCGACGGATAGGCCATGTTTTCCGTTTCCGTGTTGGATGCAAAACCCGCAATTTCGGTTAAAATAGTGGCCCCGCGCGCTTGGGCGTTTTCTTCCGTTTCAATAAATAAGAGGCCGCACCCTTCGGAGCAGACAAGCCCCGTGCGGTCCTTGTCAAACGGGCGGCAGGCCTCGTTCGGGTGATGATTAAAATTGTGCGAGGTGGCTTGCATAATGTCAAAACACGCGCTGAACATCGGGTGGTATTCTTCCGTCCCGCCGCAGAGCGCCTGACTAACCAGCCCCGTTTTAACGGCTAAGTACGCAAGGCCGATATTCATAAGTCCGGTGGCGCACGCGTCGGACGCGCCCACGCAGGGGCCGTTAATTTTGAGCGCCTGTGATACCGTCGCCAAAGGCGAGTGGTTCATAATTTGCAAAAAATCGGACGTTTTGACGAGTTCTAGGTGTCCTTCGTGGCAGTTTTTGCTGATTTCCAGCCATACGGAAATACTGTTAAGCGTGGAGCCCATAAAGAAACCCAACCCCTGCGGGGCGGTTTCATATCCGGCGGATTTTAACGCTTCCTGCGCGGCGGCGTAGGCGTATTTGGCCATACGGCTCATCGAGCGGCGGTCCCGCCGCGGGATATACGAAAAGTCCATTTCCGGCACGGTGGCGGCCACCTTGGTTTTTACCATAGGCAGTCCTTCCAGTTCCGGTACGGTGTGCGTGCAGCCGCGTCCTTCAAATAATCCGTCCGTAAGCGCGGTTACTCCCGCACCGTAGGGGGAAACGGCTCCCGTTCCGGTAATGACGATTTTCGTATGCTTGGGCGTGTTCATAAATTTAATTATACTATTTTAAGCGTGCGCTTCGCTCGACGGCTACATACAAACGCCGCCGTTGACCTGAAAGGCTTGCCCTGTAATATAGCCGGCTTTGTCCGAACATAAAAAGGAAACCATATCCGCCACTTCCTGCGGTCGCCCCAAACGGCGTAGGGGAATGAGCGGCAGAATTTTATCCATAGGCAGGCCGTCGAGCATTTCCGTTTCGATAAACCCGGGCGAAACGGCATTTACCAAAATGTTGCGTTTGGCGACTTCCAACGCCAAACTGCGAGTCGCCCCTACGATACCCGCTTTAGCTGCGGAGTAGTTGGTCTGCCCGGGAACGGGCGCGTGCGCGGCGGCGGAAGCGATATTGACGATACGGCCCCGTTTGGCGTGAATCATTGCCGCAAGCACCGTTTTTGTTACGTTGTGAAATCCGCCGAGCACGGTGGAAATCACTTTCGTCCATTCGTCGTCCTGCATCCAAATTAAAAGGTTGTCTTTGCGTACGCCCGCGTTGTTAACGAGCGCGTACGGCGTTTGGGTTTCCAAAAGCGGATTTAACGCCGCGCGCACGGCAGCCGCGTCGGCCACGTCGAAGGGCAGCAACGTGCAAGCCGCGCCCAAGGCTTCAATTTCGGCCTTGGCTTGTTGGGCGGCCGCGTGATTGGAGTGATAGTTCAGCCAAATATCGAAGCCGTCTTTGGCGAGCTGTTTGGCCACGGCCAGGCCGATTCCGCGGCTTGCGCCCGTTACCAGCGCGATTTTGCGTTTCGAGGTGTCGTTCATTTGTAAACTCTCTTAAAAAAAAATAAAATTGATAGGAATATGATAACTAAAAACAACGCAAAACTCAACACTCCTTACCGCCGTACACGCAAAGACGCGCGCACCATGGCGGACGTGGCGTTTGACGCGCAAAGAATCGCTTTTGCGCCGATCAGCTTTCAGGCCGCGCTTGCCCTGCGCGATTTGGGAATTTTGGATTTTTTAAATAATACCCCGGCGGACGATAAAACGCTCGCCAAAAAATTAAAACTTTCCCTGTATGCCGTGCAGACGCTGTTGGAAAACGGCGTGGCCCTGGATATTGTGGCCAAAGACGAAAAAGGCCTCTATACCCTTACTAAAACGGGCTGGTTTTTACTGTGCGACCCGATGACCCGCGCCAATATGGATTTTGTAAACGACGTCTGCTATTTGGGGATGCACTCTTTGCAGGATTCCTTAAAAAAGGGCAAACCCACGGGGTTAAAAGTGTTTGGCAAATGGAAAACGGTATATGAGGGGCTTTCTAAATTGCCTGCCAAGAACCGCAAAAGCTGGTTTGCGTTTGACCATTTTTATTCCGATATTGCGTTCCCGGAAATTCTGCCGCTTGTTTTTGAGTTATCGCCTAAACGTATCATGGATATTGGGGCCAACACGGGCAAATGGGCCAAAAAATGTTTGGAGTACGACAAGAACGTCCAAATGACACTGGTCGACTTGGCCGGCCAGTTAAACGTGGCCAAAAAGAACCTTAAAAAATACGGCGCGCGGGCGGAATTCTGCGCCGCCAACGTGCTGGACGGAAAAACCGTTCTCCCCAAAGGGGCGGACGCCGTGCTGATGAGCCAGTTTTTGGACTGCTTTTCCGAAGAGCAAATCGTTTCCATTTTAAAGAAAGTCAAAGCTGCCGCCGGCAAAAACACACGCATTTATATTTTGGAACCGCTGTGGGACCGGCAGGAATACGAGGCCGCCTCGTTCTGTTTGAACCATACCTCGTTGTATTTTACCAACATCGCCAACGGCAACAGCAAAATGTACAGCGCGGCGCAGATGGAAGCGTGTATTAAAAAAGCCGGACTGAAAGTGGAAAAAATGTTCGACGGCGTGGGCCGCTTTGCCTACACCTTAATACGCTGTGTGAAATAAAATGAAGTTGAAAGCTCCGCACCTGTCCAAAAAATGGATGATTTTTTCCGTTACCGCCAACGGGACGTTTATGTCCACGCTGTCGGCGGGGATTGTAAACATCGCGCTGCCTACGATGTCAGGCGAGTTCGGCGTATCCTTGGAAAACATTCAGCTGGTGGTCAGCCTGTATCTGTTGGTGCTGACTTGCTTTCTGCCCGTTTTTGGGAAACTCTCCGACCTGTACAGCCGCAAATGGATGTATTTGGGAGGGTTTATCGTCTTTGGCGTTGGCGCGTTACTCGGCGCGGTTTCGGGCAGTTTGGGGATGATGCTTTTTGCGCGCGCGGTGCAGGGAATTGGTTCATCGGCGATGATGGCCACCTCACAGGCGCTCATCGCACAAGTGTTTCACGGCGCGTCGCGCGGCAAGGCGTTTGGCGCGATCGGCGCGGTGGTGGCCTGCGGTACGCTAGCCGGCCCGGCCATTGGCGGGGTGCTGATTCAAACGTGGGGCTGGCCGTCCGTATTTTGGGTATGTATTCCCGTTTGTATTTTGGGCGTTTGGCGCGGAATTTATTTGATTCCCCGTTTTAAAGCCGTCAAAAAAATGAAGATGGATTACCTTGGCGCATCGTTTTACACGATTACCAGTTTTGCGTTTTTGTATGCGCTTAATACGGCTTCGGCCAACGGGTGGACGTCGCCCAAAATTTTGGGCGGGTTCGCGCTTTCCGCGGTGTTTTTTGTGCTGTTTATGCGGCGGGAGAAAACGTCTAAAAATCCGTTTATGGGCCTTTCTATTTTTCAAATTCCGGCCATTTCCTACGGCTGCGCCGTGGCGGTGCTGGGGTTTACGTCCCTGTTTACCAATTCCGTTTTGCTCCCGTTTTATCTGACTGACATTATGGGCATGGACCCCATCAAAATCGGTATGCTTATTTTGCCGTTCCCGATTACGCTGGCGATTGCGTCGGCCGTGTCCGGCGCGCTGTGCGCCAAGTGGCCCGCGCGGATTATTACGACGGCAGGTTTCGTGTTTTTGCTGATTTCCACCTTAATGTTTGCGTTTATCGGGGACGCTCCCAGCATTTCCTATATCATTTTGGCGCAGCTGATTATGGGGGCGGGCAGCGGTACGTTTCAGGTGCCTAATAACAATACGGTCATCAGCGCGGCGCCGAAAGGCAAACTGGGCGTGGTGGCGAGCGTTAACGCGCTCTCGCGCAACGTAGGGATGATTATGGGGATTGCGCTGTCGGTCGCCGTGTTTGCTCTCTTACAGGAGCACTTTTTATCGCTCGGGCTGTCCGCGCGCGACGCGTTTATCGGCGGATACAAATGGGCGCTTTTATTCGGGGCGTTCTGCGCGGTGGCGGGGGGAATTTTATCCGCCAAGCGGGATTAATTTTTAGCTTAATAAGTACCCAAAAGGCCCAGAAAATTGCTGGGCCTTTTTTTTAACAAAAATAGGACCTTTTTTTGCTGGTATTTACGGGGATGCTGCTCTATAATAGAAATGTAAGCATCTTCCTATACAGGAGTTGGATATGTATACATGGTTATCCCGTATTTTAGCTGTTGTGTTTATGTTTCAGACACTTGCTCCGCAAATGTTGCAGGCAAAAGATACTTACAGCGTTGTAAAGCAGGGCGTTGCAGAAGGAAAAGACCTTAGATATATACAAAAAATGCGTGAGTTGGACCAAGAATTTCGGGACTGGCGGGCTTTATGGATTAGAGAGGGGGATTTTGATTTAACGAAAGAGGAAGACCGGGAAATCTTTACACTGCTGGAAAATCCGCAAATTCAGCGGCTTAAAATGTTAAAAATTTTATGGTTCGACCGGATTTTTTTTGATGGCCGTCACGCACAATTATGGGAAACCTACCACTTTCCTCAATTAGCCTATCTTAAAAGCGGGGTCCCTTCGGAAAAATCCGTCTGCAACCTTTATAATGTGATTAAGGATTTACATACGGAATCTTCTTGGATGGATCAAGTGGAAGAGCAAATCCGGCAAAAAGAATTTACACAGGCTTACTATGCCGAACAGCAAGGGCAGGCCGGCGCTTACGAGCAGTGGCTCAGCCACAGCGTATCCGAAGGAAAGCCGGGCCGTTTGTTGGCTGCCAACCTGGCATTTACCCAAGGTATGGAAAACGGTTCCATTACCTTAGATGACTTGATAGAGTATATGGACCCCTGGCACTCTTCGGAGGTGAATTTGCAGCATATCATTGTTGCGGCGGAAGTTTGGGGTAACACGTTGGACGCTTGGGCCGCCTCTCCGCAGGATTTTGAAAGCGAGGAAGGCGAAGAAGATGAGGAATTAGCCTGGAACGAAGAAGTTTTCAATCGGGCTTTGGATGAACTTTTGCTTAAATTACAGCTGCGCATTATCTACCGTTTAGGCCAGCTGAAACCGCTTGCCTACACCTCTGATATAGAAAGTATTAAAGCCGCTGGTACGCTGCATATTTTGCTGCTTAAAATCAAAAATTTTTATGAAAAGCAAAACCGGCCTAATCCGTTGGAATCGAAATCTTATTCTTGCGGAATTGATTTCTCTGCCGCCGGACCGTACAGTCCGATGACGGTGTCCGGCCGTTTCTATAAACAGGTGCAGCGGTTCAGCAAATCCGGTCATGACGAAAATTCCGTGGAATACCAGCAGTTTTTAACGCTGCTGGACTATGCCGTTGCGTATGAAGTTACAAACAATTTCATGGGGAATATTGAATCGTATGTAAAAATTTTAAATGGAACTTTGAAGAAATATAAATATAAACAACGCCTTTCCCCCGCGTTGGAACATTTGTTTTTGCTTTGGTATGAAAACATCCGTTATAACAACAATAAACAGACGCAGAATATTAACGATATTGTTATGATGTTTTCCCAATTCACGGATGAAGAAAAATACGCCCTTCCTACCCGTATTTTTGCGCTGGAAGTCCTCTCTCATATGGCGTATAACCAAAATAAAGAGCCCATTCGGCAGAATATGGAAGAAGGGTCCTCCTCTTCTTTAGGTTTTTCCCAAACTTTTTATAATTATAATATGTCCGACGAATGGTTGGCCTATTGGGCTCAGCTGGTAGCCGATATTTACTGCCCGCTGGTATCTACCGGCAGATATTCTATGAAAGATTACGGACTGGATTCATCCCAAATGAAGTTGCTGGCCGACAAATTGGGAAGCATTTATGCCGGTTTTGTTCGCAAAGGCGGGGCAAGCTTGGAGGGGCCCCAGCTTTGGTCCGCAACGTATGATTCTGAGCAATGTACAGTGTCCGTCCTTGGAAATCCCGTCAATATGCTCAAAAAGAAAAAAGAAATGGAAGATGCAATCCTTAGGTTTATAGGAGAAGCCATCTTTTGGGTGTATGGCGGCGAAATCTTTGCGTTTGTTGGCGTTGCTTTCCGGGTTACGCGCGGTGCGATGCTGGCTTTGCCCAAGGCCGTTAAAGCGTCCGTTATGGCAAACCGGGGAAGAAAAGGTTTATCTTTTGCCGTAGAAGTACAAAAAGGTGTGCGGATGTCCAATTTATCCAGTAATCTTACCCGCAACGGGGTGCGTGTCAGTGCTACCAGAGCGCCGGCAGCTGTAGCGGAAAGACAGGTTGTGCAGGGGAGTACTGTAGGCGGAACCTCCGTTACCGAAACGGTTAACCTGACCAGCAACCATGCTTTAAGAAACCAGTACTCTGTATTAAATCCCCGTCGTTGGATCGGTCAGCGTCCGGGGCAAGTGCTGGAGTACCAAGTGGTTCAGCAAACGCCGGGGTTTGGGCTTAATGTGGGGCGTGTAAGCGGGGCGCATCTGCCGAACGGAATCCATTCTTATCAGGATTGGCGTGTTTTTCGTAATAATTTATTTGACGTTACCGGGCAGCGCATGACTTTAAATACCTATTCTTTTGCCGAACAGCAGCTGTTGCGTTCCGAAGCGCTTGTATTGCGTTCTGTTGACAAAATGAGCAAATCCGGCGCGTTTGACTTATGGTTCCCCAAGGCAAACGGTGGCTATTACAACATGCGGGGCTTTGCTTCCCAAGAAGAAGCCCAGGCGGCATTTGCCCAATATTTAGCCAATCCTACGGAAGAATTGTTTATTACTGCCTCGGTGCCCAATAGTGTCCCCGTAGTCAATAGTTTGGGTAATATGGCCGGCATCCGGGTGTCCGTGCCGGAAGTGGTTTCCGGTACTTGGAAAAACCGCGTTGCCGCCGAAATTTATCAGCCGGTTGATTGGGGCGGGACGGTGAGCAACTTGCTTATGCCCCGTTATGTTCCCAGACATATGCCTTTGTTTTCTGCCCCGGGACGCATGTTGAAGGGTACGTTTAACAGTTCCAGTTTTGCTTCTGGTTTAGCTAATACGACAAAATTTTTCTTAGGTATGGAAGTAGTTGATCGCGCGTTATACCCGTCCTTTAACGGCTGGTTAACTTCCACTGCCGAAGAGGAACAAACGAAGTTGATGGAGCCTTACGCTGCCACCTTTGACCCTCAGCGTTTGCGGGAAGACGAAGAATACCAGGAAGAAATACTTTCTTCTCTGCGGGAACAAGGTTTTAGTACGGCTCCGCTGAACCCTATGTATAATGAGGTTATAGGTGCCGCCAACCCGGAACATGCGGGGACCAGTATCACTTTCCCGTTACTGTCAGCTTGGCATTATTCGTCCAAACTGCCGTTCACTTGGTGGAATTCTCCTTTTGAATCCGAGGGGGCGCGTATTGCGGTGCAAACGCAGGCTCTCCAGTTGGAGCGCAACCGTTTAACCCGTAAATATACACAAGCGCTGGACCGGCAGGCGGAAGCAAGCGAACAAGAACGGCTTCTCCAAACGGAGGAATATGCCCGGGATTTGGTGAACAACTGCCAGCAAGCCATAATAAACCAAAGAGAGGCCTTTGCAATCTATAAGCAAAACTTACCCGGTGAATGGGACGCGGACGAACAAGACGTTTTACGGATATTGGATAGATTCCAAACTGAAATCCGCGCGGCCGTCAGTATTGAAAATGTTGACAAAAGAGAAAAACAGTTGGTGCGGGTCCGCAACAAATATGAGAAACAATTAGAAAAAAAGATGAAGGCTGTACAATCTAAGATTTATAATGCGGAAAATGAGGGGCTCGAGAAGGAGATTCGCAACTTAAAGCGGTCGCAAAAAGATATAAGGGAGGATTTGGGTTTCAGGTTGCAGATTGAACCCGAGAAAATCTACGAGGCTCTTATTCCCGAACTTGGTCCTTGGGTAGAACGTTACCAGCAGTTTGCGTCCAAATATATACAGCGGTTTGAGACGCTTAAAAAAGATTTCTCGAATAAAAGAGTAGAGAATATCAATAAAACGTATGATGATTTTTATGCAGAACAGGGACGCCTTGATAACGAGTTTAATCTGTGGGTATTGCGGGAAGCGGCCCGCAGCAACGAACTGTACCCGGAAGAATCGACGGAAGTCCCGTCACAGGCGTATTAGTTTTACATACAAAAAACCCGCTCTTCGGAGCGGGTTTTTTGCGTCTATGGAATGGTTTAGTTGATTTCTTTAATTTCCACGTCAAAGGTCAGTTCTTTGCCGGCGAGCGGGTGGTTGAAATCGAGTACCACTTCTTTATCGGTAATTTCTTTCACTACCGCGCGGAAGGTGTGGCCCGCGTTGCTGGCGCCCACCATGTCGCCCACTTTCAAATTGTCGGCGCCGCCGATGGCTTCTTTCGGTACGCGGCGGATGGCTTCTTCCAGCACTTTGCCGTAGCCTTTTTCCGGCGCTACTTTAACGGTTTTTTTGTCGCCCACTTTCATGCCGAGCAGTTCTTCTTCCAGCCCGGGGATGATGTGGCCTGCGCCGTGGGTATATTCCAGCGGGCCGCGGCCGGCGGAAGTGTCAGCCACTTTGCCGTCAACCGTCAGAGTGTAATCAAATTTGACTTTGGAACCTTCTTTAATCATCTTGTTCTCCTTTTTCGCCCGCTTGTGTTGGGCAGTATGCTATATTGTAACAGTTTTGGCCCGGGCTGTGTAAAATGAAAATTTTTTGGATAAGATTTTCTTCTTGTCGTTTGCAGAGTCCTTAACCCGTCTATAAAATCTGCTGTATTGCCTTTTGTGTCGTTAGTGTTGCCGTTGATGCAGGCCTTAACCCGTTTATAAAATCCGTTCCGTACGGAGAAAGCATTTTATTTGTCCGAGCCGTAGGCGAGTGGTAAAATGCGCCGTACGGAACTGGATTTTATGGGTACGGCCTGCGAGTTTTTTGCTTACTTTTTGTCGATACAAAAAGTCGTGCATTACTTTGGGGCATGTCCTAAACAGTGTGGCTTAAACTAGTCTAATGAGCGCGG
>CAJTJT010000011.1 GCA_910576915.1 uncultured Elusimicrobiales bacterium
GCAGGCCGGATCCTATAAAACGCACTCTCGGCGGACGTTTTTACAACTCGCTTCGCTCAAACAAGTAAAAACGTTTTCCGCCTTGAGGCGTTTTATAAACAGGATAAAGGCCTGCAAAACAACAACAGCAACAAAAAAACGCTTTTTATAAACAGGACGAGGGCGGGGAAATAAAGCGAGTATTTTACAGACAACAAAAAACGGGCTCCGCAGGGAGCCCGTTTATAAACTTATTTCAGCGGTTAGCCCAGCAGTTTGCCGAGCATTTGACTGATGATGCGCGGATTGGCTTTGCCTTTGCTCATCTTCATCACGCCGCCCACCAGCGCGCCGATAGCCGCTTTGTTGCCTTTTTGGTAATCGGCCACCGCTTTGGGGTTGGCGGCGATGGCGGCTTTGGCCCATTCTTCCAGCTGGCCTTCGTCGCTCACCTGCACCATACCGCGTTTTTCCACCACGGCGGCAGGGGCTTCGCCCGTTTTCCAAATTTCGTCGAACACTTCGCGGGCCTGCTTGCGGTTGATTTTGCCGCTTTCGGCCATTTCCAAAAGTTCCGCCAGGCGCGCGGCCGGGATGGGAGAATCCTGGATTTCCTTCTTTTCGGCGTTAAGCATACCCAAAAGGTCGGTTTGAATCCAGTTGGAAGCGGTTTTTAAAGACACTTTGCCGCTCTTGGTGACTTCTTCGAAATAGTCCGAAATTTCGCGCGAACTCGTCAGTACCCCCGCGTCGTAAGCGGAGAGTCCGGCTTTTTCAAACCGCGCTTCCTTGGAAGCGGGCAGTTCCGGCATGCCTTTTTTGACGCTTTCGAGCCATTCTTCCGCAAGTACCACGGGCGGCAAATCGGGTTCCGGGAAGTAGCGGTAATCCAGCGCGTCTTCTTTAGAGCGCATGGGTTTGGTGACCAGTTCTTCTTTATCCCACAAACGCGTTTCCTGTTTGACATGGCCGCCCCCGTTCAAAATTTCGGTCTGGCGGTTGATTTCATAGGTCAGCGCGTCTTTAACGGCTTTAAAGGAGTTCAAATTTTTGATTTCCGCACGCGTACCGAACTTTTCCTGCCCGACGGGGCGCAAAGAAACGTTCACGTCCACGCGCAGTTCGCCTTTTTCCATATCGCAGTTGGACGCACCCACCCAGCGCATCAGCCGTTTGATTTCGGTCAAATACGCGTAGGCTTCGTCCGGCGAGCGCATATCCGGCATGGATACGATTTCCAAAAGCGGGCTTCCGGCGCGGTTGTAGTCCACCAGCGAATAGTCGGCAAAGTGCGAGGATTTCGCCGCGTCTTCTTCCAAATGCGCATGGTGAATGCCGATTTTTTTCTTCTGCAAATTGTCTTTCGGCCCGAAGGTGATTTCAATATATCCCGCGCCGTTAATCGGCTCGTCGTACTGGGTGATTTGGTAGCCTTTGGGCAAGTCCGGGTAGAAATAATGTTTGCGCGAAAAGGTGGAACGGCGGTTGGTAACGCAGTTCATGCTCAGCCCCGCGCGGACGGCCAGGGACAAAGCGCCCTCGGTCAGCACGGGCATAACGCCGGGATGGCCCGCGCAAACGGGGCAGATGGCGGTGTTGGGCTTGGTATCTTCGCCCACGCCGTTGGGACAGGCGCAAAACAGTTTGGTTTTGCTGGCGAGCTGGACGTGTATCTCCAGCCCGATAACGGGTTCAAATTGGGTAGTCACGATATTATTCTCCTAAATTATTATAATATCAAATATGGTTCATCTTTTTAAGCCCACCTCGTACCGCACGGGCGCCGCGCTGGCCGTAGGAGCCACGCTGGCGTGGAAGCTGGTATCGTTCGCCAACGCCCTCTTGGTGGCGCTGTACTTCGGCGCGGACCGCGCGACGGACGTTTACTTCTATATTATTATGATGATGGGCTTCGGCGTTACGTTTTTACAGCGCATGAACGCGGCGGCCGTCATCCCGGAAGCCATGACGCTTGACGCCCAAACCGAAAACGGCGGGCGGCCTTTATTAAACGGTTTTTTATATTTTTATCTGCTTCTTATGCTCGGCCTGACGGCACTGGGCTTTTTTTGCCCCGTACGGCTGACGGGGTTATTCTCCCGCTTTGACGCGGCCCAGCTGACGGCCCAGCGCGCGATACTCACGTGGGGTTTTTTATTATTCGGCCTCCAGCTGCTTACTTATTATTTAACCGCCGTACTGGAAATGTACCGCCGCTTTGCCGCCGCGGTTTTTACGCCGCTTAACGCGCTTTTGCCGCTGGTCTTTCTGCTTTGTTTCGGCCGGACGGCGGGCATTATCAGCATGATTTACGGCATGGCCGCGGCCAATGCGGTTCAAATTGCGGTATTTTTATGGATGATGAAAAAGGAACTGGCGTGGAACTTTACGCATGTTTCCGTCCGGCCCGCCCGCGCGTTTGCCAAAAACCTGGCCAGCAACCAGCTGATTGAACTGGCCAACATCGTAGCCAGCCTGCTGCCGCTGTATCTGCTCAGCGGGCTTTCGGCCGGGCTTGTCAGCGCGCTTAACTACGCCAAACAGCTGGCCGATTCCCCCACCGAAATTTTCACCCTGCGCGTAACGAACGTATCTAAAATCCAGCTGACGGAAAGCGCCGCACAAAACGACGAAGCCGCCCTGAACGCCAATTTTTTGAACACCCAGCATTTTTTGCTTTTTCTGTTAACGCCGCTGGCGGTATTTACGGCTTTTTACGCGCCGGAAATTGTAACGCTGTTTTTTAAACGCGGCGAATTTAACGCCCGGGACGTATACCAGGCCGCCGCATTTTTACGCCCGCTGATGGGAGTAATGCTGTTTATGGCGCCCGTACTGATGCAAAATAACGCAGTGGCGGCGGGAAGAAAATTAAAAGAGTTTTTGCCTTATGCGCTGGCGGGAATTGTGTTGTTTATCGCACTAACCCCGGTGACGGTGCGGTTATGGGGCGCGTTTGCGTATCCGTACGCGCAGATTGCGTGCTGTTTTGTAGGGCTGTATGTAAATTATTTATTCTTCAGAAAGCACTTCCCGTTTATAGCGTACGGGTTTTCCCTGCGCCGGGCGGCGCGGTTGCTGGCGGTCAACGTGATTGCGCTGTTTCCGTCGGCCGTGTACGCGTTTTTCGGGGCGGATACAAATGCGTTTGTAACCGTACTCATCGGCGGGATTATCTTTTTGGCGGCTTTATTTTGGCTGACGCGCCGCAGCGGCGATTGGGACGATTTCCTCCGCCAGCTATTTGAGCGGGTTTAACGGAAACAACACAAGCGGTGCAGGAATCTTACCGCTTTGTCATACGGCAGGCCGCACCGCAAACATACGGATAGAAGCCCTGCCCGCAGGCGCAGTTTCCAAGGCCAATGTCGGCGGGCAAAAAGAGGAACTTTCAAATTGTCTTTATGCGTTTTCAGCAAAACCCGCTGCGTTTTGTTTAAACCGAATTTTTCCATAAAACTCGTCAAACAAATAAACCGCACGCGTTCAAAACCGTGGGCCAGTTCGTTATATCGACCCGTGTTTATCAGGTGTTTTTTGGCTTGCAAAAAGCCATCGAACAACCCTTCAAAACGGTTGTTTCCCGACGAGCTTTGCGACAGAGGCCGCGCCTGACGGTAGTAATATTTGGCTTGCGGCGCAAGGGAAATTGTTTGGGCTCCGGCCAATAATTGTATGGACGGTAAAATATCATCGCCCGTACGCAAAGAAGGAAAAGCAAGCCCTATTTTATTTGCCAAATCCCGTCTGAAGAGTTTACCGCACAACGCAAGGGCGGCTGAAAAGTTTTCAAACACACGGGCACGCGCAACTCCCGCCAAAACGCGTTCATTCCAAAAAGCTCCTTCCGGCCCAAAAGCGTTTTCCGTATCTGCCGCAAAGCGGTACATCGGCGCGATAATCAAGTCCGCCCCCGTTTGTTCCCGCACCGCCCATAAAGAGGAAAAATAGTCGGGAGATAACACATCATCCGAATCCACAAACGCACAATATTTTCCCTGAGCGCGGTCCAATCCATTTTTCCGCGCAGCGGCAACGCCTTGATTGGATTGTTCAATATAAAACCAATTCGAATGCCGCTGCAAAAACGATTTACAAATATCGCCGCTGGCGTCTGACGAGCCGTCATTTACAAAAATAACTTCTAACGGCGCAAAGGTCTGCGCCGCAATGCTTTGGAGGCATTCTTCCAAATACGCTTCCACATTGTAAACGGGAATAATTACGCTAATTTGCGGGCGTTTAGACATAAATTTTCGTACGCGTCGAGATAATCTTTCAGCGAAAAGCGTTTGATTACCTGCTGCGCGTTTTTGGCAAACTGGGCGCGAAGCGGTTCGTTTTTCATCAGTTCGGCTAATTTTTCGGCGAGTTTATCGGTATGATTTTGTTTGACCAAAAAGCCGTCCGTACCGTCGCGGATAATTACGTCCGGCCCCGTGCACGAAAAACTGACGGCAGGCAGCCCGGCGGCCAAGGCTTCCAAAAGCACCATAGGAAACCCTTCCGCCCGGGAGGACATGGCATAAATTTCCGCGTGGCGGTAGACCGCATCCAACCCCTTTACGGGCGGCACAAATTGCACACAATGCAGGACGTCCAAGGTGTCGGCCAAACTTTTTAAATCGTTTTCTTCCGGCCCCGCGCCGATGATAAGCAGTTTCCAATTTGAAAATCCATCGCACACACGCCGCCAGGCTTCCAGCAAACGGTCAAACCCTTTTTGGCGCACCAAACGTCCCACCGCCACTACATATTTATAACGGTCCGGCATAAATTCCGGCCGAGGCAGGAACCATTGTTTGAGCGGCAGCGCGGGATTATAAATTACCTGCGGTTTCCATTTGGGATGATACAAAGCGATAAACTTGCGGTCCCGTTCCGACAGAACCGTAACAGTGTGCGCGCGGGCGAGTAAAAAGTTGCGCAAAATCTGCCATTTGCGGGAGTAGGTTAAATAGCGTACGTCCAGATGGTCGGCGTAAATGTACGGTACGCGCAGGAGAAGACACGACGCCAGCACGCTGACCGTCATAAAGCTGATGACCACGTCCGGCCGCGTTTGGCGCAGGGCATGCGTCATTTTCCACAGCCGCGCAAACCCGCCGAAAAACCCCGCTTTTCTAAACGTGGGCAAATTGGCGCGCGCACGGGTTACGCCTTCGGGCACCGGGTAAAAATCCGGTACCGAATCGTCCAGCGTAAGAAGTGTTACATCGTGGCCGCGCCGGGCAAGCCCGCCGGACAAATACGTCATCACGCGTTCCGCGCCGCCGCCGCCCAAAGTTCCGATTACACACGTAATGCGCACAAAATTACTCCCGGGTTACATGAGTCCCAAAAACACGCGGACAAAATCCGCAAACGGGAATTTGTCTTTGAGTTTTCCCGCCTCCACCGCAATCCCCACGCGGCGGCCCCAGTTTACCATCATTTCGTCGAGCGCCACAGTGAACGGTTCTTCTTCCCCGGCGTTTACAATCACACCGTTTACGCCGTTAATGATCAGCTCCGTAACAGGGGCCGATTCGCACGCCACGCACGGCAGTTTGCTGGCCATAGCGTCCAGCAGGATATCCGCCCGGGACGGATTCACCGCCGGATAGGCGAAAATATCGGCGTTACGCAAAAGGCTGTACGCGTCGGTGGATTCCGGCACGATTTCCGTGCTGGCTTCCAAGCCGTGTTTCGTGATAAATTTTTTGAGCGCGGTTTTAGCCGTTCCGTCGCCCACGATGGTTAAATGCCAGGACGTATGGGCCGGGGCCAGGCGCGCCCAGGTTTTTAACAGCGCGTCGAAACCGCTTTCTTTGGCCAGTTTCCCGACGGCCACGATGTTGTTTTCTTTCTTAAAACACGCGGGTTTATTGTAATTGTAATGTTCCACCCACACGGCGGGAGCGGCCACTTCGGCCACTTTTAAACCCGTATAATTTTTTTTGCTCACCGGTTTGTCCGTCGTTTTAATAACAAGCACCTGTTTGGCTTTTTTAAGCAGGGCTTTTTTGGTTTTAACGGCTTTGTCTTCTTTAAAGGTTTCTTCTTCCGCGTAGACGAACGGAATTTTGGCTTCCGCTGCGCATTCGCACGCGGTTAAATTCATTAGCGAGATGACAAATTCTACGCCCTCTTTTACAAGCGCGGCGGCCAAGGTTTTGGGTTTGGCGAGCGCGGTGTATTCTTTGAGCGTCACGCCGGGCGCGGATTTCACTTTCCCCTTCACGGCGCGCACGGTTACTTCGTGCCCCGCGTTTTGCAGTTCTTCGGCCAGTTTTACCCCCAGGCGCGAAGCGGTAAATTCTTTATTTCCCCCGATAAAAACAGCTATTTTCATCCTTTTATCCTCCAAAAATAATTCTTTATTATTGTACATAATAAAAGCCTGCCCCAAAAGAAAAAAGGCATAAAAAAACCGCCCTTTCGGGCGGTAATCAGTAAAAATCTTGCGGGGACTGGATTTGAACCAGTGATCTCAAGGTTATGGGCCTTGCGAGATACCAGGCTTCTCTACCCCGCACTTTATTATAGCAGTTTGGCCAAACAAATGCAACCGGGTTCTATATTTTTTATTCTTCTTTTCTTTCGTAAAGAAGCAAATGATTCTCTTACTTTTTGCATCGGCAAAAAGTAAGCAAAAAACTCGCAGGCCGTACCCATAAAATCCAGTTCCGTACGGCGCATTTTACAACTCGCCTGTGGCTCGAACAAATAAAATGCTTTCTCCGTACGGAACGGATTTTATAAACGGGTTAAGGCCTGCAAAACGGCAACGGCGGACGCTTTTTATAAACAGGACTAAGGGCGGGGGTATAGAATAAAGGCTTGCCAAACGAGAACAGCAAGCGGGAGATCCCGAATAAAAACTTTTCGGGATGACTCTATATGATATGCCGTGCAGAACAGAATAACATTGTAGAGGATTATATGATTTTTCAAAACCGTTTTTAGTTGGCGGGATTTAGTTGGGCGTATAGGCGTGCCTGAATGGCACGTCAAGCCCAAGAGACCGACAAATAAACAGGTTTTGGAAAATTGTTTATCCTTAAAAGCAAGAATGGGCAGAAAAACACTTTCTGCCCGTTCTGCGAATTGTAGAAGTTACCACCAGCCGTTTTACTCTTTATAAATGGGATAGTAGTAGATGCCCATATATACCGGGTTGTCCGTAAACCCTTTCACGTCCGACCGAACGGCCCATAAACCCGTCGGGTGGACGGTGTAAATTTGCATGGCATCGTCGTGAATTAAATTATGTACCTGCTTATAAAGCGCGTTGCGTTTTTTTGCGTCCGTTTCCGCCACGGCGCGTTCAATCAGCTTATCGGCCGCCGGATTGGAATACCCCTGCGAAAGCGCATACCGCCCCTGGCTGTGCGCAAACGGGAAATAAAAGTTATGCGCGTCGGCGTAATCGGCCACCCAGCCGCGCGCCCACATAGGCATTTGGCGGCGAGCCGTTTTTTCCAGGAACGCGGGCCATGTAACGCCGCGCAAATCAATCTGGAATTTGGGGTTTAAACTTTCCACGTTGCGTTTTAAAATTTCACTCGCGATTTGGCGCATTTCGCCGCTCGTATTATACGTAATCGTGAATTTAAAACCTTTCTCCCACACTTGGCCGCCCCAGGCTTTTTTAAAGTGTTCTTCGGCTTTTTTCAAATCAAACGAATAGCGTTTGAAATCTTTGTCGTATTTAACAAGCCCGGCAGGGGCGGGGCCGAAAGACGCTTCGCCGCGGCCTTCCATGGACTGACGCAAAAACGCATCGTAATCAAACGCGTATACGAACGCTTTGCGCAGGTCCCGGTCGGCAAAAAAGTCGGCGGGGATACCCTCTCCGTCCAACTTGCCGGAACCCACGTCCGGGTTGGCCTGCATGTTGATGTCGAGCGTAAAGAAGATCACCGGGTCGGTGCGCAGGCGGGGCAGATTGTCGTACAGGGTGATATCCGGGTTGCCTTTTAACTGGGAAACGAATTTGGGCGACAATTCCGCAATATCCGCATCACCCGACTCCAGCATTAAGCGCAGCGTGCTGGCTTCGTCCACCGTTTTCATGTGAATCGTTTTGATTTTCGGCGCGCCCGCAAAATAGTTTTCGTTGGCCAGGAGCGTAACGGCTTTGCCGGCAATGTCCCAGCGGCCCAGTTTAAACGGGCCCGTACCGTTGGTGTCGTTAAACAGCGGGGAATCGTCTTTGGAGAAATTATTAAATTTTTTCCAGGTTTCTTCCGTTCCGTCCCACGCGCCTTTTTGGACGGCCCAGTTTTTGCTCATCACATAGCCCCAGCGCGCCAAAATAGAGAGGAACGGCGCAAACGGACGTTTAAGCGAGATGACGATGTTATCACCGTCTACGCGCACGGCATCGGCCGCGTCTTTAAACTCCACCACGATTTCGCCTTTCTCGTTACGCGTGGAAGAAACACCCAAAATAGGTTCCAACAAAAGGCTGGAAGGACCGCCGGCTACGTCGGACAGTAAAAACCGCAGAAGCGAATAGCGCACGTCTTCGGGTGTGAGTTCCGTGCCGTCGTGGAATTTAACGCCTTTGCGAATCGGGAACGTGTAAGTGCGCCCGTCTTTGGATATAAGGCCGTTTTCTTTGGTGGGAACCTGCATGGAAAGGGAAGGTTCCAAATCCGTCAGCGAGCTGCCTTTGAATTTTAACAGCGTATCGTACACGTTTACCAACATGCCGTGTGTTACGCCGTCGTACGAGAAGACGGGGTCCATGGACTCCATCTCGCTTTTATGCGCCACGATGAGCGTGTCCGAACGGTCTTGCTGCGCGCATGCCCAAAGGCCGCACGAAGCCAACAACAATAAAAATAATTTTTTCATTTTTTCCTCACAATATAGGCGGCGCCCTGTTTATTAAGCAGCCACGCCTGTGCAAATTGACGCGCGTCATAAGCGCGCAATACGCTTTCTTCCGTCGACGCGGCGGGATCCGCCGCTAAAATTTTATCTTTTTCCCAGCCCCGGATAAGCACCAGGTGGCCGGGAGTGGATTCCATCGGCGCGCCGTCCAACTCGCCTTTTTTATAAGCAATACTGGCTACAACCAGCGAATCCGGCGTTACAAAATCTTTTAGTTCCGCAAGCGCCGAAAAACGGCGCACATACGACTGTACACCCAAACCGCCCGCCGCGGCGGTGTTAAAAGTCCAGTTCCCGTAAATGGCGGCCGTTTGGTCAAACACGCTTTGCAAGACAGCCTCCAGCGGGACATCCACACCCAGCGAATTTAACGCCATGCACAGGGACGTCGGGCTGCAAATACGCCGTCGGTCCGCATGACTTTGAAGCATTTGGGAAATCGGTTCCACTTCTTTGCAAAACGCGCCGCCCGGCAAGCGCGAGGCCGCCCGGGCGTCATACGCAAACGGAGCGCGGACGCCGCACGCCCACAGCCCCAAAACGGATACGTCCGCCGCGTATTTTAAACGAAAACGATATGCTTCGGCCGGAGCCGACAGACGGAGTTCATCCGTTTCCACACGCCCGAAAGAGTCTTCCTGCGGAGGAAAACTGCGCTTAAACTGCGCGGACAAAAGCCCCAGTTTATAAAACCCGCTCCATTGGCCGTTTTGGCATACTTGCGCTTCCAGCAAAAGGCAGCCCTCTTCCGCCGCGCGGAAATTGGCGGATAAAACCAACGATAAAAAAGGAAAATCCGGCCGGAAAACAGCGGAGGTTTCGGTTTTTATGCCATCGTCGACGGAGAACCGTTCGATATCGGACGGAGCGTGAACTAAATTAAACGCGTTTTGACGGAAGCCGGGATATTGGGTCATAAAAAAATCGGGGCACCCGGACTTGAACCGGGAGCCTCCCGCTCCCAAAGCGGGCGCTCTACCACTTGAGCCATGCCCCGAACTGCTTATATTGTAGCAATTTTACGGATTTTGCCAAAGGAAAAGAGGGTTCCGGCTGTGTGTGTAAAAAAATGGACCGGGGGAAATGTAGTTTTTGCGTGCTGCTAAGTATAAAAAAGTTGCTACTACATTGCTACCACAACTCACGTATTTTGCTTCTTTTTGCTGTTTTTTGCGCCAAAATGAGGAAAAAAGAAAAGCCCCTCTACGTCGGAGGGGCTTCGTCGATAAACGAGTAAAAATCTAAAAATTCCGGGACTGACCTCGGCCACAAGTCGCCTCGTTGACCCTCGGCGCTCGCGAACGCGGGAGGGCGCCTACGCACCCGCCTCGCCATGCTCGCCTTTCGTGCTCGCCGGTGCGGCTCGCACTCAAACTCGTATAAGGCTCCGGCTTTCTCGTCCTAGCCGCGGGCTGGCGGCCCGCAGGGTCAGTTTGCCCGCTTCCCGGAACAAAAAAATAACCGCCCTAAAAGGCGGTCTAAAATCTGGTTCCGGGACTAGGACTCGAACCTAGAATTAATGCTCCAGAGGCATCCGTGTTACCATTACACCATCCCGGATTAACATAAATATTTTAGCACATTTTTTAAAAAAATAAAACTTTTTCTTTTAACCCCCACACCATGCGCCAATTTTGTTATAATAAAAACATCTTTCGCGCCTATAGCTCAATCGGTTAGAGCAACCGACTCATAATCGGTGGGTTCCAGGTTCAAGTCCTGGTGGGCGCAGTTTTTAAACCCGCGCTTCGGTGCGGGTTTTTTGTTGCACACAGCAGGCAAACTGCTTTGCCTGCGGCAGGACTTGAAAGGCGCAGCGATGTTTTTGTTTGAGGTGCGAGCCATGCTGGCGAACGCCGAAATGCAAAAACCGCGAGCCCGGACTGCAGGAAAATTCCGTCAGGAATTTTACCGGAAGGCAAGCGTCTGGTGGGCGCAGTTTTTAAACCCACGCTTCGGTGCGGGTTTTTCATTTCCCGACGGGTTTTAAAATCGATAGCACCAGCATCGCCTGGCGGTAATCCGTCTTTTCCTGTTCCGAAAACCGTTCATTTTCCGCCAACAGTTCCGCCGCCGTCTTTCCGTCCCGCGTTTTAACGTCCGGGTCCGCTCCGGCCCGCAGCATAATTTTCAGCACCGCCGGGCTGTTATACCGCGCCGCCAGCGTCAGCGCCGTTTCGCCCTGCGCGTCCGCCGCGTTGGCATCCGCCCCCGCGCGCACCAATACTTCCGCCACATCCGGTGAAGCATTGTATTTCGCCGCACGCATGAGCGGGGTATATCCCTGTTTGTCCGACGCATTCACGTCCGCCCCCGCCTGCAGTAAATGCGTAAGCGCCTGCGGGTCCGCCGCGTACCGCGCCGCATAAAAAAGCGCCGTGCGCCCGGCCTTATCCCGTGCGTTAATGTCATCGGCACGTTTGATAAACCGGCGCGTTTTGGTTAAATCGTCCCGGCTTTCCAGCGAGCGCATGAGCAAGGTAGCGCCGCGCTCGTCCACATCCCGGCCGTGGTAGCGGTAAAACGCTACGGCCCCCAGCAACAAAACGGCAATTCCAATAAAAACGGCGTATTTTTTCATATTACTTTATTGTATCATTCTTGCCCGCGCCCGCAAACGCCGCAATTTGGTAAAATATCTTTAATACTATATATTGAGGTTTTACGATGTCTACCGAAAAAACACAACAACCGCAGCACAATAACGCGCTGAATGAAATCATCGCCCAGCGCTACGCCGAAGTGGAAGAAATCCGCCAACAGGGCGTAACCCCTTATCCGAACCGCTGCGAAAAACAAATTTCCTGCCAGGAAGCCAAAAACGCCGAAGAAGGCGCCGAAGCCGTCACCGCCGGACGCTTGGTCCAGCTGCGCTTAATGGGCAAAGCCGCTTTTGCGCATCTGCGCGATTTTTCCGGCCGCGTGCAGCTCTACATCGCCAAAGACCAACTGGGCGAAGAACCGTACGCTTTCTTTAAAAAACACATCGCAGTGGGCGATTTTGTGTCCGTCACCGGGCATGTGTTTGTAACCAAAACGGGCGAAAAAACCATCAAAGCCACGAAACTGACGCTCCTTTCCAAAGCCATCCGCCCCATGCCCGAAAAATACCACGGGCTGCAGGATACCGAAGTGCGTTTTAGAAAACGCCACCTGGATTTAATCGCCAACGAAGAAGTGAAAGACATCTTTATTAAACGCGCCAAAATTATTTCCTCCGTACGCCGCACGCTGGACGAAAAAGGATTTTTGGAAGTGGAAACGCCGATTTTGAACCCGTCCTCCGGCGGCGCGATTGCGCGTCCGTTTGAAACGTTCCACAACGCTTTAAAAATGCCGCTTTTCATGCGTATTGCGCTGGAACTGCACCACAAACGCTTGATTATCGGCGGAATGGATAAGATTTACGAAATCGGCCACATGTTCCGCAACGAAGGCATCGATACCACCCACAACCCCGAATTTACGATGATGGAGCTCTATCAGGCGTACGGGGACGTAAACACCATGGCGGATTTGTTTGACGAAATTTTGGGCAACGCCGCCAAAGCCATCGGCGTGGAAAAAGTAAATTTCCGCGGTTACGAAGTGGATTTGCGCCCGCCGTACAAACGCCTCTACATTCCGCAGGCGTGGCAGGAAAAATTCGGCCGCGATATCCACGAAGTGTTAAACGGCCGCCAGTTCAACCGCGCCAAATTGGAAGAAGTGGCCCGCGAACAGGGCGTTAAATTCAGCGCCGACGATTCCGACTCCGCCATCTTCGACGAACTTTTCGAAGGCAAATTGCTGGCCGATTACCATAACCCGGTTATCGCGCTGGATTACCCGACGGCCGTCAGTCCGTTCTCCAAAACCAAACCCGGGGACCCGGAACTGGTGGAACGCTTTGAAGTGTTCGTGAACGGACAGGAACTCGGCAACGCGTATACCGAGCTTAACGACCCGGCCGACCAGCTGGCGCGCCTGAAAGACCAGGCCGCCGCCAAAGCCATCGCCAAAGGCGAAGACGCCGAAAATGCCGACATTCTGGATGCGGACTATATCGAAGCCATGGAATCCGGCATGCCGCCTACCGGCGGGATGGGCATCGGCATCGACCGCATTATCATGATGCTGACCGGGCAGGATTCCATCCGCGAAATCATCCTGTTCCCCACGCTCAAAAAGCTGGACGAAGAGAAATAAAGTTTAGATGCAAAAAAGCCCCGCTTCACCGCGGGGCTTTTTTATTCCACTAAAAAATTAATTCCAAGTGACAGTGTTGTTTTCTGCCCATTCCGTACAAAGCTGCCGCTGGTACGCCGTCGCTTTATTATATAAGGCGCATTTTCGGGTGCCGTTTTCCAAAATGGCCAATGAATATACCTGTTCGCCGCGCGTATCGCTCCCGCCGGTACGGCGGCTGACAAGTGCAATATGCCCGCCGACACCCCAGGCGCTGGCCGTAAAAATAAAATCTTTCCCCACCCTGTCCGGGATGTTACTCCCATATATACCTTCGGTTCCGCTGTAGCTGATATCCAAATCATTCAAGTCTTTTGTATATGTTCCGTTCGCCAAATAGTATAGCTGGTTAGCTTTGGCAATATTTTCCACCGCCGTTATCGCTTCCGTCATGCGTGCTTTTTCTACCGCTTTTGTATACTGCGGGAGCGCAACAGCCGATAAAATACCGATGATTAAAACAACTACTAACAACTCGATGAGAGTAAAACCTTTCACTCCTCCGTCATTCCGGGCATGGACCCGGAATCCAGGCTGTTTATTAGGTTGTGTTCTTATTTGATATGGATGCTGAAATAAATTCAGCATGACGAATTTTTTAAACATGGGACAATTCCCCCTTCTTAAATCTTAAATAAGAGTCATTCCGGTCCTGCGGACGGCGGATGGTACGGAATCTATTTCTCTTTTATAACTACAGATCCCGTATTACGACTCTACGGGATGACTCCATAGTATCAAAAAAAAAAAACAATACAACCCCTCCCAAAAACTCCGCTCAAATAAAGTACAATATACCTATGAAATTTGAACGATTCGTCGCCGTGCGCTACTTAACGCGCCGCCAGGGGCTGTTCGCCTTTATCACCACGCTGATCGGCGTGGCGGGCGTCAGCGTGGGCGTAGCGGCGCTTATTACCACTTTATCCGTTATGAACGGCTTTCAAACCGATATCAAAGATAAAATCATCGGCGCGCAAAGCCATGTGCTCGTCTTTGGGCAGATGAGCAAGAAAACGTATCCCGAAAAAATAAAACAAATCGAAGAAATCCCGCTGGTGGAGGCCGCCGCCCCGCATATTTACGGCCAGGGGATTATCACCTATGCGGGCCAAAGTTTGGGCCTCGTAGTGCGCGGGCTGGACCCGGAGCAGGAAAAAAAGATTAACACGCTGACCGACTCGCTCACAGCGGGCTCCTTTGAACCCAAAGACTGGCCGCAGGACGCGCCGCCGCCGCTCGTTTTGGGGGCGGAACTGGCCGCCAACATGGGGGCCGATATTGGGGATGATGTGGTGCTTATCTCCCCCCAGTCTATCTCCACTTCGGCGGGGATGTTCCCCAAAATGAAAAAATTTCGCGTTAGCGGGCTTTTACGCACCGGGTATTACGAGTTTGACAATACCATCGCCTACACGCTTTTATCCCACGCCAGCGATTTTTTGGGCCTCAAACAAGGCGTAACAGGCGTGGCCGTAAAACTTAAAAATATGAACAAAGCGGACGAAGCCGCGCGCCAAATCCAAAACGCCGTCGGCTACGGATACTCCGTCCGCACGTTTGCGCAAATGAACAGCACACTCTACGCCGCCTTAAAACTGGAAAAAACCATGATGTTCATTATCCTGTTTTTAATTATCGGCGTGGCTTCGCTTAATATCGCGGGCAACCTTATTTTACTCGGCACCGAAAAACTGCGCGACATCGGTATCCTGCGCGCTATCGGCGCGAGCCCGAAACTCATCCGCAAAGTGTTTATGTGGGAAGCCATGGTCATCGCCACACTGGGCATTGTGCTGGGGTTCCTGCTCGCGTGCCTGTTGTGCTGGGTGATTGCCACGTTTAACATTGTGGAACTGCCCGGCGACATTTATTATTTAACCAAAGTGCCCGTACGCATGCAGCTGTGGGACATCGTCGCCGTCATCGGCGGCAGCTATATAATCTGTTTTGCGGCGGGATTGTACCCGGCGGTGAAAGCCTCGCGCGTGCACCCCACGGATGCAATCCGCTACGGGTGATATTATGATAGAACTTGTACATTTAACTAAAATTTACGGCCAAGGCCACGAAAACCTCTGCGTACTGGAAGACGTATCGCTCACCCTGCGCCGCGGCAAATTTACGGTACTGCTGGGGCCCAGCGGCTCGGGCAAAAGCACGCTTTTAAACATCATCGCCATGCTGGACGAACCGACCTCCGGCAAAGTACTGGTGGACGGACAGGACGTCACCGCCCTAAAAAGCGAATCCGCACGCGCTGCGCTGCGCCTGAAAAAGATGGGGTTTGTGTTCCAGTTTGACGGGCTCCTGCCGGAGTTTTCCCTGCTGGAAAACGTAGACATGCCCGCTTTAATGCGCGGCAAACCGAACCCGCAAAAAGCCCGGGAACTTTTGGAAAAATTCGGCCTCGGCACCATGGTAAACAAACTGCCGGCCGACTTATCGGGCGGCGAAAAACAACGAGCCAGCATCGCCCGCGCACTGCGCAACGAGCCGCCGCTCCTCCTGGCCGACGAACCCACCGGCAACCTGGATGCGGCGCGCAAAATCCAGGTATTTGAAGATTTCGCCCGCATGAGTAAAGAACGCGGCCTGACCACCGTCATGGTAACGCACGACGCGCACGCGTCCGAATACGCGGACGACGTATACAGCCTGGAAAACCGCAAGCTGATAAAAACCAAATGAAAAATCTCCTGCTACTATCCCTCTTTCTGTTTACCGTTCTGCCGCCCGCGTTTGCCGCAAAAGAGCGTAAACTGTTCTTCCCGGCCGATAACTCCGCAGACCGCATGGACGCATACGAGCAAGAGGCCGAAAAAGAAAAACATACCGCCGAAAAACGCCTTTTCAAACAATTACGTTCTGAAGTGCGCAACGGCTACACCGATTCTCTAATGGAACTGGCTATGGCCTACTACCGCGGCTACGGCGTAAAAAAGAATTATAAAAAAGCCTATAAATACATGCAAAAAGCCGCCCAAAACGGGGACGCGCTGGCCGCCGTACTGCAGGCGAATTGGCTCTCACGCGGCAAGGGCACAGCCAAAAATATCCCGCTGGCGTGCGAACTGCTACAGGAACTCGTCCAAAACCAAAATCCGCACGCCGCTTTCCAGCTATACACGCTGGGCAAGCAAAACTATTGCGGCTTAACCGAAACCGACACCCAACAGCTGCTGGATTTTGCGGCTGAAAAAGGAGTGGCGCCCGCTTTGTTTTACAAATCGCAAAACGCCCAATCGCCCCAAAAATCTTTTACTTTTATGGAACGCGCCGCGCGGCTGGAATACCGCCTGGCGCAATATGAACTGGCGCGCATGTATGAAAACGGGACGGGAACGGAAACCAATCCCGCCAAAGCGTTTGATTATATGATGCTTGCCGCCAAACAAAAACTGAAAGAAGCCCAGTGGCAAACCGCCCGATGGTACGAGCAGGGCTACGGCGTGAAACAAAGCCCGTCTTTGGCGTTCCACTGGACGAGAATCGCCGCCAAAAACAACGTAAAAGACGCCCAAAAAAGACTGGCGGAAATGTACCGCACCGGATACGGCGTCCCCGTTAATGTAGGGGCCGCGCGCAAATGGGAAAAGAAAGCGTCCGCCGCGGCAAAAACCGAAGAAACCGAGGAGGAATTTTACTGATGGAACTGGAATTTAACGTAGTGTTGGGCACTGTAATACTGTTGGCCCTGGCCGTATTTTTGACGGTGAAATACGTCTACAATCCGTTTAAAAGCACGCTGAAAAAAGCGTCCGCCGGCGACCCGGAAGCCCAATACCGCCTGGGCTATTTGTACTACCAGGGCAAATATGTGGCGCAGGATTACCGCCAGGCGTTCCACTGGTTTCAAACCGCCGCCCAAAACGGCTATTTTAAAGCGCATACCGCGCTGGCCGGCCTGTATAACGCCGGGCACGGGTGCAAAAAATCCAACGCCGATACTTTTAAACACTATACGCTGGCCGCTGAACAGGGCGATTTTGAGGCGCGCGTTAATTTGGCGGTATGCCACCTAAAAGGAATCGGCACCCCCGTAAACGAAACGCTTGGATTTGAAACCATGAAAGCTGCCGCGGACGACAAAAGCCCCATCGCCCAGCTGTTGACGGGCGATATGTACGAGCGCGGATGCGGCGTGGAAAAAAACGAAACCCTGGCGCTAAAATACTATATTTTAGCGGGCAACCAGGGCGAACCCCGCGCCAAAGAACGGATCAAAAAATTAAAATCGAAAAAATAGTTCTCCCGTCCGCACGCCGAAAAAGTTTAAGCCCCCGGTTACACCGGGGGTTTTTATACAGGCCGAATTTTCTTCACCGCACGCCACTTTAAGCAGTTCCCGCTATACTTGATTGGCACGTCCTATTTCTCCCCTTGATAATGTCCTCCCCGCATATTTGGCCCCCCTAGCATTTGAATTTATCACAACAGGTTCCCGATTACAACCCGCGGGAATGACCGAGAAGAAAAAAGTCATCCCGTAATTTGGTGGCCCGCAGGGTGCGGCCTGCGGGGTGTGGCCCGCAGGGTTACGGGGGCCTTCCCTTTTTAAATGACAGTTTCCCAAACGCTTCCCGCCAAACCTTGCCGGTCATACGCCGGGCCCGTTGGGACAAAAAAGACCCCGGGCATACACCCGGGGTCTTTTTTAAATCAAACCGAATTAAGCGCCCGTAAAGATCTCGGACGTTGCATCCGGCAGCAATTCATCCAACTCTTCCGAAGATAACGCACCCGTTTCCGCCGCGGGAGCCGCATCGGAGGAGGGCTGCGGCTTTGCCGCTTTCATAATCAACGCGTCCAACGCTTCCAACTGTTCAAGGTGTACCACCTGCAACATCATCTGCAGCGTTTCCGGCGTATACGTGGAATCATTGCAAAAAGCGGTAATTTTTGCACGCCACTCCTGGAAGAACGTTCCCGTTTGAAGGCCCTGCGCGTTGGCCTGCGCTTCCATATTGTCAATGAACAGGAACGCCGCATCGCGCAGTTGTTCAACCGTCATCGTGCCCTGCGCGGAAGAAGAGGATTGCGACAAGCCTTGATACAATTCCTTCAGCTTGCGGTTCATTTCCTGGCTGGCGTCCGCCACCACTTGATATTTTGCGGAGAAATTGCCTTTCTTCTTTTGGGCTTTGCGTACTTTCCCCAGCATATCCCGGAAGATTTTTTCCGCTTTTTCAGCGGCGGCTTCATACCCCCCTTCCCGCAGGTTGCGTACCCTGTCTTCAAGCTGCTCTTCGTAGCCGGCAATAAGGCCGCGGAAGAAAACCTCTTCGCCTTCCGGCGCGACGCTCTTTTGCAAGAGTTCGTTATCAAATTCCGGCAATTTTGCTTCTACGGAAGCCCACAGGCTGTTAATTTCTTCGCATTTTCGGGTCACGTTTCCGTTACCGTTGGCAATTTGCTCGACGGAACGTTTCACGGAATCAAAATACGACAAGATTTTCTGCCGTTCGGCGCTCAAATTACCCGCACCCGGGATTTGGCTCATTTGCGCGACCGCCTGCGAATAGCTCGTTTTCCAGTTTTCCAATGCGGTCAAAACACTGTTATAGAACGTATCAAAATCTTTCTGCGTTTTGGCGTTTTGATACTTACGCACCATACGCTGGGTTTGAATGCGGTCCGCCCCGATTTGCAGTAACGTGCGGGTTTGTTCCGAATCAAACGGAGATTTGATTCCCAAAGCCTGTCCGACGCTGTTTTTGGATAATCCCTGCCAGCCGGCCAGCATTGGGAACGAAATCAACGCGCCCAAAGCGGAAGGACGCTGGGCCGCCGTCACCGCTTCATAGGTGGAAGGAGAGGCCGTATTATAACCCTGGGCCTGCAAATCACGCAGGGTTTCGTCTGCGATTTGCTGGTCTTCGGCCATTAAAGCGGGGTCGTAAGCGTCGCCGTGCTTTTGTTGCATCTGGCCGATTTCTTCCGTGGAAGTGGAGGCAATCCAATTCTGCATAAACGGATTTACCGCCTGATCCAGGGCCGCCCACGAACCGAAGAAAACCGAGTTAGCCGCCGTACCGCCGATAAACGGGTCGGCCATAGCTAAAGTAGGCTGCAAAACGCTCGTCTGCCCGGTGGTGGCCAAATGTTTGCTTAACTGCACGTCCACCGCGCCCCAGTTCGTGGCGTTAAAGCCTAACCCCTGGGCAGAGTCGGTCAAAGGCGAAAAGCCGGCGGGAATATCGCGCCCCATGTTGCGCGTAATCGCCAAAGACATGCCTTCCGGCGATTCCGGCAGTACAACCGCGGTTACATTTTTCGGTGCGGCAAGCAGTTTGGCGTCATACGCGGCTCTGGCGGCATCATCTCCAAGCGTTCTCCAGGCCTCTGCCAACTGTCTAAACATATCCGGGTCACCGCCTCTGTCCGGGTGTAATTTGACAGCCAATCTTCTATACGCGCTCTTAATTTGCTGCGCGCTGGCATCCCGTCCAACGCCCATTACGGCGTAATAATCGGGCACCACTTCTTTGGCGGCCGTCTGCAGGCCGTCGCCCAATTCCACAAATTGTTTTTGGTTGATGCGGACCCAGCCGTTTTCGGTATATTTCCAATAGTCAAACACGCCTTCGCCGATGCCTTTTTCAGCGTCTTTGGCAAAAGCCCGGCCGGTAGCGCCCATAATGCGCTGTTCCTGCTGTACTACTCCGGCCGCAGAAGACTGACTGCCAAAAAACATGGGTTTCCACATTCCCTGCCACAGCGAACGCCACGGTTTTAACGGCGTAGCAAACTGGAGCATACCGCCTTCCGCCGTGCGCGCACTGCGCATCAGATAACGCCAGTCGTCCCAGTTCTGAATACCGTTACGCAGGCGGGCCGCACGCGGGCCGGAAAGCGTAGCCGACTGGAACCCAAAACCCGGTTCCTGAATCAGCACGTTCCATTCTTCCACGGGAGCGCGGCTTCCGCGCCACCAGCCGCGGCTGTTGCGGAAATCCCGCATAGACGTAATAGGCGACATAACCGGTTCTTCCGCTACGGTATACGGTTTTTTGGTCCACCAGGAGCGGGCTCTGGCCCACCAGCCCGGCTTGGAAGCCGCTGCACCGGCCGCTTCAGAAGCGGCAGGCAGCAAAGGTACGCCGGAAGCCGCAGAGGTAACAGGCGGCGGCGCCAAACGCAGCGCATTGGCAGGCGCCGCGGCAGAAGCAGATCCGGCACCGGCCGCACCGGAGGCGGCAGCGGCGGGTTTACGCACTTCTTCCACGCGGGTGGCGGTTACCGTAATACCGTTCAGGCGGGTAGTGGACGCCAAATTGGCATAGCGGACGCCTTTTTTAATTTCAATACCAAAGCTGAGCGCGCGGCGGCCTTTGTTGGCAACGGAAGCGGCGCGGACGGCTTTGGGCAACGCAACCATCGCCCCGCGCGTAACGCGCCAGGCAACGCCGATAATCTCTCCGCCGAATACCCACAAAATCGCTTCGCCGACAAAAAGTGTAAAGCTCCACATGGCTTCATCGTAACGTTTCTTCATGTTCGGCTGGTTCTTCATGGCGATGTGGCATTTGGAAGACCAATGGTGCGGATCGTTGCCGGGCATATTGAAAGTCGGCGTACTGATATCATAGAAGCCGTCGTAGATATAAGCCAGTTTGTCGGCCAACGCTTTCATCTGGTCGGAATCCAAACCATAATCTTTCATAGCCAAATAATGGGTATACGTAAGCGGGCAATAAATATCAGCCGTACGTTCCGCGAACACCGAGCGCAACTTCGGATCCACCGGGGAAGTATTTACCACAAAGAAAGACGAAAGAATAGAGTTTCCGAGCGGATTTGCAGGCTCCTGTTTTACATTTTTGGATACCAATGTTTCCGCATTGTACGGCCGGTAAAGCAAACTGGCCATTTCCAACGCAAAAATACGGGTGGGAATGGAGTATTTGTCCGGGGTGGAAAATTCTACAAACATGTTAATCGCCTGCGTATGTTTATCGTTACCGGGCGTAAATTTTACATTTTCAAAAACGGACGTAAAAATAGCGTTCAGCACGCCGCTGTACTGTTGTTTAAAATCCGTCTTTTTGGGACCCTGGTCAAAAAGTTTAACCATAGCGGACACCTGGGAAGGATCAAAATCCATCGCGTACGAAACGGCATATTCCAAACTCAAAATCAAGTTGGAATAGTCCGCGTCGGATTCGCTCAAATCCTGCCCTTTATAAGCGCGGAGTTCCGACATGATGTCGTTCATCATCTTGCCGTACATTGCTTCCGAGAACAACGACTTGGAAGACACACACACTTCCGGCAGAGTGCATTCATAAGTTACCGCCGGGCGCGACTCCCATCTAATAGAGTCACCATTCCCGACACGGACAAAAGTACCACCTGTCCAATCAAGCTTTTTTTCCATCTTGGGAGAACCCTTGGCAACGGAAACGGAAAATTGTCTTTCAAAAAGCGGGTTGGGCATGCCGGCGCGTTTAAAAAAGGAATTAACTTTTAACAAAAGCAAACGCAAAGACCCCAACGCCATCAAATACGTGGAAGAGTGTTCCTTATTATTACTCAACTCCTGCAAGCGGTAGATGGCGCGAAGCTGGACCTCCAACAAAAAGTCCGACACTTCTTGCGTTTTATCTTCTTCATTTTGGCCCATGGCGTCGACGGAGTTACCAAAAATTTCCGCGGCAAACACGGTGTGCATTAAGTTGCCGCCTTCCAGCGGGTCCAAATGCAGGATTAAGTCGGGCAGCGCCATGTCCCCGTTATCCAGCTTGGCGACGAACTCGTTAAAATTCGGAAAAGCCTCTTTGGGCAGAGGCACCATGCGCGGCGCGACGTACGTAGCATCCGCCCGCTGGACATAGCGGTCCCGCATGGCCTGTTCCATTTCACGCTGCCTGGTGGCGTCGGCCTGACGGCGGCGATTTTCCGCGGCGCGGGAATTCATAACGGAGTGCAGATTTTTGACGGCGTCGTATAATTCGCTCACGCCTTTGGCCTGTTCGTATTTTTCCTGGGCGGCGGATACCTTGTCCTGAAATTGCGCTTCCACCTGGGCGCGGATTTCTTCCGTAGAGGGTACAGAAAGTGGCTGGCTCAGACGGGACAGACGAGGAGCGGCAGGGCGGGTTTGGGCTAACAAATCCGTCGGAGCAAGAATATTTAACGTAAATACGGCGGCCATCAGGCGGCATAACCAAGTAGTCATAGGGGGACCTCTGTAATAAAAATAAAAAATGGTTTCTTCTTTATTATAGCTGTTTTTACGCGATTTTCCAGTGGTGAAATAGCCCCAAAACCGTCTAGGTCTAAAGTCCTATGACCGGGCGAAACGATCCCACAAAAAAGGGCCCGCCAGCGCGGGCCCTTTTTTGCATGTAAAACAACCGTTTACAACAGTTTGGAAGCCAAATCCGCCAGGCGGCTGCGTTCCGTTTTGGTAAACGTAATATGCCCGTAGGATTTTTGGCCTTTCAAGCGGTCCACCAAATACGTAAGACCGTTTGATTCCACGTCCAGATACGGCGTATCGATTTGGTACGGGTCCCCGGTGACGACCACCTTCGTCCCGTCGCCTGCGCGCGTTAAAATGGTTTTCATTTCGTGCGGGGTAAGGTTCTGCGCATCGTCTACAATAATGTATTGGTTCGGCAGCGAGCGGCCGCGCATGTGCGTAACGGAAGCGATTTCGATTTTGCCGCTGTCCAGCAGATAATGCGCCTTTTCTTCGCCCTCTTCGGGGTTTTTGCGGTCTGCCAGGAAGGCCAGGTTATCGTAAATGGCGCCCATCCAGGCTTCCAGTTTTTCCTCTTTCGTGCCGGGCAGGAAACCCAAGTCTTTCCCCACGGGCACAATCGAGCGGCACACCACCAGGCGGCGGTACGCGCTTTCGTCCATGGTGCGCTGCAGGCCGGTGGCCAGCGTAACCAGCGTTTTACCCGTACCGGCGGTACCGACGAGCGTTACAATATCCAGGCTGTCATCCAGCAGAAGTTCCATGGCAAAGCGCTGTTCTTTGTTAAGCGGTTTAATGCCCCAGGCGGTCGGCTCCTGCGCCGAAAGCGGACGCAGCACAAATTCCCCGCTGTTGGCCACGCGGCCGATGGCGGATTTTTTGCTGCCGTCGTTTGTTTTTAAAATAATAAACTGGTTGGCAAAGTAGAGGTTCGGGTCTACCGGGAGTTGTTTGTCGCGGTAGAATGCGTCGATTTCGGCGGAGGACACTTCCAATTCGCTCATCCCGGTGTAGAGTTCGTCCACATTTACTTTGTCGGTGGTGTAATCCTGCGCCGCCAGGCCGAGGGCTTCGGCTTTCAGACGCATATTGATGTCTTTGGTCACCACGAACACGGGCGAGTTATTCTTTTTATAAGAGCCTTCTTTTTTGCTCAGCGTGTAGGCGATGTTTAAAATGGAGTTGTCCGCCTTGTTAAACGCCAAAGACTGCGGCAGAATGTTCGGCCGGTCCAGCTCGATTTTAAGCGTGCCGCCCTTAGGAAGTTTCACTCCTTCGTTTAGGCGCCCCTGCGCGCGCATTTCGTCGAGGGCACGCGAAACCATACGCGCGTTCTTGCCGCGGGTGTCGCCGGCGCTTTTAAACGAGTCCAGTTCTTCAATGACGGCCATCGGGATAATAATGTCGTTATCCTCAAACGCGTGCAAGCAGTTTACATCGTGAAGTAGAACGTTCGTATCCAAAATAAATGTTTTTTTCATAGTCGCCTCTCTGTGCGCCGGGCGGCGCCGTTACTAACAGTATAAGCGCATTTCCGACGAAAATCAAGTGCTTCCCCCGCCGGAGAAGTTCCGGCTTGTGCATATTGTAGCATTAAATTGCTATAAAATATATATATGAAATATCTTTGCATACACGGACACTTTTACCAACCGCCGCGCGAAAATGCGTGGCTGGACGAAATTGAACTTCAGGAGAGCGCGGCCCCGTACCACGACTGGAACGAACGCATCTGCGCGGAATGTTATTCCCCCAACGCCCTGGCGCGCGTGCTCAACGATAAACAAGATTTAACCGAACTTACCAACAACTACGCCCGTATCAGCTTTAACTTTGGGCCCACGCTTCTTTCGTGGATGGAAAAGAAAGAGCCCGAAGTCTACCAGGCCGTTTTGGAAGCCGACCGCTTAAGCCAAAAACACTTCGGCGGACACGGCAGCGCGATTGCCCAGGCATACAACCACATGATTTTGCCGCTCGCCAACGCGCACGACAAAGAAACGCAAATCAAATGGGGCATCGCCGATTTCAAAAAACGCTTCGGCCGCGAGCCGGAAGCGTTATGGCTGGCCGAAACGGCCTGCAACACCGAAACGTTGTGCGCGCTTGCGGACAACGGGATGAAGTTCGTCATTTTAGCCCCGGGCCAGTGCGCGCGGGTACGCAAAATCGGCGAAGAAAAATGGAACGAAGTAGGCGCCAATGTAGACCCGAAACGCGCATACCAATGCAATTTACCGAACGGCAAAAAAATCGCGCTGTTCTTTTACGACGGCCCGATTTCGCAGGGGATTGCGTTTTCGGACACGCTTTCCTCGGGCGAAAAATTTGCTTCGCGCCTTTTAAGCACGTACAACGCGGGGAATGAACCGCAGTTAATGCACATCGCCACCGACGGCGAAACGTACGGACACCACCAAAAATTCGCCGAAATGGCGCTGGCGTACTGCCTGAAAAAGGTGGAAGAATCGCCGGACGCGGAACTGACGGTTTACGGAGAATTTTTAGAAAAATATCCGCCGCAGTATGAAGCGCAAATCGTGGAAAACACGTCGTGGAGCTGTTTTCACGGCGTGGAACGCTGGCGTTCGGACTGCGGATGCAACTCCGGCCGCCCGGGCTGGAACCAAAAATGGCGCGGGCCGCTGCGTGCCGCGCTGGATTTCATCCGCGACGAAATGATTAAAACCTTTGAAACCGTCGGCCGCGAATACTTTAAAGACCCGTGGGCCGCGCGCAACGACTATGTGGAACTGATGATGGACCGCAGCCTGGATGCGCAGCACCGCTTTTTCCTGCGCCACGCCACCGAAAAAGCGTGGGTGGACCGCTCCACGGCGTTAATGCTGCTGGAAATGCAAAAGAACGCGCTGTTTATGTACACCAGCTGCGGTTGGTTCTTCGACGAAGTAAGCGGGCTTGAAACAGTGCAGATTATGCAGTACGCCGCGCGCGCGCTGGAACTTAACCGCGTGATTACGGGCAACGATTTGGAACCCGAATTTGTGGCAAAACTCGCATTGGCGCCCAGCAACATTAAAGAAATCAAAAACGGGGCCGTGGCATACGAACGCTACGTAAAACCGCAAGCGATGCCGATGGAAAAAATCGCGCTGATGCACATTGTCACGCGCCTGGCGGACGAAACGGTGAATCCGAACCGCGCGTACGAATGCGAAGTGCTTTCGTACGAACCCAAAAAGCTGACGGCGCAGGACGTATCGCTCTGCTACGGTTCGATTACGCTTAAATCCACCGTCACGCTGGCGGAAAAAAACATGCCGTTTGCCGTGTTCCGGCGCGGGGCGGCGGAATTTGTATGCGCCGCGGGCGATAAAGGGGACCGCAACGCCCTTTTCGCGCGGATTGAAGAACTGTTCTCCACCGCCGATTACGAAGGTCTGGCGGCGTTCCTCCGCGAAAATTTCGCCCAACACTATCCGCTGATTTCCATGGTGCCCGACGTGCGCCGCAAAGTGACCGACGTCACCCTGCGCGCCATGGACGAACAGACGGACAAAGAGTTCACCCGCATTTTTGAAACGCAATACCCAATCGTACGCGGCCTGCAGTTAATCGGCGCGCCGATTCCCAAAACGTTCCTGTCGGTGGCGGAGTTTGTGCTGTCGGCCGATTTAAAGGCGGAGTTCCGCGCCTCGGACATTAACATCAACGCGCTGGAAGAGTTAATGGAGGACGTAAAAACGCTGGGAATCGACGTCTACGGCGGCGCGGTGAAAGACGCGGTAACCGAAAAACTGACGTTTTTGGCGTTTTCGTTTGCGCGCAAACCGCAGGATACGGCCGCCGCGCTCAAGCTGGTGGAATTTCTAAATTACGCCGACATCTTTGGCTTCAAGCCCGACACGGTCAAAGCGCAGGAATTCGTTTTCTTCGGTTTGCAGGCGCTCGGCGAAGAAGCCAAGAAAAAAGACATCTTGCGCGCGCTCGCGCGGAAACTCAAAATCGCGCTGTAGCAGGCAGTTTTGGCAAAAAAGATCCCCCGGGGCCGTTTAGAACCCCGGGGGTTTTTAATCAGCCAAACTTAATGCAAACCGCATTTGCAAACGTGGTCTTTTTCAAACATCTCCAGGCTTTCTTTTTCCTGCGGTTTGTATTCGCCCGTGCGGCGGATGAGCTCGTCGAAATCAATGGTTTTGGACGGAAACATCGGTCCTTCCACGCACGCAAAGCGCACTTTGCCTTCCACCGTCACACGGCAGCAGCCGCACATGCCGGTGCCGTCCAGCATAATGGGGTTCAGGCTGGAAAACGGCTCCATGCCCAGTTTATCCATTAAGCGGGAGGTAAATTTCATCATCGGAATCGGCCCGATGATAAACCCGGCGGCGATTTTTTCGCCTTCGTCATGCAGTTTTTGGATGGCGTCCGTCACCATGCCTTTCATGCCGAAAGAGCCGTCGTCGGTGGTGCTGACGGTTTTGTCGCACAGCGCGGACATTTCGGGCTCCAAGATGAGCAAATCTTTCGTGCGCGCGCCGAGCACCGCAATCACGCGGTTTCCGGCTTCTTTAAACGCGCGGGCGATCGGGTACACTTCGGCGATACCCACGCCGCCGCCCACCACGGCCACCGTACCGTAATTTTTAATTTCCACGGGGGTGCCCAAGGGGCCGGCTACGTTCAAAAATTTTTCGCCCTGTTTAAACGAGTTAAACATCGCGGTCGATTTGCCGATGGCCTGAATGATAACGGTAATGGTGCCTTTTTCCGCGTCCCAGTCCACAAGCGTAACGGGCACGCGTTCGCCGCCTTCGCGGCCGCGCAGAATAACAAACTGCCCCGCTTTGGCCGATTTGGCGATGAGGGGTTTGTAGATAACGAATTTCACCACAACGTCGCTTAAATTTTCTTTTACTAAAATGGTATTTTCTTCCATACTATTTCCCCTCGAGATATTTGTTAATGCGTCCGGCGGCTTCAATGCCGTCTTTCATGGCCAAGAGCACCGTCGCGCCGCCGCGGATAATATCTCCGCCCGCATACACGCCCGGCATGGTGGTTTTGCCTTCCGCGTTGAGTTCCAGTACGCCGCGGTCGGTGGTTTTCAGTTCGGGCGTGGTTTTGGCGATAATCGGGTTGGGTTTCTGACCGATGGCCACGATGATGGTATCCACGGGGAGTACAAATTCCGAACCCGGGATTTCTACCGGCCGTCTGCGGCCTTTTTCGTCCGGCGCGCCCAGTTCGTTGCGCGTGCATTTAAGCCCCGCCACGTGGCCTTTATCGTCCACCACCACTTCTTTGGGGGTAACGAGGTATTCGAAAACGACACCTTCTTCCTTGGCGTGTTCCACTTCCGCCGCGCGCGCGGGCATTTCGGCCGCGCTTCTGCGGTAGGCCACGGTAACGGAATCCGGCCCCAGGCGCATGGCGCAGCGGGCCGCGTCCATCGCGCTGTTACCGCCGCCCAACACGGCCACGTGTTTGCCGATACGGATCGGCGTGTCCGTTTCCGGGAATTTATAGGCTTGCATCAAATTCACGCGCGTTAAAAATTCGTTCGCGCTGTATACGCCCACGGCGTTTTCGCCGGGGATGCCCGTCAGCGTGGGAAGCCCCGCGCCGGAGCCGACGTATACGGCGTCAAAATCTTTTAATAAATCCGCGATTTTTTCCGTCGCACCGACGAGTACGTCCGTGCGGAATTTAACGCCCATGGATTTGACGGTTTCGATTTCGTGGTCAATCACTTCGCGCGGCAGGCGGAACGAGGGAATCCCGTAACGCAATACGCCGCCGAACGCGTGTAAGGCTTCAAACACGGTTACATCGTGGCCGGCGCGCGCCAGTTCGGCCGCCGCCGCAATAGAGGACGGACCGGAGCCGATACACGCCACTTTTTTGCCCGTAGGAGCCGCACAAACCGGAGTTTTTAAGAGGCCTTCTTTGCGGGCGGTGTCGGCGGTGTAGCGTTCCAGCTGGCCGATGTTGACGGAACCGAAGCGGTCTTTTAAAATACAGTTGCCTTCGCAGTGTTTTTCCTGCGGGCAGACGCGGCCGCAAATGGCGGGCAGCAGGCTGGTTTCCATAATTTTGCTGACGGCTTCGCCGACTTTGTCTTCTTTCAAAAGCGCGATAAACGCCGGGATTTGCACCCCCACCGGGCAGTTGGCCTGGCAGCGGGGATTTTTACAGTTTAAACAGCGGTCAGCCTCGGCCAGGGCTTCTTCTTTGGTAAAAATTTGGGCCACTTCTTCGAAGTTGCGTTTGCGCACGGCAGGGTCGAGCTGTCTGCCGGGATGGCGCGGCGCGGACGGATTGGGCATATGTATTCTCCTTACAAACTAATTCAAAAACACGATGGCAAAAAGTTATTTTGCCGCTATACTGTAAACAGGGGAACAAAGATTTCTCTAAAAGTTGTTGTACAATATATATAACATTATAGCAAAGCAAAAGGAGGGGTATATATGTGTCATAAATGTCATTGTGGGGGAGCGGGACTTGCCGCTTTCGTATTTGGTGTACTGGCCGGCGCGGTAGCCGGCGCGACTGCCGGGGTGCTTTTGGCGCCTGCCAAAGGGGAAACCACCCGCCGGAAACTGAAAAGACTGGCTTCTGACCTGTATGAAGACCAAAAAGAATTCGTACTCGAACACGCGGGCGACCTGAAAGAAAAAGTGAAAGAACGCGCCGAAGAAATGCGCGAAAAAATTGCCGAAAAAGCCGAAGACGTGCGCGAACGCCTGGCCGAAGGAAAAGAAAAAGTGACAAAAGAATTTGCCAAACGCAAAGAAGAAATCGCCGCTAAACTAAAAAAAGAAGAAGACAAATAAACGCTTTCTCAGGTTTTTTGCCAAAGGCTCCGAAACACGGAGCCTTTTTTATGCGCTTTTACTTTACACTCCGGCAAAAAGCCGTTCCGGCAGGGGTTTTTCCGGCGCATTCCGTTTGCTCCGGCTTGGAGGAATAGGTAAGCCACACGGTATAAACAAAGTCCGCCGCAGTATAACATTCCGTATAATTCCCCTGAATCGCCGCAGGACAATAGGTAAGGCGCAAATTGGCGGTTGAGAAATCTGCGCCGTCAACAGAGGAGAAAAGAGGGTCCAGCATAAAGTAATTGTCGCAAACCAGCACATCGGATACCAGGCGGCAGGAGGGAAACGAAATATCCAAATCATTAATTTGGTTGGTATATGAACCGTTTGCCAAATAGTACGCTTCTTCCGCCGCTTTATACTGAGCCGCCACCTGGCGCATATTGGCAAACCGCGCTTTTAACACCGCTTTTTGGTATTGCGGAAGCGCGACGGAAGACAAAATGCCAATAATCAAAACAACAACCAACAATTCAATTAACGTAAAACCCATTTTACTGGACCCTGAAATAAATTCAGGGTGACGACAAAATGCAAAACCTTTCCGCGTCATTCCCGGGCACCGCAGGGTGAACCGGGAATCCAGATTCAAACAAGGTTTACAACTTCTATTAAACGGCCTGGATTCCGGCTCCGGCGGCGCGCAGCGTGCCGGAATGACAGTATTTTGATACATGGGACAATACCCCCTTATTATGGTTTGGCGGCGGCCCTTCTCACGTCATTCCCGAATGTGAAGCGGCACCTTGCAGGCCACCCGCAGGGTTCGGGAATCTGCTGTTTTCTACGGAGTAGATCCCCGACAAAAACCTTCGGGGATGACGCTATGAAAGTAAAGCCACCAAACCTGGAATTATCCCCATGGTATCAAAAAAAAAAAACGGGTCAAGGGGCGAGCCGCCCCGCCCTTACCCACCACGCTTATTTGATTACTTGAGCCACACTGTTTAGGACATGATGCCAATTACGGACAAGCGAGCCCCAAAAGCCTGTCTGCAAGACCCGGGCCGCGGAGATTGTCCGCATTCTTTTGACTAATGAAGCCACATTGTTTTAGACATGCCGCAAAGTTATGAACAGGCCAGCAGAACGGCTCCGGCAACCCACAAAAAAATCCGCCCCGGAAAACGGAGCAGATTTTTTCATACCAATAAATCTTTTATTTTTCAAACGACTGGTCCGCCAAAGCAAACGCGTCTTTTAAATCCATCGGGTCCGGCCCGGCGTTTACTTTGCTAATGAACATCTCGTGGTTGGATACGGCCCGCGTAATTTCGTCAAATAAAAATCCCCGGTCGGTTTCGCGTTCCACGGCGTCGATTACACTCTCGGCGTTTTTGGGAGCAAAAATATCCTCTATCCCACAATGCAGCATTTTTACCGCGCTGGCTTCTTCGTAACGAAGACGCGCTTTAAAAAGCGGGAAACTGACCACGCAGCCTTTATAGTTCAGCCGTTTTTTCAGAAGTCCCTTAATCACTTTGTCCGACAGCATGGCCTGGTTGTCGTTATCAATGTTCGGGAAAATCATGTCCGACGGCATAATGCAGTCCGCCCGGCGGAATACGTGTTTGTAAGGCACAAATTCGGCGTCTTCCAGCTGGGCAAGCGTTTTAAGCGCGCCCGAAACGCCGGGGAAATATTTTACGCAGTTCAGCGCACCGCCGTTGGAAAGCCCAGCGATAAAATCCCCCGCCAGCCGCGTGACCGTCATCGGGTCGTCCCCAAACGCGGGCGACGAATACCCCAGGTCCACCACCGGGGAAAGCACCCAGTCGAGCCCGGCCGCGCGCGCCATGCGCGCAATCAAATTGCCTTTGCGGTAAGCTGCGTCCTGCGGGGACGGGAAAGACACCAGCGAGATGTTGGACGGAAGAGCGGGCGCATCCGTGATAATTTCGCTTAAATCTTCGCCGATGTCGGCGCAAAACAACAAACGCCCGTAAGGGGAAACGTCGTTCATGCGGCGCGTAAAATCGAACGTTTCCTGCGCCGTACCGCCGTATACACAAAAACCGCCCACACCCCGGCGGGCCAAATCGGCGGCGTGGTTTATGTCGCTCTCGCCAAAATGGAAACGGGGAAAAACGATACGCGCGGGTTTCATAAGATTCTCCTAACGGGAAATTAGTTCAGTACCGACGGGAAAAGAGCATCTTCCGTTGCGGAAGGCCCGATAAACAGGCCCCCTTCCGCTTCGCCGGAGGGTTCTGTTTCCGGTTCAAGCGGCTCGTCCGGCAGCACTTCGGGCCGCTGCGGCGTTTTGAGCCACTGGATGACGGCCGGGGTTAAGTATTTGTCCAACATTTCGTGTGATGTTAAATCGTACGCGGTTAAAAACGTTACGCGGCCGTTATTTTCGCCGGTGGAAACATACGCCACATTGCGAATGACGCTGGCTTCCAAAAACATCTTTTTGTCCGCCGCGCCCGCGGCGATAAGCACATTGCCTTCTTTATATACGCGAAGCGAAGGAATGGTCAGAACGTCGCGCACGTTGGTGGACGGACTGATTAAAGCCAGCATCGGCACATCCTGCGCAAAAGCCAGGCTTTTGGCGGCCACGTTGGCCCCCAGGCCCGCGCCCAAAACGGCCATGTTGTTTTCCGCTACACCTTTTTTCTTAAGGAAAGAAAACGCGGCTTCGGTGTCGCGCGTCATTTTGTTAAATTCGTTATCCACGCCTTCTTTGGCAAAAGAAGACGCAATCCCTTTGCCCGTGCTCTGCCCGTACCCGCGCAAATCCACGGCCAAATACCCAAAACCCGCGCGGTTAAGCGCGGCTTTAAAAGAAGTAAAGGCTTCTTTATTTTTACCCAAATCGTGCAGCAGCACGACGGTGCGGTTTTCGTCCTGCGCGGGCAAATAAAGAGCAGACAACGCCCACCCGTCCTGCGTGTTAAGCGTAACGGGAGTTTCTTTTACCTCCGCGCCGGAAAGCGGCAAAGCCAAACAGGCCAAAGCGCAAACCGGCGCAAAGTTTTTTATAAAACGGCCGAACATGTTAGCGGTCCAAAACCTCTTCGGGCTTAAACCAAAGCGCGATTTCTTTTTCCGCATCTTCCGGGGAGCCGGAAGCGTGCACGCAGTTCTGCATAACGTCGCCGATAAAGCGGCCGAAGCTGCCGCGGATGGTCCACGGGGCGGCTTTTTCCGGGTTCGTGCTGCCGATTTCCTGGCGGATTTTGGCAATGGCGTTTTCGCCTTGGAATACGAACGCGTAAATCTTGTGATTGGGCACGTTGTTAAATTCACCCATCATGTACTGGATGACTTCGTCCAAAAACGGTTTGCCTTCCAGGTTTTTATAATGGGCGCGCGCCAATTCTTCCGTAAGCGAAACGACCTTGGCCCCGGTCATTTGCAGGCCGAGGTGATCCAACCGGTCCAGAATCAGACCGCTGATGCGTTTTTCGATGGCATCAGGTTTAATAAGAACGAGCGTTCTTTCCATATATCTCATACAGACATTATACCAATATCGGCCGGGCTGTCAATCTTTTTACGTACGCGAAGGATTTTAGTCCGTACGGGGAGAATTTAAGTATAATAAAAAGTAACGGAGATAACTATGGCGGAAACCCAAAATATTAAATTCGGCGTCATCGGAGCCGGAAAAATAGGCACCTTTCATACGCGTACGCTGGCCAAAATGCCGGGAGTAACGCTCGTAGGCGTGTGCGACCCGGACGTCATGCACGCGCAAAAACTGGCCTGGGCCCACAACTGCACGCCCTACACCAAGCCGGAAGAACTGGCAGGGCAGGTGGACGCCGTTATCGTGGCCGCGCCCACGCAGCTGCACCACCAAATCGGCATGTTCTTTTTGGAACACGGCGTGCATACGCTGGTTGAAAAACCCATCGCCGTCACCATGCAGGAAGCGCGCGATTTAATCAGCGCCGCCAAACGCAACCACCTTGTATTGCAGGTAGGCCACGTGGAACGCTTTAATCCCGCCGTGGTGGAAGCCGTCAAATATATCCACAATCCCCGTTTTATCACCATCAACCGCCAGGGTCCGTACGACGCGCGCATGTCCAACATCAGCGTGGTGCTCGACCTCATGATTCACGACTTGGATTTACTCTACACGCTGATTCCCGGCGAAGTCGTGCACGTGGAAGCCGTGGGCTTAAGCGTATTTTCCCCGCATGAAGACATCGCCAACGTGCGCCTGCATTTTGACAACGGCGCCGTGGCCGACGTTACCGCCAGCCGCGCCAGCTTTGAACGCGCCCGCTACATGCACCTGTTTCAGCCGGACGGTTACGTATCCGTGGACTTTATGAACGCCCGCGTAAAAACGTACCGCAAAGAAAAACCCGTCATCCAAAACATGGCGGATTTAACCGTAGACTACCCTAAAGTGGAAAAGCAACTGCCCATTACGGCAGAAATTTTACATTTTATCGACTGCATCAAAACCGCCAAAACCCCGGCCCCGAGCGGCGAAAAAGGCACCAAGGCACTCGAACTTGCGCTGCAGATTATGGAAAAAATGAACCGTTTTGATGTACCCAAAACAGGGCACCTCCACACGCTCAAACCGCTGCAAACCATCAGCACTGTGGCGCGCGCCGCGCAAACTGTGCTGGACGAAACGCTCGGCCAGTTAAAAGGAGACGGAAAATAATGTCCACCGTTACGCCTATTTCTAAAAACATCTTAATCGTAGCCGGGGACGTATCCGGCGATTTACACGCCGCCGGCCTCATCCGCGCTTTAAAAGCGGCCGACCCGGACGTACGCATTACCGCTATCGGCGGCATTCAGATGAAATCCGTCAGCGACGAATTTTTATTCGACCTCGCCAGCAAAGGCGCCAGCGGATTTATCGAACCCCTTAAAAAAATGCCGATGTGGATCCGCCTGATGAACCAAATCCGCGATTATATGGAAACGCAAAACCCGGTGGCGCTGATCGTGGTGGATTTTTACGGTTTCAATCACCAAATTTTAGGCATGGCCAAACACCGCAACATTCCCGCGTATTACTACGTTACGCCGCAGGTGTGGGCCAGCCGCCAGTACCGCGCCAAACGCTTGGCCGCGCTGACCAAAAAAATGTTCGTTATCTATCCGTTTGAGCCGGAATTCCACCAAAAATTCGGCGGAAACGCCGTGTTCCTGGGCAACCCGCTTTTGGATATTATGCCCCGGCCGTCCGATAAAAACTACAACATCTCCGACCGTAAAACCCACGCCTGGAAACTGGGCCTGTTGCCCGGCAGCCGCATGGGCGAAATCAAACGGCTGGTGCCGGTATTTTACCAGGCTTTTAAAGAAACGCTCAAAGAGTTCCCCCACACACAGGCGTATATGTTTTTACTGCCGGACGCGGACGAAAATTTATTCTTAAATTTAATCGGCGAGAAACCGCACGCCAACTTCCATTTGGTAAAAGATAAAAATTACGAGCTCCGCTCCCAAATGGACTTTTTGCTGGCCTGCTCCGGCACCGCCACGCTGGAAAACGCGCTTTTAGGCGTACCGATGGTGGTGGCGTACAAGCTGTTCTGGCCGACGTACCAAATTGCCAAAATGGTGATTAAGGTGCCGTATATTTCGCTCGTCAATTTACTCAGCCGCAAAGCGGTGGTAAAGGAACTTATCCAGCAAGACGCCACTCCCCGCGCACTGGCAGCGGAAACGATGGCCATGTTCCAAAACCCGCAAAAACTGGCGGACATGCGCGAAGAACTGTTAAAACTGCGCGCTTCGCTGGGCGAGCCCGGCGTAGCTGCGCGGGCCGCGCAGGATATTTTAAACGACTTAAAACAGAACTGATTTATGCAAACCCAAAACGCCCCCGACTTGCAGACCTTGCTGCACAAATTCAAGGAATACAGCCCCAACCAGGACACCTCGCTGATTGAGAAAGCCTACCATTTTGCCGAAAAAGCGCACGTCAAACAAAAACGCGAAAGCGGCGAACCGTATTTCACCCACTGTCAAAACGTGGCCAGTATTTTAATGGATTTCAACCTGGACGCGGACACCATATGTGCGGGCCTCCTGCACGACACGGTGGAAGATACGTCCGTATCCCTGGAAGATTTGCGGAGGGAATTTAACAACCAAATCGCGCATATGGTTCAGGGGGTTACCAAAATAAGCGATTTAAAATTTTCCTCCACCGACGAAGAAACCGTGGAAAACTGGCGCAAAATGCTCATCGCCGTGGCTGAGGACGTGCGCGTAATTCTTATCAAACTGGCGGACCGCACCCACAACATGCGCACCATGGCAGTCATGCCGCCCGAAAAACAAAAATTTAAAGCGTACGAAACCATCTCGCTTTACGCGCCTTTGGCCCAACGCCTTGGGATGTTTACCATTAAAACGGACCTGGAGGATTTGTCTTTCAAATACCTGCACCCGCAAGAATATGCCGACATCAAACAGCAGGTGGAAGCCCGCACCGCTGACCGTCAGGCCGCGCTCGACAACTTTAAAACCCATCTGGACCCGGCTTTAACCGCCGAAAAAATGGATTACCGCATTTTGGCGCGCGCCAAAAACTACTATTCCATCTACCGCAAAATGCAGAAACACCATTGTACATTTGCGGAAATCCAGGATTCGTTGGGTGTGCGCATTATCACAAAAAATTTATCGGACTGTTACAAAGCGCTCGGCATTGTACACAACGTATTTAAACCCATCGCCGGTACGTTTACCGACTACATCGCCACCCCCAAAGCCAACATGTACCAAAGTATCCACACCACGGTGCTCTCCCCCACCGGGGACATTATCGAAATTCAAATCCGCACCGAAGAAATGCACCGCACCTGCGAATACGGTATCGCGGCGCACTGGCGGTACAAAATGGGCGGAGTAAAGCAGGATAAAAACTTTGACGAAAAAATCAACTGGATCCGCCGCTGGATTGAATGGCAGCAGGATTTGACCGCCCCGCGCGAATTTTTGGAAGGCTTCAAAACGGACGTCAACCTGCAGCAGATTTTCGTTTTTACGCCGCGCGCGGACGTGAAATCGCTGCCGGAAGGCTCAACGCCCATCGACTTTGCCTACGCCATCCATACCGACATCGGCGACCATTACGTAGGAGCCAAAGTAAACAACCGCATGGTACGCATGGACTACGCCTTTAAAACGGGCGACGTGTGCGAAATCATCACCCGCAAAAACGGACAGCCCAAGCGTGACTGGTTAGAATTCGCCAAAACCGCGGGTGCGCGCAGCCACATCAAACGCTTCCTGCGCAGCAAGGGGATTGAGTTATGAACTGCCCCAAATGCCGTTTTGATTGCGACGAAACCGATAACTTCTGCCGCCGCTGCGGCAAAAGTTTAAAGCCCGGTACGGGGTTCTTATACTCCCATTCCGGCATTATTCTGCTGGCCGTCATCCTCGGGCCGTTTGCACTGCCCGCCGTATGGGGCTCCAAACTCATCGGTACGGCCGCCAAGTGGATTTACACCGTGGTTCTTTTGCTCATCGGCGTTTACTTGGCCATTGCCTGCTGGCATGCCTACCTGCTCGCCACCCAAGCCGCACAGGCTTTTTTGGGTGCGGGACTGTAAGTTTTCCCGCCGCCCTACTCCATATTTAGTACAATATAGAGTACCCTTTTGAAACCAATAAGGAGAAATAAATGACAGACAGTGAAGTGAAGCACAACGTGACCAAACACGGCCAGCCGAAAGCATTGTATATGTTGTTCATGGTCGAAATGTGGGAACGTTTCAACTATTATGGCATGAGAGCTCTTCTGTCGCTCTTCATGATCAGCACCGTAATTGGATTCTCTAAAGCGACATCCAGCAAAATTTACGGCATGTTTACGGCCCTAGTGTACTTAACCCCCGTTCTCGGCGGTTACCTGGCGGACCGTTTCATCGGCAAACGCCACTCCATTACCATCGGCGCGGCTTTGATGGCCGCCGGACAGTTTGTATTGGCTTCCTACGAAATCATCAACCCGATCTGGGCCTTGGGCACCGGCCTTACGCTCATCATTTTGGGTAACGGTTTCTTCAAACCCAATATCTCCGCCATCGTCGGCGAACTCTACGAACCCAACGATCCCAGAAGAGACTCCGGCTTCACCATCTTCTACATGGGTATTAACTTGGGCGCGTTCTTTGCGCCGTTTATCTGCGGTTTCCTGGGCGAACCCCACGATCCTTCCAGCATTCTGGAAGCGTACAAATGGAAATACGGCTTTATGGCTGCCGGTACGGGTATGCTTATCGGCCTCGTGTGGTACTTGGTTTCCCAAAATAAATACCTGGGCCACATCGGCTTGCACCCCGTCATGAAAAACAAACAGGACGAGGACCCCGAAGAAAGAGCCAAAGCCGAAGCCGCCAACCAGCCGCTCACGCAGGAAGAATGGGACAAAATCAAAGCGATTTTCACGTTCGTGTTCTTCGCCGTATTCTTCTTTGCGTTCTTTGAACAGGCGGGCACTTCGCTTAACTTCTTTGCCAAAGAAGCCACCAACCTTACCCCCGTACTGCCGTTTATCGGCCAGATTACCCTGAAAGCCTCGTACTTCCAGGCCGTAAACCCGATTTTCGTGCTGTTACTGGCCCCCGTATTTGCCAAAATGTGGATTAAGATGGGTTCCAAAGATCCGTCCATCCCGAGCAAATTCGGCTGGGGTTTATTCCTGCAGGGTTTGGGCTTTGCCGCCATTGCGGTGGGCGCGGCCTTGTATCAGGCCAACGGCCCCGTCAGCGCGATTTGGCTGATTTTGGTGTACATGTTCTGCACGATGGGCGAACTGTGTTTGTCCCCCGTGGGCTTGTCCATGGTCACTAAACTGGCTCCTTTAAAATTCATGTCGCTCTTTATGGGCGTATGGCTGACCGCCAGCTTCTTCGGCAACCTGCTTGCCGGATGGCTCGCCAGCTACTACGAATCGTGGAGCCTTACCACGCTGTTCTCCGTTCCGGCGGTATGCTCGGTCTTGTTCGGCGTAATCATGTGGATTATGACGGGCAAAATCAAACGCTGGATGCACGGCGTACACTAAGTTTTACAGACATACAAAAACCCCGCTCTTTTGAGCGGGGTTTTTTATTCCATATTTGCTAGGGAAGCGCATAATACCGAAATTTATATTTTTCTTCAATCGGCGTACGGGAAGTTTTCATCACTTCCGCACAGAAGGAACCTGCGGGGGTGTCAACATGTTCAAAACAAACCATTTGCTGGTTGTGATTTCCAGTTCCTTCCATTTGGTGAATATAAATAAAACCACATTTAAAAAACTTACCGTTAGAAAAACTACGGGAAAAATGCCCGTTTGTAAAGGCAAGGCCGGCCCCCATATTGATATTAAGAACAATAGAAAAATCATCCGTTCCGCGGACGGCGTCAGCAGAAGAAACGTTCACATCGTTGGCTTTGGACTGTAAATTGTCAAAGTTTACATCCAACTGTGAATATTCCGTCGCATACGAACCGTTAGCCATATAATACACTTCCTGCGCCTGTGCAATACTCTTTACCGCCGTTTGCAACTGGGTTGCGCGGGATTTGATAACCGCTTTTTCGTATTGGGGAACAGCAATTGCCGCCAAAATTCCGATAATAAGCACTACCACTAACAGTTCAATTAAAGTAAACCCTTTTTTCATAAAAACTCCTCAGCGGGAAGATTCGAAAGGCTATATATAGGATAATCCTTTAAAGCCAAAAAATCAACCTGCTTTGCCCAGTGTATCAAAAAAAAAAAACGGGTCAAGGGGCGAGCCGCCCCGCCCTTACCCACCGCGCTCATTAGACTAGTTTAAACCACACTGTTTTGGACATGTCACGAGCAAATGCACGACTTTTTGGGTCGCCAAAAAGTAACAAAAAAGCCTCCTTTCTTCTTTTTCTGACAGCAGAAAAAGAAACAAAAAGACTGCCCGCCCGGGTCCTATAAAAAGCAGTCTGAAACGGGGCGTTTTACAACTCGCTTCGCTCAAACAAATAAAACACCTTTTCCGTTTCGGACGCTTTTTATAAACAGGACTAAGGGCGGGTAAATACGACACTTTATAGACAGGTCAAGACCTGCCAACAAAGACAAATAGGCGGGAGATTCCCGAACGCTGCTCCCGGCAATAATGGCAAACAGAAAATGCCGTGCAAAATAGAATAACATTGCGTTACTTCGGCTGATTTTTCAGATTTGCGCTAAATTTGCGTTGCCAGTTGCCCGAGGAAGTACTGCCAGGTACGCCGAGCGGCAAGGGAACGCAAAGTTAGCCAAATGTGGAAAATTGTTGCATGGATAAGCAACAAGGGATAAGAAATCTCTTTCTTATCCCTTGTGCGCAAATCGCAGTTACCAACAGTCTTTATTCCGCCGCTTCCGTTTCGGGTTCTTCGGAGGGCTCTATGTGTAACGTCGCCAGCAGCATATCTACCAGCCGGATATCGCTCGGATATTGCACCAGCTCGCGCGCTTTTAATAAAGATACCCACCGTATCGCCAAAATTTCCGACGCGTCATGCTTGCCGATGCGTCCCAGCTTTTTCATCAAATACCACTGCACCATCTTTTTGACGTAATTTCCCTGGAACGTAAACGCGTATTTCACGCGAATCATCGGCCGCACGATAACGGCTTTATAACCTGTTTCTTCCAAAACTTCGCGCAGGGCGGCCTGCCGGGGTGTTTCACCCGGTTCGATATGACCTTTGGGGAACGTCCAAATCTTTTTCCCCTTCATATTTTTGACTTGCACGAGCAATACTTTGCGCCCGTCCAAAATCACGCCGCCGCACGAAAATTCGGAAACAATCATAAACCTTTCTCTAAATGATAGGCCGCATTCAAGATTTTTTCTTCCTGCAAAATCGGGCCGTAGAACTGCACACCCACGGGCAGGCCGTCTTTATCCTTGCCGAACGGCACGCTCACGCCCGCAAGCCCGCCGATGTTGCCCTGGCACGTGTACAAATCGGCCAGATACAGGGCGAGGGGGTCCTCGTCGTGCTGGCCGAGTTTAAAGGCCGTCGTGGGCGAGGTGGGCGTTAACAGCACGTCCACTTTTTCGAACGCTTTTTTGAAATCATCGCGGATGAGTTCGCGCACTTTCATGGCTTTTAAAAAGCATTCTTCGTAATTTTTAGAAGTCAGCGCAAACGTACCGATGATAATGCGTTTTTTTACTTCCAGCCCGAACGGCGCGCGGGAATTTTCGTAATACGAGTTTAAATCGGCAGAGGCCTCATCCGCGTAACCGTAGCGGATGCCGTCGAAACGACCCAGGTTGGAGCTGGCCTCGGCGCTGGTGATAATGTAGTAGCACGGGGCCGCATATTTGGCATGCGGGACGTCCACTTCCACCAACTCCGCGCCCTGTTTTTGAAGCTGGGCGGCGGCTTCGTCCATTTTTTGTTTGATATCGTCCGAGAGCCCGTCTAAAAATCCTTTGGGGAGCCCCACTTTCACGCCTTTTAAGTCTTGGCTGAAAAGCCGGGCATACGCGGGCACGGGGGCTTCAAGCGACGTAGAGTCGTGCGCGTCTTTACCGGCCAACACTTCCAGAGCCAGGGCCGCGTCTTTCACGTTGGAGGCCAATACGCCCACCTGGTCCGCGCTGGAGGCAAACGCAATCACGCCGTAGCGGGAAATGCGCCCGTAACCGGGTTTAATACCCACCACGCCACAGAATCCGGCCGGCTGGCGGACGGAGCCGCCCGTATCGGTACCCAGAGCCAGCGGAACCATCCCCGCCGCCACGGCAGCCGCGCTTCCGCCCGACGAACCGCCGGGTACGCGCGTTACGTCCACCGGGTTTTTAACGGGGCCGTAAACGGAGGTTTGGTTGGTGCTGCCCATGGCAAATTCGTCCATGTTGGTGCGGCCGATAATTACCGCGTCGGCGGCCAACAATTTTTCCACAACGGTAGACGTATAAGACGCCACGTAATTTTCCAGCATTTTGGAACAGCAGGTAGCTTTATGGTCTTTAAAAAGGATGTTGTCTTTAATGGCCACGGGCACGCCCGCCAAAGCGCCCAATTTTTCGCCGCGGGCGCGTTTTTGGTCGAGCTCTTTGGCACGGGCCAAAGCCCCCTCTTCGAACACTTCCACAAAAGCGTTGATTTCCGGGTTCTTTTGGGCGATTGCGTCCAAAAAGCCGCGGGTGATTTCTTCGGCGGATTTCTCGCCGGATTTAAAAGCGTTGATAATCTGGTCGACGGTCATCATTAGAGCACCTTCTTTACTTTGGCGCAGTCGTCTAAACTGGCGTTAAAATCGGCACGCAGGAGGGCGGCGCGTTTTTCATCCGTTACCGGCTCGTCGGCGCGTACGTGCGCGGATAAATTGACATTGGAAAGTTCAACACCGTCCGTATTCACGGCGGACAGTTCTTTCACCCAATTAAACAGGGCTTTCAGTTGATCTTCGTAAACGGCGGCTTCGTGCTCGCTTACGCGCATTTTGGCGAGTTTGGCCGCCAAGGCTACGTCTTTTTTAGTTATTTCCATATAAAATAGCTCCCTTTGAAAGTATATTTTATATAATAATGGGGCCTTTGGCTAGGGTCGCGCGCGTACGCGTAAAGAAAGGCCCGCCGCAGGCAAGGGGGTTGTATGGAAAACAAAAATACGTGTGAACTGTCCGAACGGACGCAAGACGATTGCCGCTGCGGCAAGAACGGCTGTGTAAACAGCCGGTTTACGCTCGCGGTAATTGCGGTGATTTTATCGTGCTTTACGGGGTTTTGGAGCATTCCCATGGCCTTGGCGGCGCTTATTTTGGCGCTGCGCGCGCAGGATTTAACGCATGACGGACGCGTGGAAGAAGCGCGCCGCACCGCCTGGTGGGCGGGCCTGTTCGGCTGGCTGACCATTATTGTTGCGCTTTTGCCGGTGATACTGGTGATTTTCTTCGGCGGAGCGATTGTAGCGTTTTTTGCGGCGCTCCTGGCCGCGGCGTAACAGGAACGATATGCGCAAACTCCCCGGGCAAAACCCGGGGAGTCTTATCATTAAGTATCTATATTATAAATGCTCCACGCCCCATAGGTTTCAAAATTTTCTTTACCCGTCAACCGTTTGCAAAATTTATGAGTCCGCTCATCGCTGCGCGCAAAAGACACGCAGGCCCGCGTTCCGTCAGAAAGCATATACATATAAGCGACATTATTTAGCCCTTGCCCCAAAAATACGCAATAAATGCGCCCGTTAAATACATCACATGCCAGATTTCTATTTCTAGCGGAAGGCCCACTCGCTGTAAAATCCGCCGGAAGCGCAATATCCAGTACCCCGATATCGCTTGCGTATTCTCCGTTCGTCATAAAATAAATCGTTTGGGCTTTGGCCAACGCATCTACTAATGTTATCGCCTGTTGAAAACGAGCCTTCTTTACCGCATACTGGTATTGCGGCAGAGCCACCGCAGATAAAATACCAATAATTAATACGACCACCAACAGCTCTATCAGCGTAAAACCTTTCCGTGTCATTCCCGGGCACCCTGCGG
>CAJTJT010000012.1:0-37397 GCA_910576915.1 uncultured Elusimicrobiales bacterium
TTGTAGCATAGAAGAGTCCTGCTTCTCCTCTCCTCCATAGGCTCCCGCCTATGGTTTCCCCGGGTATTACAAAAAACGGGCCAGCCGTTTTTCGGTTGACCCGTTTCCTGCCAAAAGTTTACTTACCCTATCCGCACGCCCTGAATATTGGTTTCCGGCGTCTGAGGGCCGCAAGACGGTGCCCCCTGCGGATGCTTGCGTGAATAAATTTTGTTAACGATAACCGCAATCGCGCCGTCGCCCGTTACGTTGCACGCCGTACCGAACGAGTCCATCGCAATATACAGCGCAATCATCAGGCCGAGTTCGGCTTCGCCAAACCCCAGCATGCTTTGCAAAATACCAAGCGCGGCCATAATCGCGCCGCCGGGCACACCCGGGGCCGCCACCATGGTTATGCCCAACATACAGATAAAACCCGCAAACTGGGCAAACGACACATGCTGCCCGCCGATAAACGAAATGGCAAGTGCGCACGCCACAATTTTCATCGTACTGCCGGAAAGATGAATGGTGGCGCACAGGGGAACTACGAATCCGGCCACCTCTTCGCGCACGCCGATTTTTACGGCCTGTTTCAGCGTTACCGGGATGGTGGCGGCGGAAGACTGCGTCCCGAGCGCGGTCACGTACGCCACCAACATGGTTTTAAGCATAAAAAATGGATTTTTCCGCCCGATAATCCCCGCCAATACAAACTGCAAAATAAGCATTACCGCGGTAATGGCAAAAATCAGCACGATGATTTTGGCAAACACGCCCAGCACCGCGGCCACCTGCCCGCCGACGGTCATATTCAAAAAAATGCCGAAAATATAATACGGCAGCAAAGGGATAATCACGCGGAGGATTACTTTATCCACAATATCGCGGAAATCCAGCATGACGCCTTTTAAGCGGTTGCCCGGAATGACGGCCATCCCAAGCCCCAGCGTAAACGCCAAGACAAGCGCGCTCATAACGTCCATCACCGCCGGCATGGCTACGGTAAAATAAGGCTTCAGCTCCGCACCCGCCGAAAACGTGGCCATATGGGCCGAAGGGTCCAATAAAAACGGATACGCCAGTTCCGCCACGCCAAAACTAAAAAAGCCCGAGGCCAGCGTAAACCCATATGCCAGCGCGGCGGTAATAAACAATAGTTTCCCGGCCGAGCGGCCCAGTTCCGCAATACCCGGGGCCACCAGGCCCACGATGAGCAAGGGAATAATAAATCCCAAAAAATTCCCGAACAGGCCGTTAAACGTCAGCACGCCGCGCACCAGCCACGCCGGAAAGAAAAGCCCGCAGACAATCCCCAGCACAATGGCACAAATCACGCCGGGCAGAAGGCCCCATTTTAACTTAATATGTAATTTCCGTTTTCTTATTTTCATAATATCTTTCAATTATACGAAATTCCTTCTCTCTATACAGCAAATGTTATATAATACCTTATCTTCCCCGGAGGAAACCCTTTTTATGCGCAAACTTGCCGCCGCCGTTTTGCTTGCCTGCTGCGCCGTCAACGCGGCTGCGCTCCATTTTACGCCGCAAACAGCCCTGGCCCAGGATAAAACGCTGCCCGCCGTGTTTACGGTAGATACCTATGTAGCGGCCTTTTTGGAATCTTCCCCCCGCTTAAAAGCGCAAAAAAACGCGTTAAAATCCGCCCAAAATACGTATAAAAACGCGTTTACCAACGCATTTTTGCCGTCTTTTTCGTTTGGCGCGTCCGCCGATAAAAGCTATAACCGCTACCGCCGGCTTTCGTCCTGGGATGATTTAAACCACGCCGATTCTTCCGCACGCGCACAGGGCGGCTGGAACCTGTTTAACTCCGGCAAAGACGCGCTGGCTTATAAATCCGCGTCGCTGGACTGGCAAATTTCCCAAATTGAATACGAAGAAAGCGTCCAAAACTTTGTGCTGGAAGCCGTACAAACGTATTACAATTTGCTCCTGGGCGAAAAACTGCTTAAAGTGTACGAAGACGATTTACAAGTGGCGCAAAAACAGTACGAGCAGGATAAAGTCCTCTACGACAACGGCCTTAAAACCCGCTCGGACTTGCTCTCCAGCGAAACCAACTTCCGCAGCAGCCAGCTGTCGCTCTTTTCCGCGCAGAGCGATTACGAAAACGCGCTCAAAAATTTTAACATCGCGCTCAACCTTCCCGTAGAACGCCCCGCCAAACTGGACGAAACCATCTCGGAAGATTTACCGGCCCTGCCCGGCCTGGACCAAGACCTTACCGCCGCCCTCGCCCACCGCTACGACGCGCGCACCCGCCGCCTGCGCCTGCGCCAAAGCGACGTCAGCCAAACGCTGGATAATTTAAACACGCTTCCCTCCGTGTTTGTGGATTTGTTCGCTTCCACCGGGCGCGGGTTCAACTCGCACGAATTATGGGAATACAACTACGGCATTTCGGCCGGAATCAGCTTTGACATCGGTTTTTTCTACCTGGACAAATACCGCTCCCGCCAAAACATCCGCCTTTCCAACGAAAACGCGCATTTGGAATACGAACAGTTCCTGCGCTCACTGCGCGATGCGGTAGTGGAAGCGCGTAACGCACTGCTGCTCAAAATGCGCAGCCTGGAAATTTCCAAACTCCGCCTGCAGGCCGCCGAACAAAAGTTCGAAGCCACCCAGTTAAAATATAAAAACGGGCTCATGAGCGCGACCGATTTAACCGTCGCCCGGCAGGAAATGATTTCCGCCCAGGTAAACTACGCCACCCTGCTCAGCGAGCTGACGATCACCCGCCTGCGCTACCAAAACGCGCTGGGCAACCCGATTTACGATTATAATCCGGAGGATTTATGATTAAAAAAATTTTGAAAGGAACGGTTATCTTTTTATTAATCGCCGGCGTGCTGGCGGGCATATGGTTTTACGGCGTTAAGCCGTTAATCGCCAAGATAAAAGGGGACGTCATTAACTTAAGCGACGTGGCCGAAGTAAAAAAAGACACGGTGGAAATTACCCTGAAAGCCTCCGGCACCGTTACGGCCAAGCAGGACGTAAAAGTAACCTCCAAGCCCAGCGGCATTTTAAAAGCCGTCTACGTAAAAGAAGGCCAATACGTCAAAAAAGGCCAAAAAGTCGGCCTTATTAAACCGGGCAAAAACGAATTTGAAGACTACAAACCCATGCCTATTTATACCGAGGCTTCCGGCACCGTAGTCAAATGTATCGACCCGAACAATAACAACAAAGACCTGTCGGAACGGGATTTATCCCTCCCGCGCCTGGGCACCTTTTTAAACGGCAGTTACGACGCGGCCGACAACGCCACCTGCTTTTTGCGCGTCGTGAACATGGATACCCTGCTGATCCCGGTGTACGTATCCGAACAGCAGGTAATGAAGCTGAAACAAGGAATGCCCGCCACCGTTAAAATCAACGCGCTGGGCGACGAAGCGACGGACCTGCAGGGCAAAGTATCGCACGTTTCCACCCAAACGGAAAAAAGCGGCAACCGCTGGAGCGACAGCAAAGGATTTTTGGTTATTGTGGAACTGCCGCGCGGAAAACAAAACATCCTTTTGGGCGTAAACGCCGCCGTTACCATCCCGGTGCAAAAGAAAGAAGACGTGCTGGTTATCCCCGCGAATGCGCTTTTTGAAAAAGAAGGCAAAAGCTACGCCTTTAAATTTTTAGGCGGAAACAAATCCGAAAAAGTGGAAATCGAAACGGGCATCGCCAACGACCGTTTGGTGGAAGTAACCAAAGGCCTCGCCGAGAACGACAAAGTGCTCACCGCGCTTCCGTATGGAGAATCATGGTAGTTAAATGCTCAAACCTCGTTAAAATTTACCACGCGGCGGAAGATTTCCGCGCGCTGGACGAGGTGTCAGTTCATATCAAACAGGGCGAATTTGTTTCCATCATGGGCCCCAGCGGCTGCGGCAAAAGCACGCTCTTAAACACGCTGGGCCTTTTGGACGAACCCGACCGGGGCGAATACTTTTTAAACGGTATTCCCACCGCTAAAATGACGGATAACGACCGTTCCAAAACCCGGCGGGAAAACATCGGGTTTATCTTCCAGTCTTTTAATTTAATGCCCAAACTGTCCGTACTGGAAAACATCGCCCTGCCCATGCGCTATACGGACACGCCGCGCCGGGATATCCTCCCCCGCGCGCGTGAACTGGCTGTACGCGTAGGGCTTGAAAGCAAATTAAACAATACGCCTCTCCAGCTTTCCGGCGGGCAGTGCCAGCGCGTTGCGTGCGCCCGCGCGCTCGCCAACCGGCCCGCGCTTATTTTGGCCGACGAACCGACGGGCAATTTAGACTCCAAAGCCAGCCGCGACATTTTGGGTTTACTGCAGGAGCTCAACCAAAACGGCATGACGATTATTATGGTAACGCACGACCCAAAAATCGCCGAAAGCACGCACCGCATTATCCGCATGAAGGACGGTAAAATCATATGAAACTGCCCGACTTAATCTCCACTGGCTGGACGGAAATCCGCAGCCACAAAATGCGCAGTTTTTTAAGTTTTTTCGCCATTGCCATCGGCATCGCGACGTTTTTCTACACCCTCAGCGTGCTTAGCCAGCGCTACCGCGATATCCACCGCTCCGCCGTCATTTCCGGCATTGGCCGAATCGACGTCACCACCGAACACCCGTTGGACATGACGCAATACAACACGCTCAAAGAAATGCTGCCGGAGCATACATCGCTCTCGTTTGCCCCCCGATCTTTTTATTACGAACAATTTACCTACAAAAATAAAAAAGTGGGCGGATTTTCGTACGGGGGAATCATGCCCACCTGGAAAGATTCTTCATTCGCTTACCGGCTGGAAGGGCGTTTTATCAACTGGCAGGATATCGCCAACAAAAACCGCGTAGTACTGCTGACCGTATATCCCAATGAAAAAGAAAAAAGAGAGTTAGAAGAATACGTATGGAACGATGAAAACGAGCCGGAAAAAACAATAAAAATGACGGAACTCACCTCCCACGTCAATTTACTGAACCAGCAAATCATTTTTAATAACGAAACATTCACAGTCATCGGCCTGCTGCACTCACTGGAAGCTAAAAAAGACCCCCGCTTCCGGCAAGACCGGGAATGGTCCCCCCGCATTTACATACCCTACACCACTTTTTACGACGTACAACCCGGCTGGAGAGAGGAATTTACAACCGCTATCCGTATCATCACCGGGAACGAAAGCACCACCCGCATGGCCGCCTCGGCAGTTACCAGTTTTCTGCGCTCCCAGTTCGGTATAGACGAAAAACCGCAACCGGAATTTTTCCGCGAGAAAATAAAAGAACGCATAAAAGACGCCCGCGCGGATTTAAACAAAATGCTGTTTTTGGGCCTTATCGCCATGATAGCGGGCGGTATCGGCATTATGAACGTAACCATGGCGGTTATTTTTTCGCGTACGAAGGAAATCGGCGTGCGCCGCGCGCTCGGCGCTACCCGGGGTGACATTCTGGCCCAGTTTTTAGTGGAAGCCATGCTCCTGGGGCTGTGCGGCTCTTTGGCCGGCATGCTGCTGGGCTATTTGGCCGTACTGCACATGGCGGCCGACACCAGCCAAATGACGTTTTCGTGGTGGGTGGTGGCGCTGTCTATTCTCATAGCGCTTGTCACCAGCTTTTTATTCGCGCTGTACCCGGCCTGGCAGGCTTCCAAACTGCGGCCCGTAGACGCGCTTAAATACGAGTAAGCCCCCGGTTTGCTATAATACTCCTATGCAAGTAAAAATTAATATAGACGGCGGTTCGCGCGGCAATCCCGGCCCGGGTGCGTCCGCCTACGTAATTTGCGATTTAAACGGCAAAATCCTCTCGCAGGAAGGGCATTTTATGCCCCACTGCACCAATAACCAGGCCGAATACACCGCGCTGAAACTGGCGCTTATTAAATCGGCCGAGCTGGGTGCCACAGAACTTTTTATCCAGTCCGATTCGCTGCTGCTCGTCAAACAATACCTGGGCGAATACAAAATCAAACACCCGGATTTGGCTGCGCGCATGCAGGTTATCCGCCGTTTGGCCGCGCCGTTTACCGTTCATATCGAACACGTTTTGCGCCACTTAAACAAAGCGCCCGACGCGCTGGCAAATAAGGCCATGGACGCCAAACAGTCCCTCGGCTTTAACCCGATTCAGCACCTGCCGGACGACGACGAAATCGCCGCGCCCGCGCAAAAAGACAACAGCGTCAACGGCGTGGAAGTAACGCCCGTAAAACGCGAAACGGCCCCCGCAAAAAAAGCCGCTAAAAAAGGGCCGCAACAGCCGGATTTGTTCGGCGGATTTTAAATTTTGATACAATAGATTTGGACGGCCCAGATAACCGCTCCGGCCCGATTTTGGGTTTGGGGAGGAACTTCCGGACTCCACAAGGCAGTGCGCCGCTTGAAAAGGCGGGACGGCGGGGCCATATCACCCCGCTGGACGGAAAGTGCAGCAGAAAATAAACCGCCCGCAAGGGTAAGGGTGAAATGGTGGGGTAAGAGCCCACCGCGCGTTTGGCAACAAACGCGGCAAGGTAAACCCCGCATGGAGCAAGGCCAAACCGGTCCACACGTTGCCCGCGTTCGCGACCAAGTAGGCCGCTTAGAGTAATGGTTATCCCGGCCCGCAAGGGCTGACAGAATCCGGGGTATCGGCCGTCCTCTGTTTTAAAAAACCGCGTCTTTAAAAAGGCGCGGTTTTTGTTTAGGCCCCTTCCGGCTATGCCGGGGGATAATTATTAAGGCAGGCGGTAAATTTGGCAGGAAGGGCCGCTTGGCGGGCACGACTGCGTGCGCGACGCAACGCCGCCCATACTTTTGCATACCTGGTTTGCCACGGAGTCATCCGCTTTGGCCCAGCACTCGGCCACGCCGGGCGTTTGGCTGTAATCGCCAAACTGGACGTAACCCGTTTTAAACTCGCCGTACGGGCGCGTATATCCGGCAGAAGCCCGATTATTTCCGCCGCCGTAAATATTCCAATCGTACCAGGTTTTGGCACAGTGTAACTGAGCCGCACCGGCGGAGCGGCAGCCGCTGATTTCGCCGATGTCAAATACGGTAATATCGTCCCCGTATTCCCCCGCCGCCAGATAATGCACTTCTGCGGCGTTTTTAATGGTTTTAACGTTGCTCATTACCGTCCCCAAGCGGCTCTTTTCCACCGCCACCTGATACTGCGGCAACGCCACCGCGGACAAAATACCAATAATTAAAACAACAACTAATAACTCGATAAGCGTAAAACCTTTCCGTGTCATTCCCGGGCACCCGGCGGGACGCACGATGAACCGGGAATCCAGATTGAAATAAGGTTTATAAGTTCTATTACACAGACTAAATTCCGGGGCTGGCGGCGCGCAGCGTGCCGGAATGACGACTTTTTGACACATAGGATATATCCCCCTTTACTCAGAATTATCCCCATGTTATCAAAAAAAAAAAACGAATCAAGGCCTTCCAGGCCGCGGAGATTGTCCGCACTCTTTTGACTAATGGAGCCACATTGTTTTAGAAATGACGCAAACAGAGAAACAACTGCCCAGAGCCTGGGCTCCCAGTCACCCGTCCAGCGAGGCCCCGCGCCCTTTTGATTAGCTGGACCACACTGTTGGGGACATGTCGCCAACTACGAACAAGCGAGCCCAAACGGCGGCCCGCAGGGTGCGGCGCGCAGCGTCCGGGGGCAGGCAAAGGGCCCAGAACGGTCTAGGTCTTTTGCCCCTGGTAAGAAGCGGGTGAAACTGATATACTTCCAGTAACAACCCAATCAGGAGCTGTCTATGAGAGAACATAACAATACATTGCCGTTGCGCCGTTGCGCCGTTGCGCCGTTATGCTTAGCCCTCTGCCTTGTGGCAACGTCCGCAGCGGCGCAGAAGGGCAAAATCATTAAAGGCGTCTTCAACCCGGAAGCGGCAAAGAAAGCCGCCGAAGTGGCTATCAAAACGTCTTCTTTTAAATACACCCCGATTCCTACGGATTTTACCAACGCAAGCGGTTTACGCCTTAATCCCCAGGGAATCAGACACTCCATTACCCCCTCGGCCAATACGATTTTAGGATCCGAAAAAGTCATCCGCCCCGGCCTCCATATCCACATCGATCAGGGGACGTCGTATATTTCCGCCGCTGAACGCCTGAAATGGCGCGAAGTGCGCGAACTGCAAGCCACCCTGGCTTACGTTTCCCCCACGCCGCCCGAACACCTGGCGTCTTATTTAAGACACTCGGTTCCGCCTCAAACGTTCCAGCTCCTTCAAGAGCAATACGCCTCCGTGCTCAAACAAATCCAGGCGGCTAAAGAAATAACGATGCCCTATATCGTCTATGCCTCCTTGCCCGGCGAAGGCTCCCGCATACAACCCATTCGCATCGGTGAAATCAACGAGAAAGTTTACCCGCTTATCAACAGTCTGCGCCACCTGCGCGTAGCGTTGGATGACGACCCCTTTTTAATGCGCCAGGAAGAAGTTTGGACGAAAACTTTTGCCATATTCAACCCGCTGCTGGCCGGCGTAATTACTGCCCCCGGCAAAGAAATAAACCGGAAGGACGGACGCCAGCTCGACACCCGCGAATTTAACCTGTATAACCCGGACGGAACGGATTACCTGCTCCCGCGCTCGGAAACGCTGCTGGTAGACCCGGACGAAATGGACGAAATGGAATCTTACGCAGCCGTGCGCGAAAAAATGCGCAACCCGCCCATTAAGCCCGAAGCCGCCGAAGCGGAACGCACCGCACTGTTAAACCAGCTGCCCCAAAACATGCGCATCGCGTTAATTAACGACGATATGCTTCCCCGGGTCAATTTTCAAGCCTGGGCCCAAAAAGGCTACCTGGGCCACAACGCCACGATTGAAACATTCCCGGACGGTAACGGATTTATGGATAAAGTGCGCCACGGTGTTAAGTACGATTTGATAATTACCGACCTGCTGGTTCCGTACGGCGGTATCGCCATGATGCCGGAACTGCGCGCGATGGATACCAGCATGCCCGTCATAGCTTCCAGCAAGTTTGACCGCGGCGAAGAAGACGAGGAAAAACTCTTTAAACTCGGCTTCGACGGATACTTGTGGTACAACACCAATTTAAACGAAGGAGCCTACGGCTACATTGAATACCTGCGCGCCATGAGAAATTATTTTCACTACAAACAAAAATATAATTGGCAGCGCTAAACGCCCGCTCAATCTAAACGCCCCGGTTTTAAGACCGGGGCATTTTTTTATTGCAAACCTTCCCGGGCTCAAACCGCAATAAAAAACCCCGCCGCTGGGACGGGGTGGAAGCAGTAAAAACAAACGGTTATTTCCGCAAGGTATCCGCCTTGGCGTCTTCTTTGGGTTTTAAAGCTACCTGCGGGATTTTAAACCAAAAAGTAGCGCCCTGCCCGAGCCCCGCGCTCTCCACGCCGATTTCTCCCCCGTGCGCGTTGACAATTTCCTGCGCGATAGATAAACCGAGCCCCCAACCCTGTTTTTTAAGGTTGCGGTCGTTGTCGGACTGGTGGAATTTATCGAAAATTTTGCTCTTTTCCGAATGTAAAATACCCGGGCCGTTATCGGACACTTTGCACACCACCCAGCCGTCTTCCACGTAAAAACGCGTTTCCACCCGGCCGCCCTGCGGGGCAAACTTGATGGCGTTGCCGATTAAGTTGCTAAGCACCTGGGAAATACGGAAGCGGTCCGCCTCCACCGTAATTTCCAACGGGTACGAAGTTTTCTGCAGGAATATACCTTTCTTTTGCGCGTTGACGGACTGGAGCGTCACCACATCGCTGACGAGCGCGTTAAAGTTAAACGGTTCGCCTTCCACTTTAAAACGGCCGGATTCAATCATCGAAATATCCATTAAATCCGCCATCAGCATGTTCATATTGTCGGTGGCTTTTAAAATGTTATTGAGGGCGATTTGGTCGTTGTTGCCGCCGCCCTGCGGGGAGTCCATCATCAGCACGGACGCAAAGCCCTGAATGGACGAAAGCGGCTGGCGCAAATCGTGCGCGGCGATAGACATAAATTTGGAGCGGATTTCGTTCAGGCGCGTCAGCTCCTGGTTGGAAAGGCGCAACTTATCCACCATGCCTTCCAGCATGTTCACCTTGCCGGAAAGCTGCATCTGCAGGGAAGCGATTTGCTGCTGGTAGTTATGCTCCACCTTCATGATGGTGCGGTTCATTTTGCGCAGTACAAATTTTTTGGTAATCCAATACGTTAAAAGCGACAATATACCCGCCGCCAATAAAGAATACGACACCAACATTTGCCATAAACTCATAAGATTTCTCCGTTATTTAACGCGGAAAGGCCCGCCCCACACGCGTTCCAACTCCGCGCGCGGCACGCTTCCTTCCCGCAGTAAAATCGGCTCCGCCGTTAAATCCGCCACGCTGGAAGCCGTGGGGCTTAACGAACCGCCTAAAAAAATAAAATCAACTTTTCCGTCAAACGTTTTCAGCACTTCCGCTTCGTCTGTCAGTACCGGCTGGCCGTGCAGATTGGCGCTGGTGCACGCAAGCGGCGCCTCCATCGCGCTAAGCAGCGACACCAAAAACGCGTTGCCGGGAATACGCAGCCCGAGCCCCGCAAACCCGCGCGTAAGCGCGCGGCCTTTTTCGGACGGCGGCAAAATCATCGTAAGCCCCCCGGGCCAAAAAGCCTGCGCCAGTCGCTCCGCGCCCGGCGTAAACGTCGCCGTTTTACGCGCCTGTTCCAAAGAACCCGTTAAAATTTGCAGCGGGCTGGTGGCAGGACGCTCTTTAATTTTATAAATTCGTTCGATGGACGCTTCGCAAAACGCGCCCGTACCGATGCCGTACACCGTATCGGTGGGCACGACGGCTACCGCGCCATCTTCAATCTCGCGCGCGGCGAGGGAAACGGCTTCGGGCGTTACGTCCGAAACGTTAAAAATACGCGTCTTGCCCGTCATTTTCATCCTCCCGCTCCGGCGCGGCCGGACGGTCGATAATCATTACAAATTCGCCCTGTACTTTATTTTTTTTGGATAATTCATCCGCCAAACTCCGCGCCGTGCCGCGCAGCCATTCCTCGTACACCTTGGAAAGTTCGCGCGCCAAAATAACGGGCGTATCATCCCCCAGGGTTTTGGCAATCAGCTCCAGCATTTTCACCACGCGGTACGGGGATTCGTACAGCACGACGGGCACATCCAGCCCATAGGCGGACGCAATCATCTTGGCGGCTTTGCCGGGTTTGCGCGGCAAAAAGCCCAAAAACGTAAACGCCCCGCCCGTAATGCCCGCGCCGGCCAGCGCACACGCCACCGCGCTCGGGCCGGGAAGCGACGAAACTTTTATCCCCGCCGCCACGGCTTCTTTAACCAGTTTCCAGCCCGGGTCCGAAATGCACGGGGTGCCGCAGTCCGACACCAGGGCGCACGTCTTGCCGCTTTTTAAAGCGTCCAAACAGCGGGCGACGGAACGTTCGTCATTTTCGTTATAACGGTAAGTAGGCTTGGAAATACCGAAATGGGAAAGCAAAATTTGGGTGCGGCGGGTGTCCTCGCACAGAACGGCGTCGGCCGTTTTGAGCGTTTCCAGCGCGCGAAGCGTAATATCCTGCAAATTGCCGATAGGCGTGGGAACAATGTAAAGCATATAGTAAAAGTATATAAAATTAGAACGCGCCCCGTATGCCTCCCCACGGCAAGCGGTTTAACGGCCGGGCGGGCATAAAATACCCCGGGGGTATTCTCAAAGTATGCATAAAAAAAGGCCCCCGAAGGGGCCTTCTATTAATTGGCAGATTGCGGAACCACCCGGCTGGGTGTTAATATAGCTTCATACCACCGGGTTAAACGCTGGGCGCGCGCGGAGTTTTTGGAAGGCACCATCCCATACGCCAGGTTGTTTTTAACGCGCTGCACGCTTTCAATAAGCAAGAAATGCGGCATAGACGAAGCCCCCGTTTCCATACGGTGCAGGTAACGTCCCCCCACTTCGGAAGCTACGGCCAGCACGTCATACGCCTGCAGGAATTCCGTCATGGTTAAATCGCCCTGTTTATTAATAAAAGACTTCATCACCTGTTTAAAGTAAACATCCAGGCTGCCCATTACTTCTTCGTTCCAGCCGGTCGTTTTGGCCACGTCGGCAAGCACGCGGGAAAGCTGGGCGGACAAGTCTTTATCTTCCGCGGGAAGGGCGTCATAAAGTTTCTTAAAGTTGGCAGACAGCTCGCGATAGACCTGCTTGGCGGCTTTGATTTCGGAAGACGACACTTCCGCTTCAAAAGTAGGATGTTCTCCGGCGGCGTTTTCCAGCCAGTTGCCCCAGGCGTCGGCCATTTGGGCGGACAGATACGCTTCCATCGCGCCGTCAGAAATGTTGCGGCTGAAAAAAGGGTCCGCTTTTAACGAAGACGGAAGAGAAAGAGACAATTCTTCCAGCGTGTTAACGGCCGCGTTCATCGGTTTGGCGGAAACATCCGGCAAATGACGGGAAACGGATTTGTAATACGTTTTTAAGGAACGTTCCAACATGGGAATTTGGGTTGCGGCTAAATTTAAACGGTTTGCCGCAGTGATACGGCTGATGTTTGCGGAATAGTTGCTTACAATTACCCGGCGCTGCGCCACAGACAACGCTTTGGAAGAAAGAGAAGGAAGACGCCAAAAATTTTTCCATCCCTGGGCCTGCGCTGAAGACGCGCCGATAAATAAACATAAAGAAAACGCCAACAGAACTCTCATAAGCCTCCGATAAAAAGTAAATTTATTTTTTATACTATACCGTTTTTTGTACCGTCTATCAAGGGCCTTTTGGCCCAGGCGCGAGTGGGCCCGGTCCCGTTTTTTTCCGCCCAAATTTTTTTACTGTTTTGCTATAGATATTTAGTAAAATAATAGTTTGTTGCAAATCAACCCAAAAACAGAGGAAAAACGGAAAAGAAATGTCTAAAATTCTGTCCAAAATCAAACTCAACACGTTCGCGATTATTCTGTCCATCATCGCGGCCGTGGCCGCGCTGACCTGGATTGTGCCCAGCGGCGCGTACGACAAAATGGACGTGGACGGACGGCAGGTAGTCGTCGCCGGAACGTATCACGCCGTGCCGGCCAATCCGCAAGGTTTGTTCGACGTGTTAAAAGCCCCCGTGCAAGGTTTCGCCAACACGGCCGAAGTGATTGTGTTTCTGCTCGTCATCGGCGGCGTACTGGCCGTGGTGGAAAAAACGGGCGCCATCACCGCGGGCATTCAGGCCGCCAGCGGGTTCTTTCAAAAACGGCCGAACCTGCGTTTTCTGTTTATTCCGTTAGGGGTAATTGTATTTTCGCTGTGCGGGGCCACCTTCGGCATGTGCGAAGAAGCGCTTATCTTTATCCCCATTTTTATCCCGCTTGCGCTTTCGCTGGGGTACGACTCCGCTCTCGGCACCGCCATTCCGTTTATCGGTGCGGGCGTAGGCTTTGCCGCCGCGTTTACCAACCCGTTTACCGTCGGCATCGCGCAGGGCATCGCCCAGGTGCCGCTGTATTCCGGCATCGGCTACCGCTTTATCATCTGGATTATCTGCACCACCGTGGTGATTAGCTGGCTGAGCGTGTATGCGCGCAAAATCCGCAAAGACCCCACCAAAAGTTTAACCTACGAGTTCGACATCGAAAAACGCAAAGAACTCAAAATGAACAAGCAGGAAACCCGCATGACCAAACGCCAAAAGTGGGTACTGATTGCCTTCGGGCTGGGCATGCTGGGGCTGATTATCGGCGTGCTGAAACCGCAGCTCTGCGCGTTGATTAACGACATGTGGGGTGTGGACCTGATGGCCATGCTGAAACTGGAAGAATCCGGCTGGTACATTACGGAAATCGCCGCGCTGTTTTTGGGCGTAGGATTCCTGTGCGGATTTTTGGGCAACATGAGCATGCAGAAATTTAACGACGCGTTTTTCGACGGTGTGCGCGGCATGGCCGAAATCGCCATGCTGTTGTGCTTTGCGCAGGCCATCGTCATCATCGCCAACAACGGGCACATTTTGGATACGCTTTTGGACTGGATGTCCTCCGGCATTAAGCACCTGCACCCGGTGTGCGCGTCCTGGGCGGCCATGATGCTGCAAACGATTATCGACTTTTTCATCCCCTCCGGCTCCGGCAAAGCCGTGCTGACGATGCCCATTTTGGCGCCGCTGGCGGACTTAATCGGCATTACGCGCCAAACCATGGTGCTGGCCTTCCAACTGGGCGGAAGCTGGATGAATATGGTCATCCCCACCGACCCCGTAACCATCGCCGCCATCGGCTTTGCGCGTATTGCGTACCCGAAATGGCTGAAATGGATGCTGCCGCTTTTGATTGTAATGTATTTATTGTCCTTCGCGCTGTTAGTACCGCCGTATTTGATGAAGTGGCAATAAGCCGTTTTTGCGTCCCCCCGCATTTATTTTGTTTGAGCCGGGGGGACGCTTTTTGCTTGCAAAAAAGACGTACCAACTTGTACGAGAAAGAGGAAAACAAAAGTAAATGAAAAAAATGCTGTGCAACACCTATTTTTTGGTGTTCTCCATTATGGTGTTCGTGGCCGCGCTGACGTGGATCGTCCCCTCCGGCCAATATGACCGCGTAGAAACAGACGGACGCACTTACGCGGTGGCGGGTTCCTACCACGCCGTAGAAAAAGCCCCCCAAAACATCGGCGACATTCTGGCCGCCCCGGTGGAAGGTTTCACCCAATGCGCGGAAATTATCGCGTTCATCCTGGTGGTCGGCGCGCTGTTTACGATTATCGAACGCACCGGCGCCATCAACACGATGATTAAAAAGGTGAGCTTTTTCTTCGCCAATAAACCCCAATACAAAAAATGTTTCATCCCCGTATGTATGTTTCTGTTTTCGCTGTGCGGGGCGCTGTTTGGAATGGAAGAGGAAACCCTCATTTTTATTCCTATTTTCATCCCCCTCGCGCTTTCGCTGGGGTATGATACGGTGGTCGGCATGTCGATTCCGTTCATCGGCGCGTTTACCGGGTTTTCGTCCGCGTTTGTAAACCCGTTCACCGTCGGCATCGCGCAAACTATCGCCCAGCTGCCCATGTATTCCGGCTGGCAATACCGCCTGCTCATTTGGTTTATTTTCACGTCCGTCGTGGCCGCGTTTTTCACCTGGTACGGCGAGCGCGTGCGCAAAAACCCCACCAAAAGTTTAACGTATAAAATGGACCTGGAAAAACGCGCCGAACTGAAAATTATCAACGACGTGGAAGTGGACGCCTCGTTCCGCTTAACCCGCGCGCACAAACTGGTAATCGCATCTTTTATTATCGGCATGATAATTCTGTTTTACGGCGTCATCCGCTACCAGTGGTACATGATTGAAATCGCGGCCGTATTTTTGGGCGTAACCATCGCCAGCGCGTATTTCGGCAAACTGACGCTGGACCAGTCCACCGACGCTATTATCGACGGTGCCAAATCCATGATGGGCGTGTGCGTACTTATGGCGCTGGCGCGCTCTATCGTTATTGTGGCCACCAACGGGCATATTTTGGATACGTTCCTGCACGCCATGACGCAAAGCGTGGGCAACCTGCACCCCATTTTGGCTTCGCAGGCGATGTTCGTCATCCAGACGGTACTGAACTTTTTTATCGCCTCCGGCTCCGGCCAGGCGGTGCTCACCATGCCGATTATGGTGCCGCTGGGCGACCTTGTCAACGTGTCGCGCCAAACGGTTATTTTGGCCTACCAATTCGGCGAAGGATGGGGCAACCCCATTATCCCGACGGCTCCCGTTACCATGGGCGCTTTGGCCCTTGCGGGGATATCGTACCCGATGTGGGTAAAGTGGTTTCTGCGGCTTGAAATCATTTTGATTACGCTTTCTATGCTGCTGCTTATTCCGGCTTACTATATTTGGTAAAATAACCATAAGCCCCTTGGCGAGCCCAAGGGGCTTTTTAATAGGAACAAAATGTTAAGCGAACTGAAAACCGTTTCTTACTTTCACTGGGCGGACTGGCTCGTTTTTGCGGGCGTGCTGGGCATTACCTTCGCCGCCGCGCTGTACGGCAATTTCCGGCTGAAAAAAAGCAAACAGACGGCTGAAATGACCGCGTTGGACTACCTGCTGATGGGCCGGCAGCTGACGCTCCCGCTTTTTGTGGCGACGCTCGTCGCCACGTGGTATGGGGGTATTTTCGGCGTAAACGAAATTACGTTTAATTACGGGATTTACAACTTTGTCACGCAAGGATTGTTTTGGTATGCGGCCTATCTGATTTTTGCGTTCTTTATCGCTGAAAAAGTGGCACGGTTCAACTCGATGACGCTGCCCGATTTAACGGGCCGGATGTTCGGCCCGAAATCAGCCAAAGTAGCCGCGGCGTTTACGTTTTTTTACATTACGCCCGTGGCCTACGTCCTCAGTTTGGGAATGTTCCTGCATATGGTGTTCGGCCTCAGCATTCTGCAAGGGATGATTTACGGCACGCTGTTTACGTGTTTATATACGGCGTGGGGCGGATTCCGTTCCGTCGTATTTTCGGATTTGGTGCAATTTTTTGTAATGTGCGGCGCGGTGCTTTTGGTCGTCTTGTTTTCGCTGCACGCGTTTGGCGGACTCTCCTTTTTAAAAGCCAATTTGCCCGCCGGACATTTCTCCGTTACGGGCGGAAATTCGTGGGCCAATACGCTGATTTGGGGCTTTATCGCCCTCTCTGCGCTCATCGACCCCAGTTTCTATCAGCGATGTTTTGCGGCCAAAAGTCCGGCCGTCGTCAAAAAAGGCGTTCTCATTTCCACTTTTATTTGGTTTTGCTTCGACCTCTGCACCACGGCGGGTTCTTTATATGCGCGCGCCGTCCTGCCCGACGCCGAGCCGGCGCAGGCGTACTTTTTCTATTCCGTCCAACTGCTGCCGGCCGGGCTGAGAGGTTTTTTTGTGGCCGGGATTTTGGCCATTATTCTTTCCACCTTAAACTCGTTTCTGTTTATTTCTTCCAACACGCTGAGTTTCGACTTTTTGCGCAAACGCTTTAGCAACGTGGTTTTATCCAACCGTATTTCTATTTTTATTGTGGGTGCGCTGGCCATTGTGCTGGCCCGGCTGTTTAACGGCAGTTTTAAAGAAATTTGGCTGGTGCTGGGGTCGTATTTTTCGGCGTGTTTGCTGGTTCCCATTTTGGCGGGATATATTTGGCCGGGGCGTATTAGTGATAAACTGTTTGTGGGCTCCTCGCTCTCCGGCGCGGCCGTAATGACGGCATGGCGGTTTATCCCCAAACACGAAGTATTGGAAGCGCTGGACCCTTTTTACGTGGGCGTTGCCACCAGTTTGATTATCTTAATTTTATTTCGGAAAAAACAGGATGCCATTCTCTCGCATATTATTGATAGGTAACGGGGAAACGCTCCCGGCGGACTACCTGGCCGGGCTGGTGCAAAAAGCGGATTTTATTCTGGCCGCCGACGGCGGCGCAGACCGCGCGCTGGCCGCTGGCGTAACGCCGGACGCCGTCATCGGCGATTTGGACTCCGTTTCCGCCTCCGCCAAACAACAGCTGGGCGAAGAAAAATTCATTTTTGTAGACAACCAAAATAATACGGATTTGGAAAAATCGCTCGACTGGCTGGTTCAGAATAACTGCCAAGAATGCGTCATCTGCGGGTTTGCGGGCGGACGGCTGGATTTTACGCTGGGGAATTTTTTATCGGTCTATCCGTACGTAAAAAAAATGGATATTTGCTTTGCGGGCCCCGGCTGGAGAATCTACCCGCTGGCCGCCGGACGGAAATTTACGTGCCAACAAGGCGCGCGGGTGAGTTTGATTCCGCTTAAAACCTGCACGGGCGTCACGCTGGCTGGGCTTAAATACCCGTTAACGGACGCGCGGCTGTCCTGGGAACATGCCGGACGCAGTTTAAGCAATCAAACGACGGGAACAGAATTTCACATTACGCTAAAAACCGGCTACATGCTGGTATATGTGGAAGAAAATTAAGGCAGCACATACTGGCGCGTCCCTCCTTGCGTTGCTTTAAAAGTTCCGCCCAATACCTGACGGCAATATGCTCCCTCCGCCGCATTGAAAACCACCCCTGACAACGTTCGTTCCAAGCAAGTAACGGACTCTGTTTCATACAGAACATCTTTATCAGACAAAAAATAACCAAAACCGCCGCCTTTGTATTTTCCCGTTAAACGTCCAATATAAATGGCTTTATACGAACCATCATATAATATTTGAAGGGACCACTCCCCGTTAGAACGCGTATCCGTTGCGCCAGTATACCACTTTTCCGTGCCACGCCAGGGGAGCTCGACGTCCAATTCATCAAAACGGGAAGCATATTGCCCGTTGGCCATATAATAACTCTGCTGTGCCTGGGCTAAAGAATTTAACACCGCAAGCGCCTGCGCGGCACGGGACTTTTCCACCACTTTTGTGTACTGCGGCAGCGCAACGGCGGACAAAATACCGATGATTAAAACGACGACTAAGAGTTCGATAAGTGTAAAACCTTTCTCTCCTCCGTCATTCCGGGCGTGGACCCGGAATCCAGGCTGTTTATTAAGTCTTTTTCCCCTTTGATATGGATGCTGAAACGGCGACCCGCAGGGTTTCAGCATGACGGCATTTTTATACATAAGATATATCCCCCTACTACTCAGAATTATCTCCATGTTATCAAAAAAAAAAAACAATACAACCCCTTGCGCCTCGCGGCGGCCAGAGGCCGCCCCTTATCCGCACTGCGCCGGAAAGACATTCCCCGATATGATAAAATATAAATATGAATTCCCCTTTTCACATTTTAGCGAAAGATTCCCGCTCCAAAGCCCGCACCGGCGTGCTGTACACCAAGCACGGCGCGGTGCAGACCCCGGTATTCATGCCGGTTGCCACGCAGGCCTGCGTAAAAGCGCTTACCGACGAAGATTTAAAAAACGCCGGCGCCACCTGCCTGCTTTCCAACACGTACCATTTGTATCTGCGCCCGACGACCAAAATCCTGCAGCAGATGGGCGGACTCCACAAATTTATGAATTGGGACGGCAGTATTTTGACCGATTCCGGCGGGTTCCAGGTATACAGTTTATCCAAGTTCCGCAAGATTAAAGAAGAAGGCGTCACCTTCCAGTCCCACCACGACGGAAGCAAACACCTCTTCACGCCGGAAAACGTGATTCAGTTTGAAAGCGAAATCGGCTCCGACATCTGGACTATGCTCGACGTCTGCATCCACGCCAAAGACCCGTCCAAGCACGACGCGCGCGAAGCCCTCAACATCACCAAACGCTGGGCGGAACGCGCCGCGCGCGCTTACCAAAACACCGTGCCCGAACAGCACATCACCCAAAATGCGGACGGTTCGTTTACCGTCGGCAACTCACTTTTATTCGGTATTATCCAAGGGGCGATTTTCCCCGATTTGCGTAAAGAAGCCGCACTGCATATGGCGTCGCTCCCCACGCACGGATATTGTATCGGCGGGCTTTCGCTAGGTGAAACCTTAGAGCAAATGAACGAGTCCGTTTTGGCCGTCACCGAGAACCTGCCGGAAAACAAACCGCGCTATTTTATGGGTTTAGGAACGCCGGTGGAAATTTTAAATTCCATCGAACGCGGCGTAGATATGTTCGACTGCGTATGGCCCACCCGCGTGGCGCGCAACGGCATGGCCATGACGAGCGGCGGGCGCGTAAACATCAAAAACGCCGAATACCGCACGCAGGACATCCCGTTAGACCCCGAATGCGACTGCTACACCTGCCGCCGCTATTCCCGCGCGTATCTGTGCCATTTGTACCGCTCGGCCGAGCTCACCAGCCATCGCCTGATGAGCATTCACAACATCCGCTTTTTAATCCGCTTGATGGAACGCGCCCGCGAGGCGATTAAAAACGGTACGTTTTTGGAATTTAAGGACGAAGTCATCCGCAAATACCAAAACTTTAAATAATCCGTATATCAAAAACACCCCGGGAATATATCCCGGGGTGTTTTTACTTTTAGCCTGTTATAATTCCCAAAATTCTCCCCTAAAAACAACCCCTTCCAGCTTCCGCACGCCGATAATTTTGCACATTCTAATTCCTTCCGCATTGTCGCTCCAGCAATATACCTTGCCCTTTAAAAAATCTATTCCTCCTACCGGGGAAGAACGCTCCAATCCGCTGGCAATAATCAAATACGAAGGACGTTTGCTGTGGGTCAGAGAAAACCGTCCATCGCGCCACTCTTCAGGATCATCCCACGTAAAATCTTTCACTGCGGCCGGGCGTTCTATATCTAAATCATTGAGCGACGACGGATAAACGCCGTTGGCTAAACGGTAGATTTCGGCCGCATCCCGAATACTTTTCACTAATATCACCGCCTGCACGGCGCGGGATTTTTCCACCGCTTTTGTATACTGTGGGAGCGCAACGGCGGACAAAATACCAATGATTAGGACAACGACTAGCAGTTCTATAAGGGTAAAACCGTGTTTTGTCATTCCCGGGCACCCGGCGGGACGTACGGGGAACCGGGAATCCAGATTTAAATAAGGTTTACAACTTCTATTAAACGACCTAGATTCCGGCTCCGGCGGCGTACAGCGTGCCGGGATGACGACTTTTTGACACATAGGATATATCCCCCTTTACTCAGAATTATCCCCATGTTATCAAAAAAAAAAAACGAATCAAGGCCTTCCAGGCCGCGGAGATTGTCCGCACTCTTTTGACTAATGGAGCCACATTGTTTTGGGAATGACGCAAACAGAGAAACAACTGCCCAGAGGCTGGGCTCCCCAGTCGTCCGTCCAGCGGGGACGCGCGCAAACACATATAAAAAATACCCCTGGGAATACTTTTATTCCCGGGGGTACAGATTTTCTCTCTATCAAACCGTTTACACGGCGGAAGGTTCTTCCGGCTTCTTTTTGGGCGGTTTGGGGAGCAAGGCAAACAACACATACGCCGCCAGCATTTGAAGCGTAAAACAAAGCGAAATAAACACGTACTTATACACCTTCATCGCTTCCACGGACGGCGTGGGGTTCACCAAATAATAAAACTGCCCCAGCACGCGCATAAGCGGCGCGAACATAAAATCCGCACTCGTCAAAAGCGCCAGCACGCCCTGCAGTACCGACAGCACGCCCGCATACCGCTCGTGCAATAAAATAAACACCGTCTGCGAGGCATACAAAATAAAGAAGCCGGCATGGAGCCTAAACAAAATCCCGCCCGAGGAAATATCCCGGCACAGCAGGAAAATATTGGCAAACGTCCCCAACAGGCAAAAGAAAAACACCGCTTTTACCCACACATTTAACCCAAAAAAACGTTTTACCAATTTACTCATAATCACCGGTTTAACGCCAGCGCGTTTTTGCGCGCCAGCACGTCCTGCGCGAGCGCAATCAGGCCGTCCAAAATTTGGCCGTAGTCTTCGCCCGACGCTTCAAACAGCTGCGGGAAAAGGCTCGTTTCGCTCATGCCGGGCAGCGTGTTGATTTCGGAAAAATAATAGCGGCCGTCTTTATCCATTAAAAAATCCACCCGGGCAAGCCCGCTTGCGCGAAGCGCGCGGAAAATGGTTTCCGCATCGGCGCGCATGCAAATTTGCGCGTCCTGCGAAATTTCGGCGGGAACCTTGGTTTCACATCCGCCGGCTACCACGTATTTGGCGTTGTAATCGAAAAATTCGCCCGCTACGGTGCGCAGTTCGCCGCATAACGAAGATTTTACCTGTTCCCCCTCTCCGTACAGCGCGCAGAAAATTTCGCGCGCGTGGTCCACGCCTTTTTCAATCATTACGTCCGTATCAAACTGGAGCGCAAAAGATACCGCGTCATGCAGTTCGTTCAAGTTTTTTACTTTGCGTACGCCCACGGACGACCCCAACCGCACCGGCTTTACAAAAACGGGCAGTTCTATCTCTTTCACCCAGTCTTCCAGCGCGGCTTTATCGTACGCTTCCCCGCGGGAAACGGTTACGTACGGGAGCACTTCCACCCCTGCCTGCGCGGCCAGCAATTTGGCGATTTCTTTATCCATCCCCATCGCCGAGGCCAGCACGCCGCAGCCCACATACGCCGCGCCGAGCGTTTCCAACAAGCCCTGCATGGTGCCGTCTTCGCAGTTGGTGCCGTGAAGCACCGGGAAGAATACGTCCGCCTTAAACGCCAGCGACCCGTCCAGGGCGGCTACGTTGGCATCCGCGCGCAGAACGGGCGTAACGGCCACATCCTGCGGGGTTTTAAAACCGCATTCTTTTTGCAAGAACCATAAGCCTTGCTTATCGATAAAAATGGGATAAATTTGGTATTTTTCCGGCTTGTTTTGAAGCATGCGGCACACCGTCTGCGCGCTGTGCACGGAAACTTCGTGTTCGGTGGATTTACCGCCGTACAAAACAACTACATTTAAACGGGACATATTCCTTCCTTTTGTTAAACAGGCCTGACGCATGCCAGGCCTGGGATAATCGGTTTTATTTATCTTCCCGGAAAATGGACCACTTCATGCGACCGATAAAACTGTCCGTTTTTTCCAAGAAGTCTTCTCCGTCGAACAACTGTTCCCGCTGGGGAACGGGGTCGGCCACTTTAATTTCGGGCAAGTCGGCCTCGGTAACGACGGTGGATTTCGCCCGTGCATCCATGGCGACGGGGATTTCAGAAAGCGGAATCTGCTCTTCCTGCGCGGCGTTGGCTTCAGGCAGCGCCTTTTGTTCGGCGCGCTGGGAAGCCAAAAGCGGCTGAGGAGCGGCCGGAGCCTGGGGAGCCTGCGGCGCGGCAGGTTTTTCGGAAGCGGCCGCTTTGCGGAGGAGTTCCGCTTTGTCGGCGCGTTCCTTTTCCTGCACCAGGCGGGCTGCCAAGAGCGCGGCGCTTTGGTTGCGCAGCTGCTGGTTTTCTTTGGCCAGCTCGCGTTTTTCCACGGCCAGCGTATCGGCCTCGTGCTGAAGCGTTTGAGCACGCTGGGACAATGTTTCCTTTTCGCGCGACAGTTCCTCGGCGCGGGCTTCCAGCGCGGCTTTTTCTTTGGCTAATTCTTCCGTGCGGGAAGCGAGCGCGTCTTTTTCGCGCGTTAAATCTTCCGCCGTGCGGTGTGCGGCCTGCAAATCTTTAGACAGCGTTTCTTTCTCGCCGCTTAACAGGCGGGACTGCTCTTCAAAATTTTTCTTTTCGAGGGCCAGCTCTTCGGCGCGGGCGGAAAGGCCGGCTCTTTCCCGGGCCAGTTCTTCCGTCTGGCGGGAAAGTTCTTCGCCGCGGGCGGCGAGTTCCGCCTTTTCGCGCGTCAATTCTTCCGTGCGGGAGGAAAGCGCGTCTTTTTCACGCGTTAAGTTTTCGGCGGTTTGGCGGGCGGCCTGCAAGTCCCGGTGCAAGGTTTCTTTTTCCGCTTCCAGCGTGCGGGCCTGTTCTTCAAACGCGCCCTTTTCGCGGGTTAATTCTTCGGTGCGGGCAAAAAGGCCGACTTTTTCCAAAGTCAGCGTTTCCGCCTGGCGGGAAAGCTCTTCGCTGCGGATGGAAAAGGCTTCTTTTTCCATTTCGGCGGCCTGGGCGCGGGCGTCCAGCTGTTCGTTGGCGCGCGCCAGTTCTTCTTTTTCGCCCTGTAAACGTACGTTATGCTGGGTAAGTTCTTCGTTCTGGCGGCCCAACACGGCGATTTTTTGTTTGAGTTCTTCAATCACCGCGTCGTTGGCGTTAATTTTATCCACCAGTTCTTTAAAATTCTTTTCGAGCAGTTCTTTTTCCTGCCGCACGGCTTCCAGCTCCTGGCGGGCGGATTCAAACTGGACGGAAAGTTCGTCGCGCTGGTTTTGCAGGGACTGGAGTTTTTCCGTAAACGCGATAAGCTGTTCCTGCGCGCCGCGGCTGTGGTCGGACTCCAGGGCGGCCATTTGCTCTTTAAGTGCCTGAAGCTCGGCTTCTTTGGCTTCCAGCAGTTTGAGGGCAGCTTCTTTTTCCTGCGCGGCTTTGTGGAGTTTTACGTTTTCCGCGCGCAGCGATTCGATTTCTTCCACCTGCTTCATGCACGTATCGGAAATTTCTTTCAGCTGCGTTTCCAGGCTGTCCACTTTCTGCTGGTATTCCTGGCGGATGGAAATGATACGGCCTTCGAAATCAAACGATTTAAAACGTTCTTCGGCTTCGGTCAGCTGGTCGCGCAAAGACAAAATTTCTTTGGCCTGTTCGGCCGATTTTTTAAGTGCTTCCATTTTTTCCTGCTGGACCTTTTTAATTTCCCGGTCCAGCGCGCTGTTAACGGCTTTTAACTGGGAAGCCTTTTGGTGCAGGCTGGAGATAATGCGTTCTTTTTCTTCGCGTTCCAGACGGGCTTTTTCTTCCTGCGCGGCGCGGTAATTTTCCGGCTGGTAATGATAAATGGCGGTGTGAGGAGTTTCCGCCGCGGGGGCGGAATCGAAACCGCGCTGGACGTCCGGTTCCGGGTACGAAAAAGGACGTTCCTGGCGCACGCGGGATAAATTTTCCACGCTGGCTTTTAAATTGGCAATCGTTCGGGAGATGTGTTCCAAAAAAGCGTCGCGGTCTTTTTGGCGTTCCATGGCTTCGCGCGTGCGGGCGAGCTCGGAAAGAATCATTTGGTTTTGGCTGGCGGAGGCTTCAAAACGTTCTTCGAGTTCCTGGATTTTCTGTTCCAGTTTTTCAAACGTGCGTTCGTATTGGGAAGATTTGGACGGAATCACCCGGTTTCCAAGCGCGTCCGCGCCGGCGGGCGGGACGGCGGAAGAAAAAGACTGCTCTTTAAATTTTTCCAAAAACTGGGCGATATCCCCGTGGGATTCAAATTGGTTGTTGTCTAAAGACATCGTAGGCTCTCCGCGCAAAAATACTTACATTAAATTTAACCACAAAAGGACGCGCGTGTCAACTGTATTTTATGACGGAGAAACCCGCCCTTTTTATATCCGCTTCCAGCCCCGGTTTTGCACCAGCCCGCGCACCGCTCCGGCCAGGTAAAAAGACCCCGTACACAATACGCTTCCGTGCGCCAAAGCGCGGGAAAAGGCTTTCTTCCAGTCGGGTTCGAACTCGATGCGCGCGTTTTTGGGTAATGCGTCCCGTATTTCCTCTTCCCCCGCCCCGCGCGCTGAAGGCGGCACGGTGACGATTACCGTCTTAAAATACGGGCGGAGGACGGAAAGCATTTTTTTATAATCTTTGTCTTTCATAAACCCGCACAGAAGAACGGCGTCTTCGGCAAACGGCGTTTTACGCCAAAAATTCATTAACAGTTCCACGGCCTGCGGGTTGTGTGCGCCGTCTAAAATAAGCGTGTTTTTATCTTGTCCGAAAATTTCGAACCGGCCCGGCAGGTCCACCTGCTCGAACGCTTTTTTAAGGGCGCGTTCCGGCAGCCCCAGCGTTTTGGCCGCCTGATACGCCATACACGCATTAAGCGTCTGGCGCGCGCCCAGCGCGTGCAGGGGCCAAAGGCTTTCGTCTTCGGCGCGTAAAAACGTCCGGCCCGTTTTAAAATCCAGCGCGGCTTCCCAAAACGGTTCGCCGAGGCCCACAAACGTAAGCGGCGCGTTTTGGGCTTTGGCCGTTTTGGCGATAATTTCGCGCACGGTGGGATTGACCGTCCCGCTGATAACGGGTACGCCGGGTTTAATGATGCCCGCTTTTTCGCGCGCGATTTGCGCCAGGCTGGAGCCCAGGTATTGCGTATGGTCCAGGCCGATGGCCGTAATCACGCTCAGCGCGGCGGTGCAGACGTTGGTAGGGTCTTTGCGTCCGCCGAGGCCCGTTTCCAGCACGGCCCAGTCCACTTTCTTGCGCGCAAAATAAACGAGCGCGGCGGCGGTTAAAATTTCAAAAAAATTGAGTTCGTCCTCTTCTTCCTGGAACACGGACACGACGGCCTGCGAAAAAGAGTTTTTGGCGATGGGAGTTCCGTTAATTTGAATACGCTCCACCGGGCTTATCAGATGGGGCGACACAAACAGCCCCGTTTCGTATCCGGCGGCCTCCAGCGTTTTGGCGATCAGCGTGGAAACGGAGCCTTTGCCGTTGGTGCCCGCCACGTGGACAATTTTAAATTTTTCCTGCGGGTTCCCCAGGCGTGCAAGCAAGCGCGCAAAGCCGTCCGGCCCCGCGCCGTAATCCACGCCCGTGCGTTTTAGGATGTAATTAAATACGATGTCGAAACTCATTTTTCGGGGTTGTAACGTTTGATATCCGCGCCCAGGGAGGTAAGTTTTTCTTCCAGGTTTTCGTATCCGCGGTCAATGTGGTAAACGCGTTCCACTTCCGTTTCGCCCTTGGCGCACAAGCCGGCGATAACAAGCGCCATCCCCCCGCGCAAATCGGACGCCTGGACGTGCGCGGCCGAGAGTTCTTTTACCCCCGTAATGCGCGCGACGCTTTTTTCCGTTACGATTTGGGCCCCCATACGCACGAGTTCGGGCGCGTGCATAAAGCGGTTTTCAAAAATATCTTCGTCCACTTCGGCGGTGCCGTCGGAAAGACACATCAGCGTCATCCACGGGGCCTGTAAATCGGTGGCGAAACCGGGGTACGGCGCGGTACGCACGCGAATGGGTTTAATGTCCCCGTCGTAGGCATGGACGCGCACGGAGTCGTTGGTAACGGTCAGCGTGAAACCGGCTTCCTGCAAATCTTCCAGCAGAATGGCGTTGTGTTCGGGCACGCACCCGGTGACGGTTACGTCCCCGCGCGTGGCGGCGGCGGCCAGCATGTAGGAACCGCTTTCAATACGGTCGGCCACCACTTCGTGTTCCGCGCCGTGCAGCGTTTTTTTGCCGTAAATTACCAGGCGGCCTTTGTCGTCGGTGGAAATATCCGCGCCCATTTTGTTTAAGAAATCGATTACGTCGTCAATTTCCGGCTCTTTGGCCACGTTTTCAAGCACCGTTTCGCCTTCGATTAAGCACGCGCACATCAGCAGGTTCTGCGTAGCGCCCACGCTGGGGAAACGAAGTACGATTTTAGAAGGCACGAGTTCCTGCGCGCGCAAAATAACGTTGCCCGCGTTCATTTCGCAGGTAGCGCCTAATTTTTCAAATCCTTTTAAATGGATATCCACCGGGCGCACGCCGATGGCGCAGCCGCCCGGGAGCGGAATTTCCGCTTCCAAAAAACGGGCTAAAAGCGGCCCCGCCACCCAAAAGCTCGCGCGCATTTGTTTGACGAGTTCATACGGCAAACTGTTCTTAAGCTGGCCGTCGGCCGAGATGGTGACAGTGCCGTTTTCGTACGTTACTTTTTTGCCCAGATATTCCAAAATTTTAAGCGTGGTGCGCACGTCGCGCAAGTCCGGCACGCGGGAGAGCACGCACGGCTCGTCCGTCAGAAGCGTAGCCACCAAAATCGGCAGCGCGGCATTTTTACTGCCGCTGGCGCGAACCGTCCCCTGTAATTTTTTTCCGCCGCGAATTAACAACCTGTCCATAACAACTCCTAGAAAAAATTAAATTTTTTGGGCGAGTACAAACCGCTCTATCCCCACTATATCTTTTTTTACTTCGGCGTTCCAGCCGATTTCCATGAGGCCACGCGCCACCGCGCCCGCCTGCCCTTTGCACAGCTCGAGCGCCAACAGTCCGCCGGGGTTTAAATAGTCCGCCGCCAACGAACAAAGCGGCCGCACGACATCTAACCCGTCCGCACCGCCGTCGAGCGCCAGGCGCGGCTCGTGCAGAACTTCCCGCGTCAGCGTATCCACGATTTCCGACGGGATATACGGCGGATTGGAAATAATTAAATCAAACGTATCCTGCACGTTTTCCCACACGTCCGACTGCAAAAATTGAATACGGTCCTCCAGGCGGAGCCGTTTGGCGTTTTCCTGCGCCACCAGGAGGGCTTTTTCCGAAATGTCCGCCGCCATAACCGCCGCTTTGGGAAAACGGTCCGCAAGCGCAAGGGCAATGCACCCGCTGCCCGTGCACATATCTAAAAAACGGTACGCGCCGCGCCGTTCAAAACGCGCGCTGACCAGGTCCACCAGTTCTTCCGTTTCCGGACGAGGAGTTAATACGTCGGGCGTAACGTGAATATCCATTCCGCAGAACGGCTGAAACCCCACAATGTGCGAAAGAGGTTCCCCCGCTTCTTTGCGCACAAGCATTTTTTCGTATGCGTCCTGCTGCTCGGGCGTAATGCGCTCTGCACCGTGGACCAGCAAATGCGTACGCGTAACGCCCAGTGTACTGGCGAGTAACCATTCGGCGTTGGCCTGCGGTTCGTCCGAACCGGCCGCGACCAGACGGGAAACGGCTCCGTCCAAAACTTCTTCCAAGGTGGGTTGCATAAATGAAAAACCTTTAAAAAACGCCGGACGCGCCTTAACAACGCCGTCCGGCGGTACGAAAACAAACGTGAATCAGATTTGCAAATTTTTCAGTTTCTGTTCCACGCGGTAGGCGCGCAAATCTTCCAGTATCGGCTCAATCGCGCCTTGCATAATTTCCATTAAGTTATGGTACGATTTATCGGTGCGGTGGTCGGTTACGCGGCTTTGCGGAAAGTTATACGTGCGGATTTTTTCCGAGCGGTCCCCGGTGCCCACCTGCGCTTTGCGTTCGTCGTAAATTTCTTTGTTGCGCTTTTCTTCTTCAATCTGGTACAGTTTGGCACGCAGCATAGCCATCGCTTTTTCGCGGTTTTTGCCCTGGTGGCGTTCTTCGCGGCAGGAAACCACAATGCCCGTAGGTTTGTGGATAATGCGCACGGCCGTTTCCACCTTGTTTACGTTCTGGCCGCCCGCGCCGCCGGAACGGCAGGTTTCCATTTCCAAATCTTCGGGGCGGATTTCGATATCGATTTCTTCGGCTTCCGGCATAATCGCCACCGTGACGGTGGACGTATGCACGCGGCCCGCGGTTTCCGTATCCGGCACGCGCTGGACGCGGTGGGTGCCCGCTTCGGCGCGGAGCCAAGAGTAGGCGCCGTCGCCCTTAATAAACATGCTGACGTATTTGCACCCTTTTAAACCGGTGGGCGTAAATTCCAAAATTTCGGTGCTCCAGCCTTTGGTTTGCGCAAAGTGCTGGTAGACGCGCAAGAGTTCCGCCGCAAACAGAGCGGATTCGTCGCCGCCCGCGCCGGGGCGGATTTCCAAATAAATGTTTTTGGAATCGTTCGGGTCCGGCGGGATAACGAGTACGCGCAGTTCTTTTTGCAAAACGGGCAGTTTGGCTTCAAGCTCCGCCAGTTCTTCGGCGGCCATTTTGACGAGTTCTTTATCTTCGCCCGCTTCAATCATCGCGCGGTCGTCCTCGATGGCTTTTTGGGTGGCGTTGAGCTCTTGTTCTTTTTCGATAATGGGTTTTAAAAACGCGTGGCGTTTGGCTTTTACGGCCAGATCCTGACCGGACAAATTGCCGGAAGAAAGTTCATCTTCCAACTGTTTAAATTCGGCTACGTATTTAGAGGTATCCATAACGGTTCCTTATTACAAAAGAAAAAGAGCAGACTTCCTTGCGGGCAGTCTGCTCTTTAAAAAAAGCGTTGCTATTTCGCTTCGGCGGCTTCCGCTTTTTTGGCCGGTTTTTTGACGGCGGCTTTTTTGGCGGCTACCGGTTTTTTCGCCAATTTGGCTTTGGCTTTTACTTCGGTTTTCGGTTTGCGGACCAAGGTTTTGCCTTCGGTTTTCGCAAAACGTTTGTTGAATTTTTCCACCATACCTTCGGTATCCAAGAGTTTCTGTTTACCCGTAAAGAACGGATGGCAGGCGGAGCAGATGTCGAGCTTTAAAGTTTTGGCGGTGGAGCGGGTGGTAAATTTATTGCCGCAAGCGCACACGACTTCGACAAAATCGTATTTGGGATGTAAGTTTTCTTTCATTGTTAATTCTTCCTTTCAAAAATCTATATAGATTATTTTACCATAATCGGGCGTTTTTGGGCAAAGAATTTCTTTGCCCCGTCAGCCTAAAACGCGTTGATTTCCATTTGTTTAAAGAAATCTTTGTTGGATTTGGTGGACGAAAGTTTGTCCAGCAGCAGCGTCATCGCGTCCACCGAGCTTAACGGAGCGAGCACTTTGCGCATAATCCACACTTTGTTGAGTTCGTCTTCCGAAAGCAGCAGGTTTTCTTTACGCGTAGAGCTGCGGTTAATATCCACCGCCGGGAAAATGCGCCGTTCGGAAAGTTTGCGGTCCAGCGACAGTTCGCTGTTGCCCGTACCTTTAAACTCTTCAAAAATCACTTCGTCCATACGGCTGCCGGTATCCACCATGGCCGTGGCGATAATGGTAAGCGAACCGCCTTCTTCAATGTTGCGCGCCGCCCCCAAAAAGCGTTTGGGTTTCTGCAGGGACGTGGCCTCTAAACCGCCCGTCAGCACGCGGCCCGAGGACGGCGCCACCGTGTTGTACGCGCGGGCCAGGCGGGTGATGGAGTCCAAAAGCACCACCACGTCTTTACCCTGTTCGGCCAAGCGTTTGGCTTTTTCGATTACCATTTCGGCCACCTGTACGTGGCGGTCGGCCGGTTCGTCGAACGTAGAAGCGACCACTTCGCCTTTTACGCTGCGGCTCATATCGGTTACCTCTTCGGGGCGTTCGTCAATTAAAAGCACCATTAATACGGCGTCTTTGTAGTTCTCGGCGATAGAGTGGGCAATCGCCTGCAGAATCATCGTTTTACCGCTTTTGGGCGGAGCCACGATAAGCGCGCGCTGTCCTTTGCCGATAGGCGCGATTAAATCGATAACGCGCTGGGTGAGCGAGGATTTATCCACCTCCAGCGTAAAGCGTTCGTTGGGGTGCAGCGGAGTCAGGTTTTCAAACAGCGGGCGGTTGTAAATTTTATCGGAATCCATCCCGTTTACTTTTTGCACCTGCAGCATGGCAAAGTAGCGTTCGTTGTCTTTGGGCGGGCGGATGAGGCCTTCAATCGTGTCGCCTTTGCGAAGGCCGAAACGTTTGATTTGGGAAGGAGAAACGTAAATATCTTCCGCGCCGGCCAGGTAGTTGTTTTCTTCCGAGCGCAGGAAACCAAAACCGTCGGGCAGAATTTCAAGCACGCCGCCGCCGTACACGGAACCGTTTTGTTTGGCCTGTACGGCCACAATGCGGCCGATGAGTTCCTGTTTGCGCAGGCCGGAAATATCTTCGATATTGTAATTGACGGCCAGTTTGGTCAGTTCCTGCACGCTGAGTTTATTCAGTTCGCGCGCGTCCATCGGTTTGGCCCCGTTGGGACGGGCGGGCGCGGCTTGCGCGCCGGCGGGACGGTTCTGCATCCGGGCAACCGGGCGGCGTTCCGGCACGGGACGGGTTCTTTCCGTCTTCGGCGCTTCAGCGGCCGGTTTGGCCGTTTTGGTTTCTTTGGCAGGTTTAACGGTTTTTTCCTGCACGGTGTTTTCTTCCATAATAAGTGACTCCTTACTTAAATCCGTAAATATATCCCAGCGCCTGGCACAGACGCTGCACTTTTAACGCTAAATCTTCTTTCGGGCCCCCGTTGAAAAACAGCACGTTGGCGCGGAGGGCTTTTTCGCTGTCCGGCATTTGGGCGGCCAGGCGGCGTTCGTATTCTTCCCGGCTGATACCGCGCGAAGCAAGGCGCGCATCCAGCGTTTGCGGGTCCCCCACCACCAGCACGTTCATATCGGTTAATTTATCCCAGCCGGCTTCAAACAAAAGCGGCACTTCAAACACGACAAACGGTTTTTGCGATGCGTGAATACGCTGGACCGCCATATCGTGTACCAGGGGATGCAAAAAATCTTCCAGTTTTTTGCGGGCCTTGTCATCCGAAAAAATACGCCCGGCCACTTGGGCCGCGTCGTACGTGCCAAACCATTCGGTCAGCTGTTTTTGAACGGCGGGCGTCCCGTAGAGCTCCCGCACCAGTTCATCGGCGGACAGCGTATCCGCTCCGTTTTGGGCAAAGTATGCAAGCGCGGTGCTTTTACCGCTGGCGATACCGCCCGTAAGGCCCATTACCAATTTGTTTTTTACGCGTAAAGTCATAAGGGTAATTTTTCCAGGTCGTACCAGTTTGGTCCGGCTTTGGCGGCCGCCAACAGCGGCACGCGCAGGCGCACGGCGTTTTGCATTAACTCTTTAATGCGTGCGGCCGTTTCGCCCAGGATGTTTTGCGGAAGTTCAAAAATCAGTTCGTCATGCACCTGCATGGTCATTTGAACGGGAGTGCCCCGGTAAGCGGAAAAAACGTCTATCATCGCTTTCTTAATAATATCCGCCGATCCGCCCTGCACAATCGTATTGATGGCCGCGCGCTGCGCGAAAGACGTCATGGCACTTACGCCCATATTAAATTCGGGCAGATAACGCACATGGCCCAGCATGGTTTTTACGTAACCGTTTTGGCGGGCAAGCGCGACGTTGGCGTCTATCCATTCGCGCACGACGCGGAAGTTGCTAAAATAATTGTCGATATATTCTTTGGCCTCGCGCATGGAAATGCCCAACGCCTGGGAAAGCCCCATGGGGCCCTGTCCATAAATAATACCAAAATTAATTGCTTTTGCACTAGAGCGCATTTCGTCCGTTACCATAAGCGGCATGACGTTAAAAATCTGCGAAGCGGTCTGCGTGTGGATATCCCCCCCTTCTAAAAACGCCTGGATAAGCGCGGGGTCCTGGCTTTCGTGCGCCAGTACGCGCAGGTCGATTTGCGAATAGTCCACACTCAACATTACGTTGCCCGGCGCAGCGCAAAACGCTTTACGCAGCCAGCGGCCTTTTTCGGTGCGGACGGGAATGTTTTGCAGGTTGGGACTGGAGCTGGACAGACGGCCGGTAACGGTGCCCGTTTGGTCCAAATATGAATGGACTTTATCGTTTTCGTCCGCCAGCAAGAGTAGATTATCCACATAGGTGGATTTTAATTTGGCGTTGGCGCGGTAGTCCAGAATTTCACGCGCGACGGGATAGGTCTGCGCGATTTGTTCCAGCACTTCTTCGTCGGTGGAATAGCCCGTTTTCGTTTTTTTGACGGGCGGAATTTGCATTTGTTCAAACAGAAGCGTGCCCAGCTGTTTGGTGGAGTTGATGTTGACGGGATAGCCAGCGCGGGCGTCCACGTCTTTTTGCAGCCGTTCGATTTCGCGCTCCAAAAGCGTTTTGAAACTTTCAAGCCACCCCGGGTCCACGCGAAGCCCCGCAAACTCCATGTCCGAAAGCACCATCATAAGCGGCAGTTCCAAGGTGCGAAACAAATCGTACTGGCCGCTTTCTTTTAATTTTTGCGTCAAAATATCCTGTAATTTCCAGCCGAAACGGTTATATGCGCGCAGGAGTTCCAGCGGTTCTTCATCATTGACGATGGCTGAAAAATAATCGGCGCACGCACCCGAAAAACTTAAATCGCCCGACGGATTTAACAAGTAGCGCGCAAGACGCCCGTCAAAACAGTTGATAAACTGCCCGTGAACATTAATATCCAGTTCGCGTAAGGTCAGCTTTAAATCGTAGCCGAGTTTTTCCACCGCGTCGTTTTCCACCAGTTTTTTAAGCGCGTCCCGCTCCCAGGGCTGTACTTCCGCCAGCGGCGTGAGCGATAATTCGCCCTCATTCAGGCCCAAAAGCAAATAATCATCCTGCGCGTGCAAAAATACGCGCGGCGCGGTCTCTGCCTTTTTCAGCGCGTCCGAAAGCGTCAGTTCCGCGGCGGGCGCATCCGCCGTTTGAACAACGCGCGCCGGACGGGGCGCATCATACAAATCAAGTAAATTTTTAAATTCATACTGTGCAAACAGCGCGGCGAGTGCCTCGTGGTCCGGCGTTTGGACGCGGTAGTCGGCCAGGTTAAAAGGCATGTCCAAATCGGAATCGAACACGACGAGCTGTTTGGAAAGCAAGGCTTCGCCTTCGTGCTCGCGGATTTTTTTGGCGACGGAAGCCTTCATGTCCGGGCTGTCGTTATGGGCGGCGCGGATGATGTCTTCCAAATGGCCGAATTTTTCGATTAAATCCACCGCGCTCTTTGGGCCCACGCCCATCACGCCCGGAATGTTGTCCGAAGCGTCGCCCACGATGGAAAAATAATCCGGCAGAAATTGCACGTCCACGCCGAATTTTTCTTTGGCGGCTTCCGGCCCTTTAAAACCGTCTTTGCCGCCGGCGGGCCAAATATGGATGAAATCGTTTAAAAATTGATATACGTCTTTATCGGTGGTGGCCAGCACGCTGGGCACGTTTTCCCGCGCCGCCTGACGGGCCAAAAACGCCATTAAATCATCCGCTTCTATACCCTGTTTGGCCACCATGGCAAGCCCCAACCCGCTGACGAGCCCCCGCGCTAAATTAAGCTGGCTGACAAGCGCATCGTCCGGCTTTTTGCGCGTGCCTTTATAGGCGGGCCACAGCGCCTTGCGCCGCGCGCATCCGCCGGGAGAGTCGAAGCATACGGCCGCGTAAGCCGGGTTGTAATCGCGCAGCATTTTAATTAGCCAGCGCATAAAACCGTACAACGCGCCGACCTCCTGGCCGGAAGACGTGGTCAGCTTCGGCAGCGCGTGATAATTGCGGTGCAAAAAATTATGGGCGTCCACTAAAAAAAATTGCGGTTGGAATTTTGTCATGGGCAGATAAGAGAAACGACAGAGAAGATTCCCGCCCCATAACGGGGCGGGAGCAAGATTATTTGACTCTAGAAACAGTTTCGACAATCTTTTTTTCCAGATTGGCGCGTTTGTCGGGGGAATAGCCGCTTAACGGGGCCGAATCGGAAAGATGGTCGGTATCGTTGGAAAGCACCACAAAGGTAGGGAATCTTTCCACGCCCAGCCGTTTATTCAGCCGGGTGCCGTCCGGCGCGGGCGTATCCTGATCCACCGGGAACACATAAACGTGTACCTGTGGATCGGACGCATATTTCGCTACCAGCGAACGAATAATATTACCCTTCGACTTGGCCAGCTTGCACGGCGGGCAGCCCTCAAAAGAAAACATAATTACGTATACGTCATCTTTCTTCATGGACGCATACTGCGCGCTGGTCAGCGTGGGCAAATCCTGCGACTGCGCCCGCAGCTCAAACGCGGCAAACGCCAGCAGACAAACGGCCAACGTTACGATAATTTTTTTCATAAATACCTCTTATAATAAGGCGTTTAATTTTTCCTGCAGCGCCGCTTTAGACTGCAAACCAACCGTTTGGGCGGCGACGTTTCCGTCTTTAAAGAAAATAATGGTGGGCACGGAAGAAATGCGGTATTTGGCGCAGGCGTCGGGAGCCTGGTCCGTATCCAGTTTGCAGATTTTGGCTTTGCCCGCATATTCGGAGGCAAGCTCTTCCACCACCGGGGCCAGCATGCGGCACGGGCCGCACCAGGTGGCCCAAAAATCCACCATTACAGTTCCTTTGTAATTCAATACTTCTTCTTCAAAATTGGCATCCGTCAAAATTACTTCGCTCATAAGTTCCCCTCATTAGTAGGATATGATTAGTATACTATAAAATTACGATACCAGATAAAAAGCCCCAAAGCAACCCCCAAAAAGGGTTATTAAACTCCCCGGGTTACGGCCGGGAATTCTAACCCAAAAGACGGGACGGCCCTTTTAAAGCCGTCCCGTCCAATAAGTTACGCACAATGGTTCAAATTAACGGGCACTCCGAAAATAGGACATACCAGAACCATATATGTTTACAGTCTTTCCGCCACTACCGCAGTCATTTACCCAACCCGCTACTGCCCCCATATCATCTACCAGCCAAGATCGGGAGCAACCGCCGTCACCGGCGTCAACGAACATATCACCGCCGCCGCCACCACCGCCGCCTCCGCCACCGCCGCCGCTGCTGCAGCCGGAGCAGGCGCTCGTCACCCATTTACAGGAAGCACTGCAATATTTCCCCGGGTCTTTGGTATTATTACAACACGTTTTGCTGCCCGTGTCTTTGGTTTCCCCCACGCTGCACTCGGCAGCCTGAGAATCCACACACGCGCTCCAATCTCCATATACCCACTTATTATTTACACAAGTGCGAGTACGGGTTTTTGTACCACAGCGATTGCCGCAACTACTGGACTCTGTGGCAGTTTCCCCGTCTTGACATTCCTGCACCACGCACGAATCGCACCGGGTAACCCAATCAGAAGAACCCACGTTGGTAAAATCTACCTTATCCAAATCGACGAATTCATCAACACGCAGAGAAGGATCAAAAAGAACCAAATCGTCTTTCACAGAAATACTCCGCTGTTTACGGAGCGTAGAATCTGCCAAGACTAATTCGTCCTTTGAAATGGCCGACATTGAGGAACAGACATACCGACAAGTTTGCGTGCCTGTCTTTAAACCCACCGTACATTCCCGTTCAAAAGAACCATTTTGAGGGGAGGCAGGACATTCCTTAATTCGGTTTAATGTCCACTGGAAACCGGTGTCAGAACCACAGTGCCATTCGGAATAACCGTCTCCGCAAGCACACAAATCATAAGAACGCGCGCCCTCGCTGTGGGTTGAATCACAGGAAGGAGACACACATTTTCCGTTTTTCCAAATCTCTCCCGCCGGACAGCATTTTTCCTGGTTCGGATTACATTCGCAACTGGTCGGATCTTTTTCACACGGAGTAAGCGGTTCCGGCTCCGGCTCAGGTTCCGGCTCCGGTTCCGGTTTCACAGGCGTTATCGTGCCCGCACAGCTCTCCGGCGACGGTTCATACGTAAACCCTTTACAGCTGGGATAATTTTTGTTTAACTTTGCACAATCATCCCCATCACAGCAGATTCTTCCGTCCGCATACGATGGCATCTGCAAGTTATAGCTGTAATTGCCTTTACTGCTTGCAATTACCCCTTTATCTTGCAACGTTAACTGATAGTTCTTCGTATCCGTCTTCTTGACGATTTCACTCATATTAGATAAGTCCGTTAAGTACGGCTTATCCAACGCGCATCTCTTTTCCTGTTCCGTGCGGATAGAAGCCATTAACTCTTCCGCTTCCGTTGTCTTGCGCGTTTCGATTACTTTGCTAAACTTCGGCAGTACTGCCGCGCTTAACACGCCTATTACGATAACCACTACTAATAACTCGGTTAACGTAAAGGCTTTCTTTTTGTTCTTCATACGCCCTCCTCGTTAGTATTGCGGGAAGAACGGGGGAATCCGCTCTTCCCGCTTTCCGGTGTCTCTTGAGGAGGGACTGGCCGGGAAATCTCTTCTGGGGCTTATTTCAGGGTAAGCAGTACGGGGTGTATACGGCCAGCCTCCTCATTAGCCCAATGTATCAAAAAAAAAAAACGAGTCAAGGCCTTCCAGGCCGCGGTTATCTTGTCCCGCCCATCAAACTAGTTTAGGCCACACTGTTTTGGATATGTCGCGACCTTACGAACAAGGAAGGCCAAAGCGAGTTAGCCCGAAGGGTCCGCCCCGCCCTATTTGCCCGGCCGGCGAGGACCCGCCCTCATTAGACTAGTTAAAGCCACACGGTTAAGACATGTCGCAACCTACGAACAGGCGAGCCCCGTAGTCCGT
>CAJTJT010000012.1:37410-40567 GCA_910576915.1 uncultured Elusimicrobiales bacterium
AAATAAAACGCCTTTTCCGTTTCGGACGCTTTTTATAAACAGGACGAAGGGCGGGTAAAAGACAATACAGCAGATTTCTAAACGGGTTAAGGCCTGCATAAACGACAACATAAAGGGTGGAGTACAAAACAGGGCAAAAGAACAGCTCTCAGCAGTGTGTATAAAAAGTATTGTAAAATAAGGTAAATATACCGGAGAATCCGTATGAAAGAAAAAACAATTTGCATTGTTACGCCGACCGACCGTACTTATTACAGAGCGATTCCGCTGGCGAAAGAATTTTTAGACAAAGAACACAACGTCATCAACGTATCCGGCACGCTGCCGGACGGCACGTTGGAGCAAATCGAAGTTACGGCCAAAACCGTCAAAACGTTAAAAAACGGAAAAACTGACGGTCTTTTGGAAGTAGTCGATTTAGCCGATAACTCCGTCACATTCAGCGAACTGTACCAAGACGGAAAATTAATGGACGTCACCCAACATTCCGCCATTAAACATACGGGTTCGACAGAACCAGCTGAACAAAAAGAAATTCCGCTCTATCCCGGCACCGTGGTAAAAAGCGGCAAAGGCAGCCGTTCGTTTTACGTGCAGGGGCAGGAAGTGGCCGAAGAAACGGTATCTTCCAACGGAACGATTGTGGAACTGTTGGGCAACATCCCCGACGGCGACGTAAAAGAATTCAGCGAAAACGGCCAGGTGATTTTGGAAGCCGTCTACCGGGACAATAAACTAAACGGCGAAATGGTATGTTACAAAGAAACCGGCGAAATTTTATCCCGCGAAACCTACGAAGACGGCGTTTTGCACGGCACGGCCTGTTATTACCAATATAAAGCAGCCGGGAAAGCCTGGTCGGAATGCGTATACCAACACGCCCTGCTGCACGGCCCGCGTAAAGTGTATTATCCGTCAGGCACGTTAAAAGCGGAAGAAAATTTCCGCCACGGCAAATTAAGGGGCGAACGCATCACCTATTACAAAAACGGCAACACCGAAACCAAAGAAAATTATCTGGACGGAAAACTGACCGGCGAACGCACGCTGTACTTCCCCGAAGGCGGCCTGTGGTACCGGGAAAATTACAAAGCCGGCCGCTTGGACGGCGACCGCGCAGCCTACTTTGCTGACGGTACCGTGCGCCTGGAAGAATTTTATGTAGACGGCCTGCGCGAAGGACTACGCAAAGTATATTCCCCCGCGGGGGAACTGCTCACCAGCGAAGAATACCACTGGGGCACCCTGGTACATAACACGGAAAGGAAAGTCAAATGAAAATAACGCGTTTTTGCCCCGCCAAAGTAAATTTATTTTTGGAAGTTTGCGGCAAACGGCCCGACGGCTATCACGAGCTGGCCACGCTGTTTGCCAAAATTAACTTCGGCGACACACTTACCGTCGACGCCGAAGAAGCCCCCCAAACCCAAATTACGCTTACGTTAACGGGCCCCGTGGGCGGTATGCTAAAAGCGGACGAAACCAATTTGGCCTGCCGTGCCGCGCGCGCGTTTTTGGAACATTTTAAATTGTCCGCGCGCATTGACATGACGCTCGACAAACACACCCCCACCGGAGCGGGCCTCGGCGGCGGCTCCTCGGACGCGGCGGGCGTGATGCTCGCGCTCTGCGAAATTTTTAACAAAGACAAAAATGAACTTCTCCCCGCCGCCGCGCGCCTGGGTGCGGACGTACCGCTTTTTATGTACGAAGACACCTTCTTAAAAGGCGAAGGCATCGGCGAGAAGCTAACCCCCGTTCCCGCCCCCGGCCCGCTGCCGTGGCTGGTGCTGGCTTACCCCAACACGGTGGTGCCCACCAAGGGTGTTTTTGCCCGGTTAAAATTACCGGATACACAAACAGTCTTGACAAACCGCTCTAATTTAGATAAATTAATAACAGACCTAAGATGTGCCAGTTCGCTGGCCGGGTGGAAACATTTGTTATTCAACCGGCTGGAGGAGTGCGTTGTTCCTTTTACAAACTCTGTACGAAATGTGCTGCTCGATTTGAGAAAAACAAATACAGATGCAGTTTTAATGTCTGGTTCCGGCTCCACGGTTTTTGCTTTAGTTGAAACTGAAAAGGATGCAAAAAATTTGGTACGTAAATTACAAAATCAGGAACGGACTGTTTTCTTTACGACATTTCATAGGAGTTTAACGAATGAAAATTACGGAAATAAGGATACATCTTATGGGAGAGGATCGCCTGAAGGCGTTTGCCAGCGTGACGTTTGACGATTCTTTCGTTGTAAGAAATATGAAAGTAGTAGAAGGGACCAAAGGCGTGTTTTTGTGTATGCCTTCCCGCAAATTACCTGATGGAACCCACAAAGATATGGTTCATCCCATCAATCAGGACTTTCGGGAATACTTGGAAGCCAACGTTTTACAAGCATACGAACAAGAACTAAAAAACAACCCAACTGGTGTAACACAAAACGCTAATTCTCACTACGATGACATGAATGCGCCGGAAGGCGATATTGAAGTAAAATAAGGGTTCAGCACAGAATTTTCCGTTATTCATCCCGCTAAGCTGTGATGAAACAATTTACTTCCGGATGGTGAAATGGTATCACTACTGGTTTTGGTCCAGTCATTCTAGGTTCGAGTCCTAGTCCGGAAACCATACAAATACAGCCAAACTTAATGTTTGGCTGTATTTTTTTATTGCCGGACAGCGGCATAAACTGCTTTATGCCGCGTTGGGACGAGAAAGCCGGAGCCTTATACGAGCTTGAGTGCGAGCCGCACCGGCGAACACGAAAGGCGAGTATGGCGAGGCGGGGCCGCGAGATTTTTCCGTCAGGAAAAATACTTGTGGCCGAGTCCTAGTCCGGAAACCATACAAATACAGTCAAACTTAATGTTTGGCTGTATTTTTTTGTTGTCGGACAGCGGCATAAACTGCTTTATGCCGCGTTAGGACGAGAAAGCCGGAGCCTTATACGAGTTTGAGTGCGAGCCGCACCGGCGAACACGAAAGGCGAGTATGTTTCGGCGGGGCCGCATTCCCTCGGCACAAAAAAGCCAAGGGCTAATAAGGCAATATAACCAAAGTTTAGCCTGGAAAACCCATGTAAACTACCACGGGCTTCCGCCCGTGGCTTTTACGCTTCGCGCGTTTCAAACAGCCATGCTGTTTGGCAGGA
>CAJTJT010000013.1 GCA_910576915.1 uncultured Elusimicrobiales bacterium
GAACAGCCTAATTTCATATCACATGTATTTGTTAAGCCGATATCCATTTGGTCCGTTGTATTCACCTGGGAATAAGCCACATACGGGACAGGGAAATACGTTACCATGCTGATTTTGTTTTTAGTTGCGGCCAGCACGGGAAGCGACACAAAAAATAATAACGCAAGCAGATAAAACCGTTTCATAGCTAAACCTCCTGTAAACGGCTTTATTTGCTCCCATACGGTGCACGACAGACGAGATAAAGGAGGGACACAGATAACAAGCCGTCCCCCCAATTTATCAAAAAAAAAAAACGAGTCAAGGCCTTCCAGGCCGAGGTTATCTTGTCCCGCTCATCAGACTAGTTTAGGCCACACTGTTTAAGACCTGTTGCAAAATTACGAATAAAGAAGAGTAAATAGAATAGGACTGAAGAATCCTTGCCGTCATCCCGGAACGCTGCGCGCCGCCAAATCCGGGACCCAGGTCGTTTATAAAGGAAACCCTCATCTTATTGGATTCTGAAACAAGTTCAGAATGACGGGCTCTCCGCCTTGAGGCGTTTTATAAACAGGGTTAAGGCCTGCAAAACGGCAACGGCTAGACGCTTTTTATAATCAGGACTGAAGAAAAAAAAAAAAACAAGAAACGGGGTTTATAAACAAAAAAAAGCGGCCCGGAATTGCTCCGGGCCGCTCTGTTTACAAAACAGGCTAGGCCGCTATACCCAGCGACGAAAACAACACGTATACGCCAAATACGCACAAAATAATGGCAATGCTGACCGCCACCCGCATGTTCCACGGAGTAACGTCCACAACATTTAAATCCTTGCCGTCATCATACGTATTTTTGGCGGGCCAAAATTTGCCCGCAATATACATAAACACCACAGACACCACAAACAAAATCGCCAAAATATGAAGGAAGTGCAGCCCGGTGTTAATCACGCCCAGCTGGGTAAGCCCGTAACCCACCATAAAAAATACCAGCGTAACTTTGGCGGACCAGGCGGGCGCGGTTTTGTTAAGCATGCCGAAAATAATCAGCGTGAAAATCGGCACGTTGTAAAAACCGTTCACCATCTGCAGATAGTTAAAAAGCCCCGACGGAGCCATCGCAATCAGCGGCGCCACGCACATCGAGAATACCGCCAGCAAAATACCCACGTATTTGCCTTTGGTCACCAGTTCGTGGTCCGTGGCGGTGGGTTTGATAAGCGGCTTATACACGTTAAGCATAAACAGCGTGGACGTGGAGTTTAAAGCCGCGTTGAAAGAGCTTAAAATCGCCCCGAACAACACCGCGGCAAAAAAGCCGATTAAATAGAACGGGAGCACTTTATTGACGAGCATCGGGTACGCCATATCGCCCACTTCCAGCGGAGTATCGCGGAAAATATGAAACGCCACAATGCCGGGAATAATCAAATAAAGCGGCCCGAACAATTTAAAAATAGCCGCCAGAAGCAAGCCTTTTTGGCCTTCTTTCAAATTTTTGGCCGCCAGCGCGCGCTGGATAATCGTCTGGTTGCAACCCCAGTAAAACAGGTTGACGAGAAACATCCCCGTAAACATGGTGGCAAACGGAACGGGATCCGCAGGGCCGCCGATGGCGTTAAATTTTTCGGGATTGGTTTTCACCACTTCGGCAATACCGCCCAGCACGTCGCCGCCGCCCACATACGCAAGCGCAAAAAGCGGCACCATGAGGCCCCCGATAATCAGCCCGATGCCGTTAAGCGTATCGGCCACCGCCATAATGCGCAGCCCGCCGAACACCGTGTACAAGCACCCCAAAATACCAATCGCCACCACAACAACAATAATCGCAGTCATCGGGCTTAAACCGAAGGTACCCATAATATCGAAGATACCACCCATGCCGATGGCACCCGAGTACAACACGGTTGGGAGCAAAATCAGCACGTAACCGGCCAAAAACAGGAAGTTTACAAACTGCTTGGTGGCGGAGTCGTAACGTTCGCCTACAAAATCCGGGATGGTGGCGTAACCTTTACGCAAATACCGCGGCAAAAAGAAAAAAGCTACGATAATCAGCGCCAGCGACGCGCCCACCTCGTAGCCCATACCGGACATATTAAACATATATCCCTGGCCGTTTAGGCCCACCATCTGCTCGGTAGACAGGTTCGTAAGCAAGAGCGAAGCGGCAATCACCCATCCGGTTAGTCCTCTTCCGGCCAAAAAATAGCCTTCCGAAGACGATGCGTCTTTTTTCCGGGTCAGATAGTACGAAATACCCAACACCAACGCCGTAAAAGCGGCGAACGACGTAATCGTCAGTATCATGCGTCCTCCAGTAGAATACGTATTTATACAAAACTCCGGCGGTTTAGGCAGCGCTGCGCCCGGGCCGGAAACGGTCCCTTGATTTCCTGCGGCTTAATTCTTATACTTTGTAGTAGTGAACCGTTACTTTTATTCTAATCATAATCCGTCCGTTAGTCAACAGCGGGGAGGTAAAAATGGCAATTTGGTTTCTCTTCGGAGCGATGTGCATGCTGGTGGTACTTTTGATGCTGGCTTATTTAAAGTTTGTTTCCCTTAACAAGGCGGCCAAAGACGCTTGGCAAAAGCTGGATTTTAATATGAAAAACCGCGCGGAACTAATCCCCATTTTGGCGTTGTCCGCCGCCTCGTTTGAAGAGCTGGACCGCACGTTTATTTACAGTCTTTCCTCTTTAAAAGATTCCTGCCGCAACGCGCCTACGCTTAAAGACCGCGTGGCGTGCGAAAGCGAAATCACCCAAAAATTTAAAAAAGTGTTCACCGCCGCCATGCACCACCCGGAATTAAAGACCGACGCACACTTTTTAAAACTCCAGCAGAACATCATCCAGGCGGAAGGCAAAGTGCAGCGCGCCAAGAAAAAATACAACAGCGCCGCACGCGATTTTAACACGATTGCGTCCATTATTCCGCTGAATCTGATTGCCAAAATGTTTGAATTTGAACCGTACGAATACTTTGATTTCGACCCGAGTTTGAACGAAGTAATGAAATAATACCTTACTTTTTGTATCGACAAAAAGTAAGCAAAAAACTCGCAGGCCGCACCCATAAAATCCAGTTCCGTACGGCGCATTTTACAACTCGCCTACGGCTCGAACAAATAAAATGCTTTCTCCGTACGGAACGGATTTTATAAACGGGTTAAGGCCTGCATAAACGACAACGGCAGAAGACAAAAACTAAAGGGAAAAATACAACGCAGCGGATTTTATAAACACATAAACAACACACTCATAAAAAAGTCCCCGGCCACAAAGGCCGGGGACTCTTTTATACGGCTAAAACAACTTGTTATTTGGCTTCGGCTACGGCCACCGCAACGGCTACCGTCGCGCCGACCATCGGGTTGTTACCCATGCCGATAAGGCCCATCATTTCCACGTGGGCAGGCACGGAGGAGGAACCCGCAAACTGCGCGTCGCCGTGCATGCGGCCCATGGTGTCGGTCATACCGTAAGAGGCAGGGCCGGCGGCCATGTTGTCCGGGTGGAGCGTGCGGCCCGTGCCGCCGCCGGAAGCCACGGAGAAGTATTTTTTACCGTTTTCGGTCGCCCATTTTTTATAGGTGCCGGCTACCGGGTGCTGGAAGCGGGTCGGGTTGGTGGAGTTGCCGGTGATGGACACGTCCACGCCTTCGTGGCGCATAATGGCTACGCCTTCGTTGACGTCGTCGGCGCCGTAGCATTTTACTTTGGCGCGGTCGCCGTCGGAGAACGCTTTTTCGCTGACGATTTTCAGTTCGCCCGTTTTGTAATCATATTCGGTTTCCACAGAGGTAAAACCGTTGATGCGGGAGATGATGTAAGCGGCGTCTTTACCGAGGCCGTTCAAAATAACGCGCAAGGGTTCTTTGCGCACTTTGTTGGCGGTGCGGGCGATACCGATGGCGCCTTCGGCGGCGGCGAAGCTTTCGTGGCCGGCCAAAAAGCAGAAGCATTTGGTTTCTTCGCGCAGCAGCATGGCGCCCAGGTTACCGTGGCCGAGGCCTACGGCGCGCTGGTCGGCGACGGAGCCGGGAATGCAGAAGCTCTGCAGGCCCACGCCGATTTTTTCGGCCGCTTCGGCGGCGGTTTTCACGCCGGATTTCAAAGCGATGGCGGCACCTACGGTGTAGGCCCAAACGGCGTTTTCAAAAGCGATGGGCTGGATGCCTTTTACGATGGCTTCCACGTCGATGCCTTTTTTGGTGCAGATTTCTTTGGCTTCTTCCAAGGAAGCGATGCCGTTTTCTTTCAAAACGGAATTGATTTTGTCGATTCTTCTTTCGTATCCTTCAAACGTAATCATATGTAAATGTTCTCCTGGGCTTACTCTTTGCGGGGGTCAATTTTCTTGACGGCTTCGTCAAAGCGGCCGTATTTGCTGACGTTCTTTTCAAACGCGGTTTTCGGGTCTTCGCCTTTCTTGATGGCATCCATCATTTTGCCCAGGTTGACGAATTTATAACCGATGATTTCGCTGTTTTTATCAAGGCCGATTTCCAGCACATAACCTTCGGCCATTTCCAGGTAGCGCGCGCCTTTGGCTTCGGTACCGTACATGGTGCCGATTTGGCTGCGGTGGCCTTTGCCGAGGTCTTCCATGCCGGCGCCGATCGGAAGGCCGTCGTCGGAGAAAGCGCTCTGCGTACGTCCGTAGACGATTTGCAGGAACAGTTCGCGCATGGCGGTGTTGATAGCGTCGCACACGAGGTCGGAGTTTAACGCTTCCAAAATGGTTTTGCCGGGCAGAATTTCGGCGGCCATGGCGGCGGAGTGCGTCATGCCGGAGCAGCCCAGGGTTTCCACCAACGCTTCTTTAATTACGCCGTTTTTGACGTTCAGCGTCAGTTTGCACGCGCCCTGTTGCGGGGCGCACCAGCCTACGCCGTGGGTAAGGCCGCTGATGTCGGTAATTTGTTTGGCTTTGACCCATTTTCCTTCTTCGGGAATCGGGGCCGGATCGTGCTTGGCGCCTTTGCAAACGCAGCACATATTCTGTACTTCAGGGGTGCATTTTTCGCAGCTCATTCTGGTCTCCTATGAAAAATAAATCTTTCAATATATTTTACAAAATTTATCCCGCCGCGTTACGCGACGGGACGGAAATAAAAAAATAAAACCGTTCATTAAAATTATTTTTTACGCCAGTCTTCCATGATATGGTATGATCTCCCCGGAGGATACTGCGGCCAGCCCAAACTTTCGGCCAGTTTAGCCCCCGCTTCCGTATACACATAACAAAAACCCAAATCCCCCTGCCAGTGGAAATCACACGTCCAGGTGGAATATCCGGGCAGAGAAACAAACGTACGAATATAATGGCCGCCCACATCACAGAATTGTTGTTTGCCCAATAATCCGCACTCCGCGCCCCCGGAAACCTGCACGGAATTCCAAATATCCAAATCGGAAACTTTTGTGGCGGCCGAGCCGTTAGCCAAAGAATACATCCGCAAGCCGTCCCGCACCGCACGGGCATGTATAACAAACTCCGCCAGGCGCGCTTTTGCCACCGCTTTTTGGTACTGCGGCAGCGCGACTGACGCTAAAACCCCAATAATTAAGACAACAACTAAAAGTTCGATTAAAGTAAATCCTCTCATACTTAACTCCCCCGTAAGATTTGGCGATGGGACCGGCCCTACACAAGATTTTGAATCTTCTCCATCGTATCAAAAAAAAAAAACAATACAACCCCCATGCAATACGGGCCCCGGAAGGAGATGGGAAATAACAAAAACGCCCCGGCTGAAATACAGCCGGGGCGCGGTAACTTAAAACAGATCTTATTACGGTTCTTGTGCCGGTGCGTCGGGCGCAGGTTCGGCGGGTTTCTTTTTAAACAGGCCAAATAACCCTTTTTTAACGGTGTTGGAAGCAAAATTGTTCATCACGCCCTGCGTTACCAAAGACGATACGGACCCCAGCACGCTCATGCTTCCCGTCGGTTCCGCCACGGTCCCGCCGATATTGAGTTTAAGCGGCATAATGCCGTCCGCATAGTGCTTGCCGGGAGCAGCCTGTACGCTCATATCGATTTTCTCAGTCTTAAAATCCGTCTGGCCGGAAAGCGTAAACGATACCGTGTCGGACACGAATGTACCCTCTTTCATATCGGCCACGCCGTCTTTAAAATGAATGGCGGTATCAAACTGGTCGTACTTCATATGGCCGTCCATTTTACGGCTCGAATACGGCACCATAATTTGCATGGGCTGGCCATCCGGCCCCGTCACCACTTTCACCACCTGCTCCGCGTCGGCGGCGGCCGCGTTGTCCGCATCCTCCGTGCTGGCGAGCCCGCTCAAGACGGAAAATACGTCCAGCGAGTTAAACACCTTCCCCACCACGTTGAGCGATAAAAACAGCACTTTCGTAACCGGGCTTGCGTTGGTTAAGCGGTACAAATCGCGGATTTCGCCGTTGCCGGTACGCAAACTCAAGTCCCCCTGCGCGTTTTTTAAATCCGGCGTTAAGCCCGTTAAATCCGCCTTAAAAGCAACGTCCGTACCGTAGAAAAAGGGTGCGTCCAGCGAATCAATCTTAATATCCACAAGGGCGGACACGGGCGGAAGCGGCCACGCTGTTTTGGGCGCGGCGGACAGCGTGGTATCCGTCACAAATTCGGGCTCCGGCTGCTGCGTTTCGGCCTTAGGCATGGGCGGAAGCGCCACGCGTTTGGCCGACGCATTTAACACCGCCGCAATTTTGTCGGGCGATTGCGTAACGCGGAAATCCATTAAAAAGGGTGCGTCGTTTAGTTTGGCCGAAAATTTCGCCTGGGCGGAACCCGTTTTAAAATCACCCGCTTCCTGCGCCGTTAAAGAAGCGTTCAGCCCTTTAAAAATACCCGCATAGGGCACAAACGCCCCTACCTCGGAAAGCGTTACGTCCGCCGACAAACGCGCGTTGGAAGCGTCCGCCGTCCCGCTGACGGCGCCCGACAAATCATACGGCGCGGCCAGTTCGGGAGAAAGGGAAGATAATTCCCGCAAATCCAGGTTAAACATCACCCGGGCGTCGTACTGCGGGGCCGCGGCATAAGCGATATTCCCCTGTCCGCCAGCTTGCACGCCGGGCATAGAAAAGCCAAAAGAAGAAACTTCCGCTTTTTGGGCGGGCAAATCCAAAAAGGCGGCCGCCGACAAACGCAGTTGCGGCACCAAGAAAGAAGGCAAATCCGGCGCAAACGGCGCCAGCGCGGCGGAAGACAAACGGCGCACCTCCGCCGTCAGCTCTACTTGCGGGCGGGTAAAATCATGCGCGGTCCCCTGCACATTGAGTACGGCCTCCCCGCTGCGTACGGAAAACGTACTCAGCTGGGCGTAGGCATTTTCCAAATTCATTTCCGCCAAGTGCACAAGCGCCGACGCTCCGACGGGGAACAGCACGGAGGTTTCCCCGGCGCGGTATTCGGCCGTAGCGTTTAGACGGGCTTCAAACAAACGGTCCAACCCCACGCCGTGTGCCGAAAAAGAGGCGTTATGCACGATAAAAGATAATTCCGGTTCCGGCAAATAGGCAAAATTGACGTTACGCAAATCCACCCGGTCTGCCGTAACACGTACGGGCAAGCCGGAGGAAGAGGCGTCCTGCGAATCCGAAGAAGAAAGAGAATCGAAATTAAAACGGCCGTCCGCGTTTTTAATCAGCTGCACATACACGCCGTTTACGGCAAGCGAGCGCACCTTTACATGCTTATGCAAAAGGTGCCACCACGACACCCGCAGCCGCAGCCGCTCCACCCCCACAAATGTGCCTTCTTTAAAGCCGCCGGCTTCGGACAGCGCAAACCCGTTGATTTTTATGCCAAGCAGGCTTGCGGATAATTTTTCCAGGCGTACTTCGCGGTTAAGCGAGGCGGATAACTTTTCCGTTACCCATTTACGCATCCAGGCGGAAGAAGACGCCCAGCGCAAACTTAAATCAAATCCCACTAACAAAATACACGCCGCAAGCAGTACATATCCGGCGCGCCGACACCATTTTTTCATAAAAAATCCCCCCGCCGGGCGTCCCGGCAATTAAGATTAGAAAATAAAAAGATTTTTATCCACCCGTTATTTGGTTTAGTTTTGTTCGGACGGGTCCGTCTTCCGGGCCGACGCCAGGCTATATTTACAGCCGCAGTACGTTTGAGAATAAAGGCCCAGCTCTTTGATAAGCGCGCGGCGCAGTTCTTCCAGCCCCCCTTTGCGCCAGTTGGTGGGCCAATACGGTTTGACGCTCACCTGCCACGCGCGGCGAGCGGCTTCGTTCACCTGCGCCAAATCTTTATACCGCGATACGCCCAGGACCGAGGTCAGCGCGTCAAACTTGTGCTCCAGCGCGTACTGCTGCGCTTTTTTAAGACGCATGTAAAAACATTCCGAACAGCGTTTGCCGCGTTCCGGCTCGTTTTCCAGCCCGGCCACCGCTTTATCCCATACTTCGGGCTCGTAGGGAAGTTCGGCAAATTTAAGGCCGAACGCTTCGCACACGCGGCGTTGTTCGTCGCGGCGTTTGACGTATTCTTCCGACGGATAGATGTTGGGATTATAAAACAAAACGGTGGCGTCCACGCCCTCGTCCGCCATTTTTTTGATGACGGCGCACGAGCACGGCGCACAGCAGGAAAGAATTAAAAGTTTTGGTCCCATATGGAAAGTGTAGCAAAAATGGGGTTTTACATAAAAGGAAAACCAACGGCGGAAAGATAAATATATGGGTCCGATATGCTTGAAATACAATCAAAGTTTTAAAATCAATAAAAATTCATTTAATTTCCGGGCAGCGTGTACAATCGCACACAAGAGTCCGTTAAAATGGGGGTTGCGGCAGTTCCCATTACTTTATGACAAAAAGAACCGGGCGAAACATTATGGCAGGCATACTCCGCACAAAAAATTTTGTCATCCCGTTTTAGCATACCATATCCCCCCCAACCGCTGGAACCGCTGTCACCCGTATATGCGGCAATCACACCGCCATGCATTTGCATACTGAGCCCCTTACGCGAAAGACGGTCAAAAAAAGGCGGACGTTGTATTTCAAATCCGGTTAAATCCATATCCAATTGTGTAAAATCGGAAGTATAAGTTCCATTATTTAAATAATATAACTGGAGCGCCCGGTGCGCGTCTTTTAAATACGGCAGAACGGTTGCTACGCGCGCTTTTTTAACGGCCTTTTCATATTGGGGAAGCGCAACGGCCGATAAAATACCAATGATAAGAACAACGACTAACAACTCTATAAGCGTAAAACCGCGTTTTTGATACATGGGATATCCCCCCCTTTATAAAGCATGTATAAAGCATGGCGGCTTTATCATTTTACTGCGTCATTCCATAGGTTTTTGTACGGAATTTGCAGGTATGCGACAACAAGATTCCCGCCGCAAACCTTCGGGAATGACGTAAGTATAGCAAGCCGCCTAACTTTGATTTATCCCCATGGTATCAAAAAAAAAAAACGGGTCAACCCCCTTGCCGGGGGCTGGCACGCTGGCCTTGACCAGGTTTTCGTAATAAACGGTGCTTATCAATTAGACGGGAACAATACAAGGGGGTATCTGCCTGTCTGCAAGACCGAGCCGCCCCTCCCTATTTGCCCGTCCGGCGAGGACCCGCTCTCATTAGACTGGTTTGGGCCACACTGTTTAAGATATGTCGCAAAGTTACGAACAAGGAAGGCTAATCCGCCGCCCGCAGGGCCCGGGGCAGAGGTTGGGCGACCCGCAGGGTGCGGCGCGCGGCGCGCCGATTACATTCGGCAATGACAACAGAGGCACAACAAATCCTAGACTACAACCTTCCGGGATGACAACGGCAAAAGAACCAGCAGGCAACGTCCCGGCCAAGGGGGTTATCCACATACATTTGATTAATCCAACCCCCTATAAGCAAATCCCCACCCATATGGAAAGCTCTGCCCGGACAGCTAACAATCTTAGATATAAAACGCAAAAAGCCCCGTCAAAGCGGGGCTTTTATTACTGCATTCAATTCAATCTAACTTAGTTGTTGGAATCTTCTTCCGTTTTGAAAGAATCTTGCAACAGCTGGCCCAAGGTCGGGCGCGGAGCCTGTTTCAAGTACTGGGCAACCACTTTGCGGTTCTGCACCTGGTCGTATTTCTTAACGGACAGGTTAACCGTAAAGGTTTCCGGGTTCACGCCTACCACCAAAGCGGTAATGGTTTCGCCTTCTTTGGCGGCAAAATCGCGGCCCATTTCAAAGGGGCTGATGAAGCCTTTGGTGTTGTTTTTGCCAATCGTGCATTCCACACCGTTTTCCATATCCACTTTCGTGATTACGGCTTTAACGGAGCTTTTGTACGGATAGCGGCGTTTCAAAGCGTCGGCCGGGTTGAGGAACAGCTGTTTCAAACCGAATTCCAAGCGCGGGGTTTCTTTGTCCAGGCTCAAGAGTTTGGCTTTGAGGCGCTGGCCGCGGCGGAAGTTGGTAATCGCGGTTTCGGGTTCTTTCCAGGCGATGTTTTCAAGCGTTACCACGCCTTCAATGCCGTGGAAGCGCAGGAACAGTTTTTCTTTGTCCACTTTGGATACGACCACGCGCAACACGTCGCCTTCTTTGATTTCGCCCAAAACCTGGTCGCGGCGGACGGCTTCGTCCTCCTCCAAAACCTGTTTACGGGAAACGATGAGTTTCTGTTTTTCTTTGGCAAATTCAACGATTTGCGCTTTGATTTTCGCGCCCACGGGCAAATAGTGTTTGTAAGCGGTGTGAAGTTCGGACAAGGATAAAGGCATAAAACCGTTTACGCCGAACACTTCCACAATGTAACCGCCTTTCACACACTGCACGATGGTGCCTTTGACGCGTTCTTTGTCTTCGTAGGCTTTTTTGCAGATGTCCCAGCCCAAAAATTCCAGGGCTTTTTTGTGGGACAGGATGGAAGGTCTTTCGTCGGAACCGCGTTTTACCAAAACGGCGGACACGGTATCCCCCACCGCGGGAAGCGGTTTGCCTTCAAATTCGGACACGGCGATAGCGCCTTCTTTTTTCGCGCCGGTATCCACTAAAATGTAATCTTGGTTAATCTGTACGACGGGTACGTCTACAATTTCTCTTTTGTACAACTTCTCCGATAAAGACTCTTGCTGCGCAATTAACTGGTCCATCGTCATTTCCTGTTCGTTAATTGTTTCTTCGGTTTGTTTAATTTCTTCGTTTGTCGTCATAAGTCCTTATTACAGGTTCTCCCGGCGGGAAAATCTGCGTTGACCTCCGTTAGATATGAATTGAATTTATTGCTTCCATTACTTCGTTTGCAAATTGTTTATACTGCGCTTTGGGTTCCAGCGCGGGATCTTTTTCCAAATGAATCACCGTGCCGAACTTCACGCGGATTTTGCGCACCCACGGCCACCCGAACGTGCCTTCCACTTTTACGGGAAGCACGGGCGCGCCCGTTTTGTACACCAAAAAACCGATGCCGCTTTTGGGTTTTTGCGGTTTGCCCGTTTTGCTGCGCGTCCCTTCCGGGAACATCACCACGCTTTGGCCCTGTTCCAGCGCGCGCACCACTTCTTTGAGGGCTCCAAAGTCCCCAATCGTGCGTGCGCGGTCTACCGGAATATAGCCGCTGCGGCGGAAAAACCACCCCAGGCCGGGCACGGAAAACAACTCTTTTTTGGCCACAAAGCGCGAATCGCGCACCAGCCCGGCAAAACTGCCGATGGCCGGCGGGTCGGCGTTGGACAAATGGTTCCCCGCTATGATAAGAGCGCCGGTTTTGGGGATATTTTCTAACCCCTCCGCCTTAAAATCGTAAAAGGTTCTAAAATAAACCCTTGCAATTAATTTTATCAAATTAAGAAGCATGATGCTCGAGTTTCTCCAAAACCGCTTCAATTACCTGCTGCATATTGAGCGCGGAAGTATCGATAATCAGCGCGTCGTCCGCCGGTTTTAAGGGGCTGGCGGCGCGGTGGGAATCGCGGTAATCCCGTTCTTTAATCAGGGCTAAAATTTGTTCGTAATCGGCTTTTTGGCCGGCTTCTTGTAACTGTTTTACGCGGCGGTTGGCGCGTTCTTCGGCGGAAGCGTCCAGGTAAAACTTAATTTCCGCGTCCGGGAACACCACGGTTCCCACATCGCGCCCTTCCATTACCACGCCGCCGTTTTCGCCCACTTCGCGCATTTTTTCGGTAAGAACCCGGCGCGCTTCGGCGTTGGTGGATACGCGGCTGGCGACGTTCCCCACTTCTTCCAGGTGGATTTTTTCACCCAAAAATTCGCCGTCTACAAACATTTTAAGCGCGGCGTCCGGCTGGCGCGCAAACGTAAAACGCAGCGCGCGCGCGGCGGCTAAAACTGCGTCGTGGTCTTCGGGATTAATTTGTTTTTCGAACACTTTGTAAGCAAGCGCGCGGTACATTTCGCCCGTGCTTAAAAAGCCGTATCCCAGCTTGGCCGCGACGGCCTTGCCGACGCTCGATTTGCCCGTGCCCGCGGTGCCGTCTATGGCGATTAACATTCCGTTTACGCGCATAGCTTACCCCACCGCGTCCATGCTGTCGGTCACGCCGCGGATGGCGAGCATAATCGCGTCCGGGCTGGTGGCGGCGTTCTGGGCGGTTTCCAGATCGATGCACCCTTCTTTGTACAGCCGTGCGAGCGACTGGTCGAACGTGTTCATACCGTAGAAGTCGCCCATCTGCATGGCTTTTTGCAAATCGCTGGGTTTGTTTTCCAAAATCAGTTTGCGCACCTGCGGCGTGGAAACCAGCACTTCAAGCGCGGGACGCATGCCGGGCTTAATCGTCGGCAGCAAACGCTGGCAGACGATACCGCGGATCAGCTCGGAAAGCTGCAGGCGGACCTGATCGTGCTGTTCCACGGGGAACGCGTCCACCAAACGCGAAAGCGTCTGCGTAACGTTTACCGTGTGCATGGTGCCCAGCACCAGCTGCCCCGTTTCCGCCGCGCCGATGGCGGCGCGCATGACTTCCGGGTCGCGCAATTCGCCGATGAGCAGAACGTCCGGGTCCTGACGCATGGCGGCGCGCAGCGCGCTGGTGTAAGAAGGCGTATCCACCCCCAGTTCCAGCTGGCTGACGATACAGCGGTTGTCGGGGTGCATAAATTCGATGGGGTCTTCAATCGTCAGAATATGGCCCGCGCGGGTTTTGTTGATGTGGTCAATCATCGCGGCCAGGGTGGACGTTTTGCCCGAGCCGGTCATCCCGGTCACCAAAATAAGGCCGCGGCGGCTTTCGGACATTTTGCGTAAAATATCACCCGGCAAATGGAAATCTTCAAACGTGGGGATTTTAAGCGGAATATGGCGCACCGCCATACAAATCTTGCCCATCTGGCGGAACACGTTAAAACGGAAACGCCCGTACGATTTGGCGTCGAGCGAAAAGTCCACCGAGCTGTACTGCTCGAACATTTTGCGTTCGCGTTCGCCCATACACGCGTACGCCATTTTTTTTACGTCGTCGTTGGAAATAAAACTGTCGTCAATGGGCTTCATCTGCCCGTTCAAACGCACATAGGCGTTCGAGTTGCCGCGGATGTGCAACCCGCTTGCTTTATTATCCACCACCGTTCTTAATAAACTTTGAAGTCCTACCGCCATATAATCTCCTTTGGCTTACACCCTGTTTTTTTTGCGGCGCAAATACGCCGGAATCAGCATGGCATCTTCGGGCTCCGGGCCTTTGGGCTCAAACGGAGCGAACACTTCCGCCGGCGTCTTTTTGACGGGCGACGTTTCGGACGGGAGCGGCCGGCGGGAGTTAAACACGCTGGCTTTTTCCGCGCTGAAACCCGTGGCAATTACCGTTACTTTGAACATCCCGTTCAAAGAAGAATCGTACGAATGCCCGAACATAATAATCGAATCGTTGCTGGCGTATTGGCGGATGAGGTTCATCACCTCGCCCTGTTCCAAAAGAGTCAGGTTTTCTTCCGCCGAAAAGTGCACGATAAACCCTTTAGCGCCGCGGATGTCGGCGTTTTCCAAAAGGGGCGACGAAATGGCTTTTTTGACGGCCGCCAAATGCCGGCCAGCGCCGCTGGCTTCCCCCACGCCGATTAAGGACTTGTGGGAGCGGCACATCACTTTGCGGATATCGTTAAAATCGATGTTTACTTCGCCCGGCTGGGTGATTACTTCGGAAATGCCTTTCACCGCCTGCAGCAGTACTTCATCCACCATTTTAAAAGCGTCTTTGGAGGAGGTTTCCGGGTCGATGTTGGCAAAGAGTTTTTCGTTCGGCACGATAATCATGGAGTCGACGTACTTCTGCATTTCTTTAATGCCCAGGTCGGCCTGTTTTTCGCGCACGTAACCTTCAAAATTAAACGGGCGAGTTACTACGCCCACAACGAGGAGTTCGTCCCCGTAAATTTCTTTGGCGAGCTTGGCCAAATACGGGGCCACGCCCGTACCCGTGCCGCCGCCCATCCCGGCCGTAATAAAAAGCAAATCGCACTGGCCGATGATGAGTTTTAATTTTTCTTTGGATTCTTCGGCCGCGCGTTTGCCTTTTTCCGGGTCCCCGCCGACGCCGAGCCCTTTGGTGATTTTCTCCCCCACCTGCACGAGGTACGGGGCCTGGTTGCGGCGCAGGTCCTGCGCGTCAGTATTGACGGCGATAAAATCCACGTCTTTAAGACCGGAGGCAACCATGTGGTTAATGGCGTTTCCGCCGCCGCCGCCCACGCCGATTACTTTAATTTTGGCCTTTTTGCTTTCAAACAAATCGGCCGGCATAAATAAATCTTTCATGAGTATTCTCCGTTATCAACCGCCGAAGATATCCACGCCTTTAAACCATTTGCCCAGTTTGCCGAACATGGAGGAACCTTTTTCGTAAGAGCCGCCGGAATAATCGTCGTACGCGGCGTTTTCGGACGCGTAGATGGCAAGCGCCATGGCGGTGCTGTACTGGGGGTCAAAAAATTCGTCGTCGCTGGTGATAAGGTCGCGCTGGACCACGCCGCGGCGCACTTCTTTAAGGCCTAAAATGTTAACGCAGTGGTCCGTCACGCCGGGCATCAGCGACCCGCCGCCCGTCACCACGCCCACCACCGGGAAGTTTTTGTAGCCGGAGGTATCCACACAGCGGCCCACCTGTTCGATGAGTTCTTCCACGCGGGGCTGGATGATGTCCAAAACATAACTCTTTTTGATGTTGTGCGTGCTGCGCCCGTCCAAAGACGGCACGGGGATTTCGCCTTCTTCGTCCAAAAACGTGGGGAACGAAACGCCGTATTTTTCCTTAATCTCACGCGCGTTCTGGCGGGAGGTGTGCAGCAGGCGGGATAAATCGCTGGTAATTAAATCGCAGCCGTAAGGAATGTCGCGCGAAAACTTCAAAATGCCGTCGATGTAAATACCGACGGACATCGTTTCCCCGCCCAGGTCGAGAATCATCGCGCCGATTTCTTTTTCTTCCTGCGTCAGCACGGTGTCGGCCAGCGGCACAAGGCCGTAAAAAATGCGGTCGATTTTATAACCGGGGCGCTGGATGGCTTTGGCCAAATTGTTAAGATGCGTCGAAGAGCCCGTGGTAATGTGTACGTCCACTTCCAATAAAGAGCCTTCCATCCCTTCCGGGTTGGTAATGCCTTTTTGTTTGTCGATGGAGTAACCCTGGGTGATAACGTCGACGATTTCGTTATCGTTTTTGATGGGCATGGCTTTGGCGTTTTCGATGGCGAGCGCCATATCGGCCTGGGTGATTTCTTTATCCATGCGGGAAATGTTATACGTACCGTGGTTGGAAAAAGATTCCAAATGCGCGCCCCGTACGCCCACGTACAGGCTGCCGACTTCCTGGTTGCATTCGCGCTCGATACCGCCCAGCACGTGCGTGACGGCGGCGGACGTTTCCCGAATGTCGGACACCATACCGCCTTTTAAGCCGCGGCACGGCACGCTGCGCCCGGCCAGCACTTTTAAAGTATTCGTTTCAAAATCGTGCGCGGCGGCGACGCAAGTAATCTTGCCGCTGCCGATATCCAAACCTGCAATAAGATTCGTTTTTGCCATATAAAAACCACCTGAAAAAAATTGCTCTAGTTCTATTATAAAACTTAATGGGACTTCTGTGTTAAAAAAACTTTGCCGTCTTCAAAAAATTCGAAATTAAGCGTGTACGGTTTGTCGTAACGCCCGCGGGAACGCGCGATAATCTGCGCCGCGCGCGCGGCTTTCTTTTTTAAATTGACGGCTTTGCCAAAGTCGATTTCGCTGCCGTCGGGCATATACATTTTAACCGTGTTTTCGGTTAAATTCATGCGTAAAAACGCAAAATCCAATTCTTTGCCCAGTTTTAGGGTGCTTTCCACCAAATCTACAAATTCTTTATCCAATTTTTCCGGCACGGTTCCTTCCAGCTCCACGAACGGGACGGGGTGCAGCAAATCCGGGTTCGGGTCGGAATAGACGGTGCTGTCCGGGTCGATGTATTTGACGGATTTATCCGGCAGGACAAATTTGGCAAGCGGCGTGCGGTGTTCGGCCGATACTTTTAATTTGCCGCTTAAAAGCCCGCGCTTGACGGTAACGTCTTTTAACATCGGATATTTTTTAATAATTTCCCCGCGCAGGGCCACCGCGTCTTTCACGGCAAAGGGTTTGCCTTCGTACGGAGTGGAAAGAGCCAACAGTTCTTTATTAAAATTGCCCGTTACGCCGGAAACGGCCACGGTTTTTACGTGCCAGTCGGAAATTTGGGAACTGGTAATAAGATGATAGGTTTTTACGGCGGCCCAGATTACACCCGCGCAAATACCCAAAAAGAACAACAGGAAAATCAGCTTAAAAAAAAAGGATGACCCCTTTTTCCGCCGGACTACGCGCTTCTTTTTACCTAAAGACGCTGCAGACGGCCGATAGATGTCATTCTTTCTCATGAGTGCAACCAAAAATTAAATGGGCGGAAAGGGAGTTGAACCCTTAAGGACTTTCGTCCATACGGTCCTGAGCCGTACGCGTCTGCCAATTCCGCCACCCGCCCAATTAAGTATATTTTAGAATATTGTACGAAAAAAATCCAGCGTTTTTTTATTTGTATAGGGAAAATTCCCGTCAAAAAGCGTTAAAAACGGATGTTGTTTTTAAAACTTTTTTCCATTTCGCGGTTTAAATCGCGCTTTTTCAGGCTTTCGCGTTTGTCAAACAAATGCTTCCCTTTGGCTACGGCCAATTTTAATTTGGCCCAGCCGTCTTTAAAATACACTTCCACCGGCACCAGCGAGTACCCTTTAATGTCCGCCTTGGCGGCCAGTTTGCGCAGTTCTTTTTTGTTAAGCAGCAGCCTGCGCTGACGGGTAGGATCCGGCTCGGTAAGGGAATTAAATTTGTAAGGTTTTACGTGCATGTTGTACACGCGCGCCTGGCCGTTTTCCACACGCACGAAACTGCCCTCCAGGCTGAGCTCTTTTTGGCGGATGGATTTTACTTCCGCGCCCAATAACTCCAGCCCGGCTTCGTATGTGTCTTCTATAAAATAATCGTGGTATGCTTTACGGTTGGTGCAGACCACCAAAACGGCGCCTTTTTTCGTCATGGAAGTATTATAGCAAATATAACTTTTTCTTATAGAAGAATTTACAACCAAGTCATGCCATTATACCAACCCCACAGAGGCTCCGGTTTTATAAAGTATAACCTACAGAAATATTCCTTGTCAGCACGGTAACAAGATACCTGACACGTATATCCACAACCATCTTTAAGAAATTGCTCGCACCCACTGCTGTCATCTTCCGGTTGAGTACATTTGGGAAACCAAGGTATATATTCTACGTACGAAGAGTTTTTCTTTCTAAAAAACGAATTGCCTTTAAGACCCAAGCAATTTTCTTCAAAAGATGACGGACCGGACTCCCACGTCGGAACTCCCTCGAAATAAGGAAAATGCTTTGGGAAATAGACTGCCAAAGATCCAGCATCTATGCGAGTTTGCTCGTCCGTATCTCCAAAGTTGCTTCCTCCGTATGTCCGGTCACAACCAAACCGTTGCCAACATTTGGTCTTCTCTTTTTCAGTTTGCGTAGAAAAGAAAGAATAAGCCTCAGAACAACATTGACTGTCTATCGTCAGCACACTGTTTTTGACGCAATTATTATATTCCGAAGAGCCTTTTTCATATGCCGTACAATGCGTGCATTTAGACCCGGAGTCTTCCTCCGAACCGCTGACGCCTCCGCTTTTAAGCAAGTACTGCTGTTTGCATTTTTCATATGAAGCCCCTTCTTTACAGGCGTCGTCACTTTGATACTGATTACTCCAAACCATGTCCGGGGGATTATTGATAACGGCGGAATTTTGTTCCCCTTTTTTAATATAAGAAGAGTTCGTTACCGTTAAATTATTCGTCTTCGCCCCCGCTACCGAGAGCTGTTTACCATACACGTTGTTAGCCTTGCCGGAAGCCGCGTTATTTACTGTAACCGTATTTCCGAACAAACGGCCGCCCTTGATATCTCCGCCTTGTTTAAGCGTGATGTTATTTAACGAAAATTTCCCTTCGTCCGTTTTCCCAAGCGTTGTATGATTGGATAATGACACCGTAGTTAAGGCCGCGGGTTTGGTGCCTTTTAACTCTACCACGCCTTGCGTACCGATATTCGTACAAAAGTTTACCGTATTTCCTTTGGCCGGCTGGGCAGGATCCACAGCTTCCAGCTTATTAAACGTTCCGACGGGGCTGGATAGCACCGTGATAAACTTCATGCTTTCGGCATAAGAAATACTGCAAGCTGATACTATCAGCAACAGCGGAATAAGTTTCTTCATAATGGGCTCCTTATGCGTCCAGAGAGGCCCCTAGAAGAAAGATTCAAAGTGAGATGATACGGGGGTATATGGACGTAACAATCCCCACTGTATCAAAAAAAAAAAACGCGTCAACCCCCTTGCCGGGGGCAGGCAACTTGTCCGCACTCATTAGACTAGTTTAGGCCACACTGTTTAAGACATGTTGCAAAATTACGAATAAAGAAGACTAAAGAGAATAGGCCTAAGTCTTTGCCGTCATCCCGGACATGGATCCGGGATCCAGGTCGTTTATAAAGCAAATCCTCATCTTATTGGATTCTGAAACAAGTTCAGAATGACGGGTTCTCCGCCTTGAGGCGTTTTATAAACGGGATAAAGGCCTGCAAAACGGCAACGGCAAACGCTTTTTATAAACAGGACTAAGGGCGGGTATTATAAACGGGTTAAGGCCTGCATAAACGGCAGCAACAGGTAAAAAATACCCCGGACTGTTTTGTCCGGGGCATTCATCATAAAGAAAAGGCGTTAGCGGGAAACATCCGGCAGGGTGACGGGCAGTTTGCCCTGGGCGGGCAAATCCCCCATCAAAATTTTGGCGGCCGTGCGGACGGAATCTTCCGTCGGTCCGTACAACGCCAGCACGGTGCGCGCCTGCGGATAAAACGGGATTTCGTACGGGTTTAATAAAGACACCAACACCGCTTTTTTATCCGACACTTCCGCCGCGCGGAACAACTCCTGCACCACGGACAGCTGGGACGCATTCATAGCGCTGCCGCGGGACGTTCCCACCGCCACCAAATGCGCGCCGAGCATACATTCCCCGGCGGTTTTTAAATCTTCGGACGACGGAGAAACGGGCAAAATAACCGTGCGGGACGTTTTGCCGCGCGCGGTTAAATACTCGCCAAACGCCGTTACCTGGCCGCTGAAAATATCGTCCGCAAACATCACGGCGCAAACCTCTTTAATCTCCGCCGGAAGCGGCACTAAATTTTGCTCATCCCGCACCAGCGTCACCCCCGCTTCGGCGGCCCGGCGGGCAGCGGCGGCAAAACCCGTTTCGGCGGACGGATCCGTCGTTACGCCGTCAAATAATCCCAATGTTTGTTTAAGCGCTAAAATGCGCTCCGCGGCCGAGCGGATTTCTTCCGGCGTCAAAGCGTCGTCCGCGCCGGAAAAAACGTTTTTCTCCACAAAATCGGCGGCGCGGCGGGGATATTTGTAAGCGTCTTTCATTTTTTCCGCAGGCGCGCTGAGCAGCAGCATATCGTTCCCCGCCCGGTACGCCCGGCGGACCATATCTTCCACTCCCACGCCGTTTACCGCGCCCATATCCAGGCCGTCCGTCGCCACGACGCCGTTAAAACCCATTTTGCTGCGCAATAAATTGCGTAAGATTTTAGCGGAAAAAGAGGCCGGGTTGTCTTCGTCCAGCGCGGGATACACCACGTGCGAATTCATGATGCCGTACGTGCCGGCGTCAACCGGCGGAACAAAAGCGGAAACGTGTTTTTGCCAAAGTTCGTCATCGGGCAAAGCGGTAACGGGCATCTCCCGGTGGGAATCGACCGACGTATCCCCGTGCCCCGGGAAATGTTTGTTAAATGCGGCCACGCCGTTTGCCTGAAGGGCGCGCACGGCCACGGCGGCGTTATGACCAACGACGGAGGCCTCGTCCCCAAACGAACGGGTTTGGATAATCGGGTTTAACGGGTTGGAATTTACGTCCGTTACTGGGCCGAACGATACATTTCCGCCGACGGCTTTAATTTCCCGGGCCTGGGCGGCGTACATATCCGCCACGATATCATCCCGGCCCGAAGCGGCCAGCAGCATGTTGGAAGGCATCTGTTTAAGCCCCATATACATGGGAGAGGTAACGGTGCCGCCTTCGTAGTCAAACGCCAGAATAAGCGGGATTTGATGCGGGCTTTTGGCGGCCCATTTATTTAAATCGGAAATGGTTTTTAAAAGCAGTTTGCGCTGGCGTTCGAAATATTGTTTTTGGGTAAGAGGAGTGAGAGCGGGCCGCGTTAAAAGCCCGTCCGTGGTTTTTAATATAAAACCCCCCACTTCGCCGCGCTGGACGGCTTTTTTAAATCCCCGGTGCTTACCGATAAACACCCGGGGAACGATGGTCTGCCCCACCTGCTCGCGCAGGGAAAGTTCGTCCGCGCGCGGGACGGGCGCGGCGCATAACACGCCGGAGAAAAAGCAGAAAACGGCTAATAAAGAAAGTTTATTCATAAATTTTATTATAGAAAAAAACGCCACCCGCCGCACCCACAAAAAAACTCCCCGCGCCAGGCACAGGGAGTTCATAAAACTAAAGTTACGGCAAGGGTTTTAATGGCCGCAGCCGTAGCGGGTATCGGTTGCGTCCCACAACTGCTCATAAGAAGGAGTAGTGCTTGTTGATTTTACGCAGCTGCTGTAGGTGTACGTGGTAGCACACCACAGGAATTTACCCCCGGTACCCGTACACTCGGCATCATTGGTAGAAATATGCAGCCGGGCAACGCAAATATCACCTTCTGTATTACAGAGACCAAGCTCGTCGGTTGTTGGGTTTGGAGTGGGGGTTACCGGGCCGATACCTCCGCCTCCACCGCTTGAATTGCATGGTAAAACGCACGAACCGCTGCACGAGTAATGAGGGCACTTTTTAGTTGTTTTTGGAGTGCCGGTAAACCCAAGAGCTCCGCCTTGTGAACAAGTTAAACGGGTGACTCCCATATTGGCGATATTTTGAGTGTCAAAACGTTCTGATGCCAACACATTTTTCCATACCAACTTGTTACCACTTTCAGAAGTAGTTTTCTTCCAGCATTTTGTATTCGTTTTAGGGGTAGAAGATGAGCAGCACGCTCCGTTATGATACCGTTCCTGTGCATTTGGGCAACCGCATTGTTGCGCCCGTTCATCCCATACAGTCCGCGGATCTCCCGCCGTTTGCGGGCATTTATTCGTAACCACGGTCCCCTTTTCTTTAAGCAAATACTGTTTGGCACAGGCGGAGCCCGACTTACACGCGTCGTCATCCTGATACTGGTTGCTCCAGACCATCTCTTCCTTTCCAGTAGAATCACCGGGGCCGTTAATTTTCGACGCGCCGCTGTTTACGTCCAGCGTTTTCGTTTTCGCACCCGCTGCCGTGAGTTGGTTGCCGTACACGTTGTTAGCCTTGCCGGACGCCTTATAATCCACTTTCAAGGTATTTCCAAATAGACGTCCACCCTTGATACTTCCGCCTTGTTTCAGTGTGATATTATTTAACGAAAATTTCCCCTCATCCGTTTTACCAAGCGTTGTATTTTTGGATAATACTACCGTACTTAATTCCGCAGGTTTGGTGCCTTTTAGTTCCACTAAACCTTGCGTACCGATATTCGTACAAAAGTTTACCGTCTTACCGTACGCGGAAGAAGTAGGGTCCACCGCTTCCAATTTATTAAATGTTCCGACGGGGCTGGATAGCACCGTGATAAACTTCATGCTTTCAGCATAAGAAAAACTGCAGGCTGATAACAATAGTAACAGTGGGATAAGTTTCTTCATATTGGGCTCCTTATGCGTCCAGAGAGGCCCCTAGAAGAAAGATTCAAAGTGAGATGATACGGGGGTATATGGACGTAATAATCCCCAATTTATCAAAAAAAAAAAACGAGTCAAGGCCCAGAGCCTGGGCTCCCCTCTTGTCCGCGCTCTTCCGATTAGTTTAGGCCACACTGTTTAAGACATGCCCCAAAGTTAGTTTTTACTTTTTGCGTCGGCAAAAAGTAAGCAAAAAATCTTCTTCCTTCTTTTTCTAGCATTAGAAAAAGAACCAAAAAGACTGCCCGCCCGGGTCCTATAAAAAGCAGTCCAAAACGGGGCGTTTTACAACTCGCTTCGCTCAAACAAATAAAACGCCTTTTCCGTTTCAGACGCTTTTTATAAACAGGACGAAGGGCGGGTAAAAGACAACACAGCGGATTTTATAGACGGGTTAAGGCCTGCAAAACGGCAACGGCGGAGGCTTGTTACCAAAGGGAGAGAAGAATTTGAATATCCGTGTTTTTAGACAAAAAAAGAGCGGACCAGCAAGTCCGCTCTGAGGTTAAAACCGTTCGTCCAGGCCATGCGCCGTTTCACACAGCTTGGAAAACGGCCCGTTTGCCGACAAACCGCCCCAAGCGTTTTACGCCCGGGGCGATGTTCGGCACAGATTATTTATATTTGGCCTGAGATTTAAAGAAATCAAACACTTTGCGTTCCGTAAGCGTAGCCAAAATGTGGGCTTTGCGTTCGTTGAAGAAAGCTTTGATTTTCTTTTCGTCTTCTTTGTTCTGGGCGTTAGAGGACAAGCTCTTGTCCAGTTCCGCCTGCCAGTCGGCTTCCGCCGCTTCCAGGTTTTCTTTCTTGGCTACGGCGTGCACGATGTAGCCGATGCGCAAGTCTTTTTCCACGCTGGGGCGGATGCGTTCTTCGAAGCTTTTGCGCTGTTCATCGGTCAGCTGTTCGGGTTTAAGCTGCGTCATGCTGCGCACAAAGTTGTTCAAAGAAGATTCGGTATATTCTTCCACCAGGCTCTGCGGGAGTTCAAAATTGTTCATTTTGACGAGGTGGTTTTCGATTTGGGCGATTTCGTCGCGGTTGGCGGCCTGTTTGGCTTCCGCGTCCAGGCTTTCTTTTACTTTGGCTTTCAAAGCGTCCAGGGTTTCAAAGCCCATGTCTTTGGCAAAGCTGTCGTCCAAAGCGGGTACGATTTTGTTTTTAATGTCGTCTACCGTTACGTGGAAAGAGAGCGTATCGTTGCCTTCTTTGGTTTCGATGTCTTTCACGTCGCCTTTTTTCAGCCCTTTGATGCCTTCGGCCAAGGCGGGATTGGTCTGCGGGGCGGCCATTTCTACCAGTTCGCTGTCGGCGCTTAATTTATAATCGTCCGCACCGTTGCGTTTGCCGGTGTAGTGGATGACGGCAAAGCATTTATCGTCAATGACGGCACCTTCGGCGGCGCTTTCCAAACGGGCGTTGGCGTCCAGCACGCGGCTCAAGTTTTCCATCACGTCTTCGTCCGTGGCGGTTTCGGGCTTTTTGGCGATTTCGATGCCTTTGTAGTCGCGCACGTCAAATTCCGGGGCGACGTCCACGGCGATTTCGAAAGAAAACGCTTTTCCGTCGTCAAAATTGGCGAAATCGGCTTTGGTTAAAACGGGTACGGCAACCGGGTCGAGCTTGGCGTCGGCCACGGCGGCGTTGATGGCGGCTTTGACCGTCAAATCCAGCGCGCGTTCCTTAATGTGTCCGCCGAAGTTTTGTTTTACTAAATCGAGCGGTACTTTACCGGCGCGGAAACCCTGCATCTGCGCGCGGGACTGCACCTGCACGGCGGCGTTTTGGAAACATTTGGTTACCAGTTCGGGGGCGGCTTCGACGGACAGCGTTACGCGGCAGCCTTCTTTGCCTACTTGTTTGGTTTTTACTTCCCCGGCCTGGGCGGTTTTGAAAATGGACATGCTAAACACTCCTCTTTTTAATTCGGCGGCGCCGAAATTATCTGGACGGAGAGGGACTTGAACCCTCACGGATTGCTCCATACGCTCCTAAGGCGTACGCGTCTACCGGTTCCGCCATCCGTCCTTATTTATATTTCTTATTTATAGAAAAACTAAAAGTGGGCCATGTGAGGCTCGAACTCACGACCTTACGCTTAAGAGGCGTCTGCTCTACCAACTGAGCTAATGGCCCAAAATAGGTTATATAGATTATAGCAAAAAACGGCCGGGCGGGTAAACGTCCGCACGCGGCGCATTTTTTAAAGAAGATAATTTATTTTAGCAAATTTTCTTCTTCGGAGCAAGCGAAAAACAACGGTTGACAACCCCGCCACCAAACAAATACAATACCGTTATCCCAACTCCGCTTACAGGAAATTACATGATAAAAAACAAACTGCCCTTTGTGCTGGCCGCCTGCCTATGCGCGGGCGCGTTTACAGCCGCCCTCGCCCAGGAATTCGATTTTGAAGACATCGACTCCCTTTTAGAAGAAAATACACTTACCGACGTTTCCAGCCGCTACGCCGCCGTTCTGCAAAACTATCTGCCCGAACGCGCCGCCCGCCTGGGGTACGATTCCGCCGACGGCCAGTTAAACGCCCGCGCCGCTTCCTCGGACGGACACACCCAGCGCGCTTTAAAAAACGTGCAGGAAAGATTAAAAGACGTCCACGCCGCCAACCTTTCCGCCGCCAAACAGGTGGATTTTGAGCTCCTGCAAAACGCGGTGGATAACGACCTGCGCCATGCCGCCCAAAACCGCGCGGTAAACGACCCTTTATATTACGCCGAAGCGTTTGACGCGCTGTACGACGTCTACTTGAACCCCTCCGTTTCCCCCGCCAAAAAACGCGCCGATTTGACCGCCCGGATGGCGGCCTTAATGCAGGAAGCGGAACAGGCCGAAAAAAACCTTTCCAATCCGTCCGCATTTTTGGCACAGCTGGCGATGGAAAAAGCGTATTACGCTTATCTTTCTTTTGACGAACTGGGTGACTTTTTGGCCCAAGGCGCTCAGGACGATTTCGCCCTTGCCCAAACGCAGCTGGATACGCGCAACGCCAAACGCGCCGTCAAACGCATGTTTGATTTATTCAAACGCTTGTCCCAGGAAGAAAACGGGCAGGACTTCCGCCTGGGCGAAACCGCTTACGCCGAACTGCTGGCGCGGGAATACCAAATCCCGGATTCCCCTGCCAAGCTGCTTAAACGGCTGGAAGCGACTACCCGCGCCGCACGGCAGGATTTTTCTGCCGCGCTGGAACCGTTTTTGGAACAAACCGAAGCGGAGGACGAAGTTACTTTGGTGGAAGATTTAAACGCCGCGCCGCAGGCGGCGGCCAAACCGACGGCCTCCAAAAAGAAAAAAGCCAAAAAAGGAAAACCCGCCGAACGCAGCGCGCAGGATTTTTACGCCGTAGCCAAACGCGCCTTTAACGTTCAGCCCGAAACCGATTACGCCGCCGCCCTGCAACGCCAGGCCGGCGAATGGGCCGCCGCGCTGGTGCAAAACAACGTACTGGCCGCGCCCCTTCAAACGGTTGCCGTGCGCCCGATGCCGCAGTATTACACCTACACCCGTGCGTTTAAACTGCGCCCGTCTTACACGGGCGGAACGCCGGAACTTTTGCTGCGCCTTCCGGCGGGCAATACACTCACGCGCCAGGAACAGCTCAAGCGCGATTTTCACACGCCCGCTTTAAAATTGTTAACGGCCAAACAACTGGTACCCGGCGGTTATTACCAAAACGCCGCGGGCAAAAACTGGTCCGTCTGGCGCAGAGTTTATCCGTCCGTCACCACGGCAAACGGCTGGCAGGAATACGCCGCGCAGGTGGCCAAAGAACAGCATTTAATCGTAACGGATGAAGAACTCGCTTATGCCGCGTGGGACGGTTACCGCCGCGCCCTGGCCGCGGAACTGGACGTAAAACTGCAGACCAAGCGTTTTTCGTACACGGACGCGCTGAACTATCTGGTGCAGGAAAACGGCTTTGAACAGGCCGACGCCGAGGAAATGCTCAAAGAACTCGCCCAGTATCCCGGGCTGGCCCTCAGCCGCCAGTACGGTTTGGAAATGTGGCAGAATGTACGGGAAAAAATCCGCAAAAAAACGGGTAAAAAATTCAACCTGGCGGACTTCCACCAAAAAGCGCTGTTAACGGGCAATGTACCCCCGGCAGACGTGGAAAAAGAAATCAACCGCCTGTACGAAAAAGACAAAAAGAAGAAAAAAGACTTATTTTAGACCGTAAAAAAGCCCCGGTAAAACCCGGGGCTTTTTCATGCAAATTAATGTCCGCAGGAATACCGCGTATCCACGGTTTTATCGTACCACGCTCCATAACCATACCCTTTTCGGCATTCGGAAATAAAAATCATGGCTTTATAATACTTTTCACCTTGCATATTCGTCTGTTCTACAAACCCGCAACCATTCACCGCTTCATCGCCCGGCGTAGTACACGGCCCATTATTTTTGCAGACGGGAGCGTTAGCGTATTTTTTATCCACCGTACTATAATCTTCCGTTAAATAAGGCAACCGGCCATCCACTACGGTACAATGTCTTGATTTTCCCGTTTCAGAAGGATTATACGCCACATCCCCTCTATAATTTACCCACGTATAAGGACTCCAACAACGGGAATCCTCTTTATTTGCTTCAGAGCAGCACGCCCCGTTATGATAGTATTCATTCTCATTCGGGCATCCGCACTGTTGCGTATTTTCATCCCACCACGTCCGCGGATCTCCCGCCGTTTGCGGGCATTTATTCGCAACCGCAGTACCTTTTTCTTTCAGCAAATACTGCTGCTTACATTTTTCATACGAGGTCCCTTCTTTGCACGCGTCGTCACTTTGATACTGATTGCTCCATACCATCTCTTCCTTTCCCGTAGAATCACCGGGGCCGTTAATTTTTGACGCGCCGCTGTTTACGTCCAAAGTCTTCGTTTTCGCGCCCGCTACCGTGAGTTGGTTGCCGTACAAGTTGTTAGCCTTGCCGGAAGCCGCATTATTTACGGCGACGGTATTGCCAAATAAGCGGCCGCCTTTGATACTTCCGCCTTGTTTAAGCGTGATGTTATTTAACGAAAACTTCCCTTCGTCCGTTTTGCCAAGCGTTGTATTTTTGGCTAACGACACTATATTTAAATCGGCCGTTTTTGTACCTTTTAACTCCACCACGCCTTGCGTACCGATATTCGTACAAAAGTTTACCGTATTTCCTTTGGCCGGCTGGGTGGGGTCTACCGCTTCCAGCTTATTAAACGTTCCGACGGGGCTGGATAACACTGTGATAAACTTCATGCTTTCGGCATAAGACATACTGCACAAAAACATCATTGTAAATACGGAGATAAGTTTCTTCATAATGGGCTCCTTGTGAGTCCAAACAGCCCCAGGAAGAATGATTCAAAGCGAGATGATACGGGGGTATATGGACGTAATAATCCCCAATGTATCAAAAAAAAAAAACGAGTCAAGGCCTTCCAGGCCGCGGTTATCTTGTCCCGCCCATCAGACTAGTTTAGGCCACACGGTTAAGACATGTCGCAACCTTACGAACAAGGAAGGCCAAAGCGAGTTGGCCCGAAGGGTCCGCCCCGCCCTATTTGCCCGTCCGGCGAGGACCCGCGCTCATTAGACTAGTTAAAGCCACACTGTTTAAGACCTCTTGCAAAATTACGAATAAAGAAGACTAAAGAGAATAGGCCTAAGTCTTTGCCGTCATCCCGGACATGGATCCGGGATCCAGGGCGTTTATAAAGGAAACCCTCATCTTATTGGATTCTGAAACAAGTTCAGAATGACGGGTTCTCCGCCTTAAGGCGTTTTATAAACGGGTTAAGGCCTGCATAAACGGCAACAATAATACCTAAACAACAAAAAAACGGAACGCAAATTTTATTTGCGTTCCGTGTTGTGAAGCCTTCAAAATAAACGTCAGTTAGAGGAAGCTATCAGCGCATAGCCGTCCACTTTGCCGTCCGCGTCTTTGCAGACGAACACGTCCCAGGCCGTATCTTCGTACAAGCCGTTTTCGTGCAAAATATCCATGCGCACCTGGAACGCGTTGGAAGAACAGGCTTTTTCCGCCGCGCGGAACATCCGTTTGGATAAATCATCATTACGGATGAGCTCGGCAAAGAAATCCCGCCCCAATAAATTATGCACCCGGCGGCCGGTGGTTTCCAGTAACGCCTTGTTCACATACGTTACCTGATAATCCAAATCCACCATCACGGCGGGCATTTCCACATATTCCAGCGTACGCGCAAGCGAACGGGACGCATCGCTGAGCATTTTGCCCGTTCGGCGCAGTTCGATGCGCAGGCCCAGCAGCTTGGCCATCAGGCCCATCAGTTCTTCGGCCCCCTGGCAGAAGCTGCGCCGCGGCGCGCGGGAAGCAAAGCATAACGCGCCCTGCACTTCTCCCCCCACATATAAAGGAGCCGCAATCAAAGAGCCAAACCCTTTGGCCTTATGCAAACAGCGTTCGCAGGAGGTGTTGGCCAGGTCCGGCAGCATGACGACGTTTCCGTCCGCCACGTCCACCAAACATTCTTCCACCGGGAATTCCATTTGGCGTTCCAAATGAAAATCGTTCTTGGTAACGTATACGACCATGCTCTCCCGGTTTTCTTTCCCTTGCCCAAAGCGAAGCACCAGGCCCGCATCCGCATGAAAAATTTTCTGTCCGAACGCCAAAATTTTATCCACCTGGTCCGTAATGCTGACGCCGGGCTCGCGCGTCATACGGTAGAGTTCGCGGATTTGCTCGTCGTACACGTGGCTTTCGGAAACGTCTTTCACCCACAGCACGGCTTCGGCGCGGCCCGAAATGGGCGTTACGGTCACTTCAAAACGGCGCAGTACGTCCCGCACCGTCCATTCAAATTCAAAGCGGGTGCTGACGTTGATGGAAAGCGATTCCTTAATCGAAAACAGCGCGCGGGAAGCCGCTTCTTCCGGCCAGAACTGCAGGGGCGTTTTATCCAGGAAGATTTCCTTTGCCTCGGCATTGGAGATATAGTCCAGGTTGGAATAGGCTTCCAGGGCGCGGCCGTCGCTGTCCGTTTTTAAATACAAGCCGGGCAGCGCTTCGCGCACGCTTTTCAGTTCACGCGCTTCTTTGGAATCTTTGGAGATTTGGTCCATTTGGCTCGTTAAGTCGTGCACGACGGCGAGCGCGGCGTCTTTCCCCGGCAAATCAAGCGCGGTTACCACCACCTGCGCGGCAAAGCCGTCGCCTTCTTTTTGACGCACCGACACGCGGAACGACGTTTTGCCCTGCGCGGCCAACTCCTGTTCGGCGCGGGCCAGCGCGGCGGCGAGAGAACCGTCATCGCGCGCCGGGTCGAAAAACAGGTCTTTAAATTCCATATGCACTAGTTCGTCGTGCGAAAAACCCGTTTTTTGGGAAAGGAACTTGTTGGCCTGTTCAATCAGGCCGAAATGCCCGCCGCTGAGCAAAATGGAAAACACCACGCCGTCCGTGGCTTCCAACAGCGCGCTGAGCTGGGCGGAACGTTCCTCCAAAATTTTCATAATTTGGCGGTGGAACGCCAAACTGCGGAACACGAATAAGTAGCGGCCGCCCGTTTCTTTAACGGCGGTTAAACGCACGGCACACGTTTCCAGTCCGCTGCCTACCGTAACGGCATATTCCCGGTTGGAAAGCACGCCATCCTGCGTCAAGGTTTTTAAATCTTCTTCGAAGACGGGCAGCGAATCCGGCGCGATAACCGCCCGCAAATCGTTGCCTTTCAGTTCGTCTTCTTTTAGCTGGCAGAGCGAGCAGAACATATCGTTACAGACTTCTATTTTAAAATCTTCCGAGCACAACACATACGGCTCGCTGTTGGGCAAAACCAACATTTCTTTGGCGGTTTCCGGCACGCCGGCGGGCAACACGGGCGGCGGAGGCGGCACGGGCGTGCTGCGCTTGACGAGCGGTTTGCGGCCGGACGGCGGCGCGGGCGGCGTTTTTTCCTCCTCTTTACGCTGGAGGTAGACGACGTAATCCGCCTCTACGGTGCCGTCCTTGGAGTCGCGCTTGTTAATCGGCACAAAGGTCACCGCGAGCGGGATTTTCCCCTCCCCGCTGATACGGCCGGGGAACATGGCTTCCGCGCGGGCGAAATCAAACACGTAATCCATCTGCGCCGGAAGACCCTGTTTGAGTTTTTTGCGCGCTTCCAGCTTCACCGCGGGGCGCATGTATACATTGCGGTAGAAATTTTTGTCCGCTTCCGTAAAGCCGAACATTTTGCGAGCGGCTTCGTTCATGACGGAAATATAGCCTTTGTTGGACAGAATGACCGCAGGGGTAACGTCTTTTTCAAACGCGGCGCGGAAACTTTCGCGCTCGGTTTTTACATCGCGCAGCTGGCGGTTGGAACCCGTCACGTCGCGCACGAAGCCCAGCACAATGCGCCGCCCCAAATAGCGGGACGAAACGGCCGCGAACTCGGCTTCCGCCTCGCCGCCTTTTTTCTTCATAAAGTGCAGCTCGATGGCGCCGCCGGCGTTCTGCGCGCCGGAGAGAACGGCGTCGTACTTGTCTTTTAAGAACATACGGTGGTCTTCGGCCACAAAGTCCGCCAGCGGGCGGCCGGTAACGTCTTTTACTTCTTCAAAGCCCAGGAGGCGGCAGAAAGCGCGGTTTGCGTACATGATTTTGCCTTCGTCCAAAATCATAAAACCTTCGCGGGCGTTTTCCATGAGCAGGGTGTTTTTGTCGCCGGCTTCGCGGATTTGTTTTTCCATTTTGGTTTTGGCGGTAATATCTTCCGACACCATCAGCAGGCAGTTGGGCGTACCGTCCGAATTAAACACCGGCGTTTTGACCGTGTGCATAATTTTAACGCCTTCGCTGGCGGTGGAAACGAGTTCCTGCGGGATGTTTTGTTCTTTGCGGCTTTCGAATACGCGCAGATCCGCGTCGCGCAGGAATTCGGCCTGGTCTTTGTTAATGTCCGAGCGGTAAGACGTGCGGCCGATAACGTCCGCCGAGCTGGCGCCGAAAAGTTCTTCGCTCTTTTTATTCCAGACGATGTATTTCCCGTCGTAATTTTTAACCGACAGGGCCACCGGCAGCTGGTTGATCAGCGTTTCCAAAAAGTTTTTGGCGTCGATAATGGCGCGTTCCTGTTTTTTCTTTTCGGAAATGTCTTCCGCCACCGTCAGCACCATAAACGGTTTGCCGTCTTTATCAAACACGGGCACTTTGATTAAATGCAGCAGCAATTTGTCGCCGCGTTTGGTAACATATGTTTCTTCCGGGAATTCCAAAATCTTGCCCGTTTTAAAAATGGATTTTTCACGTTCGCCGTAGAAATTATCTTCAAAACGGTATTCCGTTTCGCCCGGGAACATTTCCAGCGAGCGGCGGTTGACGAACGAAACTTTATCGTCCACCGTGCGCGCGTAAATGGCCACGGGTACGTGTTCCAAAATGGACTGCAAGGTATTTTTGGTTTCCATCAGGTTGCGTTCCTGTTCGCGCTTTTCGGTAATGTCTTCCACCAGCGTAATGACGTATTGTTCGCTGTGCTCGCCGGCCGAAACCGGCACTTTTACCAGGTGCAGAATCTTCTTTTCCCCGTTGGCGGTGGCGTATTCTTCTTCCGGGATGTCCAGCGTTTTGCCTTCGCGCAGGATTTCCTGCTCGCGGCCCATGTACTGGCCCACCTGCTCCGCCGTTTCGTGCGGCAGCGCGCCGTTTTCGTCGTAAGCGTCTTCCGTTACGTTGCCAAACAGCGAGTTGCACACCGTATTGCGGAACAGCATCCGGCCGTTCACGTCGCGCGCGTACAATCCGATCGGCGCGTTTTGCAAAATCCCCGTCAAAAATCCGTTCACGCGGCGGATTTCCCGTTCCTGCCGGCAGCGCGCGGTAATATCTTCCACAATCGTCAGCACCAGCGGCTTGGGGCCCGCGTCAAACAGCGGGACTTTAATCATGTGAATGATTTTTTCGTTGCCGGAGGAATCGATATACACTTCTTCCGGGTAATCACACGCTTTGCCGTCGCGCAAAATCTGCTGTTCGCGCTGGTGGTGGGAGTTGATTACTTCCTCGGTTTGGTATTCGTGGGGCTGGTCCGTGTGTTTGGGGTCGCACTCGTTTAAAACCTGCATGCTTTGTTTATTAAAAAACGTCATTTTCGAATCGCAGTCGCGCGTATACAGGCCGAGCGGAATATTATCCAAAATAGCCTGCAACAGCGTGCGGTTGCGCTGCAGGTCCTGCTCGTACTGGTGTTGGGAGGTTACGTCTTCGTACAGGCTCAGCACAAAGCGCGGCTTGCCGTCCGGCCCGGGCAGCGTCGTTTTGCTGACGGAAAGCACCCGCTCCTCCCCTTTGGCGTTTTTGTACGTAAGCCGCACGCCCTCCTGGGGCTGCGCGCCGGAGCGGAGTTCTTCGTCCATACGGCGCACGGACTGCACCACTTCTTTGGGCAAAAAGCCGTATACGCTTTGGTTCAGCGTCTGGGCCGTTTTATAACCGAAAAGTTTTTCCGCCGCCGTGTTCCACTGCAGGCAGATACCGGCCCAGTTTTGCACCGTCACCGCCGCGGGATACCCGTCCACGAGCGAGGCCAAAAACGCTTTTTCCGCGTTTAACTGCCTGAAAAGGGGTACGTCTTCCAGCGTCAGCATGATAAACGGGGTGGACGCCAGCGGCCGCGCACCCACGCTGACGGACAGCGCTTCCGCGTCCGGGTTTACGATATCAAGCACCATTTTTTTAGAGGAGGAAGCGTCCGAAAGCGAGCGGATTTGCGTCATCGTCAGCCCCAGGCGGTCCGCACGCGAAGACGCCAGCGACTTTACGTCCGTACGCAACAGCGCAGCCGCGGCCGGGTTGGCAAATACGATTTTACCCGTAGCGTCCAAAAGCAGGACGGCCGTCGGGAATTGCTGTAAAAAAGCGTACATTTCGGGCGTGAGCGTTTTAACGGCGGAAGCGGAAGAGTTATCGGAACCGGAAAAAAGTGAAAAAAATTTATTGGACATAATCCCTCTGTAATATATTGGTGCGTACGAATATAATAATACGATTATATACTAATAAATTCCGCGCCCCGCCGCAACCATAAAGAAGAACGCGCCCGGCCGCGTGCGTACGGGGACGACTTCTAACCATTTTTTTGCCTTTGCGGCGTGAAAACGCCCCCTACACTGCCTACAGGGGGAATTTATGAAACGGATTTTTTTATACTGCTTTCTGCTTGCCTGCACCGCGGCGGCGTACGCGCAAAACGCGCCGTATAAGCCGTTTACCCTCCGCGCGCCGGCGCAGTACTTATCCACCGACGCCTACGCGGTGGAAGACACCTGCCCCGGACACAACATTCTAAAACCCTTCTCCTGCACCAAAAACGAACCGCCCGGGTTTAAATGTTTCGACGTGTATATGGTGGAGGGCGACCCGGTGGATTCCCAGCGTTACACCCTGCTGCAGGAAACGCTTACGGAACAAAACGTTTCCGCCCAGCAGCCGTGCTCGTTTGATTCGTTAACCTGCGCCGATTTTCTGCACGCCCTGCGCTACAATTTGGCTTTTTCGTGGTATATCGACAATTACCCCTCTTCTTCGTTCCCAGAGTGCGGGGAAACGTATTCCTGCACGCGCCTGTCCTGCTTTAGCCCGCTGCCGGACGCGCCCGACGGCTCCCCCCGCTCCCAAAAACTCACCTGCGTATTTAAGAAAAACCAGATTTTCTTTCTGGGCGCCCAGGTAACCTGCAAAGACAAAAACACCCGCTGACGCTTCCCGCCCAGGCCCGTCAAATTGCTATAATGAAAGAATATGATTTGGGCCCATTTTAAAACTATTTTTTCATTCAGCGTCTACCAACGCCTGGCATTCGCCACGCGCACGCAGACGTTTTGGTTTGCCGCGTACCTGTTTTTCCTGTCGCTGTTGGTGTTCCACTTTGCGGCTGACGCACATATACGGAAGAATTTACCCGTCTTCTTAAAAAACTTTCCGGCCGTTACGTTTGAAAAGGGCGTTTTAACGTCCCCCCAAACGCCGGTAAACGCGCCCATTCCCCAAAGCGGGTTTGTAATTACGTTTGACGCCGCGCGCCAAACGCCCCCCACCTTGTCCGAAATGACCGAAAAAAACCAGCTGATGCTGGTGAACCAAAACCGCGTGTACATGATGTCTTCGGCCGGGGTGCAAAGCCGCACGCTGCCGGAAGAAATGTCGTTTTCCGCCACGCCGCAAACGCTGGAAGAACACCGGGGCGACGTTGAAGCCGCGTTAAAAGTAATCGCGTTTTTAACCGCGCTGATGCTGGTGCCGCTTATCATGCTGTTCGATTTTTGCGTCGCCGCCTGCGCGGGCCTGTTTTTTAAATTCATCACCCGCGCCGCCGTTCCCAACGCCGTTATTTTTAAATGGGCCGTTTTTTTGCTGGGCCCGCTGGCCGCGCTGTGGTATGTGCGGCTGTGGTTTTACATCCCGCTTTTTACGCTCGCACAAGTGATTTTGTGCGTTATCTACATGCAACAGATTTTTAACACGCTCCCGGAGGAACGCTAAATGCTTATTAAACTCATCCGCTCGTTCAGTTCCGCACACCGTCTGCCGCATTACGACGGCCCCTGCCACAACTTGCACGGACACACGTGGAAAGCCGTATTTATCATTGAAGGCCCGGTAAAAGAAGACGGCATGGTATGCGATTTTAAAGTCGTCAAAAAACTCTTGGACGACAACCTGCCCGACCATCAATTTTTAAACGACTGGGTGAAAAACCCCACCGCCGAAAACTTGGCGCAGTTTTTGTTCGCCAAAATCGGCGCGGAACTGGCCAAAACGGGCCTTAAATTAAAAACGCTGGAAATTTGGGAGAGCGAAAATGCCGCAGCCGTCATGGAAGGTTAACGAAGTTTTTTATTCCATTCAGGGCGAAGGTAAACACACGGGCATGCCCGCGGTGTTTATCCGCCTGGCCGGCTGCAGCATGAACTGCCCGTTTTGCGACACGAAATACGCCTTTCAAACCGGCGAAGAATGGGACGAAGCGCGCCTAAACGCCGAACTGAAAAAATACCCGTGCAAAACCGTGGTGGTAACGGGCGGAGAGCCCACCGAACAGGACGCGCCCGCGCTGTTTGCCGCCCTAAAAAACGCGGGGTATACAATCCACCTGGAAACGAACGGCTCCATCGATGCGGACGTCAGCCGTGTGGATTTTGTGTGCGTATCACCCAAAAAATACGTCAGCCCGGAAATGCTTAAAAAAGCGGACGTGATTAAAATCGTCGTCGGGCAGGACACGGATTTGGAAGACGTACAACGCTACTATGCGTACGAAAACGCAAAAACGCAAATTTATCTTCAACCCGAAAGCAACAAACAGGAGAACATCGACCTATGCGTAAAACTGCTAAAACAACATCCCGCCGCGCGGTTAAGCCTGCAAACGCACAAAATGGCAAACTTCCGTTAACGGAAGAGAAAATTTTGAACAACCTGCGCGAAATTTTGGCCTATATCGGCGACGACCCGTCCCGCGAAGGCCTTTTGGAAACGCCGCACCGCATTTTGCGCAGCTGGAAGAAACTCTACGGCGGCTACAAAATGAAACCGCAGGACGTGTTAAAAACGTTTACCGAAGGCTCCTGCGAAGAAATGGTGGTACTTAAAAATATCGAATTTTACTCCACCTGCGAACACCATTTGCAGCCGTTTTTCGGCACGATTTCCATCGGCTATTTGCCCAAAGGGCGCGTGCTCGGCATTTCCAAACTGGCGCGCCTCGTTGAAGTGTTTGCGCGCCGCCTGCAAATCCAGGAAAAACTGGTGGCCGAAATTGCCGACAGTTTGATGGAAACGCTGGAACCCTACGGCGTGATGGTGGTATGCAAAGCCAAGCACATGTGCATCAGTTCGCGCGGCATTGAAAAGCACGACGCCGTGATGGTAACCAGCGCCATCCGCGGTGCGTTTAAAAAGATGGAAGTACGCAGTGAATTTTTGGAAATGATTAAATAATTTCTTCTTCTTTTCTTTGGCCGAAAAGAAGCAAAAGGCCCGCAACCCGGGAACGTAAAAAATAATTTTAAAGGACTGGCTGACAACTCGCCCAAGCAGTTGAAACGGCTCGAACCTGTCAGCCATTGGTCATTCTTAAAATTATTTTTTACAGACGTTCCAAGGGTTGCAAAAAAACAACAGAAAACCGCCGTTTTTGGACGACGTTGCCAAGGCGGCAAACAAACGGCACAATCAGGAAAAACCATTTTTATGAAACCGCAATTAATGGGCATTGTAAACGCCACACCCGATTCTTTTTACGACGGAAATCCGCAGAATAATCTGGCCTCTTTAATGGCCAAATGCAAAGATTATGTTCGTGACGGAGCCGATATTTTAGACGTCGGCGGCGAATCCACCCGCCCGTCGGCCGAACCCGTCCCGGAAGAAGAAGAAAAAGCGCGCGTACTGCCGCTTATTGCCGAAATCCGCAAAACGTGGAAAGACGTGCCCGTATCGTTAGATACCGTCAAAATCCCCGTCGCGCTGGAAGGCCTTAAAGCCGGGGTAAACATTATTAACGACGTCAGCGGCACGCCGGATAAAGAGATGTTCAAACTCGTAAAAGATTTCAATGCCGAAATCGTCGTCATGCACACGCGCGGCACGCCGCAGACCATGCAATCCCAAACCGAATACGCCGACATGCTGGCCGAAATTAAAGATTTTCTGGCGGATAAAATCGCCGAAGCGCAGTCTTGCGGCCTTGCCAAACAAAGCGTAATTATCGACGTAGGATTCGGCTTTGCCAAAACGCGCGGACAAAATTATGAACTGTTAAAACACCTCGCGTTTTTTAAAGACTTGGGCGTGCGGATGCTGGTCGGCCTGTCGCGCAAAACGTTCCTCAGCCAAAAGTGCGAAGGCGCGCCCAAACGCAAAGCCCAAACGCTGGCCGCCAATTTGGTGGCACTGCAAAACGGGGCGGACATTTTGCGCGTGCACGATGTAAAAGAAACGCGCAAAATCATCAATTTTTACGAAGAACTGGAGGCGGCCAAATGACGCAAGTCTACCTTACGCAAACGGGTTCTTTCACCGCCCGCCACGGGCACGGCGGCACGCTGGCCGAAGACGTGCACGAACACACCTTTCGTTACGAAGTAACCTTCCACGGCCCGCTAAACCCGGAAGGATATCTGATCGATTTCCGCGAACTTTCCGCCGCATTTGAAAAAGAAATCAACGCGCATTTTTCGGGCCAAAACTTAGGCAATTTTTTTGATAATCCCACCACCGAAGCCCTCTGCCTGTGGATTTACAACCGCGTGCAGCAATTATTTCCGCACCTGTACGCCGTAAAAGTGGCCGAGGAAGCCGACCGCTGGGTGGAATACCGGGGAGAAGCATAATATGCCGCAAGCCGTCATCGCCCTGGGGAGCAACATCGCCCCCGCCAAAGAAAATATCGACCGCGCCCTGGCCGCCCTCTCCGAACTCGGCACGGTAAAAGAAGCCGCGCCGTACATCGTATCCAAGCCGGAAGGTTTTACCAACCAGGCCGATTTTATTAACACCGTCGCCATTTTAAGCACGCCCTACGCCCCGCTGCCGCTTCTAAAAAAATTAAAAGAACTGGAAACGCGCCTGGGCCGCACGCCCACATTTCCCAACGGGCCGCGCGTGATTGATTTGGATATTCTTTTTTATGATGACAAAATCGTGTTTGAGGACGACGACAAATACCCCCTCCTCGTTCCGCACCCGCGCCTGCATGAACGGGAATTTGTGTTAAAACCGCTTTCATATATATTGCCGGAATACATACATCCCAAACTGGGCAAACCCGTCTACCGTCTGTACAGAGAACTGATGAAAAAAAAGGGCGCGCCCGAATGTCGAATTTTGTAAAATAAAGGGAATAGCAGTTATCCCATATTTAAGGAGAACGTAATGAAAAAAGTAGCTGCCGTATTAGCCGCCGCCTTATTCTTGGGCGCGTGCCACTGCACCTGCACCAAAACCACGTGCAAAAAACAAGCTCCCGCCCCGAAACCGGCGGTGCAGGCTCCCGTAAAAAAAGCCGAACCCGCTAAACCCGCCCCGGTGAAAGAAGAAGATTTTGCCGAAGTCGCCCAAGTGGCCCGCAAAACGGACAAAGGCCTCGTACTGGCCTATAAAAAACCGATTAACTTCGCCTACAACAGCGACGTAATCGCCGACGATTCTTTGCCCCAAATCCGCCGCACCGCCCGCGCGCTGAAAAAATATCCTAACAGCACCGTGCGCGTAGCCGGCTATACCGATTCTTTGGGTGACGCCAACTACAATGTGGACCTTTCCCAACGCCGCGCCAAAGCGGTGGCCATGGAACTGGTTAAAGAAGGCGTCCCGGCCAAGAACGTATCCTTCATCGGTTACGGCGCCGCCAACCCGGTGGCTTCCAACAAAACCAAAGAAGGCCGCGCGCAGAACCGCCGCGTGGAATTGGAAATCACCAACAACTAAGTTTTATAAACGACAAAAAACCCGCCCGAAAGGCGGGTTTTTTATTGTGTGCGGAAAACCACCGGCTAGGCCGGTGGTTCAGAAAAGGTTAACCGGTGAGTCAGAAAGAAAAACTCCTTTT
>CAJTJT010000014.1 GCA_910576915.1 uncultured Elusimicrobiales bacterium
GTAAACGCGCAAGATATGAAAGTGTCCGCGCTTAAACTGTTTGGAAAGACTTTTCCCTCCTGCAAAGAGAAAGACCCGTCGGGGCAAATGCAATGGGCGAGCTTAAAATTAAAGGGTGCGCCATCTAACGAGCTGTATTTAATGTGTGGAGTGAAGTCTGACTCGTCAGAAAAATGTCAGCCTCCGAACAATTTGCCGAATGTGTATACGGAAGATTGCGAAGGTTCTTCCCAAAAAATTACGTATACTTGGGATGATGAACAATGTACGTTTGTATCTTCCGGTACCTGCCCCAAGGTGAGATATTTAAGTTCTACGCGCTATTGTCAGCAGGAAAACCATGATGTGTCTGTGGGTGAGCGTGAAATTTATTGCACCAACGGCAGCGGCGGATTCTGTACGTCTTGCGGTAACGGAGCCAACCGAGTTTGGAGGGGGAATTTCTACAGCGGTTCTTCTTCGGTACAGGGCGGTACGTTAGGCAACAAAGTGCGTATGGACTATAAATTTGCGGAAGATATAGGGTGTGAAGCCGGTGCACCGTGCGCTGCGTGTGAACTGGGAAAGAAATATTTAGTTTCTGATTCAGATATTTGGTTCTGCGACAGAGGAATTTCTTCAACATCTTTAACGATGATTGTACAGTATGTGCTTTGTGCGGAACAAGAGGCCGACGCGGATAATGGATATGCCGGGCCCGATTTGGGGAGCGATACTTCCTGTTCCCTGATTCCCAATTATTAAGCCTGTCTTTGCAAATAAATATCCCCCGGTTTACTTCCGGGGGATATTTGTTTGGCGGAAAGTTTAATTTACTTTTGTATTGGGCGGAACGTCGTGCGTAACCCATTTGTTCGCGCCGATGACGCTGTTTTTGCCGATGGTTACGTCGCCCAGTACGGTGGCTTCGGCGTAGATAATGACGTTGTCTTCAATGTTCGGGTGACGCTTAACGCCTTTTACGGGGTTCCCATTTGCGTCGAGCGGGAAACTTTTGGCTCCCAGCGTTACGCCCTGGTAGAGTTTGACGTTTGCGCCGATAACGCACGTTTCGCCGATTACCACACCCGTCCCGTGGTCGATAAAGAACCCGGGGCCGATTTGCGCGCCGGGGTGAATATCAATCCCGGTAATGCTGTGGGCGTATTCGGTTACGATGCGCGGAATCAAACGTACACCGCGGGCATATAAAAAGTGGGCCATGCGCTGGAAGGTAACGGCCGTTACACCGGGGTAGCATAAAAGCGGTTCCACGGGGCTGACGGCGGCAGGGTCGCCTTCGTAGGCGGCGTTTACGTCGCTGACGAGCAACCGTTGGATGGTTGGAAGTGCGTCAATAAAATCGTGCGTGATTTGCCGCGCGTTAGCTTCGCAGGCGGCGCAGTCGCCCGTTTCTTTGCATAACAGGCACAGCGAATTTTTGATTTGCGCCGTCAGCCGGGGCGCCAGCGCGCTAAGCGGCGCGGCGCAGGCCGTTTCGTTGCAGACGAGCGGGTATTGGTATAAGAAGTCTTTAAACGCACAAAAAATTTCCACCGTTTCTTTGGCCGAGGGAATAAATTGCGCCCGGTCGTAAAAACGGCTGTCAAACGTATTTTTCAGTTCTTTTGCGGTCCGTTCAAATAAATCCATAAAAGTCTACATTTTAAAATCTTCACCCAGGTACAGGCGGCGGGCGTTGGGGTCGTTAAGCAGGGTGTTTTGGTCGCCCTCTACCAGGATTTTGCCGTCGTAAATCAGATAGGCGCGTTCGGTAAGCGGCAGCGTTTCGCGTACGTTGTGGTCGGTAATCAGCACGCCGAGGCCTTTGTCTTTGAGTTTAAAAATCATGTGTCTTAAATCGGATACGGTAATCGGGTCAATGCCCACGAACGGTTCGTCCAAAAGGATGATTTTCGGGTTGCTGATCATGCAGCGCGCAATTTCCATGCGGCGTTTTTCACCGCCGGAAAGCGTCCAGGCTTTTTGTTTGGCCAGTTTCGTAAGGCCAAATTCGGTAAGCAGTTCGTCCACGCGGCGTTTTTGTTCGTTTTTATCGTCCAAAATGCGTTCCAGCACGGCAAGCAGGTTTTCTTCCACCGTTAAGCCTTTAAAGATGGTCGGCTCCTGCGCCAAATACCCAAGTCCGTGGCGCGCGCGTTCAAACATGGGCAGGCCGGTAACGTCGTCCCCGTCGATAAATACGCGGCCTTGGGTGGGGCGGATAAAACCCACCATCATGTAGAACGAGGTGGTTTTGCCCGCGCCGTTGGGGCCCAGCAGGCCGACGATTTCGCCGGATTTAACGTGAATATCCACGCCTTTTACGACCATGCGGTCTTTATATACTTTTACGATTTGTTCGCTGCGAAGCTGCATAATAAAACCTCTAAAATTTGGGGTTCACTGCCGACTCGTTTAACTGCGGGGAAACCATCCATCCCTGCACTTTCCCGTCGAGCGTGATTTTGTTTCCCTCGTTGTCGGCCGATACTTTGTCGGCAATTACGGCAAACGTGCCCTGCTCCGTCGTTCCGTGCACCAGCGGCCGCGCGCCGTAAGCGTACGAGGCGTTTTGGGCGCCGTCATACACAATGGTTTCGGCTTCCAGGGTGCGCTGGGAGTCCGTCGCTTTTGCGCCGCCTTCCAGCAAGGCGTAATTTTCCGCTTGCTTATAAGTGGCTTTGTCGGCGGTCAGGATTTCCAATCCTTCCGGCGTGGGACGTTCCACGCGTACATTGTTTTGCAATACAAAAATTTTTTCGTTTAAATCAAACGACACTTTCCCGGCGTACGCGGTGACGGTTTGCTTTTTCTCGTCGGTCAGCACCAGTTTGACGGTTTTTCCGCGGTTGGCGGCCAGCCAGCCTTTTTGCGTTTTGTAGTTATAGCGGGCGCTGTCGGCGTATGCTTCGTAAAAAGAACCGTCGCGTTCCGTTTGGCGCAGCCACACGCGGCCGCGCGCGGAGAAGCGGCTCAGCGCGCGTTCGGATAAGGCGTAATCGGCTTTAAAAGCGTAGGAGCCGTTGTCGTACGAAACGTTGCCCGTAAATTCTTCCTGCTGTTTGTCTTTGTAAATTACCCAGCTGTCGCTTTGCACCACGCCGCCCAAAACGGGGGGGATTTCGGTCGCTTTTTTGCGTTTGTTTTGCAAATTTTGTTTGGCGGCGGCCAGGCGCGGTTTGGCGGCCGGGGCGGGAATTTCGGGCCCTTCGGCGCGCACCGTTTTACAGCCGTTTAAAAACACGGCCGAGCCTAAAGCGGCGAGGAGGATGCTGGCGGTTTTCATTATTTTTTCCGTTGCAGTTCCCGCGTGGTTTTGGGCAGGCGGGTGGACTGCTTTTTAAGTTCAATTTTGGTTAATTTGGAATCGGTTTCCACGCCGCCGCGCGCGGTGATTTTGGCCGCGCCGCGGGTGACGGTGGTTTTATCGTCGGACCAGATACGGTTTTTATCCACGTCGTAAAAAATGCGGTCCGTGGCGATGACGACGTCTTCGGTAAACGAAGTAATCCGCGCGTTTCCGTCGATAGTAACCAGTTTTTTCGTATAGTCGAAACTGCCCGTATCGCCCGATACGCGCGCGCTGTCTTTGCCGTCTTCTTTCAGCAGCAGCTCGGGTTTTTTTAAGGTGGCGCTTTGCAGGTCGGCAAAGTCGACGGATTCGGCCGTCAGCAGCCATTTTTTTTGGTTGTCCTGCGATTCGAAAATGGATACTTTCGTCGCCAGCTGCATACCGGCGTTTTCATCGGGCGTAAAATCACCCGAGCCGCCGCAGGCGGCCAGCAGACAGGCAAGCGCGGTTAAAGGGAAGAGTTTTCTCATTTTTTATCCAGTAGAGCCAAAAATTCGATTAAATCTTTTTCGTCGATAATTCCCACCACTTTGCCTGTTTTGTCAAGAACCGGCAGGTTATCCACGTGCGTGGCGTGAATCATCTTGGCGGCTTCGATAGCGGGCAGCGTGTCGGTCAAGTGGTGCGGGTTTTTCGTCATTACGTCGGTGATTTTTTTGCTTAACACGTTTTCGCCCTGCTGCAACAGGCGGCGCAAATCGCCGTCGGTAAAGTAGCCGGCCAGCTTGCCTTTTTTGTCTACGACGCTGGTCGCGCCCACGCCGCCGGTTTTCGTCATTACAAACAGCGTGTCCTGCACGGTGGCCGTGAGGGGCACGACGGGGTTGTTTTTGCCTTTGCGCATTAAATCTTTTACCTGCTGGGTGAGCAGTTTGCCCAGGGATCCCCCGGGGTGGAAGGTGGCAAAGTCGCGCTTTTCAAAATGTTTTACTTTCATCAAACACAGCGCAAGCGCATCGCCTACCGCCAGGGTGGCGGTAGTGGAAGCCGTCGGCGCCAGGTTGTAGGGGCAGGCTTCGCGTTCAATGTAGACGGGGATGTGAATGTCCGACATTAAGGCCAGTTTGGAGGCCTTGTGCCCCGTCATGGAAATAATGGTCAGTTTGCGGCGTTCCAAAGACGGCAGAATGCGGTTGATTTCTTCCGTCTGGCCGGAGAAGGATAATGCCAAAATAACGTCGCCGGGGGTAATCATCCCCAGGTCCCCGTGCAGGGCTTCCACCGGGTGCACGAAGAAAGACGGCGTACCCGTAGAGGCGAGCGTAGCCGCAATTTTGCGCCCGATAAGCCCGCTTTTGCCAATGCCCAGCACCACCACGCGGCCTTTGCTTTTGGCGATGACGTCCACCGCTTTTAAAAATTCCGCGCCGATGCTTTTGCGGCTGAGTTCCAGGGCTTTGTGTTCTACGTCGAGCACTTCCAAAGCCAGTTTTTTTACGGCGGCGGGAGAGTATTTTGGAATCATATGGTTACCTGTTCAGCCAAGGCGTCGCTTCGGGCGCGGGCTGGCGTTTTTGGTACGGCGCGGGCAGCTTGGCCGTTGCGTACGCAAGAACGAAATACGCCGCCGTGCAACACGCCAAAAGTACGCCAAAAACTTTGGCGTGCCATAAAAGCGTGGGTTTCCAGGCGGCGGAATCGTTCATGTTATTTAAATTTTTTAACCACTTGGTCGATGGCGCACAGTTCGCGCGTCATTTTGCCGGCAAGCGGCAGGTCGAGCGAGTTAGGCCCGTCGGACAAGGCGTGGTCCGGGTCCGGGTGCGCTTCAAAAAATACGCCCGCGATGCCCAGCGCCGCGGCCGCTTTGGCCAGAACCGGGGCCATTTGGCGGTTTCCGCCCGTGCAGGAGCCCAGGGCTCCGGGTTTTTGCACGGAGTGCGTAGCGTCGAAAATAACGGGGTAGCCAAATTGTTTCATAATCTCCAGCGAGCGCATATCCACCACCAAGTCGCCGTAGCCGAAGCTCGCGCCGCGTTCGGTGAGCAGAATGTTTTTGTTCCCGCGTGATTCGATTTTTTTAATGATTTGTTCCATGGCTCCCGGGGCTAAAAACTGGCCTTTTTTCACGTTGACGGCTTTGCCCGTGTCCGCGCAGGCGAGCACCAGGTCCGTCTGGCGGCACAAAAACGCCGGGATTTGTAAAATATCGGCCACTTGGGCGGCTTCTTCGGCCTGCCAGGGTTCGTGCACGTCGGTCAGCACGGGCAGCCCGGTCAGCTTTTTGGCTTTGGCCAAAATTTCAAGCCCTTTGGATAATCCGGGGCCGCGGTAAGCGTCTACAGAGGTGCGGTTGGCTTTGTCGAAAGAAGCTTTTAAAATAAAAGGGTGTTTGGTTTTGGCGATGAGCGCTTTTAATTTTTTGGCAAAATCCAGGAAGTGCTGTTCTCCCTCGATTACGCACGTGCCCGCCATAAAGGCCAAGGGCAGATTATTGGAAATTTTTAAATTGTTTATTTTAATGATTTTTTGCATATACTTAATGATAGCAAATTTTCGGAGCGTTTCTATAGTAAAAATGCGCGAAAAAAACTTGTAATTTCGCTCCGGGTGTTTTATACTGTAAACAAGGCTTATTTTAGGAGGAAACATGAAACAAGGTTTTACGCTTATCGAATTGCTGGTTGTGGTGCTGATTATCGGCGTGCTGTCGTCCATCGCTCTGCCGCAATACCAAAAATCGGTGGAACGCGCACGCACCGCCGAAGCGCTTTCCAACGGCCGCGTGTTGTTGGAATCCACCAACCGCGCGCTGGACGAACGCCCCAACGAGGCTCCCGTTACCAAGACCTCGCTGGATGTTAAAATTTCCGGCGGCAGCTGGACGGGCAACAGCGTATACAAAACGGAAGATTTTACGTATACCCTGCAGGCTGACGGGATTCAAATCGTCCGCGATTTGGACGGTGATGGTTATACCTTAAAACTTTATAACAATGCCAGCGCCAACGAAGGCCAGCGCATCTGCACCCCCCAGGGCGACGAAGGCCGGGAATTGTGCCAAACGTTGATTTCCGCCGGATTTACGGTGGCGGGTAACTGATTTTTACGCCGTAAAAAAAACGGGCTTCCTTTCGGGAGTCCGTTTTTTGTTGGGTCAAAGCGTTATTTAGTGCCCGTACTGCCAAATCCGCCGTCGCCGCGGGCGGTTTCGGTCAGTTCCGCCGCTTCTTCAAACGCGGGGTACAGCGTGGGCATGACGACCAGCTGCGCCACTTTCTGCCCGGCTTCAAACACAAATTCCGTATCGTTTAAATTGTACATGCACACAATCAGTTCGCCCCGGTAGGGCGCGTCCACCAGGCCCGCCATGGCTTTGATGCCTTTGCTTTCCACCGAGCTTTTGCCCCAAATAATGCCCGAAGTGTTTTCCGGCAGTTCCACGCACACGCCCGTGTGAACGTTGGTAACGGCGCGCGGCGCAAGGACGGTTTTTTCAAGCGCGAATAAATCCGCGCCCGAATCCGTCGGGTGCGCGCGGTGGGGGAGTTTGGCGCGGGCATCTAATTTTTTTACTTTTAAAACGGGTTGCTGCATAGTTACTCCATTAATTTTTCAATTTGTCTTAACGCGTTTTCGGCGTGGATTTTTTCCGCGTCGGAACCGGTTTTGGCACGCATGGTAAGCGCGGGGATAAGGCTTTTTAAGAGGCCGATGTCAAAGGTTCTGTCCGACGAGTAGGTAAACGCGTCCGGGTTCGACAAAACGCCCGCCATATAAGCCGCCGCGCGCGCGGAATTGATACGGACGTTTTCGTTTTTGTCCGCAAGCCCCTGGCGCAGAGGATCCACAGCGTTGCCTGTCATAAACCCAAGGGCCAGCGCATACGTGGCCGCTTGCGGGGTGTTGTAATTGCGGCGGAGTTCTTTGACGGCGGCGTCCAGGGTCGCTTCGCGGTTTTTGGCAAGCCCGGTGGCGATTTGCGTGGCTACCTGCGGGTCTTTTTCCGTTTTGGCCATTTTTAAGAGCTGTTTGGCTGCGTCCTGCGTGTGGAGCGTGCCCAGCCAGGCGGCCGAGGCGGCGCGCAGCTGCGCGTCTTCGGCGGCGGAAGCCGTTTTCAAAAATTTGGTTTGTTGTTTGGCGTCTGCGGCCAGTTGGTTCATGGCGCGCTGGGCAAAGGCCGGGTCAAAAATATACAGACGCACGGTTTCGGCCGCGTGCGTATCGTCCTGCGGGTTGATAAACGCATATCCGCCCGCGGCGTAGGCGCGCAGGGCCGGGTCTTTGCCTGTTAAGGCTTCCTGCAAAATGGGGGAAAGTTCTTCGTACGCCTGGCCCATGGAAGTGAGAATAACGGCGGCGAACGTCTGTTTGAGCGGGTCGTCCGAACGCATGACCAGGTTTAACAGCGCGGGTTCCTGCGCTTTGGCGGGCGGCGTTTTGACGAGGCTCGCCCCGGCGGCGAAGACGGTGGCCGGGTCTTTGGCGGTACGGAAGACGGTCAGCACCTGCTGGTTTTCGGCCGCGGTGCGGCGGTTTTTTTGCAAAAGCGGCAGCGCGGTTTCAAGCGCGGTGGCCGCGGGGAGCGGCTGGGCCGTTAAGGCCAGGAGGGCGGTCAACAGCAAAACGTTGGTTTGTTTGGTCATATATAAAAATCCTCTTATTTAGATTATAACATTATTATCCGCCCGCTCCGGCAAACAAAAACTCCGTCCCGTTAAGCAAACGGAACGGAGGGAATGATAAATAAAACGCCGGTTTATTGGGCGGCCAGCGCTTCCGAAATGCGTTCGGCGGCCACCGCGTGTTTTTGGTGCGTGGAGTTGTCCGCATATACCTGCAGACCCTCCCGGTCGTTCAGCACCACCACTTTGGTGTTGCCCAGCGCGAGTAAAAAGCGCAGTGAAGTTTTTTTGTTCATAAACGGCTCCTTCATCCTTTTCTTACTTATACTGTATCGGATTGTGCGGCCAAAAACAAGGGCCATTGGACCCATTTTTCCCTGGGTCCCTGGTTGGGCCCGGGCGCGATATGGTAGAATTTTTTATATGAAAAAACATTTTTTTGCCGCCGTGCTGGCTGTACTGGCCGCATGCCCTCTGTTCGCGCAAGAGGAAGAAATTATGATTATCAAACCCGGCCGGGAAACGTTTGCGCATTTCCCGTCCGCCGTGCTTGGCAACAAACATACGCTGACCGTGTTCCTGCCGGAAACGTTTGTGCCGTTAAAAGGCCGCTATCCGCTGATCGTGCTGATGGGGGCGGGCCCGAAACAGGCGGATGAAGCTGCCGCTTATATGGAACGCAATAAAGCGATTGTGGCCGCCGTCAATTTTGAAGAAGCCGACTACGCGGAGCGGGAAAAAATCGTCCGCTTTGTGTCCCGCGAACTGCTGCCGTATCTGGAAACCAATTATCCCGTGTTGCCGGGAGCGGAAAACCGTGTTATCGCCTCGCGCGGTACGGGCGGCGCGGTGACGGCCGCGGCCTTGTTGCAGGTGCCCGGAGCGTTTGGCGGCGCGGCTTTTATTTCGCCCGGGGACGCGTGGGAAAAAACAACGCTTCCCAAAACGCCGTTCCGCGCGTTTGTAACGGGTTCCCAGGCCGAACTTGCGCTCGCCCAGCAGACGCTGGAAAAAGCGGGCCTTGCGTACGGCCCCGGTTTTGCGATGGAATACGCTTCTGCCTCCGCGCCCTGGTTCGGCGCCCTGCGGACGGACTACTTGTTCGCTCCGGCGGCTGATTTGGCCGTGACGCGTTTTAAGGCGGATGTAAGCGGGAACGAACTGAAACTGGAGTCGGCCGATACGGTTTCGCTGCGCGTGTTGGCGCGTTTGAAAAACGGTTTGACGGTAGATTATGTGCCTTCATCCCTGCGTATCAGCCCCATGTTTTTGGAATGGAATGCCGCGCGCGGCACCCTGCGGGCCCTGGCCGGGGCGGACGCGGGGACGGTAAAAATCCGCCCGGTTGTGGATAAACCGTCGTTTTCTGTTAAAATTAAGCTGAAAAAATAATAAAAACGGTCCGAAAACGCGTTTTTATGCAAAAAAACCGGGACTTGTCAACAGTTATTTTTTAAAGAACCCAAAAACGCCCAAACTGTGCAGAATGTAAAATCTCCGTCGGAGAAAAGAGGAAAAACGCTTCTTTTGCCAATACGCGGGGGAAAGTTATCCACAGTTTGGGCGTTTTATCCACAAGTTGCGCTTTATGCCCGCCCCCGGAACCCGTAAAAACCGGGTTTTTTGTGGACAGGTGTAGAGTACAGGGGAAGTTATCCACAGGTTGTCCACAGTATGTGGATAAAAGTGGAAAAGCGGATTTTTATACTGTTTTTTCCGCTCTTTTGCTATAATTTTGACAGGAGGCTTTTTATATATGAAATTTAAAATCGTTTTGCTTTTTATTTTATCCGCCGCGCTGTTTGCGTGCGCCTCTTCCCAAAATAAGGACGAAGATATCCCGGCTCCCGCCAAGCAGGACCCGGTCATCGAAGAACAGGCCCGCCTGAACGAAAAACTGTATAACCAGAGCGAAGCCCGCATGGCCAAAACCCTCAAACTGCCGGCCATTACGTACGAATTTGATTCCATCCGCCCGCCGGACTACGCTTATCCGTTTTTGGATAAAGTGGCCAATATCATGAAAAGCCATCCGTCCTATCACTTGATTGTGGAAGGCCATACCGACGTGTTAGGCTCCAAAGAATACAACTACTGGCTGGGTTCTTCCCGTGCCGCCGCGATGAAAGCGTATTTGGTAAGCCGCGGCGTAAACGCGGAACGCATCCGCATCCATTCCCACGGTAAGGACCGCCCGCTTACGCTGGATAATTCCAACGAAGGCCGCCGCACCAACCGCCGCGTGGAATTTACGTTTACCACGCGTAACTGGAATTCCATTTATTAATTAAGTTTTCTTTCATTATCCGCCCTGTGCCGTTTGGCCCGGGCGGATTTTTTTGTGTTTTTTAGCCACACAAACAGTAGTGCATATGTTGGCGGCATTTCCTAAACAGTGTGTCTTTAACTAGTCTAATGAGCGCGGACAAGTTGCCTGCCCCCGGCAAGGGGGCCTTGACTCGTTTTTTTTTTTTGATAAATTGGGGGGACGGCTTATATCTGTATCCCTTATTTATCTCGTCTGTTACGCCCTGTGTGGGAGCAAATAAAGCCGTTTACAGGAGGTTTAATTATGAAACGGCTATTTATATTTAGTTTGTTGTTTCTGTCTTCGGCGGCATATGCCAAAAACAAAATCAGCATGGTAACATACTTCCCGGTTCCGTATGTAGCTTATTCCCAGGTGAATACCACGGACCAAATGGATATCGGCTTAACGAGCACCTGCGATATGAAGTTAGGCTGTTCGGAAGAGTCCGCCACGTTAAACGCCACACGGGTAAATTTAAAGGGCGGCAAATTAAACTTGGACGGTGGACGCGGGATAAAAGGCGGTAGTCTTAGCTTGGGTAACGGCAGCGGTGAGGGCAGAATCTCATTCCAAAACGTACGTATCCAAACGGGCAACATGGAAAGCGTAAACGCGCAAGATATGAAAGTATCCGCGCTGGAACTGTTTGGAAAGACCTTTCCCTCCTGCAAGGAGAAAGATTCGTCGGGACAGATGAAATGGGCGAGCTTAAAACTCAAAGGTGCTTCTTCAAATGAACTTTATTTGGCGTGCGGGGATTTAGGGGAATCGACAGGGTGTTCCAATACGCCCTCTAAGCTGACGGAGTCAAGAACTTGCCCCACGGGAACAGGCACGCAAACGCGCACTTGGAACGCAACTACCTGCTCCTGGGGCGCCTGGCTGGGCGAGTGTGTAGAGGAAAATTATGTGTGGAAACGGTACGGAGAGGAGTGCTGGGTGATGCTGTCTTCTGTCGGCAGTCTTTCGTATGATAACCGGGGCAGTGCCTGGGAATGTACTTGCGCGGACAGCTCCGCATTGGATTCGGCTTTGAACAGTTATTCCGCCCCTTATGGTGTTGATAATGATTGTAAAAGCTGGGCTGCTAAACTGGGGGAAAACGGCTGGAGGACTGTAAAGACGGGGACTACCAATCCTGTTGAAGCAAAGGTGTCCTGTTCCCGCTCGGAGCAGAATATGATTTATTTGCATCACGTTATTTATGGCGGAAGCGTCTATGGCCATAATCTCGCGACCGGTTGTTTTAGCTGGAGATGTGAAAAAGAATAGTTTTTGCTGGTTTGTTGTATTCCCCCGGATAAATCTTTTCCGGGGGATTTTTCTTATTCTCCATATTTACTAAAATATATTTATGCAAGCATCCACCCGCAAAGGCATGATTGTGGTGGCCCTGGCCAACGGGCTTTTACTGTTTGGTTACGGGCTGTCCCTGCCGTTTTTTACCATTTATTTAATCAGCCAGCGCCATTTGTCGCCCGCGATGGCCGGGCTTGTGATTGCCCTGGCCGGCCTTTCGCGCTGCGTTTCCAGTGCCATCAGCGGCGAGCTGGCCGACGCCTTCGGCCGCAAAAAAGTGATGATGTGGGGGCTGTTTTCCCAAATTTTGGCGATGTTCTGCCTGGGGCTGTGTATCGAGTTTCAAGCCCAGGTGGGGTGGATGCTCGTCTGCTATTTTTTAACCACGTTCCTGGGCGCGTTTTTCCGTCCGGCGTCCAACGCGTGGGTGACCGATAACACGACCCCCAAAGAACGTGTGGAAGCCTTCGGCATTTTGCGTATTGGCCTGAATATCGGCTGGGCGCTGGGGCCGGCGGCGGGCGGATTTTTGGTGCGGTATTCGTACAGCCTGGCATTTTTCTTTACCGCGCTTTTGTATGCGGCCACCATTTTGTATTTGGGACGTTTGATTGAGGATAAACACGTGCCGTGCAAATCCCGCAAGCCGAGTTTTGTGTCGGCGTTGCTGTCTTTAAAAGATTCGCGCCTGGCCAAAATCTGTTTTTACGTGGTGCTGATTACGGCCGTCAATTCGCAGCTGGTCGTCGGGCTTTCCATCCATTGTAAACAATACCTGCACATGCCGGAAAATTACATTGGCTGGTTCTTTACCATTAACGGGCTTGTCGTCGTGTTTTTGCAGTATTGGGCTACCAAAATTATGGCAAAGATCCGTTTGTCTACGGCCATGCTGATTGGGTGTTTGTTATACGCCGTAGGGTTTGGCTCGGTCGGTTTTTTTGATACGTTCGCGCTCATCGCCGTAGGCGTATTTTTGGCCGGGGTGGGGGAGCTGATTGTTTCGCCCGGCGAGCAGACGCTCGTTTCCAACATTGCTTCGCGCGAAACGCGCGGGCGGTATTTGGGCATGCTGATGGTGTTTTACAATTTAGGCTCGGCGTTGGGGTTTTTCGGCGCGGGGCTGCTGGGCGATTATGTGGCGCCGTTCTATTTGCCGGGCCCGTGGCTGATTGTGGGTGCGGTGGCGGTGCTGGCGGGGCTTGGGTTTTGGTCCATGCGCCGCAGCCTTACGCCCGAAGAGGACGGCAAAACCAACGTGCCCGTGCCGATTAAAAAAGATACAATCACTTTAAACTGACAGTAAGGAGAACTGACATGAGAGGAATTATTTTTGCCGTGCTGACTTTGGTCGTGGGAGCGCTGATTGGTATCGGTTTGGAAAAACTGGCTTCTTTCCTGCCCCAGCAGCTGGACGCGGCCCTCACGCGCGTATACGGTTTGGGCGTCCATCCGCTTTCCCTGCACGTAACCATTTGCGGTATCATCGGTTTGGTGCTGGGATACATTATCATTTCCAAATTTGTGAAAAAATAATATGCGGTTGATTTTGGCTTCCAAATCGCCCCGGCGCATTGAACTGCTAAAAAAAATGGGAAAGGAGTTTGAAATCGTCCCGTCCCAAAGCCCGGAGCATACGGATTATAAACGCCCCGCCCAGCGCGTGAAGGATTTGGCCGTTAAAAAAGCGTTTGACGTGGCAAAAAAATATCCCGGCGCGGTGGTTATTGGCGCGGATACGCTGGTGTATTGCAAGGGCGAAGTAATCGGCAAACCGAAAGACAAAAAAGACGCCCTGCGTATTTTAAATAAATTAAACGGTTCCTGGCAGAGTGTTTATACGGGCGTGTGCGTGATGTGTCTGGACGAGCAAAAAATGCTGTTCGGGCACGACGTTTCCAAGTGCAAAGCGCGCAAATTGTCCGCCGCCGAACTCACACAACTGGCGGGCAAACATATGGATAAAGCCGGCGCCTACGCCGTGCAGGACGATGACGATAAGTTTATAGAAAAAATCGTCGGCAGCCGCACGAACGTGGTGGGTTTCCCGGTCGAGTTTTTTGAAAAATTATTTAAGGAGTTTTTGGCTTTATGATTGAAACGGATTTGTTAATTATCGGCGCGGGCCCCGCGGGGTGCAGCGCGGCCATCTACGCGGTGCGCGCGGGCGTAAAAACCGTGATTGCCGGCGGCGCGATGCCGGGCGGACAGCTGCTGCAGACGAGCGAAATCGAAAACTACGCCGGTTTTGTAAACCCGGTCGGCGGGTTCGAAATTATGGACGCCATGCACAAACAGTGCAAACGGCTGGGTGTGGAAATCACGCCGGACGAAGTCGTCCGCGTAACCGGCGAAAAAAGTCCGTTTACCGTTTCCTGCGCGGGCGGTAAAGAATATAAAGCCAAAAGCGTTATTATCGCCACGGGGGCCAAAGCGCGGTGGCTCAACCTGCCGGAAGAAGAACAATTTAAAGGAAAAGGCCTGTCCGCCTGCGCCACGTGCGACGGATTCTTTATGCGCGGCAAAAAAGTGTGCATCGTGGGCGGCGGAAATACTGCGTTTGAAGACGCGCTGTTCCTTTCGCAATTTTGCACGGAAGTAAATTTGATTCACCGCCGCGACGCGTTCCGCGCCGACCAAGTAACCGTGGAACAAGTTAAGAAAAATCCCAAAATCAAATTGGTGTTAAACAGCGTTCCCGTTAAAATTTTGGGCACCGATATGGTGGAAGGCGTGCGCGTGAAAAATGTGCAAACCGGCGAAGAAACCGACATCGCCTGCTCGGGCCTGTTTGTGGCCATCGGCGCGGTGCCGCAGACGGATTTTTTGAAAGATTCGCTTATTGCGCTTGCTGACAACGGCCTTGTTTTGGCCGACGACCGCACCCACACCACCATCGAAGGCGTGTTTGCGGCCGGGGACTGCGCGGACAAATACTACCGCCAGGCCGTCATCGCCGCGGGCACGGGCGCGAAAGCGGGTATCGAGGCCGCCGCGTTTGTGAACCTGCACAAATAATTATTGCTGTATGTCCCCGCCGGGAATTTTGGCGGGGATTTTTTATATATAACCCAAAATCCGGCTGGTGCGCGGAAGCCCGGCACGTTAAAATAAAAACAAAGGGGGACTTTTTTATGCAACGAGTTACATATAATTTTAATGCGGAAAAAAATTTGGATATTTTATCCAAATCCGCTTTTTTAACCACCAAATACGGGGAGAAAATCAACACCATGGTAATCGGCTGGGGGACGATTGGCACCATGTGGGGGCTGCCCGTATTTATCGCCATGGTACGCAAGAGCCGGTTTACGCACGAGCTGCTTCAAAAAGCGCATGAGTTTACGGTTACGCTGCCGTATGGGGAATTGCCGCCGTCGGCATTGACGGTCTGCGGCGAGGCTTCCGGCCGCACGATGGATAAGCTGGCCGCCTGCGGTTTATCCGTTTGCCCGGGGCAGAAAATGAATACGCCCGTGCTTGATTTGCCCGGCATGCACTTTGAGTGCAAGACGGTGTACGAACGCCCGATGGGGGAGGAAAATTTGGATAAAGCCCTCAACGAACTTTGGTACACCAAAAACCCGGATAATTACCACGTCTTTTTTATCGGCGAGATTGTGGACAGCTACATCATTGAGTAGCCGTCGGCGGGCCGGATGTTTTTACGCGGGGGGAAGAAAACTCTCCCCGCGTTTTTTGCCGTAAAAAATAAGTATAATACTTCTATGGACGAAAAAAATTTTAAAAGCGGTTTTGCCGTACTGGCGGGGCTTCCCAATGCGGGCAAGTCCACGCTGCTCAACAATCTGGCGGGAGGGCTCCTCTCGGCGGTGACGAACAAACCCCAAACCACGCGCCAAAACATTTTGGCGATTGCGGATGGGGACGATTACCAGGTGGTGTTTGTGGATACGCCCGGATTCTTGTCGGCGCAGTACAAGCTCCAGCAAACCATGGCCGCGTGCGTGGACCGCGCCGTCGGCGAGGATGCCGACTTGGTGCTTTTTATGGTGGACGCTTCGGCCGACTACGCCTTAAACGCCAAGCTGGTTGAAAAATTAAAAACCGTTTACTGTCCTATTTTTCTCGTCTTAAACAAAACCGATTTGGTGAAAGATTCCGCCGTGCTGGACGCACTGGAAGCGCGCGTAAAACAGGATTTGCCCATTCAAAAAACTTTCCGTATTTGCGCTGCCACGGGCGACGGAACGGCTGCTTTGAAAGAAGCCGTCGTGGCCGCCATGCCCACGAGCCCGGCATATTTTCCGCCCGGCCAGTGGACGGACCGCTGGGAACGGTTTTACGCGGCGGAGTTCATCCGCGAGCAGATTTTCCAGCTGTATAAAAAAGAAATCCCGTACAGCACGTACGTGGAGATTGAAACGTTTACGGAAGATTTGGGCCCCAAAAATTACATCCGGGCCAACATTCACGTGGAGCGCGAAAGCCAAAAGCCGATTTTAATTGGCAAGGGCGGCGCGGCGATTGCCGAACTGAGAAAGCGCGCGCAAAAACGCGTGGAAGAATTTTTAGGCCGCAAATACCGCCTGGAATTAAATGTGGTGGTGTCGCCCGATTGGCGCAACAGTTCCAAAATGCTCGAGAAATTCGGCTATATCGTGCGCGACGAGCGGTAACGGTTATTTTAAAAAAATGCAGGCGGAGGAAGAACTTTCTTCCTCCGCTTTTTTGCGTTTATCCGGCCGGAATGACTGCCCCCGGCAAGTATTGTTACGTTGCTAAGCAACATGGCGGTAACGGTGAGGCTCAAATAATCAGATGAGCGCGGACAATCTCCGCGGCCTGGAAGGCCCCCAGCCGCCAGGGGTTGTATTGTTTTTTTTTTTTGATAACATGGGGATAATTAAAATTTTGCGGCTATGCTGTTTCATTGCGTCATTCCGTAGAGTTTTTGTACGGAATCTCGTAGTTACGAAACGACAGATTCCCGATAGAAACATTCGGGAATGACGTAAGTTGGGCAGCCGCAAAATCTGATAGAGGGGTTACAGATGAAAGGTTTTACGTTAATAGAATTGTTAGTCGTCGTATTAATTATCGGTATCTTGGCTTCCGTAGCGCTGCCGCAATATCAAAAAGCCGTGCTGAAAAGCCGCCACGCCAACATTTTGGTCTTGCTCCGTTCGCTCAAGGATGCGGAAGAACGCCATTATATGTCCTCCGGCGAATATACAACGGATTGGGACGCGCTGGACGTTTCTCTCCCGTCTTCCTGCACGGTTAACGGCATTTCGGCGCGGTGTAACATCGGCGGCGTGAGCGTAAATTATTCTCTTTCCACCGGCAATTTTAGTCATCCCAATTATTATATCGTGATGGCGCAAACCGCCGGAGCTTCCCGTATTCGCTGGCAGTGGCAGTTGGATAACGCCGCCATCCAGCCCGGCAAACGTATTTGCTTTCCGGTGGATGCGGACGGCGAAACGCCAAAGTCGTTATGTCAAAGTTTGGGCGGTGTGGAATGCGGGGCGTATGCCGGGTGGTATCCGGGCATTTCCAAGGCATACTGTCTGCCGGATTAACGGATTAAAAACGCTTCTTTTCCGTCGACAGTTATCGGGCCCTCTTCTGCCTGTGTTTGGCAGAAATCTTTGCCTGCATTGTTAAGCGGCACGCAGGCAAGGCGCATAAAATTATTAGTGGTAGTTAATTCGTACGCGGCGTGCGGATTACTTTCCAGCTGGGTGAATACGGCTTCCCAGCACGGCGTGTTTTCCGGCGCGCCCGGGCGGCAGACCACGCGGCCCGTAAATTTTTTCAGTTTCGCTTCCTGTAACCGTTTGGTCATGCGGTCGGCCTGTTCCTGCGTCATATACGTGCCGGAGGCAAAGTTCTTTTGCCGTCCCCACAGCATCACAACTTCCGTAATGCGCGCGTTCTCCACGGCGTTGTAATAGTACGGCAGCGCCACCGCCGTCAAAATTCCGATGATTAAAATGACGACAAGCAGTTCAATAAGCGTAAATCCTTTCTTCATTATTCAGCCTCTTTGCGTAATTCTTCGCCCAGTGCGCGGATTTCTTTTTCACTTGCTTGTAATCCGAGCGACCAGGCCGTTTCGTGCATGATATTTTCCCAAATTTCCGGCAGGGACGTTTGCAGCTGCGGCAGCGTAAGCGCGCGCTCCAAGCGCAGGTAATCTTCCAGCGCGGTGGCCTGTTTTCCGCCCAGCAGTACGCGCAGGGCGCGTGTGTTGTTCATTTTAAAGCGGAATAACAACGGGCCTCCGAAAGAAATTTTTTCCAAAAATTTACGCGCCGTAATTAAAAAAAGCGTCAAATTCTGGGCCAGGGTTTCCAGCCGCACCGTTTTGGCGGCGTGCCCGTTTACCATCTCTTCCGACGATACGATTTGCTTGTTCATTACCAGGCCGTACGCGTTAAATTCCGTCATTTTAAGTACGCCGCGCTTGTTGGAAATAACGGCCGCGCCGTCCTGTACCGGCAGGAGGGGGAACTGCGGGTCCGCCATGACGCCGTACGGCGCCCGCGTGGACGAAGCCGCTATCAGGGTGGGCAAACGTTTGTAATCGGTCAGCGGTTCCTCGGGGTATAAAGGGACGACGGACAGTGTGGCCACCGCTTCGCCCGCCGGGCTGGCGGCGCGGGTTTTTAGGTAATTGTCAAAATGGCTTTCGGCTTTGTCGTGCAGAATGTGGCGCAAGCGTTCGGATTTTTGGCGGTGGTCCAGCAGCCAGGGCAGTTTGTCCGGGTGGACGATGGTTTCCGGGCGGCTGCTTTGCCCGGTGCGGATATAAGCGCGTTTTAGCTTGCCCACCAAATGCGGCGTTAAGTTGCTTTGCGGAATGTTAATCAGCACGAACATGCGGTCCCCCTGTTTGCTCACGCAGATATTAATATCCACGAATACAATCGGGTCGATATGCGTTTGGATGATGTCTTCAATGCTATTACGCATTTTTTCGTGATAGGGAATGCCGGTAAACGGGGGCTTGGGTTTGTCGTTTTTATCATCCTGCACGCCCACGATGATGATTCCTCCCATCGCGTTGGCAAACGAAGCGATGGTTTTGGCGAATTTTTCGTGGTTTTTGGGCAGCATGTATTTATAATCCAGCTGTTTGCCCTCGGGCAGGCCGCGGCGGCAGAACTCGGCCACGTCCTGAAACGTTAGGTGATGGAAAGGTTTATCGAAAAACATAAGATTATCCCTCGCTTTTTGGCCCTGGGGCTTTTTATTTATTATAATAACATTATTGCCGTAAAAGCGGAAACTTTCAAGGATTTTTTATATATGAATTCACCCATGCACGCGCTTGCGGGCGCAATAACCGAAAAATTTATCGAGGCGGCCCCCGAAGCCGCCGCCCGCGCGCTGTCCGCCATGGCCACGCACGAGGCTATTTTGCTTCTTTCCCCGCTTAAAGCGCAGCTGGTGGTATCGTGTTTGGACCCGATGGCCCCCGCCAAAGCTGCCGCCATTTTGCGCCGCTTGCCGCTTCGGCAGGCGTCTTACGTGCTGGCGCGCCTTTCGGTGCCGCAGGCCGCGCGGCTGATGCAGGAATTTTCCGGCCCGTACCGGGAACGCATTTCGGGCGTGTTGGAACCCGCGTTTGTAAAGTTGTTGGCGGACGCTTCGGCGTACGCGCCGGGGAGCGTGGGGGCGCTGATGCGTACGAATTTTGTGGCCGTGCGCACGGAAACGAAACTTTCGCAGTTGGTGGAACGGCTGAAAAATTTACCGCGCAAAAAATTGCCGTCCGTGTGCTGGGTAACGGATAAGGACGGGGTTTTGAAAGGGCTTATCCGCTCGGCGGAACTTGCGTTTTACGCGCCGCAGAGCGCGGCCGGGTCCGTGATGAGTGAGGCGGAGTTTATAAGTCCCGCGCAAACGGCCGATTCGGCCCGCAAAACGTTTGAATCCGCCGGAACCGATATGCTGGCGGTAGTGAACGAAAAAAACGTTTTGGTGGGTGTTTTGCCGCTTTCCACCGTGCCTGTTCCGATGCCGGAAGAAAAGAAATCTTTTTGGCGCAAATTAGCGGACTGAAAAACAAATTTAATATGAGTGCTTGCCGCCGGGTTTAATGCCCGGCGGTATTTTTTTATATTATTGGCCCCCGGATTACAAATTTTTTGGGGACGCTAACGTAAAACCTTGCACGTTGTCGTCATTCCGGTTCTGCGGCTTACTATACGTACGTCATTCCCGAAGGTCGTAATCGGGAATCTGTTGTTATAAAAAGGAGTCGATCCCCGACAGAAACTCTCGGGGATGACATCTTTTTAAGGAGTAGATCCCGTATAGAAACTCTACGGGATGACTTTTTAAATTCCCGCCCTTAGTCCTGTTTATAAAAAGCGTTCGAAACGGAAAAGGCGTTTTATTTGTTTGAGCGAAGCGAGTTGTAAAACGCCCCGTTTCGGACTGCTTTTTATAGGACCCGGGCGGGCAGTCTTTTTGGTTCTTTTTCTAATGCTAGAAAAAGAATAGAAAATTTTTTGTTACTTTTTGCCGACGCAAAAAGTAGTGCGTGACTTTGGGGCATGTCTAAACAGTGTTGCTCAGTTAATCATAAGAGCGCGGACAAGTTGCCTGCCCCCGGCAAGGGGGTTGACTTGTTTTTTTTTTTTGATAAATTGGGGTAACGGCTCGGTTTGGGTTATATAAAAACTCCTACAGTACCCCAAACCGGGCCGCCAACAAGAAAACTTGTAGGAAGGAGAGAAAAATGATTAAGAATAATAACAAAGGGTTCACGCTGATTGAGCTCTTAGTCGTTGTGCTCATCATCGGCATTTTGGCCGCCATGGCTATGCCGCAATACTTCAAAGCGGTGGAACGCAGCCGCATGACAGAAGCCGTAACGCTCTTGGGCAACATTGCTCAGTCCCAGCAGCGCAAATACTTGCAGATTAACAAGTATACGGAGAACTATGACGGTTTGGACGTTGCTCCCAAAGGCGCGACGGGCGATACGTATTACACCAAAGGTGATCCGAAAGACGGGACCAACGGAAACGGTTTTGAAGTGACGATTGCCGAAACTACTTATACGGCTGGTATTGCTACGGCGGATCGTAAGAATAATGCCAAGAAAGACGGCTTACAGTACGATTATACTTTAAGCCGCTATTATGCCAGCAACGATACCACCTGCAAAGGCAACAATGACAATGGCGCGCTCTTGTGTGCGGACTTCTGCGGTATTGATACGCTTAAAAAAGGCGAAAGCTGCTGCAGTGACGGCCGGGATGGTACTACGGGCTGCGGTACTCCGTCCGACAATATGACTAGCGGCGAAGGCGCTTAATCTTAGTTTGTTTGTCTTTCCCGCCCCCTGCAGTTTGGGGGCGGTTTTTTATGGTTATCAGCCGCAAAAAACCGGGCTTCCAAACGGAAACCCGGTTTCTTATATGGCAACAAAAAGGCCCCGGGCGTAATTTCCGGGGCCTTTTTAAATTCACGTAAATCCTACGGAATGGAATCCATGATTTTGCGCAGTTCTTCTTCGCTTTTGTCGCGCACTTCCACGGTTTTTTCCTTCCCTTTGGCGCCTTTTACGATAATAATGCTTTCTTCTTTAACGTTGAAAAAATCGGCCAGGAAGGTTTTCATAAGGGCGTTTGCGGCGTCGTCATCCACTTTTTTGTTTTTAATCTTCACGCGCAAAACGCTGCCGATACGGCTAATTACTTCATTGCGCCCCGCGGTGGGAATCAAACGGACCTTTATAATCATAAAACCTCCAAATTTGCGGCAAACAACCTGCTGCCGATTCTGGGCAGGGAAGAACCTTCTTCTACTGCCGTCACAAAATCTTCGCTCATTCCCAGGGACAAATACCGTTCCGTCCCGGGCGGAAAGTCTTGGTCGAACGCTCTTTTCACTCGGCCGAATAAATTTCTCAGTTCGGCTTCGGGGGCCCCTTGGGGAGCTATACCCATGTATCCGCACACTTTCACCTGCGTAAGCGTTTTTAGCTTGGCGGCAAGCGTTCTGGCATCCTCTAACGTAAGCCCGGACTGTGTTTCCCGGTCTGTCAGTTTTACCTGCACCAGTGCTCGGATTATTTTGCCCGGCGGCAGGTGTTTTTCGAGGGCGAGAGCGGTGTCAAAATCATCCAAAGAATCGATAAAATCAAACAACTGCGCCGCCTTGGCCGCTTTATTTTTTTGCAAATGCCCGATAAAATGTTTTACGACGGGATACTTCGCAAAATCTTCACTCGTCCACCGCGCCCAGGCTTGCTGCACGCGGGACTCGCCCACATGGCGGATAAGCCCGTGCCGAAGCAAAACTAAAACATCTTGGTCTTGGGCGTATTTGGTGACGGCCAATAAGGTTACTTCACGGGGATTTCTTGCCGTTTTTTTGCAGGCGGCGGACAGGGCGTTTTGCACGTCTTGAAAGTTCTGAAGCAGTGTTTCTTCCCTGTTCATAAAAAATCCCTTGACATATTATACCAAAATTTTATTTAATACGCCATTTTTATTTGGTTTTGGCGTTTTTGCGGGCTTTTTTAAGAAGGGAGAGAATGTCGCGGGAGGCCTTGTCCGACAGCGGTGCCAAAATCCGCGAGATTTTAGACAAGTTTTCTTCGTCCGGCACGGCGCCGTATTCGAGCAGCAGTTTTACGGCGGCCACATTTTTAAGCGTGGCGGCGTAATACAGAGGGGAGAATCCGTTTCCGTCCGCCAGATTGGGGTCCGCCCCGCGTTTAAGCATGTATTCCAGCAGGCTGGTGCGGTCGGTTTCGGACGGGTATTCTTGCGTAACGGCCATTAAAAGCGCGGTGGCGCCGCGGTCCGTTTGAATGTTGAGGTCCGCCCCGCGGAAAACGAGCAGTTTGGCCGCTTCGCTTTGTCCGTCGCGCGCGGCGATGAAAAGCGGCGTCCAGCCTTCGGGGGTGGGATAGTCGATATTTAAACCCTCTTCCAGCAGGAAGTTGATTAGGTCTTCGTTGCCGGAAGAAGCTGCCGCGTGCAGGGCGTTAAAAAGAACGTCCGTATATTGGCGGTCTTTGTCGTCAAAATACAGTTCGAAAGAAAGGTCGGCGCCGTCTTCCAAATCGTTTTTGACGGAGACTAAATCCCCGTAGTACGCGTCCGCCACCAGGCTTTCGTTAAGCGTCTGCTGGCGTTCCGCGCGATATCCGGCGGCCAGCCAGCATACCAGTAATGCGGTTAAAAATACGAGGACTTTCTTCATAAAATTATTTTATCAAATAACGCGGCTGTAAAAACGCCCCGCTAGGCTTTGCGGGGCGTGGAGGAAATTAGTTACTGCGCGGCGTGTGCGGCCCGGTAGAGGTAGAAATTGCGGATTCCTTCCAGTACGTACAGATAACCGCGGCGGGAGAAAAAATCGTCATTGCCGGGGAGTTCGCCGTCGTACCCGGCCATATAGTCTTTTTCCAGGGCCTGGGGGGAACGGGTCATATCCCAGGCGGAGGTGCCTTCTCCGGCGTAGGATTGCAAAAGGATGGGCGTATTATCGCGGTTATTGCGCAGGGTTTTAACGAGCAGGTTCCCGCCGCCGCCCGGGATAAAATAATCCGTTAAAATTAAATCAAACCGGGACTGGTTGTGCTTTTGCATGAATTCGCCAACGGAAGTAAAAGTTTGCACCGTAATGCCGTTTGTAAATAAGCGGCCGTTTTGCCAGGCGGTATACTGGTTGATGTGGGCGGGATTATCGTTTAATACGGCGATTTTCAGGCCGGCGGGGATTTGGGCGCAAAGTTCTTCCGCCGCACTGCGGGCTTTATCGGGCGAAAAGAAGTAGGTGTCGTCCAAAATGGCCAGGCGGGGGGAGACCCCGGCCGGGGGGACCAAACGGTATTCGTTAAGATTAAACGGCGCGGGTCGTTTGAGATGGGGCACTACTAATTGGCCGGGCATATCAAATAAAATTTCGCGCGCCCAGTTAATATCGGTGATAATGCGGGAGATAAGCGGGTCCGTATTGTGCATATGTCTTAACAGGTTTTGTATTTTTAAAGACAGGGTCGATAATTCTTCGTCTAAAGCACGCTTTTCGGAGGGGTTCCACTGAGGAGCGGAAGCCGCCAAAAAAGGCATCAATCTGTTGCATAAGTAAGGATGAAAAGTTTTTACATAGGAATAAAAAGCATCATATTCTTCCAGCATTTCCGGGGGCAGATGATAGGAATGAACCAGTTTGTAGGGGTCGGTGGGCGCGGGGAGCGGGGCCAGCAACGCCCGGCGCGCTTCTTTGGCGTAGAGGGCTCTTTCGCGCGAGAAAGTTTCTTCCGATTTAAAATTATATTCAAAATGTTTAAAAAGTTCGTCGTATCTGTCTAAGATAACCGCCTGAGGAGAAATGCGAAATTCAATGTCGTTTGGGTCGAAAATTTCGTCTGGAATGTAGTCGGGTTCAAACGGTAGCGGGCGGATTCTTTCCGGGTGACTGAACAGGTTTTTTGTAGCTGCGCGGGTAACAGTGCCAAGTACCGTGGTCGTTTGAACGGTTGCCTGGGCAGCTTTGGCGGCTTGAGCGGGCGCATTGGATACCGCTTTCACGAGCGCTTTACCCGGTTTTACTTGGGCGTACAGCGCCTGAGAGCAGCAAGCGAGCGGAATCAACAAACAAATAAGTTTTTTCATAATAAACCCTTAACATATCTTAATAAACATATGTTTTTAAGAAAAGGGTCAAAAGACCTAGATGGCCTGGGCCCGCCTGGTGCATGCAGCTACCCCGGGCATGAGCCGGAGGGAGTTTTCTATAATATTTTTATGAGAAAAATTTTATTTTGTGTTTTTTTGTTTGCGGCTTCATTTGCCAATGCGTTTGAGTTGAAAACGGGCGATTTGGTGTTCCAGGCCGGCCCGGGGAGCGATTTTGAGCGGACTATATCCGCCGCCACTTCAGGCCGGAAGAATGTTCCGTTTACCCACGTTGGCGTGGCCGAACGCGGTTCCGACGGCGTATTTGTTTGGGAGGCCTCTCCGCAAGGCGGTGTAAAGCGTACGCCGCTGGACGTATTTTTAGCGGAAGCGGCGGTGTGGGACGGCAAGCCTGCGGTGGAAGTGTTCCGCTTGAAACGGCGGTACCGTGCGCTGATTCCGGCAGCCATGGCGCGTATCCGCGCGTTGGAGGGCCGCCCGTATGATTTTTTATTTTTGCCGGATAACGAGGCCTATTATTGCAGTGAACTTGTTCAGACGGCGTTTTTGGACGGGCACGGCGCGTTTTTATTCCCGTCCGCCCCGATGAGTTTTGCGGATAAAGAAACGGGCCGCGTTTCGCCGCTGTGGGTTTCTTATTTTTCGGCGCGCGGCGCGGCGGTGCCGGAGGGCGTGCCGGGAACCAACCCGGGGGATATGTCTAAATCCGGCGTATTAAAAAGCGTACACCGATATTTTTAGATTGAATAAATGTTAGAAATAAAATAGGTGTGGGGCCCTCTGCGGTCCGCACACTGCGCGCCGCACCTTCCAGGCCAGCCAAAATGCCTGCCCCGGCAACTGTTGTTACGTGGCTAAGCGACATGTCCCCAACAGGGTGGCCCTGCTAATCAGAAGGGCGCGGGTCCTCACCGGACGGGCGACTGGGGATGGGCGGCTCGGTCTTGCAGACAGGCAGATATCCCCTTGAGTTGTTCCCATCTAATTGATAAGCACCGTCTATTACTAACCCCCGGTTAGGCCGGAATGCCTGTTCCCGGACGCTGCGTGCCGCCAGGGGTTGACCCGTTTTTTTTTTTTGATATTATAGGTCATCCCGTAATGTTTCTGTACGGAATCTACTGAATATAGTTTGTTTTGTTAAAAAAGGTAGATTCTGAGCGGAAACTTCTCGGGATGACTTTTTTGATGGGAGAAATAGACATGAAAGGTTTTACGCTTATCGAGTTGCTAGTGGTTGTATTAATCATTGGAATCTTATCTGCCGTGGCGCTGCCACAATATCAAAAAACGGTGTGGCGCAGCCGTGCTGCCGAAATGAAAACCCAAGTCCGCGCATTGGCGCAGGCGCAGCAGAGTTATTATTTGGCTAACGGAACATACCCTCGTTCCCAAAATATCTACGATTTGGATTTGTCTTATTCCGGGTGGGAACAGTTAGGGGTTTGTGGATTGGCCTCAACCTCTATTTCCGCTGGAAAAAATCCGAATTATGTGCTGGTTTTGCATAACACCGGCACGGACACGAATCCGGGTATGCGTGTTTCGTCGGCGGTGTGGGCGGACGGTCCTTATGTTTGCAGCGGATTGGCGTATATACATTCTATGCCGGGAACTTCTGATTCGCTGCAAGATAAAATCTATTGCTGGTACAGAGCCGGAGGCGGCGGAAAAAACTGGTGTACGTCTGTTTGGGGAGCCAAAAACAGTGTGGTGGGGGCAGAAGGATGGTGGGCTTACGAGTTACCTTGATTGGTTGTGTTAACTAATAGCAAGCCCCTTTGGCTGACCCCTCACAAACCCAACATCTATTGTATCTTACACCGTGGGAAGCCTCGTAAGTGAACAGGCGTGGCAGGTACTTGAAAACGCCAGTGTGTCCCCAGTTATACTGAGGAATAGTCCTTCTATTTCCAAAAAATACTTGGGCCTTGACCCGTTTTTTTTTTTTGATAAACTGGGGATAATTCTGAGCAGTAGGGGGGATATGTCCTATGTGTCAAAAAGTCGTCATCCCGGCACGCTGCGTGATGCCGGAGCCGGGAGCCAATAAAATTGGGTTTACCTTAATAGAGTTGCTCGTCGTTGTATTAATTATCGGAATCTTATCCGCCGTTGCACTGCCGCAATATACAAAAGCAGTTAAAAAATCCCGTGCGGCGGGCGTGTTGCCGTACATGAAAGAAGCTCAAAATGCGCGCCAGTTATATTTTATGTCCAATGGCACTTATACCAGCAACTTTAGAGAGTTGGATATGGACTTGGAAGGTTTTGAGAATGGCCCTGTAACTTCGGACGGTTCGCGCATTTCGCGGGGAGCCGGGGCTTCTCAGCTTACTCTTCAAATTTACGGCAACGGCGTTTTAGCCGCTTATTCTGGTGATTTTTTTAACAGTGGTTTTGGCGGATACGGAATGAAGCGGGACAGTGATGTCGTTTATTGCGCCGAATACGCTTGCCATGCGGTGGAGGTGGGGTCTTTTTGCCGTAGTGTGATGGGAACTTCCGCCACCCCTGTTTTGAATACTTATTGTGTACGACTGTTTGAATTACCCTAAATTTTTACAACATTATATAATCCCCGGTCTGTTTGTTAAGACCGGGTTTTTTTTGTTCAGAGGCTTCGGGGGGCTTGTATCGTTTTTTTTTTTTGATAAACTAAAGTCATTCTGTAATGTTTCTGTACGGGAACTACTAAATATAGTTTATTTTGTTAAAAAGGGTAGATCCTGAGCGGAAACTTCTCGGAATGACTTTTTTGATGGGAGAAATAGACATGAAAGGTTTTACGCGTTGCTGTCATTCTGAAACCCTGCGGGCTGCCGTTTCAGGATCCAGTAAAAAAGGTTTTACTTTAATAGAGTTGTTAGTCGTTGTATTAATTATCGGAATCTTATCTGCCGTTGCACTGCCTCAATATCAAAAGGCGGTTGGCCGGGCCAGATATACTCAAGCGCAGACGCTGCTCGAAAGTTTGTATAAGGCCGAGCAGGTATATTATATGGCCAACGGCGCTTATACAACGCACTTTTCTGATTTGGATATAGACGTTCCAAATAAGCAAAAGATACAGGAGCAGAACGATGGGGATAAATATATAGAGAAATGGGGGAGTTGCCATTTGCACAATACAGGATATGGGCAATGTAACATAAAAATAGGAACTGGAGAGGTGTGGTATATGCGGCATTGGCGGCCCGGCGTACTCCCACCTGCTTGTTGGGTATATCCCCGTGATAACCAGCAAGGACGTGATTTATGCCGTACTATGACGGGACATAACGAGGAGGCGTCGCATCCTAGCCGTGGACAATATGCAATTTATTATTTTTAGCTGTTACAACGTAATATAAGAAAACCCCCGGTTCGCTTACGCTTGCCGGGGGCTTTTCATCCTATCGTAAATTACTTAACGATTTTTTCAGCCGGTTCAATAGCCGCGAGTTGTTTGTACAAATCGCGGCCGTTTTGGGGATAAGAAAACCCCCGGTTCGCTTGCGCTTGCCGGGGGCTTTTCATCCTATCGTAAATTACTTAACGATTTTTTCAGCCGGTTCGATGGCCGCGAGTTGTTTATACAAATCGCGTCTCCAGGCGTATTCCGATTCAGCGCGTTTGATAAGCTCTTTCGCCAGTTCCGGATTGTCTCTCATCAAGCCTTTGAAGCGGTTTTCGCCGCTCATATAATCGGCCAACGGGAGCGTCGGCGCGCCCAAGGGGCTGTCGACGTGCAAGGGGTTCTTGCCTTCGTAGCGGGCCTCGGGGTTGAAGCGGTACAGAATCCAGCGTCCGGCCTGTACGGCTCTCTTGGCTTCGCCCATACCTTTGGACATATCGATACCGTGCGCGATGCAGTGCGCGTAGGCGATGACCAAGGCCGGACCGTCGTAAGCGTCGGCTTCCGCCAAGGCTTGGATGGTCTGGTTCATGTTCGCGCCCATGGCTACCTGCGCCACATAGATGTTGCCGTAGGTCATCGCAATCATACCGAGGTCTTTTTTCGGCATCGTTTTGCCGCCCGCGGCGAACAAGGCTTTCGCGCCTAAAGGCGTAGCTTTGGACATCTGTCCGCCGGTGTTGGAGTACACTTCCGTATCCAGCACCAAGATTTTGATGTTCTTGCCGCTGGCGAGGACGTGGTCCAAACCGCCGTAGCCGATATCGTAGGCCCAGCCGTCACCGCCCAAAATCCAGACGGATTTGCGGACGAGGTAATCAGCCAAGCTGAGCAGGCGTTTGCAGGTTTCGCAGCCGTTTTCGGCGCCTTTGTTCAAGATAGCTTTCAGTTCCGCCACGCGCGCACGTTGTTCTTCCACGCCCGCGTCGGTGGTTTGGTCGGCGTTTAAGAGCGCGTCAATCAAGGCCGCGTGTTCTTTCAGGCCGCCTTCTTTCGCTTCGGCGAGGAGGGCTTTGGCGTCGTGGTTTAACTGGTCAAACGCCAAGCGCATACCGAGGCCGAATTCCGCGTTGTCTTCGAACAGGGAGTTCGCCCACGCCGGACCTTTGCCGTCGTCGCGTTTGCAGTAAGGCGTGGTGGGCAGGTTGCCGCCGTAAATGGAGGAGCAGCCCGTTGCGTTGGCCACGGCCAAGCGGTCGCCGAACAGCTGGGTCAACAGTTTGACGTACGGCGTTTCGCCGCAGCCCGCGCACGCGCCGGAGAATTCAAACAAGGGGCGTTTCATCTGGGAGCCTTTGACGGATTCTTTTTTCGTTTTCACGTCGGCTTGTTTCAGGCCCAAGAAGAACGCGTAGTTGTCGATTTCGTCCTCGCGCACGGACAGCTGGTGTACCATAGAGAGGGCTTTCTTTTCCGGATTTTCTTTGTTTTTGGCGGGGCAGTTGTATACGCACGCGCCGCAGCCGGTGCAGTCCTCTACCGCTACCTGTACGGTGAATTTGAGTCCGGCCAAATCGGCTTTGCCGTCGGCGGATTTAAAGGTTTTCGGAGCGTCTTTCAAGGCCGCGCCGTCGTACGCTTTAATGCGGATTGCGGCGTGCGGGCAGACCATAGAGCAGAAACCGCACTGGATGCACGTATTGGGATCCCATTGCGGAACCATAATGGCGATGTTGCGTTTTTCGTACTGGGTGGTTCCCGTCGGATACACGCCGCCTTCCGGCATGGCGGAGGTGGGCAGCTTGTCGCCGCGGCCGGCAATCATTTCGCCCAGCACTTCTTTTACGAACGCGGGGGCTTCGGCCGGGACCGGGGCTTTGGTGTGCAGTTTGGAAGAAACTTCAGCCGGATATTTTACTTCGTGCAGGCCCGCCAGAGCGGCGTCCACGGCTTTGTAGTTCTTCTGTACGATTTCTTCGCCTTTTTTGGAATAGGTTTTTTTGATGGCTTCTTTAATGTCGGCGATGGCTTTTTCGGCCGGGATTACGCCCGCGATGCCGAAGAAGGCCGTCTGCATGATGGTGTTGGTGCGGCTGCCCATGCCGGTTTTGAGCGCAATTTCGGAAGCGTCAATGACGTACACTTTCAGTTTGCGGTCGATGATAATTTTCTGCACTTCGGCGGTAAGGTGGTTCCACACTTCGTCCGCGCCGTAAGGAGAGTTGATGAGTACGGTGGCGCCTTCTTTGGCGGAACCGAGCACGTCGTATTTATCCAAGAAGTCGAACATGTGTACGCCGATGAAATCAGCCGATTGGATGAGGTAAGGCGCGCGGATGTAGTTCTTGCCGAAGCGGATGTGGGAAGTCGTCATCGAGCCGGATTTTTTGGAGTCGTAGACGAAATACCCTTGGGCGAAGAAGCCGTTGGCGCTGATGATTTTCATCGTGTTTTTGTTGGCGCCTACGGTGCCGTCGGAACCCAAACCGTAGAAGAGCGCGGCGAAAATATCATTGCCGGATTTGGTGGCCAGTTTGGCTTCGGGCAGGGATTTGCCGGTCAAATCGTCGTTAATGCCGACGACGAAATCTTTAATCGGTTCGTCTTTGGCCAGGTTGTCAAACACAGCTTTGACGTGGGACGGCGTAAAATCTTTGGAGCCGATACCGTAGCGGCCGCCGATGATGAGCGGGGTAGCCGGGAATTTGGCTTTGGCTTCTTTGGTTAAGAAAGCCGCGCAGACGTCCTGGAACAACGGTTCGCCCATGGAGCCGGGTTCTTTGGTGCGGTCCATAACGGCGATTTTTTTGACCGTAGCCGGAATGACGCGCACGAAATCTTCGATAGAGAAGGGGCGGAACAATTTGATTTTGAGTACGCCCACTTTTTCGCCCGCCATGCTTTCCACGGCGTTTTGGGCCACGTCCGCGCCGGAACCCATGATGACCACGAGTCTTTCGGCGTCTTCGGCGCCAAAGTATTGGAAGAGGTCGTATTTGCGGCCGGAGATTTTTTCAAATTTGGCCATTTCTTCTTTTACGATAGCGGGTACGGCGTTGTAGAATTTGTTGACGGCTTCGCGGGCCTGGAAGTACACGTCCGGGTTGGCGGCGGTACCGCGCACGGTGGGGTGTTCCGGGTTTAAGCCGCGGGATTTGTGCTCGGCCACGAGTTCGTCGTTAATCATTTCTTTCATCTGTTCTTTGGACAGGGGTTCCACCATGTTCAGTTCGTGGCTGGTGCGGAAACCGTCAAAGAAGTGCACAAAAGGCACGCGGGCGCGCAGCGTGGCGGACTGCGAGATTAAGGCCATATCCATGGCTTCCTGCGGGTTATCGGAGCAGAGCATGGCCCAGCCGGTCTGGCGGACGGCCATAACGTCGGAATGATCGCCGAAGATGGACAACGCCGTGGTGGCGATGGCGCGCGCGGACACGTGGAACACGGTGGGCGTCAGTTCGCCGGCGATTTTGTACATATTCGGAATCATCAGTAACAAGCCCTGGGAGGCGGTGAAAGTGGTGGTCAGCGCGCCGGCGGTTAAGGAACCGTGCACCGCACCGGAAGCGCCGCCTTCGGACTGCAGCTCGCTCACGGACGGGACGTTGCCCCAAATGTTGGTTTCGCCTTTGGCGCTTTTCGCGTCGCAGATTTCACCCATCGTGGAGGACGGGGTAATCGGGTAAATAGCGATTACTTCGTTGGTGGCATGGGCGACGTGGGATACTGCGCCGTTGCCGTCCATAGCAACTAGTTTAGCCATAGTAGAGAAGTCTCCTTTTGCGTAATGTTAAAACGGTAAAACGCCGCGCAAAAACGCGGCAGCCCGGAGGGGCACTCCGGCTTGTATATATTGTATAACTTTGGGTTGTATTTGGCAAACGCGGAGGATGGAACGGCTGAACTTATCTTTCGGTTTGCGCACAAGGGACGAAAAGATTGTTTTCGTCCCTTGTGTCTTTTCAGGATAAACAATTTTCCAAAACCTGCCGTCTTGCGCGTACCTTGGGGCTTACGTAATTACCACTACGCCGCGCCCCAACTTGTCCGTGCAATACGGAGCGGTTTTGAAAAATCATATAACCTTCTACGGTGTTATTCTAATCTAAAATCAGCCAATGCGGGGCAATGTTATTCTGTACTGCACGGCGTGTTTTGGCGGTCCGTTTTTTTTGTTCCCGATAAGGGGTTGATTCGTTTTTTTTTTTTGATAACATAGGGGCAATTCATATAGAGGGGGTGTCCCATGCATCACAGTAAAGGTTTTACGTTAATAGAGTTGTTGGTCGTTGTGTTAATCATCGGTATTTTGGCGGCGGTTGCGCTGCCGCAATATCAGGTGGCGGTGGCCAAAAGCCGTTACACGGAAATAGAAACCACCGTAAAAGCTCTCAAAAATGAATTGGAACTCTACTACCTTGCCAATGGAATCTATCCCGGAGGTCATACCAATACAAATTGGACGGCAGTCAGTGATTCGCTTAACATCTCGTTCCCCGGCTGTTCTTTCAGCGGGACTTTTTTAAACTGTAAAAATTTTCGGGTAGATTTATACGAATGGAGCAATTTAAGTTTATGGGGCGAAAATTTCAAGAACGGCTATATCCAATGGCTGGATTATTCCGCCCGTCCCGGCGCGCGGGAGTGCACGGCCTTACAAGGCGATTCCGTCGCCGCACAAGTGTGTAAAAGTATGGGCGGCGTTTCTTCGGGCAGAAGTACCACTTCCTCCGGGCGGGGAACCTTTGACGTGTATACGCTTCCGTAGATTTTTTCTTGACTTGGAGTCCGCTCCAGGCAGTAAAATATCTATATATTTTACAGGAGGTTTCGCATGAAAAAAATTGTTCTTTTTGCGCTGGCCGCCGCTCTTGCCGCCTGCGCTCCCGCCGGAACCAAAACGGCGGTGCCGGCCCAACCGAAAGCGACCGTTTATTTTACGTCCGACATCAGCCCGGAAGGCCTTGTAAAAATCTACGATAAAATCAGCCAAAACGTAAAGGGTAAAGTGGCCATTAAATTCCATACGGGGGAACCGCACGGCCCGAACATCTTGCCCGTGCCCATGGTAAAAGCGTTACAGGAGCACATTCCGAACAGCACACTCGTGGAAACCAACGTATTATACCCCAGCCCGCGCCAGACCACCGAAGGCCACCGCGAAACGCTCAAAACCAACGGCTGGACATTTAGCGAAGTGGATATCATGGACGAAGACGGCGCTGTGATGATTCCCGTCAAAGGCGGTAAACATTTTAAAGAAATGTCCGTCGGCAAGCACATGCTTAATTACGATTCCATGGTCGTACTGACCCACTTTAAAGGCCACGCCATGGGCGGTTTTGGCGGCTCCATGAAAAATATCGCCATCGGCTGTGCGGACGGCAAAATCGGTAAGGCGATGGTGCACGGCTCCAGCCAGGATAATACCTGGGGCGCGACGAAATCCCTTTTTATGGAAAACATGGCCGAATCGGCCAAGGCCACGATGGACCACTTCGGCGACCAAATCGTCTACATTAACGTCCTTCGCAACATGTCCGTGGATTGCGACTGTGCCGGCACTTCCGCCGCCGCGCCCAAAGCGCACGATATCGGCATTTTGGCTTCCACTGATATTTTGGCGGTGGACCAGGCGTCCATTGATATGGTATACCAGCTGCCGGAAGCGGAACTGCACGATTTAAAGGAACGCATCGAATCGCGCGAAGGCCTTCACCAGCTTGAATATATGAAAGAACTCGGCATGGGGAATAACGAATACGACCTCGTGAATTTAGACAAATAATTTTTCCCTGCCGAAAAAAGCCGCTCCGTACGGGGCGGCTTTTTGTTTGCTATACTTATTATATGCAAGAATACAAAGTACGCAATTTGATGTGTGCCAACCGCGAAGTGTGCGTCTGCTACGAAACGCTGCGCTGGCTTATGCACAAGATTTTCTTTTTTGTCCGTACCCATACGCCCGTGTGGTACCGTTTTGATAAAAAACACGTTCCCGGCGCGCCCGTGCGGGAAACCCTGCCCGTTAATAAAGAATGGCACCGTATCAAGCGTCCGCTCTACCGCCACGAGCACGTGTTTTACGATTTGGATAAAGCCCTTGCGGTGAACCCGAACTTAAAGGGTGTAGCGCTTATCTTTTTTATGGGTATCGGCGATTATTTGTATACCACGCCCATGCTGGCCGCACTCAAGAAAAAATACCCTAATCTTTCGTTCCATGCGCACGTGGGCGCCAAGTTTGACCGCAACAACTCGCCGCTCGTCGGCAAACTCCTGGAAGAAAACCCGCACTTCGACAAAGTGTTTTATTTCGAAGGAACGCGCCATCCGCTGATTTGGAAAAATTACGATTATTCCGCCGCTTTTGAAAATATCCCGGACGGATTTTTAGCCGTACCCGTGTATTATGAATACGGTATTAACGTTCCGCACCGCGTGACGAGTTTATTTGAAACTTTTTCGCTTCCCGCGCCGAAAGACGTGCCCTCGCCCGTGATGTATTTCCCGCAAACGCCCGCCCCGGTGGTTGCCGAAACCTTGGAGGCGGTGCGCGCTAAGGCGAAAGGTAAAAAGGGAATTATTTTCCTGCAGCTTGATTCCCGCGGTTCCAATTATGTTTATCCGCATATGCGCGCGCTGGCGGAGGGGTTAATTGCCGAAGGGTATTTTGTGATGAGCGTCACCAAAGGCGGCCCCGTGGAAAACGCGGATTATATGGAAATAGATATCAAGAAGTTTTCCATTAATCAAACATGGCATTTGCTCTCGCTCCTAAAGGCGGAGTTTGCGCTGTACGTGATAGCCGTCAATTCCGTATTTTGGGCGGCGTCGGCGGGGCTCAATTTGCCCAACTTGGGGCTGCAGCACTGGGTGGATAAAAAAGTCCACAATTTGTGGTACCCCAATATCGAAGTGGTGACGGATTATATTTATCCGCTTCTGCCGCGCGAAAAACAGATTATCGCGCCGCCGGAAAGTTACACGCCGCACAACCGCAAGATTATTGATTATAAGCCGGAATGGGTTATTAAGTGGTTTAAGGAAAAGTTTGGAAAATAATAAAACTTCCGTTTGATTGGGCGCAAGTCTTGAAAAAGGCTTGCGCCGTTTTTTTTTTTTGATAAACTGCTTTTGAAGTTGATTTTTTGGCTGTGCCGTATTAAACAACAATAAGCCTTTAAATCAACTTGTTAAGGAGTTTCTTATGAAAAAAGGGTTTACTTTAATAGAATTATTGGTAGTAGTGCTGATTATCGGTATTTTGGCGTCGGTGGCGTTCCCGCAGTACCAGCTGGCGGTGGATAAAAGCCGGATGGTGGATGTCATTTCCTGGGTAAATAATGTGGCGCGGGAACAGGAACTTTTTTATTTGGCCAACGGACGTTATGCAAATAATTGGGAAGAGCTGGGCGTGGAGAGCCGTCGCGAGTGTTATATGCAAAATTGGTTTGTATATTGCGAACCGTGGAGCGTGCAGCGTGTACAATATAAAATTATTTTTGAAAATGTAAAAAATATGAAGCCCCCTCGGGGCTGTTATGTATGGGCGGCGGCGCCTAAACGGTTTTTACGGTTGTGCCGTGCGCTGGGGACGGATATGGGGGACACTTCGGGCTATATGCGTTTTGAAATGTAGTTTGCGTATGGCGGGAAATTGGGGCAATAGAAAAAGGCCGGCCTGCGGGCTGGTCTTTTTTATTGGGAAACAGTCCTTTTATACCGTGTTTTGACGCAGCAAGAAGGGCGGTTGTTTTTTGGGATATGCAAGTGTTAAAATATTAATAATCCCTAAAATAACATGCTGAGGAGGGCTTTATGAAAAAAGGGTTTACTTTAATAGAATTATTGGTAGTAGTGCTGATTATCGGCATTTTGTCGGCTGTTGCGCTGCCGCAGTATACCAAATCGGTGGAAAAAGCACGCTTTGCGGAAGTGCAGAGTGTGTGGCACCATATCGAGCAAAACGCGCGTCTGGCGTTTTTGGCGGACAGCTTACCGTCCCCGGAGGATAAAAGCATCTGTAACGAATGGTACAGAGAAATGGGGCTGACTCCTAAAGCCGGTTCGACGGATATGTTCGAAAGCAAACATTTTCTGTATTACAATATGGACTGTGGGGCCGGCGGTACCGGGCCGAATGCGGATGTGGCTATGACCGTTTCCCGCGGCGGGGTGCAGCCCTTCCCGGACAGCAATTCACAGTACGGCGTTGATTTTAGAATAACCCGGGCCGGAAACGTCAGCAAGAGCTGCGGGGATTTTAAAATGAAAGGTATTTGTAAATCGTTAGGATTCTAAAGAACTTAAAATCAGCCCCGGGCGATTGCCCGGGGCGTTTTTGTGTGCGGAAAACCACCGGCTAGGCCGGTGGTTCAGAAAAGGTTAACCGGTGAGTCAGAAAGAAAAACTCCT
>CAJTJT010000015.1 GCA_910576915.1 uncultured Elusimicrobiales bacterium
GTTCCACGCCTGGCTAGTAAGGAGGGGCAGGGCCCCAATGTGAAAAACCCCCGGCTATGCCGGGGGATATTTATTTTGTCTATAAAAACCCCGGTTATGCCGGGGGATATTTATTGCCCTTTTTGTCGTTATTCCGAACTTGTTTCAGAATCCAATGAGATGAGGATTTCCTTTATAAACGTCCTGGTTCCCGGATCCATGTCCGGGATGACGGCAAGGACTCTCCATGTCTGTTCTCTTTTGCCTTCTTGGTTCGTAATTTTGCGACATATCTAAAACAGTGTGGCTTAAACTAATCAGAAGAACGCGGACAAGTGGGGAGCCCAGCCCCTGGACCAGACAGGCAGATACCCCCTTGAGTTGTTCCCTTCTAATCAATAAGTACCGTCTATTGCTAAACCCTGGTCAAGGCCAGCGTGCCTGCCCCCGGCAAGGGGGCCTTGACACGTTTTTTTTTTTTGATAAATTGGTTAAATCACTCAGGTAAAGCAAAAGATGTTTTGCGTGTAAAAACCGAATATCAACTGGTTTAGACCATTTTCTTCCCGCTCCTGCTCCTCGTGCTCTGGTTTAGGCTTTTTGCTTGGCCGGGTAATATCTAAGAGAGGAGAAATAAATGAAACTTATTCAAAAACCGGCCCTTCTGTTAACGAGTCTTTTTTGCTTGTTGTTTGCGGTTAATGCTTCCGCCGAAGTATTGCCGTACGTGTCTTTAAAAGCGTCCGACACCAAAGTTAAAACGGACGACTTCAGCTACGATTCCGCCATGGGCGCCAAATGGGCGGTTGGCGCTTCGGTATGGGAAAACAAAATCGGCTCGCTCCGCACGGAGCTGGAATACGGCTCCACTTCCGCCAGCTACTATTTTTTCAGCGGCAAAGACCAGGGCAACGCGCACGATAACGAAGACCGCTCCAGCCAGCTGGAAACCGATACCTTCCTGCTTAACCTGTATTTTGACGTTCACACCGGCACCATTTTTACCCCTTACATCGGTGCGGGTATCGGCGTGACGAACGCGTCGATGGATTACAACTTCAAAAGCGGCCGCTACTCCATCCCGGAATCCCGTTTTGCCGATTGGAAAATGAGCTGGAACGTCGGTGCGGGCGTGGGTGTGGCGCTGACCAAAAACTTAACGCTTGATTTCGGCTATCGCTACAGCGATTTGGGCCATTTCGGCGGTTTCGCCGGGCTGTATAAAGACGACTACCAGGCCGGTTCTACCTGGAGAGTGGACGAAGACCACCGCGATTACGATTTAACTTCCCACGAGGTGACGGTCGGCGTACGCTATACCTTCTAATCGTAGGGGTTTGTAAAGGAACAGCGCTCCGGCCTTCGGGCCGGGGCGTTTTTGCATGTAAACGAAAACGGGAAGAATCGCTCGATATTTAGTAAAATTTTGCGTTGTCTTATTTTTTATAAAGAGGATACTTATGCAGGCAGTAACGGAAATTGTCGTGCGGATAAACGCTTTTTTATGGGGTGCGCCGATGCTCGCGCTGATTGCGGGCGCGGGGTTGTATTTTACGTGGAAATTAAAGTTTATCCAGCATCATTTATTCCGTGCTATTAAGCTGTCCGTCAAACAGAGCCGCGCGGCGGGTTCCGTCAGCAGTTTTGGGGCTTTGGTGCTGGCGTTGGCCGCTATGGTGGGTACCGGCAATATCGTGGGCGTGGCGGCGGCCGTTTCCACGGGCGGGCCGGGGGCTCTTTTTTGGATGATGCTTTCGGCCGTGTTTGCCATGTCCGTAAAATACGCCGAGGCCGTATTGTCCGTCAAATACCGCGAAAAAACCGCCGCGGGAGAATACGTCGGCGGCCCAATGTACGTATTGAAAAACGGGCTTAATATGCCCAAATGGGCCGTGGTTTTTGCGGCGGCTACCGCGCTGATGGGGTTTGGCGACGCGCTTATCCAAACCAATTCGCTGGCGGCGATATACGGCTCCGTATTTCACATTCCCGCCGGATGGACGACGGGTGTGCTTGTGTTGCTGACGGCCGCGGTAATTTTAGGCGGCGTTAAAAAAATCGCCGCCGTGTGTAAATGGCTGGTGCCGTTTATGGCGGTGCTGTATATTTTATTGTGTCTGGCCGTTATTTTGACGAACCTGCCCAAACTGCCCTGGGCGGTGATGTGCATTTTCAAAAGCGCGTTTACGGGTACCGCCGCTCTGGGCGGCGCGGTGGGGGTAACGGTGAAAGAAGCGGTGCGCTACGGCGTTTCGCGCGGGGTACTTTCCAACGAGGCGGGCAGCGGCTCGGGCGCCATCGCCGCCGCGGCGGCCCAAACACCCAATCCCGTCCGCCAGGGGCTGGTATCGGCCACTACGGTGTTTTGGGATACGCTCGTTATTTGCTTTCTGTCCGGCGTGACCGTGGTGATAGCGGGGGACTGGCAGGGCGGCGCGTTATTCGGGGCGGAGCTTGCCCGGCATGCGTTTTCGTCTTTGCCGGGCGGACATATATTTTTGTTGCTGTCGCTGACGCTGTTTGCGTTCAGCACGCTGGTGGGCTGGAGTTATTACACGGCGGAAGCGGTGCGCTTTTTTGTGCGCGGGCGCGTGGAAAAAACCGTTTATATCGTGTGGCTGGCGGTGATGTGCGCCGGCGGATTTTTAAGCCCCAAACTGGTGTGGGAGTTGGCCGATACGGCCATCGCCGTGATGTGCGTGCCGAATTTACTTTCGTTATGGCTGCTGCGGGGGGTAGTGTGGAATGAAACGAAAAAATATTTGAATGCGGAACTCTCCCGCTGAGGCGGCGGAAAAAACTTTACAAGCCCGTTCACAGGTGGTATCATTTAAATATAACCGTAAAATATAAGGCGAAAAAATGCTCAAAAAATACGTTATCTCGAATAAAAAATTACTGGAAACCGACGCCGAACAAGCGCAGGTGTACGTGTACACCAACCCGACGGCCGATGAACAGCGTTTTTTGGTGGATTCGTACCAAATTGACGAGCATACCCTCGCCTCCGCTCTGGACCCGGACGAACTGCCGCGCTTGGAGTTCGAGCCCGAGCATATCGTCATGATTTACAAACGCCCCAAGAACTATTCCGGCAAAGACCAGCTGGAATTTAAAGTGGCTTCCGTGGGGATGTTTTTATTTGAGGATAAATTGATAGTCGTCCTGGCGGAAGACATCCCGTTGTTTGTGGGCAAACGCTTTTTGGCGGTTTCTACGATTAAAGAAGTGTTTTTGAAATTGGTGTACAACTCGATTTCGCACTACGTGGAACACTTGCGCATTATCTACATGATTTCGGAGGAAATCGAAGACAAAATGACCGAATCTGTGGATAACACATACCTGCTTAACCTGTTCAGCCTGGAAAAAAGTTTGGTGTACTATGCGGAAGCTATTACGTCCAACGGTTTTGTGTTTGAAAAAATGCGCAACCTGTCCGCCCGCATCGGCTTTGACGAAAAAGACGAAGAAATGCTGGACGATATCATCGTAGAAAACATCCAGTGTAAAACGCAGGCGGATATTTATTCCAACATTTTGGCGCAGCTGTTGGGGGCGCGGGCGTCCATTGTCAGCAACAATTTGAACCTCTTAATTAAAAAATTAAACGTAATTACCATTTGGATGATGGTGCCGACGCTCGTTGTGAGTGCGTACGGGATGAACGTGGCGCTGCCGATGGCCCAGCATCCGCACGCGTTTTGGATGCTGATGGGAATTTGTTTGATTTTGATTTGGCTGGTGATGATGTTTTGGCGTCACAAAAACTGGTAAAATAACGGCTGGTAGTAACTTACGATTTTATATACGAAACGCAAAGAAATTTTCTTTGCGTTTCGTTATTTTTATATGCTGTTGTTCCCGGCCTTGACCCGTTTTTTTTTTTTGATAAACTGGGGTCATCCCGTAGTGTTTCTGTACGGGATCTCCCTTTTATGATTTATTTCGTCAAAAGTGGCAGATTCTGAACAGAAACCTCTCAGGATGACTTTTTTTATGGGAAGGCATAATTAAGGATGAAAGGCTTTACACTTATAGAACTATTAGTCGTTGTACTAATCATTGGTATTTTGTCTTCGGTGGCGCTGCCGCAATACCAAAAGGCCGTTAAAAAAACGCGTTTAATGCGCTTGGCTCCGTTGATAAAGGCTATGGCGGATGCGGAAGAAGCGTATTATCTCGCTAACGGGCAATATACGCCCTTTTCCGGCGAATTGGACATCTCCTGGCCGGACGGGAACTTGGCTGGCGCGGCGACAGATGACGGTTATTTGCGGTTTTCGGACGGAACGGTTGTGGATTTGTTGTCTGGAAGCAGTTATTTAACAGGCAGTGCAAGTGCTTATGTGATGGGCAAAACAAAAGAAGGGATTTACTATATTCATTATTTGGACCATTCTTCCAGCCCCGGCGTACGGTCATGCAAAGGGGATGAAAGTTTGTGTAAAAGTTTCGGCGGGGAGGCCTTTAACGGAGGCTGGAAAATACCGTAAGTTTGGGTGAAAATAAAAAACCCGCTCGTAATGAGCGGGTTTTTCGCATATAAGAAAACTTATTTTTCCACTTTAATGCCGCGGAACGCACGGTATAACACCGCCAGTAACCCAAAGATTACATACAGCGAGAATACAATAAAAATTACGTCCTGCGGGAAGCGGATCAACATTACCACCAAAAACACGATTAAAAGCAGCGTCCATACGCTGAGGCCCTTTTCGCGTTTGGCTTTAAAAGCCGCGTACGGGATGTTGGATACCATTAAAAGCGACAGAATCAGCATCGCAAACCATACAAAATTATAGACGTACGGCAAATAAACGGTCAGCAGGTGGATGTTGCGTCCGCCCATGTTGCCTTCCATGATGCTGTAGGAAATGGCAAACGAAGCCAAAATCGCCGCGGCCGCCGGGGTGGGCAGGCCGGAGAAGTATTTTTTAGAGCCTTCGCCCGCATAAGCCATGGCGTTAAATTTCGCCAAACGCAGTACGCCAAAGCACGCGTACACGCACGCGATGGGCGCGCCCCAAACGGGTTGCGTATGGAGCACAAAAAAGTACATTAAGAGCGCAGGCGCGGTGCAGAAAGAAACCGCATCGGCCAGCGAATCCATTTCCACACCGAAGTTGCTTTCGCTGCCCAAAAGCCGCGCGACGCGGCCGTCGAACATATCAAACACCATGGCAAATAAAATCAGCCAGCCGGCCTGGGCAAAGTTCCCTTTGGAGGCGGAGATAATCGCAAAGAAACCGCATGCCAAATTACCCAGCGTAAACAGCGACGGAGCCGTTACCGCGCCGGTGTGTTTAAGTTTGTTGACAACATTGTTGGTCTTTTTTTCGCCTTGCATAAAAGCCTCTATTTCCACAGCGCCAGAACGGTGATTCCGCCCTGCACTTTTTGGCCTTCTTTTACCATCACGCGCACTTTGTCTTTCGGCATGTATACGGCCACCTGCGAACCGAAGCGTACGAGCCCCAGGTGTTCGCCGGCTTTAATATCCTGCTGGGGTTTTACCCAGCATTCAATGCGCCGCGCAATCGCGCCCGTGATTTGTTCCACATGGGCAAAGCGTTCGGGGTTGCCGTCTTTAAAAAGTTGGATAAGGTTGCGTTCGTTTTTGTCCGCCGCCGGATTGTTGGCGAATAAAAAGGTGCCTTTGTTGTAGAAAATATCGCCCGTTTTGCCGGTTACGGTAGCGCGCTGTACGTGAATGTCAAACACGGAAAGGAAAATGCGCACGACGACGGAGTTCGGGTCGTCTTCCGTTTTGATGGATAAAACGGTGCCGCAGGCCGGGCAGGCGATTTCATCGTCGGCAAACGTAACGCCGGTTTTCGGATCGCGGAAGAAATAGGCGCAGAAGCAGGCAGCCAACAGCACCAGCCCGCCGATAAAACGCCAACCGAAGAATAAAAGAATCGCGGCGACGACTGCGCCGATTGCGAAGAATTTAAGCCCCATGGGCAAAACGGTGGAAACCCAACCAAAACATTTAACGAAGGTACGGTTAATGTCTTCTAACATACTTTATGTACTGGCGGGGTAAATTGAATGGCAGGAAAATAAGAGTGGGCAGGGGGGGACTTGAACCCCCACGACCTTGCGGTCAACAGATTTTAAGTCTGTCGCGTCTGCCATTCCGCCACCAGCCCTCTTACTTTTATTTTAACAAAAAACGCGCGCTTTTGCACTAATTTTACAAACGCGCCCGCGGAGTTATTTTTCGGGCACTTTAAGCCCGTTGTAAAACTTACGGCAGAAAAGCGTTTTTACGCCGAGCTTTTTTAAATCTTCCTGCAGCTGGCGGTCGTCCGTCACCGCGATAACGCGCCGCCCGTTTTGGTTTAAATAGTCCGCGCGTTCGTAAATAATTTGGTCGGCCGTCGCTTCTTCCGAAAACGAAATATGCACGCCGCCGCGGTACAAGGGGCCGACAGGCCTAAAAGCGCCGTCAAAAATTACTTCGTATTCGTGCATACAGTAACGTTCGTGCCGGGAGATTTCGGCCAAAAAGTCTAAAAAATCGGCGGTTACGTCTTCTTCCGTGCGGGCGAATTGGTATAAAAAGCTGCGTACGAGGTTGAGCCCGTCAATCAAATAAACAGTGGGTTTGGTGCTTACGTATGTGTTCATTTGCCTTTGCGCCTCAAAATTGTTATAAGAAAATGATACAATATAATGCTAATTTGAAAAAGCAGGTCTTTGACAATTTCCGTATTTACGGGGGTGTAATAGATTCGACGGGTATCTGTTGCCGCCCGGGAGCAAGTGCCGGTTGGCCAGGCCGGCTAAAATAGGGCCACAAAAATAACTAACGACAATCAAGTCGCTTGGGCTAACGCTTAGTCCCACCGCGCTTTTGGCGTCTTCCATGCGCTGAAAGACCGCGGTTATCACATGGAATGCTGCAAAGCGGGCGCGGTTCGTCCGGCTTTGCCTAAGACCAACGAACCAAACCGCAAACGTGCCGCTTCGCGCTTAGGTTGCGGTTAATTAAGCGAAGCTAAACTTGTAGCGCCTGGGAGGAAAGGATGTTCGGACGGGGGTGCGAATCCCCCCACCTCCACTTTTTTGTTTTTATAAAAAAGTAGGGTATTCAAAAAAGATTTGTTACTTTTTCTCATTGCAGAAAAAGTAACCAAAAAGGCTAGCCGATTACGGAGCATAAAATAAAATTTTAAAGGACTGTCCGGCAACTCGTCCAAACAGCTCGAACAAACCGGACATTTGTCATTCTTAAAATTTTATTTTATAAACGCTCCTAAATATCGGCGGTAAACTGCTGTTGAAGTCAATATGGCATAAACGGCCAGAAACCACTGGCTAAAGGCGGCGATAGACGGCAGAAATATATTCGTACGGAAATTGAAAAACGGATTTACCTTACAAATCAGGGAGAGAGTATGGCATCTGAAATTAAGTTCGGCACCGACGGTTGGAGAGGCGTAATCGCTTGGAATTTTACTTTTGAAAACGTCCGCCGCGTCGCACAGGCGCTGGCCGATTATATTAACGAAAATGCTCCCAGCGACGAAAAAGGCAAAATGCCCAAAATCTTCGTCGGGTTTGACCGCCGCTTTATGTCCGACCTGTTCGCGGCCGATATCGCCAGCATTTTCCGCTCCAATAAAATCGACGTCACCCTGTCGGACCGGCCCGTCTCCACTCCTGTCGCCGCGTGTTTGAGTTTAAGCAAATTTTGGATGAGCATTATGGTCACCGCCAGCCACAATCCGGCCAATTACAACGGCATTAAAATCAAATTGGCGGGCGGCTCGGCTTCCGCGCGCGTTACCAAAGAAGTGGAAGAACTTCTCGACCAGAACTCCGTCCTCTTTTTGTACGGCCAAAAAGCGGAACAAAAAGACTGCTCCGACGTCTATTTTAAATACGTGGCTTCCCACGTGAATCTTAAAAAAATTAAAACCTTTAAAGGCAAAGTGGTGATGGACTATATGCACGGCGCCGCGGCCGGATATATGGAAAAATTCCTGTCCGAAAAACAGGTCATCGCGCTCCGGGCCGAACACGACCCCACTTTTGGCGGCGCGCAGCCCGAACCTGTAGAAAAGAACCTGTCCGTTTTAAAGAAAACGGTGGTGGAGAAAAAAGCCGCCCTGGGTGTGGCGTTCGACGGTGACGGCGACCGCGTGGCCCTGGTGGACGAAAAAGGAACCTATTTAACCCCGTGCGTCATCGCCGCGGTACTTTGCGATTATTTAATTAAAAACAAAAAACTCAAAGGCAAAATCGTGCAAACGGTTTCCATGGGCTACCTGCTTAAACGTATCGCCCGCCAATATAATATGCTGTTTGAAGAAGTGGGCGTGGGTTTTAAACACGTGGCCGAACGCATGGCGCTGGAAGATGTGGCCTTCGGCGTGGAAGAATCCGGCGGATTTGCCTGGAAGGGCAACTTGCCCGACCGCGACGGTTTGACCGTAGCCTTGGCCTTCCTGGAAGTAATGGCCGTTACGGGCCAAAAAGCCAGCGAACTGTGCGCGGCGGTGGCGCAGGAATACGGCGCGTCCGTTTATTTGCGCAAAGATTTGCCGCTTTCCAAACCGGCCGACAAAGCCGCGCTGACGGAAAAGCTTCGCAAAAAATTGCCCAAAAAAATCAACGGGCGCAAAGTGGCGGAATTCTCCACGTTAGACGGCCTTAAAATTATTTTGGAAAACGACGAGTGGCTGCTCCTGCGTCCGTCCGGCACGGAGCCGCTTTTGCGTATTTACGCCGAAAGCGCGACCAAAAAAGACACGCTCGCCCTTTTGGAGTTTGGGGAAAAACTGACGGCCCCTTATTTGAAATAGGAAATTTATGATAAGAATTGCGCTGGTGGATGATTCCGTTATTTTGCGTTCGGCTATCCGCAACGTACTGGAGTCGTCCGGCTTTGAGGTGGCGTTTGAGGCCGGAGGTTCGGCCGAATTGCGCGCCAAAATGGAAGAAACCGGCGCGGACCTTATCCTGCTGGATATCTTCTTTCCGACGGAAAATGGGTTGGATATTTTGGCCGAAATCAAACGCAAATATCCGCGTGTAAAAGCCTTGATGGTAACCGGCCTCAGGCAGGATACCATTTTGGCCGAAGCCCAGCGGCTGGGGGCGGACGGCGTGTTATATAAGCCGTTTGATACCGATGAACTGCTGGCGGCCATCCGGCACGTATTCGGCCTGTAGTCTGGTTTTAACATAATAAAAACCCCGGGGCGAAATGCTCCGGGGCTCTTTTTTATATAAAACGGACGGATTACAGCCGCATCCACTTAAATTCGAAAAACACCACAACCGCAAAAAATAACACCGGCCCCCAGCCCGCCACAAACGGGTTGACGTATCCGTTTACACCGACGGCCGTGCACATGGAAATAAACGACCAAAACGCAAACGCGATTACCATGGACGCGATAATGTTTAAAATCTTGCTTTTCCGGCGCGAACTGATGGCAAACGGCATACCCAGCAGGCACATAATCACCGTAACGAACGGAGTGGCGAATTTGGATTGCCGGGTGGTTTCGGCGGAATAGAACGAAATGCCGGTTTGTTTATGGAAGTTGATGCGTTTGGTTAAATCGCGGATGCTCATCAGCTTTTCTTCCACCTGGCTGATGGACATTTGATTAGGCCGGATGGAAATGGGCGCGTCTTTTAATTCGAAGCGTTCTTCGGAAGTGTTTGTCGGCCCCGTAAACGTGCGCAAAAGCCCGTTGGTAAACATCCAGCGGTTGGCTTCTTTGTTCCATACCATTTGTTCCGCCACAATTTGCTCGGCGATATCCCAGGCGTCGTTGTACGTGTCGAGCGACACTTTCGTCATGGTCCCGTTGCCCAGGTCCACCGCTTTTGCAAACAGCATTTGCGTGGGCGCTACTTTGATGATGACGTTAGGTTCCAGCGCCTGGTTGTAATTCGGGATAGGTTTTAAACGCGTATAAAAAACGGTGTCGGCTTTGGCAAGCAGCGGGGGGACGATAAATTCCTGCATGAGCATGGTCAGCCCGACTACGGTCAAAATACAGGCGATGACGGGTTTGAACAGCTGGCGGGGTGAGAATCCGCCCGCGATGCAGGCGGTCCATTCGCCGTTGGAAACCATTTCCGAAATGACGGAGATGGAGCCCAGCAAACACGCCACGGGCATAATGGTGGTCAGCCAGTTGGGGAAAGTTAAAAGCGAATAGGTTAGTACGTCCCAAATGGTAGCCACGCCGTTGCTGAGGTTTTTCATTTTTTCAAACGTATCCCCCAGCATTACCAGGGCGGCAAACACGCCGAGGGCAAAACAGAACGGCCCCCAGAATTTTTTGGCGATGTATTTGTAAATAAGCTGCGTGTGCATTAAATGTTAAGCCTCTTTTTCCACAGCCAGCGGGCCGCAAACAGCCCCACCACAACGGGCAGCCACGGGCTGGGGTACGCCAGTACCGGGTATTTTTTCCCTAACGAAAGCCCCAGCGTTAACAGTAAATAAAATCCGAAAATAATCACTACGCTAAACAGCATGCCCCAGCCTTTGTTGGTGCGTTTGCCGAACGAGAACCCGATCGGGCAGCTGAGAAACAGCATAATAACGGGCGACAGCGCCAGCACGTTGCGCATGCTGATGCCGGTGCGGTATTCGTTGGCGGTTTCTTCGTCCAGCGGGTCGTTTTTTAAGCGGCGGATAAGGCCGGTGGTGGTCAGTTCGCCCATGCGCAGGCGGCGGGCGCGTTCTTTTAAAAGCGAGATGCTCATGGTGTAATCTTCAAAATTGGCGGCGATGAAGGAGGTGGGGTCTTTGTCGTCCACGCGCTGCATTTGTCCGTCTTTAAGCTGCAGGCCGACGGCGGTATCGCTCAGAATCACTTTGCCGGAGTTGGCGTTTACTTTGGTGCTGAGCGCGCCTTCGTCGTTCTTTTTAATCAGGTGAATCAGCCCCGCCAGGTTGGTTTCCGGGTCCAGCTTTTCCAAATACAAATCCCATTCTCCCAAATTGATAAAAGTTTGCGGTTCCAGAGTAACTTTGGTGATTTTGCTGCGTGCCTGGTCGCGCAGTTCGCTGAAGCGTTTGTAGCTGTGCGGCGCGCCCCAGTTGCCGATAAAAACCAAGAGGGCGCTTAACGCCACCGCGCACGCAAGCAGCGGGCGGATGATTTCTTTAAACGAAAATCCGGCCGCGCGCAGGGCAATCAGTTCCCCCTGTTCGCTCATGTTGGTAAGCGTAAGCAGAATGGCGATTTGGAACGACATCGGCGCGCTTAAGCAAAAAATGTCCGGCAGAATATGAAGCAAAGACGAAACAATCCACCCGAAGCTGGTGCCGTACGTCATGGCGAGGTCCAGCACGCGGATAAAGTAATTCATGAAGATAACAAACGTCAAAATACCCACCACTCCCGCGAAGAAAGTGATAAGGCTTTTGGCGATGTACCGGGTGAATATGCTTATATGCATGTTTTTATTTTACTAAAATATAGGCGTTCTCGGGCGAAAAAAATGCGCGGTTGTTTCGCAGAAAGGGGGCCTTTTGGGGAAGGGACGTCTGGGCCTTTTTGCCCTGGTAAACGGTACAGGGGCAAGGTATAATATAAATATGAGGATTTGGTTTTTAAGTTTTTTATTGGTTTGCTTTTCGCTTCCGGCGTATGCCGGCCGCCCGGTGACGCCTGCGTCTTCTTTAACGCTGGTGCGCCGTGTGGAAGAGGGCATTTGGCGTAAATTATCCTCCTGGCGCCGCCGGGTGCCTTCCCGTCCCGCCGCCGTTCCGCGGCAAGTTCCTTTTTTAACGCCGTCCCGCCCGTTGGCCGCTTTGCAGCATTTCAGTGCGTCCAAAGCGGTTTTACCTTCGCTGGCCCTTCCGTTGGATTCGGAAGGATTCGCGCTGGGCAGCGGGTTTGTCATCCGTTCCGCATCCGGCCGGCTGTATGCGGTGTCGGCTTACCACGTGACGGGTTCCGCCGGCAAACGGGCCAGCGTGCGTTTGTTCCGCCCGGACGGGAGCGCGGTGGATTATACCGGGCTTACCGTGTCGGCCGGGGGGAGTTTTGGGGTGAACGCGCCGGATGTATCGTTAGTGGAATTGCCTGCTTCCGCCGCGCGTTTTGTGCGCCCGCTGGGGGTATCGGCCCATCCGCCGGAAGAGGGAAGTTTTCTTTTTATGTGGGGCCGCCCGTATGACGCGCCGGATTTTGAACTGGCCAAAGGATTGTCCGTGGAATCGGCCTACGGTATGAAAATTGCGTTAACCCGCACGGAAGACGTGGCGTATTTGGAAGGCATGTGCGGATCGCCGGTGCTGGACGAGGACGGCCTGGTGACGGGTATTTACGGCGGGCGCGGCGGAGGCGATGCGGAGTTATTCGCCATCGATGCGCGCAAATCGCTTTCCTGGCTGCTGAGAAATTATGAAAACGGAGTTTACGTTCCCTATACCTTTAGAGTGTTCGGCTATCCGGCGCTTGAGTTGGAGGAGGGGGAAAGCGTCGGTTCCATTACCCATAAAACGCCGGACGGTTCCATGTTGGAAAAAATCGATTTCCCCACCTACCGGGAAGCGTTGGACGCGGCCCGGCTGGAAAACGCGTTTGTGGATTTGCGCTCCGGGGACGTGATTGAATTTGAGGTCCACCGCGGCCGCGTTTTTTCGCGTTTTGCTTTTTTTAGAGTGCCCTGAATAAGGTTCCGAAAAATTTGGGAAAGGAGGCCCTTCTCCGGGCCTCCTTTTTTGTATGGGGAAAATGTATTTTTACCGTTATACAAGGGGGTAAATATTATAGAATGAAATAATGAGGTATTTTTTCCCCCTATGAAAATACTGCGGCTGCCTGTTGCCCTGCTTTTGGTCCTCCAGTTTGTTTTCGCTCCCCCGGCGGGCGCGGAAACGCTGCCGTACAGCCTGGTGGATAAAGAGCAGTATTCTATTTTTCAGGAAGAACAGGCCGCCAAACGGGAAGAAGAACTCGCCCTGGAAGACCCGCCGGACGACGCCGACCTTTTGCGCTATACCAACGAATTTTGGCGCCAGGCCGTTACGGCCGTGGAAGGGGCGTACCGCCTGGATAAAGAGCCGGAACCCATCCCCGACCTTACCCTTTTAAACCCTACGCTTTCCCTGCCGTTATACGGCACCAGCATCGCGCTGACGGGCCGTTATGTGCTGGGTTTTAAACTGGCCGCCAAACGGTATAAAGAAGACCCGAACAACGATATTGAAGACCGCAACGAAAGTTCCATGGAAATGAACCAGGAACTGCAGCTTAAAATGCAGGGTAAAATTATGGACCGCATATTCGTGGATATCGATTACGACGACCAGCGCGAAGAGGAAAAAACCATCTCCGTCGCCTACCGCGGCAAACCCGGGGAACTGGTGCAGCTTGCCGAATTCGGGGATTTGGATTTGTCTTTGCCGCAGACGGAATTTATCGCCTACCAAAAACAGCTGTTCGGTGCCAAAATGCACCTGCAGCATAAAAACGCCAACCTGTATTTAATCGGTTCGCAGACGAAGGGTTCCAGCAAGCAAAAGCAATTCGTGGGGAGCAGCGTGTCGGAAATTGTCACGCTGGCGGATACGGGCTACATCCGCCGCACGTATTACGATTTAACATTCGGCGGCAACATTCACCCGTCGGACAGTGTGGACGCTTACGACGCGTGGCGCGCGGCCGTGGGCAACATTTCACCCGGTTCGGAAGAAATTTATCTGGACAGCAACACCACGTCTTCCGATTACGTTCCCATAACCAAAGACGCCACCGACTACCTGGGCACCGACCGTTATTCCACCCAGTGGCAGCTGCTTACCCGCGGTGTGGACTATACGGTGGATTACTCGCGCGGCATTATTACGTTTAAACGGTCCATTTCGGCCGAGAGCGTCATCGCCGTGGACTACCGCAACTCGCGCGGCGAGTGGCTCAGCTCCACGGGCGCCACGCCGAACACCATCAAACTGATTAAAACGGAAAACGATAAAGCCTGGGGCAGCAACGCGGACGAAAGCGCCAGCAAGCTGGAAATCAAAACGTTTTACAACATCGGCGCGCAGAAAATCACGCAGGACAACGGCAAAGGCAATTTCATCCTGCGCCTGATGGACGCCAACGGGCAGGAAGTGGGGCCGTCCGCCTCGCCGCGGCAGGTGTATCCGGCTACGATTGAAGTGGATTTTAACACCGGTATTTTTGAACTGCAAAGCCGCATGACCGACGATTTGGGGCTGTATAACGTAACGCCTGTTTCGTCGCGCAACCGCACGTTCCAAATTCAGTATGAGTCCACGGTTAAAACGTATTTTATCGAGTCGGACATCGTCGTCCAGTCCGAAAGCGTCAAACTAAACGGCCGCGAACTCGTGCGCAATAACGATTATTATATCGACTACACCTCCGGCTTTATCACGTTCTACAAAGGCGACGAAATTACCGAAAACTCCGTGATCGACATTACGTACGATACGACCACCGGCTCCAGCTCCAACAACTCCGTTTTGGGCGGCCGCCTGGATTATAAACTGTTTGATAAAATCGTCATGGGCGCCACCGTCCTGCAGGAAAGCAGCGACAAGCCTTCCACCGTTCCGCAGGTGGGTTCGTACGCCAAAGAACTGCTGGTGTACGGGGCCGACGTGAACGGGAAGGACATTAAACTGGCTGAGCCGCTGTCGGTGGACTTCAGCGCGGAAGTGGCCAAAAGTAAAAAGAACCAAAACCTGTTCGGCTATGCGATGGTGGACAGCATGAACGAAACGAACGAACAGGTGTCCGGCTCGCGCATTTTCAGGGACTGGATCATCGCTTCCAACCCGAACAGCAAACCCTCCTTTTTAAACTCCATCCATTGGGACACGCAGGACCTGCCGTCGCTGGAAATCAACCCGAACTCCATCGCCAATTACAACGACAAACAGCAAGTGCTTATCTTGAATTACGACTTTTCCCAAGGCGTTAATTTCGACGGCCGCGACGAAGTTTCCATCGTCTACCCGTTAAGCGAAAGCGGTATCGACCTGTCGGACAAGACCTCTTTCGAACTGACTATGCTCGGCGAAGAAGGCGGCCCGCAGGTAAACTTTACGTTTGGTAACATTTCGGAATATTCCGACAGTTCTTTAGGTATGGATACCCAGTGCGGCACGGGCGTGCCGAAAACGGAAGACGTCGACTGCCGCAACAGCCTGGCCCCGAACGAAGACATCGGCTGGCTGTTCACCAACCCGGACGGCACGGAAGAACGCTATAACCCGTTTGTAAACAACGTGTATAACCCCGAAACCCAGCCGAACGGACGCATTGATACGCAGGATTTGAACGGCAACGGCAAGTACGACGCGGAGGATATCCCGCGCGAAGGTAACTTCGGGTTTGCCGACCCCTTGCTGCGCGACATTGACGGCCTTACCTCGGCCAACGGGTATACGGCGGACAATACCTCCTGGAGAACCTACACCGCCCCGCTGCTGATTCAGGATAAATCCCAGTGGACGGCGGTGCGCCATTTGCGTATTACGCTTAAAAAAGGCCAAAAGATGCGCGGGCAGATTAAAATTGCCAACGTGTCTTTGTCCGGCACCGCGTGGAACGTGCAGGACGGCGTGGACCCGGACGAATTTGCCGTGGCCGGCATCAACAACGTGGATAACTCCAATTACGAACCTATTTTTGCCGACCGCTCCGGCGACGGCCTGCGCGTATTTAATTATCTGTACGGTTCGGTGGAAAATTTCAGAGAAACGAACGATTCCGCCAACGCGCTGGACCAGTCTTTAAACTTAAAATTCAACACCACCAACCAGCCCGAAGTGGACGATTCCCAGCCGGACGCCGCTCCCGCGGGCGAATTGTACGCCAACCGCAACTTTAGAAGTATGGATTTTTCCCAGCACCGCGAACTCCGCTTCCTGCTGCACAGCACCGCGGCCAACGCGGGGACGGAATTTTTCTTAAAAGTGGGTACGGATACGAATTTTGACAAAGTAATCGTACCTGCGGATTTCGACGGCTGGCGGCTGATTTCCCTGCAAATGGTGGATTCGGACGGGGACGGCATTGCCGATACGCTCGAGAACAAGTCCGACGAATCGTATAACGTGCGCGTGGTCAGCCGCCGCGCGCCGGCGGGCATTTTAAATTTCCGCGAGGTCAGCTTGATTTTAGCCGGCGTGCAAAAGCCGGTGGGCGGCACCGGCAGCGAGGGCGAAGTGTGGCTGAACGTGATTCACCTGGCCGAAGCGATTACGCTGGAAGGCGAAGCGTACAAAGGCGACGTGGTGGTGAAACTGGACGGCTGGGGCAGCGCGGGCGCGAAATATAAGTACCAGGACAGCAATTTCGAAACGCCCCTTACCGTAGCCAAAAACCAGGAAGTGACGGAAGAAGAATACTTTTTGAAAGTGGACCGCATTAAAGAGTTTCCCATGCAGGCCAATTTAACGCGCAGTACCGTCGTTACCCCGCTGGTGACGGACAGCACGGATTACAACACCGTCAGCCTGCTTGATAAAGGCAAAGTGCAGCGGCAAACCGCCGTGGTGCGCGGGGATTTTATTAAAGAAAATCTGCCCAAAATCGGCCTGGAATACACCCTGGACCAGGTGGATTACGACGTTATGAAACGCAAGGACGACGCCCGCACCTACGGCGCCACTTTAACGCATACCGCCGGTTCGTTTAAAAACATTTCCGCCGGATACCATATTACCGATTCGTCCATCGATTACGACCGCACGCGGCACCTGGAGTCCGAAAACTATTACAATACGGACGAAAACACCCAAAAAATGAACGTTAAATTAACGTATCAGCCGAATAGCAATTTCAGCTTTACGCCAAATTACAGTTTAAGCAAAAGTAAAGAAGACCGCACCCACTATCAAACCGCGTCTGCGGATTCGCTGCATTATCCCAAGGCCATGTCCCAAAACACGGGTTTTAACAGTACGTGGAAAATAAATAAATGGCTGGCTCCTTCCGTCAGCTATAACATCAGTACGGTGGAAAATAATAACCTCACCGCCAAAACGATTACGGCTTCCGGCGAGCGCGTAACCGTGGGCGTGGGCGACGTAAAGACCGTTAACCGCAACGCCGACGGTGGCGTAACGCTGACGCTGAACGGTAACGAACTGTTCCCCAAAAGCAAACTGCTTAATACGCTGGTGGTGTCCTCCAGCTACCGCATCCAGGACGCGGACTCCTGGGCGGACGTGGACAGCGGTTTTGATTCCCGCAAAGAACTGTGGGTCCGCCGTTCTTTAAAAGATGTGGGCGATTACGGCTACCGCAAAAGTTTAATTTTGCGCGATACTTTTTCTACCACCCAGCGCTGGAACCCGCTTTCGCGCTACGCGCTAAACGGCGCGGCGGCTCCGCTTAAAACAATTTCGGTTATCAACAACTTTTCCAAAACGCTCCAAACCAACGAGCAAACCGGCACCGAGTACGATTCCACCAGCATGACGCTGCCGGATTTAACGTTCTCCATTTCCGATTTGGAAAAATTCTTTTACGGCGAACGGTGGGTCAGCGCGTCCAACCTAAAACTGCGCTACTCCCAGGTGGAGCAGACGAACAAAGGCTCGGACGAGCAATACTCCACCCAATACGGCGGCGACCTGCGCTTTATGCTTTTCAACTATTTCGACACCGTCCTCAACTATACCCGCAAAGAGTCCGACAAGACCGATCTCCGCGCCCATACCAGCCTGGAATCCGTGCGCGACGACGATTTCTCCGCGCAGACCTCCTTCTATATCGGCTCCATGCGCGTGACGCCCAAAATTACCCACAATTCGCATGAGCGGCGGCTGGTGAACGGGAAAATCAGCGAAAGCTCCACCGAAATGGTGCCGAGCCTCAACCTGCGGTGGGACTTTAACCTCCCGCACGGCATTAAACTGCCGTTTATCAACAAAGTGTACAACACGGCCAACCGCGTGATTTGGAACACCAATTTAAGCTATAAAGACAAACGCTCCCCGGTGGAAGTGAAAGAAAACTATAAGATGTACGATATCAGTTCTTCGCTGGATTACGAGTTTTCCCAAAACTTGCGTTTTACGGTTTCGGGCGGGCTGACGATTTTGGACCACGCCTACGTCGCCACCGAAGATTACACCGCCTATAATCTGGCGGCTAACATTACCGTCCAATTCTAGGAGGGCTTGTGCCCGCTGCCTTACTTAAAAATCTGGCCAAACGTTTTTTGCATTTTTGGTTTCCGCGTACGTGTTTTTCCTGCGGGTGCGACTTGCCGTGGCACGCCGCCGGTTCGTTGTGCGTGCCGTGCGAAAAAGGGCTTAAACGCCCCGGGCCGCTTGTCTGCCGCCGCTGCGGCGTGGTGTTAAAATCGGGCGGCGCACATTGTTACAACTGCCGCGGAAGCAAAGCAAAAGTCTATAAATGTTCCGTGATTCGTTCCGCATTTATGTTTAACGCGTCTTCGCGCGGGCTGGTGCATGCGCTTAAATACGGCGGGGCCGATTATCTGGCGCGCGAAATGGGGAAGTTAATGGCCGCACGGTTTTGTACGTACCCGGAACTGGCAGCGGCGGAAATCGTCATGCCGGTGCCGCTGTTTCCCAAACGGCGCCGTAAACGCGGGTATAACCAAAGCGCGCTTTTGGCGCGTTGGCTGGCGGCGGGAACGGGGCTTTCGTACGATGACGTTTCTCTTGCGCGCACGCGCGATACCGTCAGCCAAACTACGCTGGGCCGCCGGGGCAGGCTCGCCAATATGACGGGCGCGTTTGCGTGTAAAAATCCGGCCGCCGTCAAAGGCAAAGTGATTTTATTAGTGGACGACGTAGCCACCACCGGGGCTACGCTGGAGGGCTGTGCCGTTGCGCTTAAAGCGGCGGGCGCGAAGAAAGTGTTTGCTTACACCTTCGCGCGGGAATAGGTTAGATTTTTGAGGCATAAAAAATCCGCTCCAAAACAGGTTGGAACGGATTAAAAAATAACGCGGTTTACCGCTTACTGGTTGCATTTTTCCTGCATGATGTTTACAATCATCGGGTCCACGCGGCGCATGCCGACGCTGGAAATATTCCCCAGGTTCTGTATGGTTTCTTCCGCCGTGCGGCCCACAAAACCTTCCACTTCGGTAATGCCGTAATCGTGCACGGCCATGTATGCGGCGCGGATGGCCGCATCGGTAGAGCTGACCACTTTTAACGCGCATCCGCTTTTGGCTCCGTCGCAAAGCATGCCGCCGATATCGCTTATAATGTTGTTAATCGCCAGCGTAACGGCTTTGGCGCAGTTGCCGCGCTGTTGGTAGACGATGGCGGCCGTCGCTCCCACTCCCGCCGCAATCGCGCAGCCGCAAATGGGCGCCAGTTCCCCGGTAAACACTTTCACGTATCCGTTTAACAGGTGCGAAAGGGCGATGCTTTTTAAAATCGTTTTTTCGTCCGCGTCCATTTCTTTGCCCACTTTCCACGGCACCAAAATGGTGACAACGCCCTGGTTGCCCGATTCCCCGCTCGCCATTACGGGCACGGCCTGGCCGTCCATACGCGCGTCGGCGGCGCAGGCGGTCAGAATTTTGGTGGAGGAAATTAAATCCATTTGTAACAGTTTTTTGCGGACGAGTTCCTTTATATAAAAACCCACCTTTTGCAGCGCCTGGCCGAGTTCGGCGGCTTTTAAGTTCATGTCTACGCCTTTTTTGATGTAAGCCAAATCTTCCTCATCCGCGTTGTCAGCCGCGTCCAGCAGGTCCTGCAGGGAGGCCTGTTTTAACGCTTTTTTAAATTCCGGCGCGCGGCGGGTGGTCTGCCCGGCGGTGTTTTCTTCTTTGATAACGCCGTCCTTAGACAGGTGAATAACGGACGTATGCCCGCCCGCGATGATACATTTGGCGGTGTGCCCGTTTACGCCCGTCAGTTCCGCTTCAATATAAAAACCGTGCGCTTTGGGGGCCACGCTCATGCACAGGGCGTGTTTTTCCACCAGTTTTTTGGCTTCCTGCAAGATGGTTTTGTCGGCGGCGGAGAGAATTTCCATGTTCAGTTCCGGCCGGGCAATCAAAATGCCCATGGCGCCCGCCAGCAGGTTGCCTTTTTCGCCGTCCGTATTGGGAATGCGTACGCCCATTCCGTTTTTGTAGGTGCCTGCGTCCAGCCTGAAAACGGCTTTTTGGACGGGTTCGGCCAATTCTTTGGCGGCGTGCGCCGCGCACAGGGCCACGGACACGGGTTCCGTGCATCCCATGGCGGGATAGACTTGGTATTTAAGCACTTCTTTTAGTAAATTCATTATATTTTCCCGTTGGCTTTTAAGCTGTAGTGTGACCCTTTGCCTACGATAATATGGTCATGCACCGATATGCCGAAGAGTTCCGCCGCGCGGATAACTTCCCGCGTGAGCGTAATGTCGTCCTGCGACGGGGACGCATCCCCGGACGGATGATTGTGAACCAGTATAATGGCCGACGCCTTGGCCAAGAGAGCGCACTCCACAATTTTGCGCGGCGTAACGGCCACCCGGTCAATCAGTCCCGACGCTACGATTTCCGTATTGATAATCGTGTTCCGCACGGACAGGTAAATAATTTCCAAACATTCTTCTTTCTTGCCGGATAAAGATGCCTGGCAATACTCAATTACGTTTTGGGGCGTGCGGATGGCGACGCGTTCTTTCACCTCGTCAAACATGTATTTTTTGAAGATTCCCCGGATTAATTTTAAGAAAATCGCCGTTCCCCGGCCCACGCCTTGCACGCTTTCCAGTTCTTCGGGTGTTGCGTCCAGCACGGCGGAAAGAGAGCCGAAACGTTTTAACAGTGCCCAGGCAATGGGTTTTGTGTCCCGCCGGGCGACGGAATAAGTCAGGAGCAGCTCTAAGGCTTCATGGTCCAGAAACGAGTCCAACCCGGACGAAGCGAATTTTTCCCGGATGCGTTCACGGTGGCCGATGTAAGAGGGGTTTCTTTTGTTTGACATAGTACAATTCTACTTTTTTATTATACCGTTTTTAATGCTACAATAGGTATAATCAAAACGCCGTAAGGCGAAGGGGGACGCATGAAAAATATTGCAGTAATCGGGGGAGGCCCGGCGGGTTATCCGGCGGCGTTAAAAGCCGCGGCGCTGGGGGCCAAAGTTACTTTAATCGAAAAAAACAAACTAGGCGGCGTGTGCCTTAATTGCGGGTGCATTCCTTCCAAATCGCTTTTGGATGCGGCGCACCGCTTTCAAACCGCGCGCGGCGTAAGTGCGCTGTGCACGGAAGAAAGCCCCGCCTTTTCCGGCGTGCCGGACTGGCGGAAAATACAAGCGCGTACGCAGGCCGCCACGCGTAAGCTGACGCAGGGGATTGGATTTCTGCTCAAAAAAGCGGGCGTGGAAGTGGTGCAGGGTACCGCTTCTTTTAAGGACGGGCATACGCTTTTGGTGCAAACCGCCGAAGGGGAACGCGGGCTTTCGTTTGACGGCGTGATTCTGGCCGCCGGTTCGGAAGCGTTTTTGCCGCCGCCGTTTGATGCTTTGAGAGGCCAAATTTACGACAATTCCACTATTTTCGATATGCCTTCTCTGCCCAAAAGCATGATTATCGTGGGCGGCGGCGTCATCGGGTGCGAATTTGCCGATTTGTTAAGCGCGCTTGGCGTGGAAGTTTCCGTTGTGGAAATGCAGCCGCGCATCTTGCCGCTGGAGGACGAAAGCGCGGCGCGCGCGCTTTTTCAGGCCTTGTCCAAACGCGGCGTAAAATTTTATTTGGGCCAAAGTGCGGCTGCGGCTGAAAAGACGGACGGCGGATTTAAAATTACGCTTTCAGACGGCCAGGTTTTAACGTCCGAAACCGTCCTTGCGGCCATCGGGCGCAGTGTGGATTTAAGCGCGCTTAAAATGGAAAACATCGGCGTGGAATGGACGCGCAAAGGCGTGAACGTAAATCCGCAAACCTTACAGCTTAAAAACGATATTTACGCCGCGGGCGACGTAAATGGCCTCTGCCAGCTGGCCCACGCCGCCACGCGCCAAGGCGAAGTGGCCGCGTCCAATTTGTGCGGTGTTCCCGCGCAGTACGATAACAACGCCGTTCCGCGCGCCGTTTACACCACGCCGGAAATCGCTTCGGCCGGGCTTACCAAAGCCGCCGCGGAAGCAAAGGGGATTGTCGTCAAAACGCATAAAGCATTTTTGATGGCCAACGGCCGCGCCGTGGCGCAGGACCAAACGGAAGGATTTTTTGAAATTATCAGCGACGCTTCCTCCGGCCTGGTTTTGGGCGGGACGCTGGTCGGCGCGTGCGCGTCCGAACTGGTGCATGTTTTAAGCGTGGCGCTGGCCGCCAAAATGACGGTTTCCCAGCTTAAAGAAGTGATTTTTGCGCACCCCACATTTGCCGAATCTATCGGGGAGGCGCTTGCCAGATGACCTCTTTTTGCGTAGTACTCGTCCGCCCGCGCGACCCCAACAACATCGGGGCCGCGGCGCGGGCGATGGGTAATTTCGGGCTGTCCGACTTGCGCGTGGTGGACCCTTATCCTCCTGTTTGGCGCGAAGCCGTCAGCGCGGTGGGCGTAAGCGATATTTTGCAAAACGCCCGCAAGTTTGAAACGCTGGACGACGCTCTTGCCGATACGCATTTTTCTTTGGCGGCCACCGCGCTTAAAAACCGCCGCGCGGAGCAGGAAATCGTTACGCTTCCGCGGTTGAACGAACGCTTGCAAACGGCTCCGGCGGGGCTTACCGCGCTGGTGTTCGGGAACGAAAAAAGCGGCCTGTCGGGTGAAGACATTGCCCGTTGCGACGCTATTTTAAATATTCCCACTTCCGCCAAACAGCCGTCCATTAATTTGGCGCAGGCGGTGATTTTATCGTGTTACGAACTTTCCCGCCGGGCGGATTTTGCGCCGCTTCGCACACCGGGCGCGCAAGAAGAACCGCCTACGGACGCGCAGAAAGAGATTTTTATTTCCGCCGCCGAAACGCTGTGCGAAAAAACGGCCTTGCGCGCGGATTTGACGGTTTCCCAGCGCAAAGCGTTCCTGCGCCATGCGCTCGCGCGTCATCCGCTGGGCAAAGACCAGTTGTTTTTCCTTAAAAAACTGGCGGAAAAAATTAACGCGCTTTTGCCGTAATTTGCCAGTCAAAGGGCTTATATTTTGTTAAAATATAACTAATACGCAAAGGGGGCCGTTATGCGCATGGACTATAACATTCTCGTCATCAATCCGGGTTCTACCTCGGATGATATTGGCTACTACCGGGGTGAAAAACCCGTTTTTGAAGTCACCGTGCGCTATTCTCTTACCGATTTGGAACCCTACGAAGGCAAAAACGTCACCGAGCAGCTGCCGCTGCGCCGCAAACTGATTTTGGATTACCTGCTGGACCATAAAGTACCGCTCGAGGAAATCGACGCGGTCATCGGCCGCGGCGGATTTATCCGCTCCGTGGAAGGCGGCGTCTACGCCGTAAACGATAAAATGATTCAGGATTTGGAAACCGGCCGCTACGGCGGGATTCACCCCAGCAACCTGGGGGGGATTCTGGCGCGCGAAATCGCGCAGTACGCCGGATGCCCCAGTTTTATCGCCAACCCGGTGGTAATTGACGAACTCCAGCCTGTGGCCCGCTATTCGGGCATGCCGGAAAACCCCCGCATTTCCATTTTTCACGCGCTCAGCCAAAAACGCGTGGCGCGTTTGATTGCCGATAAATTGGGCAAACCGTATGAAGAAGTAAACTGTATCGTCTGCCACGGCGGCGGCGGGATTACCGTCGGCGCGCACCGCAAAGGCAAGGTGGTGGACGTTAACAACGGCTACGAGGGCGACGGCCCCATGACCCCGCAGCGAAGCGGCTGTACGCCGGGCGCGGGGCTCGTGCAAATGTGTTTTTCGGGCAAGTATACGCTGCGCGACATGCGTTTAAAAATGCGCGGCAAAGGCGGGCTTGTCGCCTATACGGGCACGTCCGACGTAAAAGATTTGGAAGAATTTATCCGCACCGGGGAAAAACGCCCCGGCTCGCTCATCACCTGCACGCAGGAAGAAGCCAAACTGGCCGAAGATGCCATGATTTACCAAATCTCCAAGTATATCGGCTCCATGGCTGTGGTGCTGGAGGGACGGGTAGACTTTATCGCGCTGACGGGCGGCCTTATGTACAGTAAATACATTCCGCAGGAAATCGGCCGTTACGTGGGCTGGATTGCGCCGATGTACGTATTCCCGGGAAGCGAGGAAAAAGACGCGCTCCGCGTCGCCGCGCGCCGCGCGCTCATGAACCCGAAAATCGTGCAGGAATACGCGTAAGATTTATTTTATCATCAGCAGTAAGGAGAAGAAAAATGAAATTCACAAGTTTTGCGGATTTGATTAACCAGGTTAAAGGCAAATCGAACCGCGTTGTCGTTCCGGGCGCCAACAACAAAGAGGCCCTGGAAGCCATTAAAATGGCCGATGAAAACGGTCTTATTTCCCACGGGATTTTAATCGGCCCTATCGCCGCCGTAAAAGAAATGGTCAAAGCGGCCGGACTGGACGAAAGCAAATTTGAATTTATTGACTGCGAAGACGTCCCCACCATGTGCAAACTGGCTGTGGACCAAATTTTGGCCGGCAAAGGCGATTTTCTGATTAAAGGCCTTGTGGACACCAAATATTACATGAAAGCGATTCTTAACAAAGAAGCCCACCTGGTGCCGGAAGGCGCGCTTTTGTCGCACTTTGTACTCTTCAGCACGCCCAAATATAAAAAACCGTTTGCCGTAACCGATTCCGCCGTCGTCATCGCGCCGACCTTGGAACAGAAAGCCAAAATCATCCAAAACGCGGTAAACACCATGCACAAACTCGGCCTGGAAAACCCGAAAGTCGCCTGCGTGTGCCCGGTTGAAAAAGTAAACGAAAAAATCCCCTCCACCGTGGACGCCGCCGCCCTCGCGCAGATGAACGCCGAAGGCAAAATCACCGGCTGCACCGTGGAAGGCCCGTACGATTTGTACATTTCCCTGTCCGCCGAAAAAGCGGCCGAAAAAGGCATTAAAGGCAAAACCGTGGCCGGCGACGCCGACATCTTGATGCTGCCGGACTTGGACGCTGCCAACCCGCTCTACAAAGCGCTCGCTTTCTTCGGCGACCATATGGAAGCCGCGGCGGTGCTCGTGGGCCCGAAAATCCCGGTCATCCTGCCCTCCCGCGCTGATGACCCGAAAGTAAAGCTCAACGCCATCGCGCTTTGCTCTTATTTGAAAGACCAAAAATAAACCTTACCGGGGCGGTGAATAACCGCCCCGCTTCTTGTGCGCCGCCAACCTTTCGGCCGGAACAAATAAAAGGTTTTTGTACATGAAAAACGCGATTTTAACTTTTTTAAACCAAAATTACCGCCGCTATCATGATGTACTGTTTTACGTGCTGACGTTGGCGGTCATCGCGGTTTCTACCGCGTTTGCGCTCCATGTTACCCGCCATAAAAACGAACTGGAGCGCGAAAACCTGCGCACGCGCGAAATCCCGGTGATGGAATACACCGTCGGCCGCAAGCCGGTGTATGTGGCACTGCAGGAGGCGGGGCTGTCCAACCAAACCGTGGCGCAAATCGTATCCAAATTATCCACGGTGGCTGATACGCGCAAACTGCAAAAGAACGACGTTTACTCCGTGTCCGTGGAAGGCGGCCAATTTGTGCTTTTGGTGCTGACGCAGGGCTTTAAACGCTATTATGTGGCCAATGTGGAAGGCACATTGGTGGCGGGCGTGAGCGACGTGGAAATCAAAACGCGCATTAAAACCGCCGCGGGCAAAATTAAGGGGTCGCTGTTTAATTCCATGCTGGGCGAAGGGCTCCAGGTTCCACTTATCTTGGATTTTACGGACGCGTTTTCCTGGACCATCGACTTTAATACCGACACCCGCAACGGCGACGAATACACCGCCCTCTGGGAAGAAAATTATACCGCTTCCGGCGAAATCACCAACCAGGATTTGCTGGCCGCCAGCTATAAAGGTATCTACGGCACCACGTACGCGTTTTATTTTGAAGACGATTTTTACGACGAAACGGGCAAGATGAGCAAAAAAATGTTCTTAAAATCGCCCATCAGCTTCCGCAATTACCGCATTTCGTCGCGCTTTTCGTACGGAAGACTGCACCCCATTTTAAAAATCCGCCGCCCGCATTTGGGCATCGATTACGCCGCCCCCACGGGAACCCCGGTTCAGGCAGTGGCGGACGGAACCGTCAAATTTGCGGGTAAAAAAGGGGGATTTGGCAACTTTGTGGAAATCAAACACGCCAACGGTTATACCACGATGTACGGCCACTTGAAAAGTTACGGCAAAGGCGTAAAGGCCGGGGCCAAAGTAAAACAGGGCCAGACGGTGGGCTATGTGGGCAGCACGGGGCTTTCCACGGGGCCGCACCTGGATTTCCGCATTAAAGAAAAGAATAAATTTGTAGACTTTTTAAAGATGAAAAACCGCAATTCCGCGGTGCGCGACGTACCCAAAGACAAGCGCGAAGAATTTGAAGAATTAAAAGTGCTATACTTAAAGGAATTAGACGCGGCCAAACAGTCTGCCCAAGCGGCCGCGCCGGAGGAATCCCATGAAGCATAAAAAAATCGCTCTTACCGGCGGCCCCAACAGCGGTAAGACGACGGCTCTTTCCGTTTTAAAGGAAACGTTCGGCCCGCAGGTGGAACTGGTGCGCGAAGCCGCCACGCTGATTTTCAGCGGCGGGTTCCCGCGCAAAGACAACAGCCGCCCGCATATCGAAGCGGCCCAGCGCATTATTTTCTTTGCCACGAAACAGATGGAAAGTCTGGCGGAAAAATCGTCCGACGCCCAGCTGATCGTGTGCGACCGCGGCACCGTGGACGCAGCCGTTTACTGGCCCGACGGCGCGGAAGCGTTTTTCAAACATATGGGCACCACGCTGGACGCGGAACTGGCCCGTTACGACGCGGTACTCCACCTGTCCCCGCCGTCCAACCCGGCGTTTTACCAGTCCACCCACGTGCGGACGGAAAATTTGGACGAAGCGTTCGCCATTGACCGCAGAATCTTAAAAATTTGGGAGCGTCACCCCAACCGCATGGTCATCGGCGGTACGGAACACTTTTTTGAGAAAGCGGAAGCCATCAAAAATTTTGTAGAAAAAATTATTAAAGGATAACTTATGAAAAAAATCGTTTTAACCGGCGGCCCCAGCGGCGGCAAAACTACGGCTCTTTCCATTTTAAAGGAAACGTTTGGCAATAAAATCGCCCTCGTGCAGGAGGCCGCTACGCTGATTTACAGCGGCGGGTTCCCGCGCAAAGACAACAGCCCCGTGCATATCGAACACGCGCAGAACATTATTTTCTATACCGTCCACCAGCTGGAAGAACTGGCGGAAAAAACGTCTGACGCCAAAGTAATGGTGTGCGACCGTGGATCTATCGACGGAGCCGTCTACTGGCCGCACGGGCCGGAAAACTTTTTTGAGGCGATGGAAAGCTCGCTGGAAGCCGAACTCGCCCGTTACGACGTGGTGATTCACCTTTCCCCGCCGCCGGAAAAAGATTTCTACCAGGCCACCAACGTCCGCACCGAAAACTTGCAGCAGGCGTTTGAAATCGACGACAAAATTTTGAAAATTTGGGAGAAACACCCCAACCGTTTGGTAGTCCCGCGGGAAAAACATTATTTTGAAAAAGCGGAAATTATCAAGAATTTCGTGGAACAGTTAGTTTCCAAATAATTACAGGAGTTTGAAATGATCTGGAACCCTTTTAAAAAGAAAGACGAACCGGCCGCCGCTAACGGCAAGCCCGGTAAAAAAGAATCTATCGAGGAACGCATCGAGCGCGAGCTGGATTCGCTTCCGGCCATGATTAAAGGGAAATTGAAGGACCCGGAAATCAAAAAACGCTTTATCGACATCGCCAAACGCATGGAAAAAGACGGCGTGGACTTTAAAAGCATCCGCCAAATGAAAAAGTGGATGAAAGACCACGAAGCCGAACTCCGTGCCGAACAGCCCGGCGCGCCCGCCAAAGTGGAAACGGTAGTGCACGAAGGGCCGAAAATCGGCCGCAACGATCCGTGCCCGTGTGGGAGTGGGAAGAAGTATAAAAAATGCTGTGGAGCCGGTAAATAATAACTGTTGTTATCTGACGGTTTGCGTAAGCGGAGCAGAAAGTGTTTTTCTGCTCCGCTTTACTTTTAAGGGCCAACAATTTGCCAAATTCTGTTATCTTGTGCGTGCCTTGCCCTTGACGTGGCTACAGCCACGCCTTGCGGGCAACTAGCCCGCACAATCGAAAGCGAATTTGACAAATCAGGCAATCATCTACCATGTTATTCTAGTCTGCACGGCGTTTGAGTAACGGCTGATGGTAACTTTAAATAGCGCACGAACCGCAAAGAACATTTCTTTGCGGTTCGTTGCTTTTGGTCGCTTACACTAGTGTTGCGCCATCCCGTAAGAGCCTGTCCCCGGACGCTGCGCGCCGCCAGGGGTTGATTCGTTTTTTTTTTTTGATACGATAAGGTCATCCCGTAGTGTTTGGCGACCCGCAGGATTACGGGTTCTCCCTTTTATAGTTTAAGCGGTAGATTCTGAGGCCCTGCGGGTTGCCTGACCCAGGATAACTTTTTTAACGGGGAAGATATGAAATGAAAAAATTTAAAGGTGTCATTCTGAACTTGTTTCAGAATCCATATCAAAAGAAAACAACATCTAATAAACAGACTGAATCCCGGAACCACGTCCGGAATGATGGTAAAATGAAAGGTTTTACATTAATTGAACTATTAGTCGTCGTCTTAATCATCGGTATTTTGGCTTCCGTGGCACTGCCGCAATATAAATGGGCGGTGGAAAAATCCCGCGCTTCCGAAGCATTTGCCGTTCTTCAAACCCTGCGGGAAGCACAAGAAGTCTATTATATGGCCAACGGCTCCTATGCAACAGACTTTACGGAGTTAGATGTAGAAATATCGGACAATGAACATTTTAGATACAACATCAATACAGGTCCTTCAGTGGCGGCGTATAGCACAACAAAACCGTATCTACTGGCTTATCGCTGGCAGACGGGAATAGCGGATTCCATCGTGTGTGGCGGAGATGAACCGAATCTGGAAGAGGCCAAACAGATATGTAAACATTTGGGCGCAGATACCAGTGTGGGGGGAAATCGTTGGACAATTGTTAAATAAGGGGAAATTTTGAAAAACGGCGAACGAGCATAACACGCCGTTTTTTGTGTGCGGAAAACCACCGGCTAGGCCGGTGGTTCAGAAAAGGTTAACCGGTGAGTCAGAAAGAAAAACTCCT
>CAJTJT010000016.1 GCA_910576915.1 uncultured Elusimicrobiales bacterium
GGGCTTACGTAATTACCACTACGCCGCGACCCAACTTGTCCGCGCAATACGGAGCGGTTTTGAAAAATCATATAATCCTCTGCAGTGTTATTCTAATCCGCACGGCGTGTTTTGTCTGACAGTTTCTGGCCTTATTTGTAGTTAGCAATATATCCAAAACAGTGTGGCTTATCTAGTCAGAAGGGTGCGGTGGGGAAGGGCGGGGCACCTCGCCCCTTGACCCGTTTTTTTTTTTTGATACCATGGGGATAATTCAAATTTTGCGGCGTACTTTGTCTGCGTCATCCCCGAATAAGAAGCGGCCCGCAGGGTTCGGGGATTTGGTCTTTATTCAAAAGGAGGAGATTCCCGACAACAACTCTCGGGAATGATATTTTATGAAAGGTTTTACGCTTATCGAATTATTAGTTGTTGTGTTAATTATCGGTATTTTATCTGCCGTTGCCGTGCCGCAATACCAAAAGGCGGTATGGAAATCCCGCGCGGCGCAGCTTTTTACGCTGGCGCGTTCGCTGGGTACGGCGCAGGACGCGTTCTATATGGCAAACGGAAGTTATCCCACCCAATTTTCAGAGCTGGATTTGGATTTTAACGCTCTTTCGTCCGCCGGAAACGACCCGTGCTCATTAACTGTTTCTTCTTCGGATGCGCGCCGTTTTGGTAAAGATTTTGAACTGGTGCTTAATAATGTTTCCAGTCATTTTATGTTGTCTTCGGCCGTGTTTACGTCTGGTCCGCATGCCTGCGGCGGATTTGTTTTTGTAAATGACAAAGTCCGTTATACCGCGGAGGACAATAAATTATATTGTTGGGAGGCCTCTTTTAAAATAAAAGAGCAGGGGTCTTTCTGTGAAAAAATGTTTGGCGGTACGTATGATTCTATGATTTCGTCGTGGCACGTTTACCGTCTGCCGTAGTTTTTCGTTGTACTCCCTTTATTGAAAACTTATAATAAAACGATAAGGGGGACCTATGAAAACAATCGTGTTTGATTTAGGCGGCGTGCTCATCGATTGGAATCCGCGTTACTTGTATACAAAAATATTCGCCGCAGAAGAAGAGATGGAATGGTTTTTACGCACCGTGTGCCCGCCCGCGTGGAACGCGCGGCAGGATGCCGGGCGTCCGTTTGCCGAGGGGATTGCGGAAGTGAAAGAAAAATATCCGGCCTATGCCCCGCAAATTGAGGCGTATTTTTTGCGCTGGGACGAAATGCTGGGCGGCCCCGTCAAGGGCACGGCACAACTGCTGCGGGAAATAAAATCCCGCGGGCATAAAATATACGCGCTGACCAACTGGTCGGCGGAAACGTTCCCGCTGGCATGCGCCAAGTTTAGTTTTTTAAACGAATTCGACGGAATTTTAGTGTCCGGGGAAGAGAAACTGGCCAAGCCGGACCCGGCGATTTTCAAGCGGCTTTTGGAACGCTTTAATTTAATCGCGCCCGATTGCGTGTTTATTGACGATAATTTGGATAACGTCGCCGCCGCGGCGGAACTGGGGTTTGAAACGGTGTTGTTTAAGGACGCGCCGTCCCTGCGGCGGGAACTGGTGGAACGGGGCGTGCTGTAAGTATTTGGAGGAATAAAAAAAGGCTCCCTTTTTTAGGGGAGCCTTTTTTGTATCGTAAAGATTAGGCCTTGCAAATAAACGCTTCCATCAGTTTATGGCGGCGGAATTTGCGTGTTTCCAGTAAAATTCCGTTCGCGCGGATTTTTTCGTTTTTGGTGGGCGAATGGTCCAGCTTTTTGTCGACCCACTGCTGTACCGTTTCGCCGCTGGGCAGGTCGGCCGGCAGGGGTAAATCCAGCCGTTCCAGTACGTCGGCCATTTTGGCGCTGGCGCTGGCCACCACGCCGGAGCCGAACGGGCGGATATAGGCGGGGAAAAAGTCGTACTCGTCTTCAATTTCTCCCACCATTTCTTCAAAAATGTCTTCCAGCGTCAAAATCCCGGTGATTTTATTTCCTTCCGTAACCAGGCTGATGTGCTGTTTGTTTTTCATCATTTTTTCCAGCGCGGCGGAAATGATGGTGTCGGCCTCCAGCCTTAAAATCGGCCGGACGATGCTGCGCGCGGACGCGGGGGTTCCGCCGGCGGTTTTGGTGGATAAAAAGATGTCTTTAAAGTTTAGGTAGCCGATGATGTCCTGCGGGTTATCCGGCGCGGCGCGCACGGGGAAGCGGGTGTGCATATCCAGGTGCGCTTTGATGAACGTATCGGCGATGGAATCGTCCGCATCCAGCATATACACCTGTTCCAGCGGAACCTGGATTTCGCGTATTTTGCGTACGCAGAACATCGCGCTCGAAAGTACGATTTTTTCTTCCGCTTTACCGAATAAGCGGGAGGAGGAAGCAATCGCGGCCGCGGTGCGTAAATCGGCCATGGCGGCTTTTTGGGCTTCTTTCGGGTCCGGCGTTTGGGTGAACGTTTTTTTGGTGAACGTTCGGACCAATGCCTCCATAATTTTTACAATCGGCGACAAAACGGAATACAGCACGCGCATCACGGGCGAAAATTTAAGCACCACAAATTCTTTGTTTTTAATAGCGAATGTTTTGGGCGTCAGTTCCGCAAACACGATGGTTACAAAGCTCAGCGGCACCACCACTACGGCTACGGAAAGCGCGTCGGCCGCGCGTTTGGACAGGCCTAAAAATTTTTGGAGCACCGGGGAGAACATCTCATCCGCGCCCGCGCCGCCCGCCGCCGCGGCCACCGCACCCACCAGCGTAATGCCGATTTGCACCACGGCCAAACTGCCTTCCATGTGGTCTTTCATGTACAGGGCCTGTTCCGCGCCGGAGCGTTTTTCTTGCGCCAGGATGGAAAGTTTCGTGCGCGAAACAGACGCCAGGGCCATTTCATAAGCGGCCAAAAGCGCGTTGAGCAGTAACATTAAAAGGATGATAAGTATTGTCATAATTTTTCTGTTTAAAAGTTAATTTTTTCGTCCGCCAGATAAACCGGGCGGCGTTTTACTTCAATAAAAATACGGCTTAAATACTCGCCGATTACGCCCAGCGTAATCAGCTGTACGCCGCTGAAAAACAAAATCACTACCATAAGGGACGTGTACCCGCTGACGGGGTTGCCCCACATAATCTTTTTATACGCCGTCCACGCCGCAAACAGAAACGCGGCCAGCGAAACCAGCAGGCCGAAATACGTCCACAATTTAAGCGGCACGGTGGTGGAAGCGGTCAGCCCGTTGAGGGCAAAATTCCACAGCCGCCAATAGTTCCACTTGGTTTTGCCCGCCGCGCGCGGGGCACGGCAAAACGGTACGGCCGCGCTTTTGTAACCCACCCAGGAAAAGAGCCCTTTCATAAACCGTTCGCGCTCCGGCAGGGAGAGAACGGCGTTCACGGCGCGGCGGCTCATCAAACGGCAGTCGCCCGCGTTGTACGGCAGGGGCGTGTCGGCCAGCAGATTGTAAATTTTGTAGAAAGTTTGGGCAGTTGCGCGTTTTAGGAACGAATCTGTGCCCCGGTCCGAGCGCACACCGTAGACGTTTTCAAAGCCTTGCTCGAATTTTTCCCAAAATTGGGGGATGAGTTCGGGCGGGTCCTGCAGGTCCGCGTCCAGGATGATGACCGCGTCGCCGGAAGAAACTTCCAGCCCGGCGGTAACTGCCGCTTCTTTGCCGAAATTGCGCGAAAGCGAAAGCACTTTTACGCGCGGGTTTTGGGCCGCCAGTTCTTTTAGGTTGGCGAGGGTGTTGTCCCGGCTGCCGTCGTTAACGAAGACAAATTCGTAATCGTCCGTGCATTGTTGAACGAGCGGGAGCGTTTTTTCAAAAAACAAACGGGTCATTTCTTGCTCGTTGTACATGGGTACGACCAGGGACAGACGCGGCATAGGTTCTCCTTCGGGCGGTTAATTATAAACAGTATACAAATTTTGTCCGCTTCAAAAAAATGCCCGGCACCGGGGCCGGGCGTTTTGGCGGGCGATGGCTGATTAAAACGTGCGGTTCTTAATTTCTTCCTGCAGCGTTTCGTCCAAGTCGTACGTGCCGTATGGAATGGCCGAGAAGTCTATTTTAGCCAAATCTACTTTGCGGATTTGGGAGTTGTACATCGTGCGGTAGTAGAACGCGGGCCGTGTCGTATCGCTCACGCAGGTAACCTGGGTGGCGCTGGGAATATCCGGGATTTGTTGGTCCAGCGCAAATTCCGAACCCAGCGGGATATCAAACGCGTTTAAGATGTGGAACGCCTGCGTAACGGCAGCGTACGTGTCGGCCGGCTGGCGCAGGCTGTGTAAAAAGAAGAACGCGCGCACAAAACGGGACGGCGGCGTAAAATCACCAGGTAATCCCAACAGCGCCGAACTCGCGCCGAACGAGAACATATCCGTCCTGCCGAACTCGCGCGGTGCGATTGTGCCCGGGTGCAGGTTGATGTAATTGTTCAGATTGGCTTTGTGCCACGGAAAGTCCGGCGAGTTGGTAAGAACGCCCAGGTCGTTTTCGTAAATATGGCGTTCGCCTTTATTGGTAATTTCCAGCACCACGCTGCGGCCCGTAGCGTCGGCGATTCTCCAGTGGCCCGTATTGTAGGAACCGTTTTCATCGGCGGCGGCAATCGGGATAATTTCAATCTTTTTGAGTCCTTTTAACGCTTTGTCCACCGTAGCAAAGTTTGTTAAAAGCCACGGCACCAGTTCCGCATCGCTTACCGATTTGGCCGCTTTTTTAGGGTTGTACGGCGCGAGGCTTCCGTAATGCGAAAAGAAGAAAATCCCCGCCGAAAGGCCCTTTTCGTTAATGCCTTCTGTGATAAATTCGTCCATTACCGTGGTGGCCCCCACCACGCCGTAGCGGGTGGTCCAGGTCTTGCCGTTTTTGCCCTGCGGCGTATAGGCCGTTTTTTTAACGCCCCGCGGCCAAACGGCCAGCTTGGCTTTTAAATCGTAGCCGCTCCACTCGATGGTGCGGGCCTGGATGCGCGTGCCGTCTTTGGCTTCAAACGCAATGCCCGTGCACGCCTGCGCCGGGCCGGAAGCCGTTATGGCCGCCGCACAGCAAACGCTTACGGCCGAAAGCAAATGTTTGTTCATAAAAATACTACCCCCTGTGTTTTTTTATTAGTGTAGATTTGTTTGCATTATTTGCACGGATTAATTTTGCATTAGGAAAATAATTACTTTGCGTTTCTTGAAAACTGTCCCCCATAATCTTATACTGATATATATAAGGGGGTAGTATGAAACAGAAATTTGACGTTACGGGTATGACCTGCTCCGCCTGCCAGGCGCATGTGGAAAAGGCCGTTTCCCATCTGCCGGGCGTTCGCCGGGCGTCTGTAAATCTTTTGCAAAATTCTTTATCGGCCGAATATGACGAAGGCTTTGTGGCTGCGCAGGATATTATTTCCGCCGTGCGCCGCGCGGGGTATGACGCGCGCGTGCAGGGATCTTCTTCCCAGGCGGACGAGCCCGTCCAGTCCGCCGCGCGCGAAGCGGCCCGGGTGGTCAAACGCCGCTTTTGGCTTTCGCTCGCGTTTTTGCTGCCGCTGATGTACGTTTCCATGGGGCATATGATTCCGGGGGCTCTTCCTTATGAGCTTTCCCATAATCCGGGGCTGTTTGCGCTTGCGCAGTTTGTGCTGACGCTGCCCGTTCTCTTTTTAAACCGCGGGTTTTTTATCCGCGGGGTAAAACATTTGTTTGCCGGTACGCCGAATATGGACAGTTTGGTCGCGCTCGGTTCGGGCGCGGCGGTTGCGTCGGGGCTGGCGGTGCTGTTCCGCGTTATTTATTTGATGAAACCCGCCGACTGGACGGCCGCGTTTGACGCGTCCGCCAATTTGTATTTCGAGTCCGCGGCCATGATTTTAACGCTCGTAACACTGGGCAAATGGTTGGAAGCGCGGGCGAAAGTGAAAACGTCGGACGCTATTTCCGCGCTTGTGCGGCTTGTCCCGGCGGAGGCTTCCGTCTTGCGCGCGGGCAAAGAGGTGCGCATCCCGGTAGAGGGATTGGTGCCCGGGGATGTCGTGCTGGTGCGCGCGGGGGAACGTATGCCGGCTGACGGCGTGGTGACGGACGGCGGCGGCGCGGCGGACGAGTCGGCCCTGACGGGCGAAAGCGTGCCGCAGGATAAAATGATCGGTTCGGAAGTGGCCGCCGGAACGTTATTGGCCGGAGGCTATATAGAATTTCGCGTAGAGCGGCTGGGTAAAGAAACGGTGCTCGCGCAAATCATTACGCTTGTGGAAGAAGCGGCAGGGAGCAAGGCCCCCATCGCTCGGCTGGCCGACCGGGTAAGTGCGGTATTTGTCCCGGCGGTGATAGCGGTTTCTCTTTTAACGTGGGTAGCGTGGACCGCGCAGGGTGCGGGCTGGAGTTTTGCGCTTTCGTGCGCGATTGCGGTGCTGGTAATTTCGTGCCCGTGCGCGCTGGGGCTGGCTACGCCTACGGCCATTATGGTCGGCACCGGGCAGGCCGCCAAAAACGGGATTTTGGTTAAATCGGCCGCCGCGTTGGAACGCGCCCACCAGGTAACGGCCGTCGTGCTCGATAAAACGGGTACCGTTACCACGGGGCAAATGCGGGTGGCGGGAATTTATCCCGCTCCGTGCGTGAAAGAAGAAGAATTGTTAAGCCAGGCGTCTTCCTTGGAACGTTTTTCCCAACATCCGTTTGCCCGCGCGCTGACAGCATATGCGGATGACAAAAACGTACCGCTTTTCCAGGCGGCGGAGTTTGGGCTCGTGCCCGGCCGCGGCGTGCGCGCCACGGAGGGGAGTGAAGTGCTGGCCGGGGGCAATTTAACGTGGATGGGCGAACTCGGCGTAGCGGTGCCGGACGGCCCCGAAATCCTCGCCCGCGCGGCGCAGGAAGGGTGCACGCCGCTCTTCTTTGCGCGCGGCGGCGCGTGGCTGGGGTACATCTTGTTTTCCGATACGGTAAAGCCGTCCGCGGCGGCTGCCGTCAAGCTGCTTAAAAAAATGCGCTTAAAAGTAATTTTGCTTACGGGGGACAACGAACTGACCGCCCGCAAAGTGGCGCAGGATGTGGGAATCGAAAAAGTGATTGCCGGCGTGCTTCCGCAGGAGAAAGAAGCCGTCGTACGCCGTTTGCAAAACGAAGGCGAAGTGGTGGCCATGGCCGGGGACGGCATTAACGACGCGCCCGCTTTGGCACGCGCCGATGTGGGAATCGCGCTCGGTACGGGGACGGACGTAGCCGTCGAATCGGCCGATATCGTGCTGATGAAGGACGACTTAACCTCCGTGGCGACCGCGCTCCAGTTAAGCCGCGCTGTGCTTCGCAACATCAAACAAAATTTGTTTTGGGCGTTTTTCTATAACGTAATCGGGATTCCGCTGGCGGCGGGCGTTTTGTACCTGCCGCTGGGGTGGAAGTTAAGCCCGATGTTCGCCGCCGGAGCCATGAGTTTAAGCTCCGTCTGCGTGGTGACCAACGCCCTGCGCTTGCGGTTTTTTAAGCCGCCGCGCGTAAGCAAAAAACAAAAGACGGGGGAAACAAACATGACAAAAACGTTAATTATCGAAGGAATGGTTTGCGGCCATTGTGCCGCCCGCGTGGAACGCGCTTTAAACGGCTTGCCCGGCGTGCAGGCCAAAGTGGACCTCGGCCGCAAAGCCGCCGTGGTGGAATCGGCCGGAGAACTGGACGAAGCCCTGCTGCGCGAAACGGTGCAAAACGCGGGGTATGAAGTGGTGTCTATTTTATAGCGAAAACGCGTCCGTGCGGAATTGATACAATATAGAAAGAACGTATTTACAGAGAGGACTTTTTCCCATGAACCATTACGGATTTGTAAAAGTGGCGGCGGGTGTGCCGTCCGTCAAAGTGGCGGACTGCGCTTATAACGCGGCGCAGCTGGAAGAACTTATTTCGCTGGCGGCGGCCGAAGGCGCGCGCGCGGCGGTTTTTCCGGAGCTTTGTTTGACGGGTTACACCTGCGGGGATTTGTTCTCTAAACCGCTTCTCACGGACGCGGCCGAGCGGGTGCTCGGCGCGCTCTTACGCCGGACGGAAAGCACGGACGTGGTTTTTATCGTGGGGCTGCCGGTGCGCGCGGGCGCGGCGCTTTTAAACGCGGCGGCCGTATGTTACCGGGGCGAAATTTTGGGCGTGGTGCCTAAAACGTATCTGCCCAATTACCGCGAATTTTATGAACAACGGTGGTTTACGTCTTCTTTGGAATGGGGCGGTGGCGAAGTGGAACTTTGCGGCCAGACTGTTCCCGCCGGGACGGACTTGTTGTTTGAAGCGTCCGGCATGAAATTCGGCGTGGAAATTTGCGAAGATTTGTGGGCGGTGGTTCCGCCGTCTTCCCGCGCCGCGTTGCAGGGGGCGGACGTTATTTTTAACCTGTCCGCAAGCAACGCCTTGGCCGGCAAACACGGCTACGTGCGCGATTTGGTGGCCCAGCAGTCGGCCTGCTGTTTGTGCGGATACGTATATGCTTCCTGCGGGTTCGGCGAGTCCACCACCGACGTGGTTTTCAGCGGCAACGCGCTGATTTACGAAAACGGCACGCCGCTCGCGTTTTCGGAACGGTTTTCCATGCAGGGGCAGCTTGTCTGCGGCGAAATTGACGTGGAACGCTTGCGTAACGACCGCGCCGTCAGCACCACCTTCCGTTCGGACGCCGCCTACGAAGCATCGGAACCGTACGAACTGATTGAATCCGGCCAGGCGCCCGCTCCGGTGCTTGCGCTTTCCCGTTTTGTTTCGCCTACGCCGTTTGTTCCCAAAGGAAGCGTGCTGAACGAAAACTGCCAGGAAATTTTTAACATTCAGGTGGCGGGCCTCGCCACGCGGCTTTTGCATGCGCATATTCAAACGGTTACGCTCGGTATTTCGGGCGGGCTGGATTCCACGCTGGCACTGCTTGTCTGCGCCAAAACGTTTGACAAACTGGATTTGCCGCGTAAGAACATTATCGGCGTAACCATGCCCGGCTTCGGCACGACGGACCGCACCTACCAAAACGCGCTTTCGCTCATGAAAAGTTTGGGTATAACGATGCGGGAAGTGGATATTAAAAAAGCCTGCCGCCAGCATTTTGCCGACATCGGCCACAACGAAAAAAATAAAGACGTTACGTACGAAAACACCCAGGCGCGCGAACGCACGCAGATTTTGATGGATATTGCCAACCAAACGGGCGGCATTGTGGTGGGGACGGGGGATTTGTCCGAACTGGCCCTCGGCTGGGCGACGTACAACGGGGACCATATGTCCATGTACGGCGTAAACGCGGGCGTGCCCAAAACGCTGGTGCGCTCGCTCGTTGCGTGGGCCGCGGCGCACGAAACAGGCAAAAAAACGCAGGCCGTGCTGAACGATGTTTTGGATACACCTATCAGCCCCGAACTTTTGCCCGCCGATGATAAAGGCCGTATCGCGCAAAAGACGGAGGACCTGGTCGGCCCGTACGAACTGCACGATTTCTTTTTGTACTACTTTTTGCGCTGCGGGTTTGGCCCGGCCAAAATTTACTTTTTGGCAAAACACGCGTTTGGCAAAAAGTTCACGGCGGCTGTTATCAAAAAATGGCTGAAAGTGTTTTTCCGCCGTTTCTTTGCCCAGCAGTTTAAACGTTCGTGCCTGCCCGACGGGCCGAAAGTGGGTTCCGTGGCGCTTTCCCCGCGCGGGGATTGGCGCATGCCCAGCGACGCATCGGCCGAAGTATGGCTGGCGGAAGCCGAAAATTTGCGTTAGTTTGTTTTTATCCGCGCCCGGATATTTCCCGGCGCGGATTTTTTATGGACACTTTACAAAACGCTCCGGGGCGTTTCCGGGAATGAATGAAAATCCCGTCGCGGTAAAATGGATTTTTTTGTTCACGGCGGGCGAAATCAAGCAGAGCCAAGATTTTAAAAAAGAGAAGTTTCCGGGGTAAAGCAGGGGAGTTGTATGGGAGAAAACATGTTTGATGCGGTAATCATCGGGCTGGGCCCGGCGGGCAGTACGCTGGCGCGGCTGCTGGCCGGAAAATATAATGTGCTGTGTTTGGACAAAAAAGTGGCCGAAGGCGGTTTTGAAAAACCCTGCGGCGGACTGTTGGCTCCCGACGCACAAAAAATTTTGGCCCGGTTCGATTTAACGCTCCCCAAATCCGTCCTGGTGGACCCGCAGCTTTTTGCCGTGCGCACGCTGGATTTGCCCTCCGGCTTAACCCGCCATTACCAACGCTTTTACGTAAATATGGACCGCGCCAAATTTGACCGCTGGCTGCTCTCTCTTATTCCGGCTTCCGTGCCCGTGTACGCGGGGGCGAAAGTAATCGAAATTAAGCGGAATGAGGACGGAGTTTTTACCGTGTTGTTTGAGCGGAACGGAAAGCGGGAAAGCGTTTTGGCGCGGCGCGTCATTGGTGCGGACGGGGCGGCTTCCGTCGTCCGGCGGACGTTTTTCCCTAACCATAAAATCCGTTCGTATATGGCTGTGCAACAGTGGTTTAAGGAAACGCACAAAAGCCCATTTTATTCCTGCGTGTTTGACGAGGATGAAACCGACTGTTACTCCTGGTCCGTTTCCAAAGACGGCTATTTTGTTTTTGGTGGCGCGTACCCGGTGCAGGATTGCCGCGCGCGGTTTGAACGCCAAAAATCTGCGCTGGCCCGGAAAGGGTTTCAATTCGGCGAACCCGTCAAAACGGAAGCGTGTTCGGTACTCCGCCCCGCGGGATGGAACGAATTTTGCACGGGCGAAAAGGGCGTATTTTTAATCGGCGAAGCGGCCGGATTTATCAGCGCAAGCAGTTTGGAAGGCATTTCAAGCGCACTCAAAAGCGCGCTCGCGCTTGCCGAGTCGTTGGGCGCAAACCCAAGCAAACAGGAACACCGCCGCTACGCCCGCAAGACGTTTCTCCTGCGCGTAAAACTCTTCTTAAAACTTTTCAAATGCCCGTTTATGTACTGGCCGCGCTTACGGCGGCTGGTAATGAAAAGCGGTATTACGTCGATATCCATTATCCCCGCAAAATAAATGTGATACTTTTCCGCCTTGCGCATAGTATAAGCGGGAAGGAAATTATGGACTTTGCAACTCTCTACCAGGACCTGTTCAAACCCGTGTTTGCGTACGTGCTCTGCCGCGTGGGGGACCGCGCTTTGGCCGAGGACCTTTGCGCCGCCGCCTGGCGCAAAGCGTACGAAAAACAAGCACAGTTTAACGCGGATAAAGGGAGGTTTCGGCAGTGGATTTTTACCATCGCCCGCAACGAAATCAATATGCACCATCGGTTGTATTACGTGCGTAAGTTTTTATCCCTTACCGGGTGGGAAGAGGTGTTTGGGGAACCCCGTGCGCCCGGCCCGGAAGAAGACGGCGAAAATGCCCGCTTGCTGGAAGCCGTATCGCACCTAAACGACCGGGAAAAAGAACTGGTGGCGTTAAAGTTTTATTCCGGGCTTAACAACCGCCAAATCGCCGCCCAGGTGCAGATGACGGAAAGCGGCGTGGGCACCGCGCTTCACCGTGCCGTAACCAAGTTGCGCAAGGAGATGAAAGATGAATAACGAAGAACGTTTTATCAAGCGGTATTCGCGCGTTGATTTTGATGTGCAGGGGCTGACGCAAGCCCGCGTATGGGCGCGCGTGACCGCACCGCGTGCATTGGTGTGGCGGCGGTGGGCCGCGTTGGGGGCGTGTGCGGTTTTTCTGTTTGCGGCGGGGTTCGGGTTTTCCCGCTGGGTAAGCGGACCCGTGAGAACCGTTCCCGTGCCGAACCAAAACTGTGCGCCCGCGGCGGAACCGTATTTTTTGTTGTGTGTGAAAGACGGTGCGCGTTCGACGGGGTATTGCTGTAAAAAGCACGCGTTGTACGGGGAGCCCGCGGGGTTTTATCCGGCCAGAAAAGAGTGTTCGCAGGACGCCCGGCCCGAACTTCCTTCCTTCTATAACTTCCGGCAGAACTGTTAAGGAGAAATTATGAAAAAAATCTTGTTTTTGGCCCTGCTGTTGAGTATGGGCCCGGGGGGCGTTTTTGCCCAAAATGCTCCGGCGGAAAAAGTAACAGCGGTATATTTCGGTTCGCCTTATTGCGGGCATTGTCAGCATTTGGAGCGGGAATTTTTGGCGGGTTTTATAGAACGCAACCGCGGCAAAATGGACTTGATAAAAGTGGACGTAACGCAAGATAACCTGGTGTTTATGGAAGCATTGAAAGAATACGGCGCGGAGTTCCCGGGTACACCCGCCATGGCGATCGGTGACGAGTTTTTAATGGGGTACCCGCAGGAAATCGGCGAGCGTGCCGACCTGGCTGTTGCCAAAGCCGTCAAAAACGGCGAAAAAACGCGCGTGAAAATTTTGTCCGGCACGGAACAAGCTCCCGCGCAAAAAACCGTTGTTAAAACCTCTGCCCCCCGGTGGCCCGTCTCTAAAAAAGCGGCGGAAACGCCGGACGAGGCCGTCCTTGATAAACCGGTTGCGGAGCAGGCCGTTTTGTCTTCCAACGCGGCGGAACCGGAAGGGATATCCGCCCATAAAAGTGTTTTCAAACGGCTGACGTTTTGGATGATTGCCGGGGCCGGGCTTATCGACGGGATTAATCCGTGCGCGTTTGCGGTTATCGTGTTTTTTATCTCGTTTTTAAGCGTGTATAAATATACGCGCCGCGAAATGATTGTTGTCGGTACATCGTATTGCGTAGCGGTGTTTTTGGCGTATGTGCTTTTGGGGCTTGGCGCGTTTAAATTTTTGTATGCCATGCAGGGCTTTTATTATGTGATGTGGGCGGTAAAGGCAGGAACCGTGTTGCTGTGCGTGGTGTTTCTGGCGTTTAGCGTATATGATTTTGTGCATTACGCGCGCACGAAAGACGCGTCCGGCCTGGTGCTCCAACTGCCTGCCAACTATAAAACGTTCATCCATAAAGTGATGCACGCATTTTTAAAAGACCGTCAAAAAAGCGTTTGGCGTTTGGGTGCAGCCGCCGCTGCGGTGGGTTTTATCGTATCCCTGGTGGAAGCGGTGTGTACGGGGCAGGTGTATCTGCCGACGATTGTGGTGGTGCTGAAAGAAGCGGGGGAACACTTTTGGCGCGCGGCGGGATATTTGCTGTTTTATAACCTGATGTTTATTGTGCCTTTGGCCGCGGTGTTTTTGCTTGCGCTTGCCGGATGTGAATCCAAAACGTTCGGGGGATGGCTGAAGAAGCATTTGGGGCTTACCAAAATACTGATGTGTTTGGTGTTTTTGGCGCTCCTTGCAGTGCTTATTAAAACGTGGTAGTTTGTTATCTGCTTTGAAAGGGGCCGGAAACGGCTCCTTTTTTGTGTCTTTGGACGGGGGTTGTATTGTTTTTTTTTTTGATAAACTGGGGATAAATTTAGGTTTGGCGGCTTATTCGTTTTATTGCGTCATTTCGGTCCTGCGGACGGCGGATAGTACGGAATCTCGTAGTTACGAAATGACAGATTCCCGAACGCTGCGCGCCGCTTACACTCGGCAATGACGTAGCTGGAGTAAGCCGCAAAACCGTATAAGGGGGATATATCCTATGTATCAAAAAGTTGTCATCCCGGAACGCTGCGCGCCGCTGAATCCGGGATCCAGGTCGTTTAATAGAAGTTGTAATTTTTATTTAAATCTGGATTCCCGGTTCACCGTGCGTCCCGCAGTGTGCCCGGGAATGACAAAACGCGGTTTTACATTAATAGAATTATTAGTTGTCGTGCTAATCATCGGTATATTATCTGCTGTCGCGTTGCCGCAGTATCAAAAGGCGGTGGAAAAAAGCCGTATCATGGCGTTAGTGCCCAATTTGCGTACGCTGAAAGATTCGTTGGAAATGTATTACTTGGCCAACGGCATATATCCTAACGATTCGGTGGCGGATTTAGATATTAGTATATCGGGTTGTAAGGCGGAACCATCAGGGCAGTTAAATTGCGGGAACGCGTGTTTTAATTATAACGGCGGGGAGAAATTCACTTCCGACTCTATTTACGCTTCCGTGGGCCAAGAGGACGCTTGTTCTTCAACCGGAAATTCCAGTACCGTTATCACTTGGTATTTGGATTATTCCCGGGCGAATGCGGGGCAGATAAGATGTTCCAGTAAAGTTTCGGGCGTGTGTGAATCGCTAAAAGGATTTTTAAAAGAGTAGTTTTAAGTTAAAAGCCCCGGTTTTAGCCGGGGCTTTTACTTTTATTCCTCTAAAAAACTTTTGCCGAATTGTAAGGGCGGCAGTTTGAAATAGTCCGCAATCGTCTGCCCCAAATCGGCATACGTTTCGCGCGCGCCGATATACTGCGGCCGCACGCCGGGGCCGAACATAATCACGGGTACGTGCTCGCGCGTATGGTCGGTGCCTTTATACGTTGGGTCGCAGCCGTGGTCGGCCGTGATAAACGCAATATCACCCGCTTGCATCTGGGCGATTAAGTCCGGCAGGCGCGCGTCGAAGTATTCCAGCCCCCGGGCGTAGCCTTCCACGTCGCGGCGGTGGCCCCAGGTCATGTCAAAATCCACAAAGTTCGTAAACACCAGGCTGAAATCGGGCGCGTTTTTGGCTTCTTCAAGCGTTACGTTCCACAACTCTTCCAGGCCCGAGGCTTTTACCGCTTTGGTAATGCCCTGCTTGGCGTAAATGTCCGAAATTTTACCGACGGAAATCACTTCTCCGCCCGCGTTTTTTATCGCGTCCAGCACGGTGGGCATGGGCGGTTTGACGGAATAGTCGTGGCGGTTTTTGGTGCGTTTAAATTCGTCCTTTTTCTCGCCTTCAAACGGGCGCGCAATCACGCGCGCGATGTTATAAGGAGCCACGTGTTTAAACGCAATCTCGCACAGCTTGTAAAGTTTATCAAGGCCGAAATGTTTTTCGTGCGCGGCGATTTGGAACACGCTGTCGGCCGACGTGTAGCAAATGGGTTTGCCCGTTTGGATGTGTTCTTCGCCCAGTTCGTCGATAATGGCGGTGCCGGAAGCGGCTTTGTTGCCTAAAATGCCGGGCAGGCCGGCTTCGTCGCAAATCTTTTTAATCAGTTCTTCTGGGAACGAAGGATATTCGGGTTTGAAATATCCCCATTCAAATTGCACGGGCGAGCCTGCCATTTCCCAATGGCCGGACGAAGTGTCTTTGCCCAGGCTGGTTTCTTTCATAAACCCGTATTTGGAGGGTACCAGTATGGCGGGATTGTCCTGCTCTCCGGCGGTAACGGGCAGGCCGGTGGAGGCCTCGGCCGCTTTTAACAGCCCCAGCGCGGCCATGTTGGGCACTTTCAGCCCCCCGCGTGCGGCGGCGATATGGCCCAGCGTATTGGCGCCCGCGTCACCGAACCGGGCGGCATCTTCGGCTCCGCCGATGCCGAAAGAATCCATCATCAAAATAACAACGCGTCCTTTTTTCGTCATAAAAACCTCCCCGCTCTTTCTTTTATTATACCCCAAAACGGTCCGGGCGTCTAATCCGTTTTTTGCGGGCTAAAATGACGGCTAAAATGCTATTATTTTTATATCACTGGGGGGTGAAATTATGAAAACAGCGTATATCAATATGCGTAATTTTTGGCTTGACGTCAAAAATTTAGAAAACCGCAAAGGCGTTATCGAAGTCGGCGCGGACAAAATCTCCGTCGCCGGGATTGAAATGGCCTTTCAGGACGGCGCGGAAACCAAACATCTCTTTTTAGCCACCAACTCGCTGGGGGACAGCAGCCTGTATTTTGAAAACAACAGCAAAAGCGGCTTGGGCGGCATGATCGGCGGGCACGGGCACGAAGCCCTGCAAACCGCCGCCGCGCATATGCTGGCGCATGCGGCCAAACTGACGGATAAAATGACGTCCGTCCCCGCCGGGGGCGAACTGCCCGCTCCGTCCGCGCCGGGTATGGTGCGGCTGTTTGCCGTGTCGAAAGACAAACTGTTTTACGCCGAAGCGGCGGAAACGGAACTACGCAACCCGGAAAACCCGTTCTATCCTTTCTTTGCTTACTCGCAGCAGACGGTGGGTTTCTTCCGCACGCAGGAAGAGCAGGCTCCCGCCAAGGGCCACGCTTAATTTGAACGGGCGGCCCCGTGCGGGCCGCCTGCTGGATTTACAATATAATTATCAGCCCGGCTGAAACCGGGAACAATCAAAAGTATAACGCAAGCGCGGGCGTATTCCCGCGCCGGGAGGGGTTATTCAGCGTCTTTCTTTTCGGTCTTTATTCGTATGGGTGCTGCTGGGCGCCATTATTGTGGCGACCGGGGTTACCTTATACTGGCGGCATGTGGGTAACGTGCTGGAGTTGGATTTAAAAAGGCACGTTGCGTCCGCAGGCGAAGAAGCGGCAGACGATTTCGACCGCCTGATGTTTGCCGACTTGCAAACGCTGCGTTCCGTGGCGCGCGCGGCGGAAAATTTTTTCCCGTGGGAAGATTCCGCCCGCATGAGCCGTTTTTTGCGGGTGCAAACGCAGCACAACGCGTTCCAGTTTTTGGGAATCGTGCTGTTAGACGGACGGGTGTTCCTGTCGCACGATAAAGAGCTGGCCCCGGCGTTTACGTCCGGCGTGCTGGCGGAAACCATGGATAAGGGGCTGTATTTATCTTCGTCCGTGGTAAAAAACCCGGTGGACGGGAAAGACGTGCTGGTGGAGGGGGTTCTTCTCCGCCAGGGCGACCGCCCGGTGGGCGTTTTGTTTGCGTTTTTGCCGGTTGAGCGTTTTGAACCCATGTTAACGCTGGCCGCACTGGGGGACCCGGGCTTTTCGCTCGTGGTGCGCCGGGACGGCACGGTGGTGCTGGGCTCGGAAGTGCCCGCCGGAAGCAGCGCTTTTTCGTTATTGGAGCGCGCGCAGTTCGTGCGGGAGAACGCTTCTTTGGGGGATATTCAAAAAGCGATGGATTCCGGCAGCCATGCGTTGGTGGATTACAGTTTGGACGGAGCGCGTAAATTCCTGCATTTTATGCCGCTTTCCGTGAACGATTGGTATATGTTTTCCATTCTGCCTACGGCGTTTGTGGAACAGCAGGCCCGGCGGCTGGCGTGGACGTCTTTAGCCCTGGTGGCGTTTATTCTGCTGGTGTTTTTTGGGCTTATTTGCTGTTTGTTCCGGGTTCGTTCCGTCAGCAACCGCCGTTTGTTTGCCACGGCGTTTATCGACCCGCTGACGGGTGCCGCCAACTTTAACAGCATGTGCGAAGAGTTCCCGGAAAAACTTGCCGGCCTGGGCGGTAAAGCCGCACTCGTGGTGTTTGACATCGTAAAATTTAAAGTAATTAACGACTTGCACGGCTACGAACGGGGCAATAAAGTGCTCCAGCGGGTGGCGGACGTACTGCGTGAAAATATGCGCCCCGGCGAATTTTTCTGCCGTTCTACGGCGGATAATTTTATTATGCTGTTGTCGTACGAAGACCGCCGCAAATTCCGCACGCGCCTAATCCTGCTGGCCACCCAAATCCGGCGGGACTGCACGGTGGCGGGTTCGTGCCTGATGGTGGATTCCGCGTTCGGCGTGTATGAAATTACGGAGGATATTCCGTTCTACATCATGTTGGACCGCACCCACCTGGCGTTGGATAACGCCAAGAGAATGTCGGGCGACAAAATCCAGTTTTACGACGAGGCGGACTTGCGCCGCATTGTGGCCGAAAAGCAAATCGAAAACTCGATGGAAGAGGCGCTGGAACGGGGAGATTTCTCGGTCTATTTACAGCCTAAGTGCGATTTTGCCACCGGGCGCATGGTGGGCGCGGAAGCGCTGGTGCGCTGGAATAAAGGGGATGCCGGGCTTGTCCGGCCGGACGATTTTATTCCCATCTTCGAGAAAAACGGCTTTATCCTGCGCCTGGATATGTTTATTTTGGAGCAGGTGGTCAGTTTGCTTGCGCAGTGGAAGGAGCGCGGCTTAAAACAGGTGCCGATTGCGGTGAATTTTTCGCGTCTTCACCTGAACGATTCCCGCTATATCCCGCAGATGACCCGCCTGGTGGATAAATACGGCGTGCCGCATAATTTGATTGAAGTGGAATTGACGGAAAACGTCATTTTCAATAACTTGGAGTGTGCGCAGAACGTCATCCGCGGGCTTCACCGCAAAGGCTTTTCCGTGGCGATGGACGATTTCGGCTCCGGGTATTCTTCACTCAATGTGCTCAAAAATTTGCAGTTTGACGGGATTAAACTCGATAAAGAATTTTTGGACGGGTTTGAAGAAAACGCCAACGCCAAAAAGGTGATTGAAGGCGCCGTAGATATGATTAAATCCCTGGGCGTAAAAGTGATTGCCGAGGGCGTGGAAACGAAGGAACAGGCTGATTTTCTGCGTGCGACGGGCTGTGATGTGGCGCAGGGGTATTTGTTTTCAAAGCCGATGGATGTGGAAGCCTTTGAAAGCTGGCTGAAAAAGTTGGATTGATTAACGGCTGATGTTAACTTTCGCCATACGTACAACGGATAAGAAAAAGATTTCTTATCCGTTGTTACTTATTCGGGCAACAATTTGCCAAATTCTGTTATCTTGTGCGTGCCTTGCCCTTGACGTGGCTACAGCCACGCCTATGCGGACAACTGGCCCGCACAACCTAAAGCGAATTTGACAAATCAGCCGAAGCAACGCAAAGTTATTCTACACTGCACTGCACGGCACTTGAATAACGACTGTACTTATCTTTTGTAATTTGCAGAACGGACAGAAAGTATTTTTCTGCCCGTTCTTGCTTATTAGGATAAACAATTTTCCAAAACCTGCCGTCTTGCGCGTACCTTGGGGCTTACGTAATTACCACTACGCCGCGCCCCAACTAGTCCGCGCAATACGGCGCGGTTTTGAAAAATCATATCTATTATGTTATTCTAAGCTGCACGGCACTTGAATAACGGCTGATGTTAACTTTTGCCATACGTACAACGGATAAGAAAAAGTTTTCTTATCCGCAGGGAACGCTTTTTATAAACGGAGCAAAGGGCGGCCTAACAACTGAAAATAAAGCACCTTTTTCCAATACCTTTATCTAATAAAGTTGGTAAAAATGTGCGCTTCTTTCGGCTTGGGATATTGCGGGCCGTCTTTATGGATTTTTTTAAGCAGCCACGCCATGTTTTTCCCCAGCGTCCGCATGGTTTGCATGCCTTCGCCGTCCTGTTCGGCTTCTCCCGGCGCGCGGCCGTGCACACTGTTCCAGTATTGCGAAGAAACCACCGGCATATTGTTAATGGTAAAGTATTTGTTTAAACGGTCAAACGTCGCGCTGGCGCCGCCGCGGCGGCACACGGCTATGGACGCGCCCGGTTTGTACGCAAGCTTCGCCCCGCACGAAAAGAATAAACGGTCCAATAAGGCGCAGAGCGAGCCGTTCGGCCCCGCATAGTACACCGGGGAACCGATGATAATTCCGTCACAGCCGTCCAATTTTTCGCGCAACGAATTATACAGTTCGTCCTGAAATACGCACCGGCCGAGTTCGGCGCATTTGCGGCAGGCGATACACCCTTGTACCGCTTTCGCGCCGATGGACACGATTTCCGTTTCCACGCCTTCTTGCTGCAAGGCCTTGGCGGCTTCGCTCAAAGCGGTAAACGTGTTCCCGTTGGTGCGCGGGCTTCCGTTAATTAATAGTACTTTCATATACCCCTCCTGTTTCTTTTATTATACCCGATGGAGTTTGCTCCGGGTCAAGCGTAATAAAAAAGCCCCGGCGTTTGGGCGCCGGGGCGTTATCAAACTTGTTTTAATGCGGCAATCGGCCGGCCAAAATTTCGGCAAACGGACGCGTATGCTTAATTTTGCTGAGGACGATTTTAACGGAAGCCGTAATCGGCACGGATAAAAATGCACCCGGCGCGCCCCAGACGAGCGTCCAGAAAATAAGGGACGCCACCACCGCCGCGGGGTGTAAATCCATCCCCTCACCCAAAAAGCGGGGTTCCAGCAGGTTGCCGATGATAAATTCCGTAGCGGTCAGCAAACCCATTACGATAAAAAATTTCGGTCCGAACCCGTATTGCAAAAACAGAACGGGAACCGGCAGTAAAACGGCCACAATGGAGCCCACGCTGGGGATAAAATTAAGCAAAAACATAAACAGCGCAAACAGCACCGCCAGTTTGACCTGAAATCCTAGCAGAATGGCGGCCGCCACCAAGCCCGTGGCCAGGGAGGCCATCAGTTTTACGGACAGATAAATAGACACATTGGCTAGCATTTCTTTAATGGCCGGGTTGGTGATGGGCGGCGTTTTTTTGCTTCCGAACAGGAAGAAAATCATAAACAGCATGATTACCGTCAAGTTGGAGAGAAGCGAAAATAATTTGCCGCCAAAATTTTTCAGCCAGTTAAACAAGGGCAGTTCGCGCAGATAATTTTCTAAGAAATTTTGGTCCAGCATAATGCCGTGCTGCTGCAAGCGGGAGGTTAAATCCGTCACCGTGGCGATTAGGTTCTGGCGGTACACTTCGCCGCCTTTTAAAAAGTCCCCCACCGAGTTAACGGTAAATAAAACAATCCCGGTAAACACCGCCGCGCACAACAGGATGGATACCGTCATCGCCGCCCAGGACGGGAAAGAAAATTTGTGTTTTAGGTACAGCGTCATCTGTGCGAGAATGGTGTAGAAAAAAATCGAGATGACCAGCGGAATCAAAAGCGCTTTGGTGTAGACCAAAAACGCGGTTACCACGCCGGCGGCGATAATCGTCAGGCAAATGGCGGTGGTTTTTTGGTAGTAGAGGAACTGTTTATCCGAAAGCATGCGGCCCCCTGTTTTTTTCGGTTTGTTTGGCTATTTCCCGCGCCAAGAAGAGGATTTTGCCCGTCAGGTTGGAAAAATCGTTCTGGCAGGACGTCAGCAGCCAAACGTTTAACTTTGCCGCCGTAAAACTTTTATAATTGCGGCAAAACAAATCATACGCGGTGGTAAATTCGTCTGTGGCGCGCGAGAGCGTTTTGGCTCGGCTGTTAAGGCCTTTGGCCGCAAGGGCCAAATCGCCCGTCCAGTCGGCGGGTTTGAACGTGCGCGCGGCGGTGCGGGCTTCGGTCCAAAACGGTTCGCGCCCGTCTTGTTCTTTGCGAAGCTGCGCGCAAAAATCATTGAACTGGGCGGCAAAGTCGGTATCGCGCACTTCAATGTTTTTGTGCAGCTGCTGCAAAATCTGCTCCAGCCGGCGGTTAAATTCCAGCAGCGCGCGCGTGGCGGCGATAATGTCGCCGCGCAGTACGTCGCACGCGGAAGAGGTTTGTTCTAAAAGCGTTTCCGGGTTCATAATGTCGGGAAATTAATCGTGAATATGGAGCCGAGCCCCCGGTCCGACACGACGCTGATGGAGCCGCCGTGCAGGTCCAAAATTTGCTTGAGCATGGAAAGCCCCAATCCCCAGCCGTTTACCTGGCCGGTGAACGAGTCGTCCACCTGGTAGAACGGTTCAAAAATGCGGTTCACGTCCTGCGGGCGGATGCCTACGCCGTAATCGCGCACGGAAAGCGATACGCTCCCGCCGTGGTTGGCGCATTGGACTTTAATGATTTTTTCCATCTTATTGTTAAATTTAATCGAATTGGTTAACAATTCCTGCACGCCCAGGCGCAGCATGTCTTCGTTGGCGGTGATGCTGAGGCCTTCCGGGCAGTCGATTTCCACAAACGTGCCGCGGCGGACGGAGGAGTCCTCCTGCGGGACGGGTTCGGGTGCGGCGTCTTCGTTTAAGGCGATGGCCTGCGCGGCACATTCCTTAATAAGCGGTTTTAACGCCACGGGTTTGCGTTCCAGGGCGGCACCGTCGGCGGAAGAAACTTTGTTGAAAGCGAACAGCTTATCCACCAGTTGGGACATGCGCTTTCCCTGTTTATTGATTTCTTCCAGCGCTTTGGAGGTAAACGGGGAAAATTTTTCTTTCCCGGCCTGGGACAAAATGGCTTCGGAATAGCCGTTGATGATGGAGAGCGGCGTTTTGAGTTTATGCGAGATGAGGGACAAAGCTCTTACGTTTAAATTTACTTTGTTTTCTTCTTGCATAACCGCTCCTAGAAAGACATACCCAGCCGGACGTAAAAAATGTCGCGTTTGTTTTCGTTGTGTACGGTGCGGACGTGGTTATAAGCCATATCCACGGAAATGCGCTGTGCCAGCACAAACGAGTTGCCCACCATAAACGAATGCTGCGGGTCCGCCGTGTGGTATTCGCCAAACGCGTACCCCAGGTAGATGGTGGAGCCGTTGTCGGGCCACATGCGGGTTAAGCGGGCGTTTAGGGTGTATTTGCCCAGGTCGCGCGTAACGTCGAGCGTTTGGGCTTCGGCCAGGTCCTGCTGGTTGAGTACGCCTCTGAAGGCGGCCACGTCGCTCACGCCGTCCGGGTAGTGGAACGCGGTGGCGGAGGCCTGAAAACCGAAGGTGCGGAAAAAGTCTTTATAAAAACCCAGCGTATAGGCGGCCTGGGAATAGTATTGGTCGCTCACGTCGCCTTCGTCAAAAAACGCGGTGCCTTTTTGGCGCGCGAAAGAAGCGCCGATAAACGCGTTGGTGTAAAGGTCGTTTACCGTATCGTCCTGCAAATTCATGACGAACAGGGTTTTAAGGCCGAACGCGGAAGCGTCCTGGTAGGGGTTGTCTTCACTTTTGTTTTTAAAGTAATAGAAAGGCGTCAGGTTGATTTGGAGCAGTTCGAAATCCAGGTGTACGGGCAGGTAGACGGAATAGATGGGATTTTTGAATCCTTCCGGCTCTACGTGTTTGTCTTTTACATATTTGGCTTCCACTCCGGCTAACGCATTTAACGAAAGCGCCACGGTGGCCCCGGCTTCCACTTGGTCAAAATGGGAGGCGCCGGTATACGCGGCGGTAACATCCACCGTCCGCGCGTTGGCGGCGGACAGGGTAAAAACGGACAAAAGAATAAAAAGTAGTTTTTTCATATTCTTTCATTTAACCAAATTTTCAATGCCCTTGGCTATAGGGGATTTCTGTTTTTGCGGGGGGATATTTAGTAGAATGAAAGAGTATGAAAAAGTTATCCCTTTTTATTTGTTTTTTATTGAGCGCGCCGCTTTCGTTTTCGGCGCGGATTATCCGCGGGCCGTATATCGAGGACCCGACCCAAACTACCATGATTTTAAAATGGCAGACCGATGTTTCCACCCCCGGCTGGCTGGAATACGGGCCCGCCCCGCGCTGTAACCAAATTATGACGGTGGTTCCCGAAGGCACCCAGCACAAAGCCGTTTTGTACGGTTTGGTGCCGAACCAGGATTTTTGCTACCGCGTTTACGTATATAACGAAGCGCGCGACGGCGCGCAGGAACCCGCCGAAGGGACGTTCCGCACCTTATATTCGGCGGAGCGCAAAACGGTAAACTTTTTGGCTTTGGGGGCGACGGGCGCAGATATTCCTGTGGGAGAAAACGGGGAAGCGGTGCCGGATGACGCCGCCGCGGCGCGCGCCAATTTGGCCGAACTCATGAAAAAGGAAAAGAGCGATTTTTTAATCCATACGGGTAATATCACCCACAGCGGTTTAAATGAAGACGCGGACCGGGAGTTTTTCGCTCCTTTTAAAGACGTTTTGGTTAAAAACCCGCTGTTTGTAGCGCTGGGGCCCAACGAGTACGGGCCGGACCGCGAAAACCGCGAAAGCAAAGCGTTTCTGCGCGCCAACTATTCGCGCTACCACGATATGAGCTGGAGCCGCGCCACGCCCAAGTATTATTCGTTTGATTCCGCCAACGCCCGTTTTGTCTTTTTGGATACGAACGTGGCGGAAGGCGCCGTGTGGGCGCCGGAAATCGGCGAGAAATCCACGCAGACGGAATGGCTCAAAAGCATCTTGGCTTCGGCCGGGGAAAAATGGAAAATCGTGGTAATTAACGCTCCGGCGTATTCTTCGGGCGCGCGCGGAGCCAATAACGAAGTGTTTTTAAATTGGGTGAAAATTTTTGAAGATTACGGCGTAAACCTGGTGCTCCAGGGCGGTGACGCCAATTACGAACGCACTTTCCCCATGTTCCGCGGCGAAGCCCGCCCGCGCGGTGTAACCTACGTTACGCTGGGTACGGCGGCCCCGCAGCCGGGCAAGCGCGAAAACCCGGATCCGTCTACCGCGCGTTTTGTATCGGCGCGGCATTATGCGGCGGGGAAAATTGTGGACCGCAAGCTGACCCTTAAAGTATATAACGAAAAGGGCAAAGAACTCGACAAGCTGGAAATTTATCTGTAGTTTTATAAAATGCATTTACATATAAAGGGACGGGAGAAAACCCGTCCCTTTTTTTGTGGGTTGCCGGGACGTCCGTTTGGGGCTCGCCTGTTCGTAGTTGGCGACATGTCTTAAACAATGTGGCCTAAACTAATCAGAAGGGCGCGGGTCCTCGCCGGACTGGCGGCTGGGGGAGCCCAGGCTCTAGGGCAGTTATTTCTTTGTCAGCGTTATTTCTAAAACAATGTGGCTTCATTAGTCAGAAGAACGCGGACAATCTCCGCGGCCTGGAAGGCCTTGACCCGTTTTTTTTTTTTGATAACATAGGGTCATCCCGTAGAGTTTCTGTACGGGATCTCCCTTTTATGGTTTGTTTCATTAAAAGTGGTAGCTCCTGAACAGAAACCTCTCAGGATGACTTTTTTTAGGGGAAAACAAAATGAAAGGTTTTACACTTATAGAATTATTAGTTGTTGTCTTAATCATCGGGATTTTATCATCGGTGGCGTTGCCGCAGTACCAAAAAGCGGTGGAGAAAAGCCGCATTTCCGAAGCAATAACGCTCGTATCCGCTATCGGCAAAGCGGAAGAACTGTATTTTATGGCAAACGGTGAGTATGCCCGGGATATCGATAAACTGGATTTGGATTTCCCCGGCGAGCGCGTCAATTATTACGTCAATTCGCTTCAAACCAAGCATTTTGCCTGCCGCCCGGTAGGCGGGCCCTGGCAGGAAACGGAGGTACTGGCCGTGTGCAACCGCTTACCGAAAGAAACGGTTTATGCGGTGGTTTGGTTAAAGGGGGGAGGCTTGGCTTGCCGGTGGTATAACGAAAAGGGGAAATCGTATTGCAAAATGTTCGGCCCCGTGACGGGCAGCGAAGTGCGTACGTTCTAAAAAAATATCCCCCAGAGTAGCCCGGGGGTTATAGATACACAATAAAAATCCCCGGAGCGGTTTCGCTCCGGGGATTTTTCTGCAAAAGTTCTGTTATTATTTCAGCTGTACTTTGGCCATCATATCGTACATAATAATGCTGGCCGCGGCCGAAGCGTTTAAACTTTCCACTCCGCCTTTTTGCGGAATGGAAATAATTTCGTCGCAGTTTTCGGCCGTTTTCTCGCGGATGCCGAATCCTTCCGACCCAATCACCAGCACCGCGGGGGAGGCGTAGTCCATCTTGGTAATGGATTTGCCCGCCATATCCGCGCCGTAAATCCAAAAGCCTTCTTCTTTGAGGTCTGTCAGCGCGGCGGACAGGTTCGCCACTTCCACAATGTTGATGTTCTCAATCGCGCCGCACGCCACTTTATACACGGCGGGCGTAATGCCCACGGTGCGGCGGTTGGGCAGGATAATGGTGGAAAATCCCAGGCAGGCCGCACTGCGGATAATGGCGCCCAAGTTTTGCGGGTCGGTCATTTCGTCTACCGCCAGCCACAGGTCTTTTTTGTTGCCGTCAGCTTCGTAAATGGCGTTAGAGAGCTTCATCATTTTGACGGGCTGGATTTTTGCCATAATCCCCTGGTGGTTGGCGTTGCGGGTCAAGCGGTCGAGCGTTTTATTGTCGATACGGTCGATTTTTACATTTTGGCGTTTGGCCAGGCGGATGATATCTTCCACCGCGCGGTGGCCGGCCTTGGAGTCGGACACGTATAATTGCGTAACGTTGCGTTTTTTGCTTCTCAGTGCTTCCTGTACAGGGTGAATCCCGTAAATCATATCCAAATTGTCGTTCATAAAATCTCCTTATCAGCCGATTTCGGCGGAACCGAAACTCATCCCCACTTCCAGGGCGGCGCGCACTTCTTCTCCGTGCGGGTCGACGCGTTTTAAGTTGGAAATCGCGTCCGAAATTTTTACTTCCGTCATCTTAAAAGCGTGCAAGGCGGCCATATAGCCGAATTTGCCTTCCAGCACCATGTCGAACGCTTTGGCCCCGTAGAGGGTGGAGAGCCAGCGGTCAAACGCGGTGGGCGTGCCGCCGCGCTGGGTGTGCCCCAGTACGCAGGCGCGCGATTCGATGCCCGTTTTGTCTTCAATCATTTGGCTTAATTTGTTGGCGATACCGCCCAGGCGGATGGCGTCCGTGCTGCCGGCTACGGTGCGCGCGACGGCCTGTTCGCCCTGTTCGTTTTTGGCGCCTTCGGCGGCTACCACCAAGCTAAAATTTTTGCCTCTGCCTTTGCGTTCCAAAATGGCGTTGACGATTACATCGTCGTTATACGGAATTTCGGGAATCAGCACAATGTCGCCCCCGCCCGCGATGGCCGAGCGCAGCGCAATCCAGCCCGCATAGCGGCCCATGGTTTCCACAATCATCACGCGGTGGTGGCTTTGGGCGGTGGTGTGCAGGCGGTCGATAGCTTCGGTGGCGATAGCCAGCGCCGAATCAAAGCCGAACGTCTGGTCGGTGGCGGACAAATCGTTATCAATCGTTTTGGGTACGGCCACAATCGGCATGCCCATGTCTACAAATTGCTGGGACATGTGAAGCGTGCCGTCCCCGCCGATGGTAATCAGCGCGTCCAGCCGGTTTTCTTTAAAATTGTGCATGACGACGGACGACAAATCGCGCGGCGTTTCGGGCGAGCCGAACGGCGGCAGCGTGTAATTAAACGGGTTGGCGATGTTGCTGGAGCCCAAAATAGTGCCGCCCAGCGTTAAAATGCCGGAAACCGTGTGGTTTGTAATGTTGATAAATTCGTTACGCACCAGGCCGTCAAAGCCGTTTTTAAACCCCAATACTTCCACACCGTGTTTCAGCGCGTTTTTGCTTACGGCGCGCACGACGGCGTTCAAGCCGGGGCAGTCGCCCCCGGCGGTCAAAATCCCGATTCTTTTAATGCTCATATCCCCTCCGAACATTGTTTACAGCAGGGCGGCTAAAGCGCTTAAAGCCCACAGTACAAAAAACTGGCCGTCCACCAGCGTTTCATCCTTCACGCTGCGGGTGGCGTTCCTGCCATAATAATATATTACTATAAAAATCGTGTATAGGTCGCCTATTAACAGCATGGCAACCAGGGCGGGTTTCCAGGTGAGCGTCCACAAGGTGCCCAGTGCGGCCGTCAGCGCGGCCAAAATCAGCGCCACCACCCATTTGGTTTTTTTGATACCGAACGCTTTGTAAAAACTTTCGCGGCCGATAATCATGTCTTTATTGGCCGACGAGAACCCCAGCGTAACGGAACGCATAAATACGAGCAGCAGCGTATACACAATCGCTAAATACGTGGCCTTGCGCGAGAGGAGCCCGTATTGGTACGCCGGTAAAAAGGCGCACGCAAAGGCCCAGCCGAGCGCGGTGGCGAAATCTTTGGTGCCGGGCAGAGGGGGCAAATGGGCGGTGAGGGTATTGCGGAACGGATATAAAAAACCCGCCGTCATGAGTATCGCGCACAGTGCAAATGTTTTGAGCCCCAGCCACGCGGCTACGCCCAGCGCACCCGCGGCGCAGGCAAAACTGGCAAAGCGCAGAAAAATTTTATTTTTGGCGTAAGCGGCTTCGGTGGAGCGGTTGAACGCCGTTCCCGCAAACACAAACAGCCACGCAAACGCGGCTAGGCGCACGTCCGGCCGGATTCCTTCCAAACGCATACATACGTACGAAAGCGCGGCCGCGGCCGAAGCGGTATAAAAAGCGTTTTTTACTAAAAAACGCCAGATTTTTTGCAAAACGGGCAGAATGGATTTCGCGCCCGGTTTGCGCAGTTCTTTCACACGGGCGGCCACACGGTCGATTACCCAGTTGGGGGTAGACGCCCCAGCGGTGATAAAAATTTTATGCGCGCGGATGACTTCCTCTTCCAGCAATTCTTCTTCCGTTTCCACGTGCTGTACGTGCGGACAGAGGTTTTTGCACAAAAACGCCAGCCGTGCCGTATTGGCGCTGTGTTTGCCGCCTACCACGATAACCAGGTCCGCCTTTTTGGCTTGTTCCACGGTTTCTTTCTGGCGGTCTTTGGTGGGTTGGCAGATGGTGTTTGAAATTTGGCATTCGTCCGCATGTTTTTTGATTTCTTCCGCGGCCGCGTAAAATTCGCTTTCTTTTTGGGTGGTTTGGGAGACTACGTTTATTTTTTCAAAATGCGGCAGTTTGGCGGCTTCTTCGGCCCCGGCCACTACGGTCCCGTTGCCTTTTGCGTAACCCAAAAGGCCGATTACTTCGGCGTGCCCTCCGTCACCCACGATGACGGTGTGGTAGCCTTGGTCGGCAAATTTGGCGATGATATTTTGCGCGTGTTTCACAAGCGGGCAGGTGGCGTCCACCACTTCCATCCCGTGGGACTGCACTTCCTGCTGGAACTGGGGCGTGATACCGTGCGCGCGGATAACCAGCACGCCGGATTTGTCGGCGGCGTCCTGCGGCAAATCAATCGAAGTGATTTGTTTGGCGGCGAGCATATCGGTTACCTGCTTATTATGAATCAGCGGGCCGATGGTATAAACGGGTTTTTTGCCGGCGGCTTCGAGTTCAAGCACTTTGTCGATGGCGCGCTTGACGCCCGGGCAGAACCCTGCGCTTTTGGCGACGGTAACGTCCTGTTCTTTTTCCATACTTATATTATAGGAAAAAACGGGCTTTTACCTATAGGGATTTTTGGTTAGAAATCCATTTGGAAGCCTTCAAAGGCGGCTTTGCCGTGCTTGTTTTCGCAGGCCTTAACCCGTATAAAATTCATTGTATTGTCTTTTGTGTCGTTGCTGTTGCCGTTGATGCAGGCCTTCATCCTGTTTATAAAACGCCTCAAGGCGGATAGTCCGTCATTCTGAACTTGTTTCAGAATCCAATAAGATAAGGTCTTTCTTTTAAACGACCTGGATCCCGGATCCATGTCCGGGATGACGGCAAGGACTCTCCAGGCCTATTCTCTTTAGTCTTCTTTATTCGTAATTTTGCGTCTTGTCTAAAACAGTGTGGCCCAACTAATCAGAAGAGCGCGGACAAGTTGCCTGCCCCCGGCAGCGCGGGCGGACTACGGGGCTCGCCTGTTCGTAGGTTGCGACATGTCTTAACCGTGTGGCTTTAACTAGTCTAATGAGGGCGGG
>CAJTJT010000017.1 GCA_910576915.1 uncultured Elusimicrobiales bacterium
GTTCCACGCCTGGCTAGTAAGGAGGGGCAGGGCCCCAATGTGAAAAACCCCCGGCTATGCCGGGGGATATTTATTTTATGTAATCTTTTTTTTGTGCTTGCCAAAAGAGCTCCGGCGGCGATACTAAGTAGAAAGGAGGGGGTATGAAAACACGTTTTATAAAATATGCCGGGCTGGCGATTTTGGGCGTAATTGCCTGCGGAGCCTTATTTTCCGGCGTGCAGGCGGAGGAATCCTCCTTCGAAACCCGCCGCGCCGCCATGCCCGTTAAACTGGCCGCCCTGCGGGCCCGTGCGGACGAAGCAGGCGGGAAAGATCTCAGCCTGGCGCTCTTGTTGGGTTCGCGCAATAAAGACGCGCGCCTGGTGGGCAGTACGGTGCTGGTGTATCAGGAATATCCTAAAGAACGCAAGCTGGCCGTTTTGTTGGCGGCCGCCGTACGCTACAGCGAACGGCTGGAAGTGCTGCAGCGGGTGGAGGACCAAACGTTAACCAACGCGCTTTTGCAGGCGCCGCCGGAAATGGAAGGCATAAACGGCATGTTCCAAACGGTGGACGCGTTAAATGCGCTTTCGCCCTCGCAGTTTAAGAAGGCGGTAGATTCGGCGCGTGCGTCGGTGCGCGGGCTGGAGTATACGCGCCGGGCGGTACCGCAGGCATTAAAGGCGCGCGGACAGCAAACCTCGCAGGCGGACCGGGACTGAATGTCCCGCATCTTTTTTAAACGGCTCCCGTTCGGGGGCCGTTTTTTGCGTGGGGAGAAAAAATCGCTTTGACTGACAAGCCAAAAAAACTACAATATTACAAACTCTGTTTAGGAAAATGTATGCTCAATTTAACCAAATCCGCCAAAGAAACCGTTTACATGAAAATTATCCGCGTGTTGCTGGCGACGTGTTTTCTCGTCGTGCCGCTCGTGTTTTTTACCGATTTGACGGCCAACCCGTTTTTTGCGCAAAACGTACTGCTCTACATCCTGATGGCATTAATCAGCGGTACGCTGGCATTTAAATTTTTGCGTTCCAAAGATATCGATTTTACCAAAACGTTTTTCGATTTGGCTTTTTTTGTATATGTAATTGCACTGGCGGTGGGGTGGCTGTCGGCCGTATCTTCGGCCCCGCAGGCCATGCGCCAAACCATGTTTTACGGGCTTCTTAATTACGGCACGCTTCTTTTGATTGTGGCGTTCGGCGCGTACGTGATGAGCAAAAACGTGGTTTTTTCGGGCACGATTGAAAGCAAAACCAACTATATTCTGCTGTTTTTGGCCTGGGGCGGTTTGTGGTACTTTCTGCCGCATTTAAAAACGCATTTTTCCACGGACGGGCTTTGGGCCCACGTGTTTGACTGGTACGCCCTTTTCTTGTGGATTTTGGGGATTTGGCTGGGCGTGCGCGTACTTAAAAAACTGACGCAGGAAAACATCCTGGTGCTGATGTTTGTGGCCGTATTTTTGGCGTGCTGTTACGGGGTTCTGCAGGCGCTTGGGCTTGAATTTTTATGGCCGTTTGAAATCAACCAGTTTGCTTCCAAAGCGTTTTCCACCTTCGGGAACCCGAACTTTTTATCCTCCGCCGTGGTGATGCTTTTGCCGTCGCTTCTCGTGTATTATATGCGTACGGACAGCAAAAAAGATTTTTGCGTGTACGGCCTGTTGGTGCTCGTCTATATTTTATTCCTGTCGTTCGGGCTGGCGCGCTCGTGCTGGTTTGGGGCGCTGTGCGGCCTGTTTATGATGTGGATGTTCGGCACGCTTCGCGCACTTATTTGGAAGCGTAAAGGACGCGTGTTTTTGCTGGCACTGCTGGCCGTTGGGGTCGGCTGGGGCAGCGTGTACTGGGACACGGACGACGCTCCCAGCCCCGTCGCCAAACGCGCGGCGGAACTGGCGCAGGTAACTCCTTCCAACTTTACGCTGAAAGTAAACCGTAACGACATTTTCCAATCGCTCCACCAGCGTCTGTTTATGTGGGACGTTTCGAAAGAAATCTTTTTGGCGCGCCCCGTCCTGGGCAGCGGCCTGGGAAACTTCCAAATGTCCTTTATGCAGCACCAGCCCAGCACGCTTCTGCGCTATCCCGATTTGCGCGATTTAAAAACCATCACGCCCGCCCCGCATAACGAGTTGTTTTTCCAGCTGGCGCAGGGGGGGATTGTCGGCCTGGGGCTGTTTTTGTTTATGTTCATGGTGCTTTTTTTGGAAGTGCGCGATTTTGCCGCCCATAAAAAAGAGGGCGATAAAAAACAGCTTTTGCAGGCTTTGTTCTGCGGTATTTTGGGCATGCTGGCCGACAACATGCTGAACATTTCGCTGCACGCCGTGGTGCCTGCGTTTATCTTTTGGTGGATTGTGGGCGCGGAGGTCAGCGGCGTGGGTAAAGAAGAACGCCGCGTGCTGATTACGGCCAACCCCGTCACCAAAACGGTGGCGCTGATTACCCTGGGCCTCAGCGTGGCCGTGATTGCCTGGCAGGGCCTGTGGCTGGCGAGCGAGTACCGCTCGTTTGCGGGGCAGAAAAACATCGCCGTGAAAGATTACGAATCGGCCGAAAAAAATCTTTCCGCCGCGCTGTCTTTATATCCCGCCAATACGGAAGCGGGTTTTAGGCTGGGCAACGTGCTTTTGGCGCAGAATAAATATAAAGAAGCCTTGGCCGCGTTCGAAAAAACCATGTCCGCCGCCGCGTATTACGAGGAAGTTTACTTCCACGCCGCGCTGGCCGCCCTGGGCGCGAACGACCATAAAAAAGCCGTGCATTATCTGATGGATAACCTGCGTTTGCACCCGTACAATTTGTCCGCGTACGGCATGCTTTCCCAGTTGCTCTACGAAGACCCCATCTACGCCGATAAATCCGCCCTGGAACTGGTGGAACGCGGGCTGACGCTCTTCCCGTACGAAACGGGCCTGTGGCGCCTGGCGGGGGAAATCTACCGCAAACTGGGCGAAACGGAATACGCCAAAAACATTTACAAACGCGGGCTGGCCGTCGATACGCTGGATAAAGAACTGCTGGGCCGCTTAGAAGCGCTGTACGCGCCGGGCGAAGACAAACCCGCCGTTTTGGAGCAGGCCGCCCGTCTGCAGAAATACCAGGAAAAGGCGGAACGTTTTAATAAAATGTCGCCTTATTACCAACAGCGTCTGCGTTCGAATATCGAGGCGTACATCCGCGATTATCCGGACGATACCAACGGCTCCATTTTGCTCGCGCGGGTACTGTCTTTGGCGGGCAACGGCATTAAAGCCAAAGAAGTGCTGGAAGAAGTGCTGGAAAAACACCCGGACGACTTGTGGGCCAACCTGGCTTTGTCCACCCTTCTGTATAAAGCGGAAGATGTTGAAGGGGCCAAACGCTGCCTGCAGGACGCGCTGTTTTACTATCCTTCCAACTCGCTGGCGCTGGCGCGTTTGCAGGCCATTTCGTAGGCGGGAAGAAGGGTGGAGCGCGTAATTTTTATAAAAAATAAAAATTAACCTTTACAAAGCGCACGAAATTGCTATAATTCTATTATCTGTGTGTCCGGCTGTTTAGACGATGCACGGTAAGGGACAGGATTACTGAATGATAAAAATAAATAAATTCTTGGGTTATTTGATCGTATCTATTTTCTGTTTATCTCTGACGGGGGGCAGCCAACTGTCCGCCGCAACGCCGGCCCGCCAGCTGGCCAAAGGCATTTCGCTTTATAACGACAATAAAAACGATGAAGCCATGGAATACTTTATCGACGTTCTCGTCAACGGTAATAAAGATGAAGTGGCCGAAGCCAATAAATATGTGGAATTAATCCACAACCGCATCGGCGGCATTCAAACGCCGGTGGAGGTGGATGTCAATTTTAAAGAAGGCGAAGTAAAGAGCCTGGACGCCGCCGCGGACGCTTCCATCCTGGCCGCCCAGCAGGCCGCGCAGGATGCTGCCGACGAAGCCGCCGCTAAAGCTCAGGCCGCCAAAGAAGCGGCCGAAGCCGCCGCTCTGGCCAAGAAAAACGAAGCCGTCGCCGCCGTGGAAGCCGAACAGCAGGCTCTGACGGACCGCATTGAAGCGCAGCGTTTGGCCGCTATGGAACAGGCTGAACAACAACGCCAGGCCGCACTCCAAAAAGCGGCTGACTTTAACGACGCTTTGTTAGGTGCCTCCGCCGTGGATGCTACCGTCGGTGCCGACGGTTTGCCCGCCACTTCCGCCGCCGATAAGGCCGCTCTTTCTGCGCTGGCTTCCGAAGAAATTTCCACCGCCGACGCCGCCCGTCAGGAAAGCGTGCTTACGACGGCCTCCGAACCCGCTTCCAGCACGTTTATGGATTTAACCACGCCCGAAGCCATCCAGGCGCGTGACTTGTACACCAAACAGAAAATCGAAAGTATGACCGCCGCCGCCATTGAAAAAATCAATGCGGTTAAAGGCGTTCACCTCTATATGCGCGACGGCCAGCCCGACGCGCTGGATATTGACCCCGAAATTCTGTTTGACAAAAACAAATTCAAAACTTCCGCTCTGCCCCTTTTAAACAACATTTATGAACTGCTGGCGCTGACCCAAGGCTCCGCCTACGTTATTTTGCCTCCCGGTTCTTATACCGACGACGTGACTTTGTCCGGCATCCGCCAGGCCATGGCGCTTAATTCGTATTTGATTAACCGCGGCATTTCCCAGGGCAAACTGCATTACAATATGGGCCTGGCCGACCAGGAACCGCCCGCCCGTTTTGCCAATTTAAACGGCGTGGCCGTTGTGTTTGATTACGATGCCAAACTGCCCGCCAACTTGGAAAAGAACGAAAACAACGTAAAAGCCCCGTTGCTCAGCATGGCCGTTGTTCCGCTCTGCCACGCGATTGACCGCTCTTTGGGCGAAGCGTTCACGATTGATTTCTCCGTACTCGAAACCGTAAACCCGGTGGATAACTGGATGCTCCAGGTGGTTCAGCACGGCCGCGACGGTAACTTTTACGTCGTCCGCCAGTTGGAAGGATTTACGCCTGTCTACCATCAAATTTTGTGGAACGGCCGCAAAGGCATCATCGGGCCGGAACTTCCCTGCGGTAAATATACCCTGGTGCTGACCGCTACCGACTTAAAAGGCGAAAAACAAACCTTGCGCCGCCGCATTGTGGTGAAATGCTCCGAACAGAAAACGGGCTCCTGCCAGACGGGTTCCTGCTCGGCGTCCGCTTCGGATGAGCTGTGCCCCAACTGCGATTATAAATCCGCGCGTCTGTGGGTGAAACCCGGCCGCACGATGGGTACTCAAAAAGCCGCCTCTGCGGCGAAAACCGCCGCCGGCGATTCTTCTACCGTAACCAATACAACCATCGTTACCACCATTGTGGAAGAAGAAGCGGCCCCCGCGCCCGCAAACGACGCGCTGCCCCCGGCCGGTTATCCGTACCAAACCCAGGACCCGGAACCGCTGCCCGTAAATAACCCGTACGATATGCCGTACGAGGATTATCAAAACTAATCCGCAAGGGGACCGATTATGAGTCTTTCTGAATCTTTGATTGGACAAAACATGAACGCGCACCCGGATTGCCTGGGGTTATACATTGGGATTGACGAAATCTACGTCGCCCAAAGCGCGAAAAAAGACGGCGGTACCGTGCTGGAATCTTTGGTGCGTGTACCGATTAACGCCGTGGACCGCACGGGGCTTAAACCGCTCGATTTAAACGAAACGTTCTTTTCGATGGACAACTGGCTGGATGCGCTCGGCAAAGTTACTTCCAAGAAAAAATGGAAAACGAACCGCGTCGTCGTCAGCTTGGCGCCTGCGTTCTGCCTGTTGCGCCACTTTGTCATTCCGGCCGCCATCGAACGCAAAATGTGGAAGAGCTCCATTCCGCTCCAGGCGCGCAAATACATCCATTTCCCGTTTGAAAAAGCCGAATACGCTTACCACGTCTACGAATTTGAAACCGCCGCTACCAAACAAAAACGTTTGGGGGTGGTGTTTGCCTTAACCACCAAACTGATTATCGAACGCTTGCAGAAAGGGTTGAAATCGGTGGGCCTTGAGTTGGTGTCTGTGGAACCTTCGAGCCTGTCTTTGGGCCGCGCGTTTAACGACAGCGACAAAGAAGCCGTGGGCGACGGAGGCCGCATTTATTCCTTCTTCGGCAAAGATATGGCGAACTTCGTGTTCTTAAACGAAAATGCGCCCGTACTCTTGCGCGAAGTGGAAATTTCGGGCTCGCTCCCCGCGGAACGCCGCCGTTTCGAAATCACCAACTGCACGGAATTTATCGCCAAACAGCTGGAAAAAGACCCGTTTGAAGAAGCTGTCATCGTGGGTACGGATATTGAGCAGTGGGTGCCCGCGCTGGAAGCCGACTCCAAAAAACCGGTCCGCAAATGGAATTTAAGCGAAATTTACGGTATTGAAACCAAATCGGCGGGGGAAATTGCCGCCATCGGCGCGAGCATTAAGTTCTACGACCATAAAACCCCGGATTTGGACTTTACCAAAGGCACCCGTTTAAGCGAATACGAATTTAACGCCAGCCTGACGGCTTGGAAAGTGGCCGCGGCGCTGATTGTAATTCTTCTTCTGCTTATCGGTAAAGGTTATTTGGGGGTGCAAAGCAAAGCCAAAGAGCTGCAAAGTACCAAAGCCTCCCAGCAGCGCACGGTGGCCGATTTTAACGGCCTTACCGCCAGCCAAATCCAGAGCAATTTAAGCCGCATGAAAACGCAAAACAGCAACTTGCAGGCAATGACGCGCTACGATAACACCATCACGCCGCTTATTATGGAAATTGTGGACGCCATTCCTCAGCAGGTGTGGATTACCAAGCTGGAATACGGCGACCCGTTCCCCACCAAAGGCACCGAAGCCCGCTCCGTTACGATTGAGGGCTCCATTAAATCCGGTGGGGACGGCCAGGCCGATTTGGCCATGGGCAACCAATTCCGCGACGCGCTTGCCGCGCAGCCCATTATCAACAAAATTTGCGGTAATTCCGCCGCCATCCGCTTCGTCAGCGTAGCGGGTACGGCATCCGGCGGAAACAATATGTCCGGCGGATCTGGGGTGGAAAAAGAAACGCGTTTTGTTTTCACCTGTTCCAAAGAAGGAGGTCGCAACAATGGCCGCTAATTTGAAAAATAACAAGCAGATGGAAGCCTTAAAAAAAGGGTTCCAGGATATTCAAACGGTCATGCAAGAGGGCAATTACAAATTGTTCGTCAAGCAGTTTGTGGCCGTGCTGGTCGTATTCTTAGGGTTTAAGTACTGCAGCGGCCAGTTTGCCGACAAAATCAACAACTATAACGGCCAAATGGACGCCATTCACATGCAGCAGTCCAGCGAGCGGGAATACATGACCAATAAAGATTTGCTGTTTGAATTGGAACCGCGCTTTCCGGATATTTCGGATAAAAACGGTTGGCTGACCAGCCAGATTCTGGGCGTATTTAAAGAAGCCGAATTAACGCCCCAGATGGACGGCTCCCAAACGGAAGACGCCTCTAACCCGACGTACGAAGCCGTTTCGCTCCAGGTCAGCTCGGAAATGGATTTTACGCGCTTTGCGCGCTTTTTGGCGGATATCGAAAATAACGACGAGTATTTAAAAGTATCCGACTTTTCCATTACCAAAGATACGGACCCGGAACATTTGGGCAATAACAAAATTTCCATGAAGTTTAACACCATTTTCCCGAAAGAGAAAATTGCCAAAAAACTGTTCAAGGATTATGATAAAATCATGGCCCAAAAACGCGCCAAACCGGAAGCCAAAAAACAGGCGGGGGGAAAGTAACATATGAAAAATATCACCTTTCTTTTAATTGCCGTATTAGCCGCTCCGTGCGTTTTTGCGCAGCAAGGCGCCGCGTTGGAAGGCAAAGTGGCGCCGAAAGCCCAGCAGGCGTTGGCCGCCCAGGCCGAAATTACCGAACTGCCGGCGGAAGCTCCCGCGTTGGAAAAGGATGCGGCCGTGTTGGAACAGACTGCCGCCGCGCCGGAAGCGGAGGAAGGCTTTGTTGCCAAACGGGAAGAAGTGGCGGAAGAAACGCCGGCCAAAACGCCGCGCGTGGTGTACAACCCCAAAAACCGCCGCGACCCGACCTTGTCGCCCGATGATTTCTTGCTGTTGCAGTACCGCGAACAACAGCGTCTGGCCGCCATTGAGGCCGAACGCCAGCGCAAACTGGCCGAAGAAAGACGCAAACGCGAAGAAGCCGAACGCTTGCGCCAGCTGGAACTTGCGCGCATTAAAGACCCTACCCGCGAGGTCCGCAACAAAATCAAAGTAGGCGGCATTATCGGGCAGGAAGTGTTCATCGGCAGCCGTATTTATACGGTAGGCAAATCGATTTACGGCGCGCGCATTGTAGAAGTGCGGCCGGAAGAAGTAGTATTTTCTTACAAAGGGCATAAATTTGTACGGAAAGTTCAGTTGAAATAGCAACACATTTAGCAGGTAATCACAGGAGGATAGATGACAAATCGTTTAGCAGTTGTGCTGGCTTGTGTAACTGCGCTTGGACTTGGAGGAAACGCCGCCGCGCAAACGGCGCGCCAAACCCTTCCCAGCGATGATACCATTGCCGTCACGGAAGATACCACGGTAAAGCTGACGGGCGAAACCGATCTGTATAAGGAGCTGGAAGGACCCTCTCCCCTGGAGCGCAAAGTGTCCATCCGCGTTTCCAACGTACCGATATCGGCGTTTTTGAACAGCATTACCACGCAGGCCAAAATCAACTTTATTATGAGCGAAGAATTCGCCAATAAAAAAGTAACGGCCTCTTTAACGCGCGTTACGGTGCGCGAAGCGCTCGATACGCTTCTTCGCGTGCACGGGTTAGCTTACCAGCGCATCGGGAAAAGCGACAGCTACGTCGTAACCAAACGTTCCAACGACGCTCCGGATACGATTACCAAAATTTATACGCTCAGCTACATCTCGCTTCAAGGCGTGGGTTCCGCTTCCAGCGAACTCAACAGCATTATGCCGCAGGACGTTTCCACCGGCTCTTCCTACACCGGCGGCGGCATGGGCGACGTAATGAACAGCTTGGGCGGCGGTAATACGGGCGCTTCTTCCAACTCGTCCGACTCTTACAGCAGCGGCGGCGCGGAAATTACCAAAATCGTGCAGAGCATGCTTTCCCCCGTGGGTAAAATTGCGGTGGATCCCCGCACCAACAAACTGATTATTACCGACGTGGCCGAAGTTTTCCCGCAAGTGGAAAACATCCTGGCCGAACTGGATATTAAACCCCCGCAGATTTTGATTGAAGCGCAAATCGTAGAAGTAAGCAAAACGAGCGGTCTTAACTTAGGCTTTGAATACGGCGGTTCCGACGGCACGATGGTCGCCATGACGGGCCCCAAACGCAAAGTGGACTATGAATACATGAAAGGTATCGGCGTAAAAGGCTGGAACTACATCTTCCCGACCAAAGACCAGCTGAACAACGATTCCGGCAGCGGCGACAGCGGCTCCTCCTCTTCCAGCAGCGACGAAGGGGAAGACGAAGGCGGCTTGTTGGATTTCACCGCTTTTAACATCGTGCTCAGAAGCTTGCTTACCCGCGGCGAAGCCAAATACCTGGGTAAACCGAAAGTAGTCACCCTGAACAACAAAACGGCCACCATCACCACGTCTACGGACGCGACGGTGGGTTATACGCAGAACCTGTCCGGCAGCGGCGGAACGGAAATGTCCACCTCCTCTGCGGAAAGAAAACGCGTCGGTCTTACGCTGCAGGTCACCCCGCAGGTAAACCGCGAAGGCTATGTAACCTTGTATGTACAGCCTTCTTATTCGGACGTGGTCGCTTCCGGTTTCGAAAATACGAGAGATACCACCACCCGCGCCGCTTCCACCTTGGTGCGTGTGAAAAACGGCCAGACGGTTGTTATCGGCGGTCTGTTGACTTCCCGCGAAACGGACCAGACCCGCAAAGTACCGCTCTTGGGCGATATTCCGATAATCGGCTGGTTGTTCACCAGCAAAACCAAATCCAAAAGCACCACGGACTTGGTCATCTTCATCACTCCGACGATTCTTGCCGAATAGGCGGAGGGAAGTTTAAAGCAGTGCCAATTTGTCCTGCCCCCGCGTAAAAACGGGGGCAGGTACGTGAAAACAGCAGCGGCCCGCCGCATTCGGCGCGCATATTTTGGGTTTGCCCTTCCCGCGGGGTTCAGCGGGACATTTACAGGGTTTATTTAAGAGGATTAGGAAATGGCAAAACAGTTAAGCGAAATTTTAATGGAACAAGGCACGCTGGACGCGGAACAAGTCAAACGCGCGCAGCTTTATTCCAAACAAAACAACGTTTCCGTAGCGGAAGCGATTATCAAGTTCGGCTTCGCTTCCGAAGAGAAAGTTACGGCGGCGCTTTCCAAACATTTTTCCGTTCCCTACGCTTCGAAAGAAAACGGTATTTTGGTGCCGGAACGCGAGCAGAACCTGCAGGAAATCATCCCCGAAAAGTTCGCCCGCGAAAACATGGTGGTTCCTTTGTTCGTGGAAGAAACGGAACTGGCCGTGGCGGTGCTGGACCCGACCAACGTATTTTTGCTTGAAAACATCAAAATGATGTCCGGCAAACAGGTACAGCCTTTTATTGCCAGCAAAAGCCAGCTTTTAAACGTAATTGACTCGTTTTATTCCAACAAAAACCTGTTGGAAGAAGTCATGAACGAAGCCGCCAAACCGGTGGACGCCGCGGCCGCCACCGAAGAAAGCGACGAAGACGTGGACGTTTCCGGCTACCTGGATTTGGATAAAGTCAACCCCAATTCTTCCCAATACGTCAAACAGGTAAACGCCATTTTGCGCCAGGCCATTACGGAGCGCACGTCTGATATTCACCTGGAAATGTTTGACGAACGCGTTTCGCTTCGTTTCCGCATCGACGGTTCTTTGTACGAACGCACTCCACCGGCCAAAGAATCCGTAAACGCCATTATTTCCCGTATTAAAATTTTGTCTAAATTGGATATTGCGGAAAAACGCTTGCCGCAGGACGGCAGCTTTACCATCCGCTACCAAAACCGCTCGATTGAAGTCCGCGTCAGCGTGTGCCCCGCCGTATACGGCGAAAAACTCGTGCTTCGTATCTTGGATAAAGGTACGGGGGAAATGAACGTAGACAAACTCGGTTTCGAGCCGGAACAGAAAAAAGCCTTCTTGGAAGCGGCCAACCTGCCGCACGGGCTGATTTTCCTTACGGGTCCTACGGGTTCCGGTAAATCCACCACGCTTAACGCGGTGCTGACCACCATCCGTACGCCCGAACTTAACTTTATGACTTTGGAAGACCCTGTCGAATACAAACTGGCGGGTATCAGCCAGGTGCAGGTAAAACCGGCCATCGGGCTTACTTTTGCGGCGGGTCTGCGTTCGTTCTTACGTCAGGACCCCGACGTTATTCTGGTAGGGGAGGTGCGCGATAACGAAACCGCCGAAGCCTGCTTGAAAGCGGCTTTGACGGGGCACTTGGTGCTGTCTACCCTGCACACCAACGAAGCGTTGGGTGCCGTTCCGCGTCTGATCGATATGGGTATGGAACCGTTCCTGCTGGCCAGCTCTTTGGCGCTCGTGGCCGCGCAGCGCTTGGTGCGCATGCTGTGCCCGTACTGTAAAGTGCCGCACATCCCGGATCCGGCCATGCTCGCGCGCATTATTCAGGAAGGCCATTTAAATCCGCGCGACCAAAACTCTTGGACGTTCTTTAAATCGGTAGGCTGCCCGCGCTGTTTCGGTACCGGGTTTGCCGGCCGCCGCGCTATTTACGAAGTGTACCGCATGTCGGAAGAGATGCGCAACATTATTTATAAAACGCAGGACTTGGTGGAACTCAAACGCGCCGCGGTGCGTTCCGGAGCGCTGAACCTGCGCGCCAACGGGTGGCGCAAAGTCATCCGCGGGCAGACGACGGTAGATGAAATTTTAAGCATTACGACGGCGGACGAATAATCTGCCTAAAAAGAAGTGAGGGTTTATGCAAAAATATACATATACGGTTCGTGACGCCAACGGGAAAACCCTGCGGGGCTCCGTTTCGGCCGACAACAGAGAAAAAGTCATTCTGGCCTTGCAAAACAAAGGCTACTTGGTGCTGGAAGTGAAAGAAGGCTCCGCCGGTCTTTTCGGCGGCGGCGGGAAAGCCCGCAAACGCGGCGGAAAAGTGCCGGGCCACGTGCTCGCGTTCTTTGCCGAACAGCTTTCCACCCTGATTGCCGGCGGCGTGCCGCTGGTGCGTGCCGTGTCGCTCTTGGGTGAATACGCCTCCAACCCGACGCTGGGCGTCGTGCTTACCCAGGTGGCCAAAGATATTGCGGGCGGTCAGTCGTTGCACTCCGCCTTGGCGCACCACCCCAAAACCTTCAGCCATATTTGGCTTTCCCTGGTGCAGGCGGGTGAAGTGGGCGGCCAGCTGGCCGAAACGCTGATGCAGATTTCGCTCTACACCAAAACGCAGGAAGGCATGAAGAGCAAAATCATTACGGCCGTTACCTACCCGGCGATTTTGGGTTTGGCGTCCGTAGGCGTGCTTATTTACTTCATCTTGGGTATCGTGCCGACGTTTGCGCAAATCTTCAAAGATTTTAACATTGATTTGCCTTTGATTACGGTCATCGTGCTGCAAGTATCCAGCATTCTTATCAACAACGGTATTCTGATTATTTTCAGCATCATTTTTGCCTTTGTGGCGTTCCGCTTTTACATCAAAACGGCGGACGGCAAAAAACGCTGGCACTCGTTCTTGCTGTCGATGCCGCTCTTCGGCAACTTCTTAAAGAACATCTATTACGACCGCATGCTTTCCACACTGTCCACCCTGCTCAAAAGCGGTGTGACGATTTTGAACGCCATTTTGGTGCTCGAAGAATCTTTTGACAGTAACATCATCATCCAAAACGCGCTGAAACAGGTCCGTGCGGAAGTGGCGGCCGGTAAATCCATTTCCGAATCTTTCCGCGCGACGGGGGTATTCCCCGGGCTTATGACGGAAATGATGCTGATGGGTGAAGAATCCGGTAAGCTGCCCAGCATTATTGCCACGCTGTCTAAATTCTATGCCGATAACGTGGACCAGTTTATCGCCCGCTTCTCCGCGGTGATTGACCCTATTTTGATTTGCGGCGTGGGTGCGCTCATCGGTATTATTGTGGCGTCCATTTTCTTGCCTATTTTCAAACTTTCGCAAATCGGCGGAAACTAAGGGGAAACTATGCAAAAAAGAAACGGTTTTACGCTGCTTGAGGTGTTAATTGTAGTGGTGATTGCCGTGTCGGTTGCGGCGTTTGCGCTGCCTGCTTATAAAAAAACGCAGGAAAAGAACAAATATATGGCCGCGCAGGGCGTCCTGCTTGACCTGGGGACGGCGGTCCGCGCGCTCCGTGCGGATGTGGCCGCGGAAGGCGGAACCACATTTCCTACTAATACAATCACTTTGACGCTGATGAATACGTACCAAAACGGGACGGGCTCTTCACTGACGACGGACTTAAAAGACCAGCATAATACGGATTTGCTGTATTCTTTGTTTTCCCGCCGTTACATGCAGCCTATCGCGTATGATACGGGTTCTTCGTCTAAATACAAGGGCTTTGGGTTCTTTATTTGTCCGGACGGTACAGCCAAAAACGACTACTGCTGCAATAACGATTCGGCGGTAGTGGCCTGTATGTATAATAACGATTTGGGCTCCTCCAGCAGTACGGGCGGGAAGTATTGGGGTGCTGCTTTTATGGAGGACGGCTCCATCCGGCGGATTGAAAAATAAGCCGCTGTCTTGACAATCGCCCAAATTGGCGCAATACTTAAATAATGCGCAGCAAAGGTTTTACTATGAAAAACAACAAAGGTTTTACTCTTTTGGAATTATTGGTGGCGGCCACGATTATCGGTATTTTGGCCGTGTTTGCCACTACGTCTTATAAAAACAGCGCGGCGGATGCGCGTGTGGCGGCTGCTAAAACGCGTACGGAAGCGCTGGCCGGCGCCGTTCAGCGGATGCGTTTGGAATATCCGGCGTTTAGCACGGTTTCCGGGCAAATGCAGGATACATCGTCCACTTCGTGTTCCTATTCCGTTCCTTCGGGCCTAATCAGCTGCGGTTTTTTGGGCAATAACGGCTGGGAACGGGACACGTATATGACGTATTGGGTGTGCAACGGCAAAAGCGGTAACTGTGCTTCTTCCCCTGTCACGAATCCGTTGGCCTGCATGGTAAGCAGAGGGGACGCCAAAATGCCGGACCGCTATGGCAACGGTTATATTTATTGTGTCAGCGCGGTTGATAAAAAAGAAACCTTGGCCGCCGGGAGCTGATTATGAAAAAAGGTTTTACGTTAATGGAACTGCTGGCCGTACTCTTGGTGATTGCCGTTGTTGTTTCGATGGCGGCGCCGGTATTTCGCGCGGTTCGTTACGAAATTAAAAATTCCCAGGCTAAAAACGCGGCTAAAAAAATGGCGGAAGCGATGCACTCGTATTATCAGGCCAGCCGCGGATACAAGGTGACGGGGCGCTTTACGCCCACTACGGCTGCCGGCCTTAATTTGATTAAAACAGCCCCCTCGGCCTGTAATTCGCCGGGTGCGACGGGTATTCCTGCGTCTACCTCGGGCGGGAGCGTCGATGTAAGCCAGTTATTTGCGTGCGGATATTTGTCTTATAAAGATTTTATGTCGCTTCCATACGAGTTCTATGCCAATTCTACGGATTCTTTTCCGTCGGACTGGGGGACGAAGCCTGCCACCGTGGTGGGGAACGTATATGTATTGGCCGGCGGTGTAAAGGCCGACGGTTCCGGCGACAAATATCAAAAATCAAAGGGTATTATTTTTGTGGACGGCCGTATGGTGGCGCAAGACACCTACCAATAAGGATTTTATTATGATGAACCGCTTACTTAAAAATAAAAAAGGCGTAACGATTTTGGAAGGCTTAATCGCCCTGGGGCTGTTGGCGCTGGTGGCGGGGGGCACGTTTGGCGTGCTGCTGTCCGTGTCGCGCAAATCGTCCCAGCCGGACATCCGGGAAGAAATGCTCCTGGCCGTAGAACGCGCTCACGAACAGCTGCAAATGTATACGAGCGGAGATACGACTAACTTGCCGCCGGAGTACCAAAACGGATTGTGTGACGACAAAAGGGATACTACTCCTCTTGCGTCGGGAAAGCATCATATTGAGTGTATGCTGCCCGCCATTTGCGACCCGAATAACAACAAGTCTGAGTTTTTTTACGAGGTTGCTTTCCGGCCTGTTAACGTAGCGGGTTTTCCGATGGCTAACACCTATCGTGTGAGCTCATTTGAATCCGCAAAAACAATTACTTTTAACATTACATGTAACGGGTTTACTTTATGATGAAAAACAAAAAAGGTTTTACGCTGACCGAAATTTTGTTAGCGGTGATGATTGTAGGTATCATCGGCGTTGCGCTTGCCGCGCTGACGACGGCCGCATCGCGCGAGTCGGGCGTGGGCCGCAGTAAAGTGTTGCTTCGCAATAACCTGTCTATTGCTTTGCGCCAGCTCCGCCGGGATATTAAAGAATCCTCCCGCGTGTTGTATGTCCGCGGAACGTTAGGCTCCATCGGCACAACCGAGATACCCCTTTTGATGGTGGGTAAAAATGTGGACCAGGACGGTCAGCGCGTTTCTTCTGTAGCGGACCCCGTATATGTTACTTATTGTTTTACACGCGGCGGGTTGAATACAACTACTGCCGGCGCAGCCGTGCTTCCTTCGGGCGCGTATGACGGCGGCGTGATTACCCGCTATGAAACCAAAAATGTCGAGAATTGGGCGGGTAATATTCCGGATTGTGCGGGTGATTCTTCCAGCAAGTTTTTAAATAATGTAAAGTATATTCCGTCCAGTCAGTACGCTGCGCCGCTGTTTGGGGTGTGGGGATTTCAAGCCCCGGATAAGTCGTATCTTACGTATAATGTTAAGGATTCGAGCTCTCTTGCCAAGATTCGCAAAAATTTGGGCAGCGTGCTGGAAGTGCAGTTGATAACGGAATTAAACAGCAATCCGGTGGTGAACGATGTAACGGAAGAAACGTTTATTCTTCCCAACGGTTTTGGGATTAAACAACCATAGAGGGGTTTTTATGTTAAACAATAAAAAAGGCGCGGCTTTGCTGCAAGTTTTGCTGGTTACGGTGGTTTTGGCGGGTATGGCGACGATGCTTTTGCGCGCCAGTTTATCCCGCACCACCACGGCGCGCCAAACGCGCCGCACCGTTTCCGCCCAGCTGCTTGTTAACGCGTGCATGGCGGAAGTAAATACCCTTTGGAGCAACAAAACGCCCGAGGCGTTTGCCAACGATTTGAACCAGTGCATTCTGTATTGTAAATCCGGCGAAACATCTGGCACGTGTAAACAACCAGCCACAACGTATACCTGCCAACCTATTGTATTGGAAGGTTTGGGAACGTATACCGTAACTGCTGAAATCAGCAACGAGAAAACCGCTGACGGGCAATGTAAATTAGATTACCACATTGACGACAACGGTTCCGGCACCAGCGTGGAACTGTAACGGATGCCCGGGGCGCACATGAAAAAACTTTTAGGGCTGGCTGTTAGTGTAATGGTAGCGGGACAGGCTTGGGGACAGGCCGCCGCCACTTCGTCCGCATCGTCTTCTTTACGCGTTTCCACGGCGGTGGAAGCGCCTTCTTCCAGTGTAGATTTATTAAAACAGTCGGCGGAAACTTCTACCGTCGCGGGAACGGCCGATTTGGCGCGGCCCGCCCGGACGGCGGATTCTGCCGTTCCGCCTGCCGCTTCCGCCTCTAATCCGGCCGCGTCGTCCGCTCCGGCGGTTTCCGCCCCGCAAACTCCGGCTGTTCCTGCCGCTAAAACGGCGGAAAAGCCCGCAAATGCCGCGGGTACGCTTTCCATGCCGCTTGAGATGGGGGGAACCTCCCAAACGGTGCAAACGGCGGTGGAACCCGTAAAAAAACCGCTTTCTCCCAAGGCGGCTAAACGCGTAGCGCAAACCAAACGCAGACGCACCGCCGCTGAACAGCAAAAAGCCGCCGTTCCCACCGAGCTGGAAAAAGATATCGAAAAATCCAACGCGCTTTTGCCCGCGTCCGCCCAGGCTTCCGCCGCGGAGGCGGAGGAAATGTCCGAAGAAGAAGCCGCCGCGGATGCGGAACTGGAATACGCGGTGCGCATGTTGGAACAGTCCAAACAGGCGGCGCAGTCCGCCGGGCGGAAAATTCCGCCGTCTGCTTCCCAAAATAAGCCGAAAACGGTGCCCGCGCCCAATAAAAAATTTAACCCGAACGCGTTTCGCCCCGGGGTAACGTGGCAGCCGTCCAAAAGTACGCATTTTGATATTTACACCCAAAAACGTTCTTCGGGCATCAGTTCGTCCAATATGTCCATGACGTTTGAATCCGCCTACCAAACCTTGCGGCGGTTTATCCCGTGGATGATGTCGGGCCGGGTGCGCGTGTTTGTGTACCAGGACCACGATTCCTACCTGCGCCACGAGCCCAACGCCAAAGCCTGGACGCGTGCGCTGGCGTATCCGACGCGCGGGGAAATCGTCGTCTACGACGAACCCGGTAAAAACCAGGAATTAAAAGAAGTGTTCACGCACGAACTGACGCATATTTTTACCCAGCAGTTTTTTGATAAGCACAAAACGGGCCGGATTATGACCCCGAACTGGCTGGACGAAGGCTTGGCCGTCCTGCTGGAAGACCAGGCTTATAACGGGATGAAAGGCGGCCCGTGGGCGAATGATTTTAAAAACCTTAATTTCCAGCGGGACCCGTCGGAAAAAGTGGCCTCGTTCGGGTCTTCTTCCATGTTTGGGTCTTCCGCCAAACGGTTAACTTCCAAACGGCCGGGCAAACCCGTCTATTTTATGCCGTTTGGGGATTTTATGGAAGAAGGTTCCCTGGCGGCGGCGGAAGGACGCGGAAAAACGGAAGAATGGTATTTCCAGGCGTATTCCATGGTGCGCTTTTTGCTGAACCCGGCGGGAGGCGCTTCTCCGTCCAACCGTATGCAATTCCAGCAGCTTACTACGCTTATGGCCGAAGGCGAGCCGGTGCGTAACCCGTCCACCGGGTTTTTAATGAAAGATTCCCGCGGCAAAACGGTTTACCAGCCGTATTCGGCCGAGAAAGCCCTGGGCCGCGCTTACCGTTATAATAACGTGGCCAATTTCGAAGACGCCTTTTGGCGTTGGGCCGGAAGATAGCTTTTTACGGCTTTTAGATTTATCCCCTGCGTTGTCGGCGGGGGATATTTTTTTGTACAAAAACGGGGTGAGCCGGAGGATTTCTGGGCGGGGGGATGCGCTAATAGTTGACTTGCGTTTTTTGAAGGCCGGAAGAGGCCCGTATGGGGGGAAGTCTTGCAGCTATGCCGTTTTCTTCTGGGGGCATATAAAAGGACCCCCGCTCTTAGAGCGGGGGTCTTATCGGCTAAAATGATTATTTTTTAACGGACGTAACTTGTTTGTAATAGTATTCCAAGTTGTGTTGCGGTTTCCCGCCGTGCGCATCGCGGTCGGCTTGTAAAAGTTCTTCCGCACGGTACAGCGCGCCTTCGTCCACTTCCTGATACATGGGGCCTTGCGGTTCGCCGCCGGTCGGGCCGACGGAAGCGTTTTCATCTTCCGCTACTACCATAAAGAAATTCGTTTCCGGTTCACCGCCATTGGGGCCGTATTGTACGGCGGGTTCAGAGCTTTCAATAAAGATAACGCCGCATTCCGGTTCACCGCCCGTCGGGCCGTTAGAGGTTTTGGCGGTAGGGCAGGTGTGTTTGATGCCGTGATATAATTCATCTATATCATACGCTTCCCCACATTTGGGACAATGACGGGCTTTTTCTGCCGCTTCCCGTCTTTCTTTTTCGGCTTGCTCTAACTGGCGTTCTTGTTCCGGGCTGTTCGCGCATAAAGCGTTATAATTGGCGGCAGAACAATGCTGTCCCTCGCGGAAACTTTTTCCGCAGCGGTAACAGGTATGGGCTTTGGCGTTGGATTTGGTGGCGGGCATACAATGTATATCCGGGTCGCTGGGGCAGCGTTGGCTTAAATCTGTAATGGGATTGCCGCAGGCGGCGCAGACTTCGGCTTTCTTTTGCGCGGGGCAGACGTGTTCCACACCGTGATATTTTTCATCAATGGTGTAAACGTGGCCGCAGGTAGGGCAAACGGACGGAGTTTCTTCTTCAGTACCCGTCGTTGTTACGGGAGCGGTAGCGGTAGAACAAAGGCCCGTGCAGCCGGTGGCTTGGCAGTGTTGGTACGGGTCGGTGATTTTTTCGCCGCAGGCCGCGCAAACGGGGGTATCGGGTTTGGCTTTTTTGGCCATAGCATCGGGCTGGTGCTGTTTGTGCGTTTTTTCGGCGCTGACCACAGCACGCGTGACTTTATTCGTGATGTTTTTTTGGGCCGCCGCCGGCAGGGTCGTGCAGACGGTAAGTAAAACTGCTAACAAGGTATACGTTTTTTTCATAAGTCCTCTTTAGGGATGATATGTTCCTTCTTACTTGTATTATAACGGATTGGCGCGCATAATAAAAGGGTCTTTGGGCCCAGACGCTACCGTAAAAGAGGCCTAGGGCGTATATAGGCCTTTAGGCTCAATAAAAAAGCCCCCTTTGCAGGGGGCTTTAAAACGGTTGGAGTTTATTGCTGGAGGGCTCCGCCCATCATTTGCATCATTTCGACGGCCAGTACGCGGGAGGCGCGGCCTAAGAGGATGCCTTCGTGTTCCGCTTTAATGTAGCTAAACATCCAAATAATTACCGGGGCGTTTTCTTCCATATCCACCTGGGATTTATTATATTTGGTCTGGTTGGCGAAAATATCGTTGGCCGTTTTCTGCAAAAGCGGATAAAGTTCGTCGTACACTTCGTCGCTGGATTCTTTAATTTTGTTCAGTACGGCCGGGATTTGTTCGTTTAAAGCGGTGTCGATGGCTTTATCTTTTTCGGTCATGGTGTTGGCCGTCAAATTGGCTTCGTAGACCAGCAGGCCTTCTTTCAGGGCTTGCATCGTGTTGAAAACTTCCTGCTGTTCCGCGTCCAGTTCGGCTACGTTCACGCTTTCAGCCGAGCCAAAAACCTGTTCGATAATTACTTTGGTGTCAGACGAATTGCCCGCAAAAGCGGCGGCGCTGATCAGTACGGCTGCGGCGGTTACAAAAAATTTTTTCAAGTTCATAGTTCCTTCCTCCCAAGTTTGTTCTGCTATACCACTAGTGTAATAAATTTTGAGAAAAAAACCATGGGTCTTTGGACCTATTTTTTTATGGGAAATTGGCCTTTTTTTTATAGGCCCCGCGTTTGAAAAACGCCAAAATATACTACAATATACTATATGATTATACCTACTATTATTGAAAAAAACGTCGGTTACGACATCTTCTCGCGGTTGTTGAAAGACCGCATTATCTTCGTCGGCGGACGCGAAGGCGAGGTGGATACCGCCAGCGCGAACATGATTATCGCCCAGCTTTTGTATTTGGACGCGGACGATTCCAACCGGGAAATTAACCTCTACATCAATTCGCCCGGCGGCATGGTTACGGCCGGCCTCGCCATTTACGATACGATGCAATTTATCAAAGCCCCCATTACCACCATCTGCATGGGCCAGGCCATGAGCTTCGGCGCGGTGCTGTTGGCGGCCGGTTCCAAAGGAAAACGCTATGCGCTGCCGCATTCGCGCATTATGATTCACCAGCCCTTAATTTGGGGCGGCGGCATTTCCGGCCAGGTGACGGATATCGAAATCGAAGCCCGCGAACTGCGTGACAACAAAGAACACCTGCTCGACATTTTGGCTAAACATACCGGCCAACCGAAAGAAAAAGTCCGCCAGGACAGCGAACGCAACTATTATATGTCCGCCCAGGAAGCCAAAGAATACGGCCTTATTGACGAAGTGCTGGAACTTACCAAATAGTTGTTGTGTACGAATATCTGAAAAACGCCCCGGAGTCAAAACCGGGGCGTTTTATTATCCTGTCAGAGGAGTGGGTCTTGGATTATTTGGCGGGGGGATTTTTGACAGGCAACTCCTCCCGGAAGATGGTTACTCCGTCTATACAGTCGGATGTGGCGGGAATGTCCTCCGGGTTGGAATATATAGTTTTTGCTTCTGCGTCCCAGCATTTGTAGCTTAATGTGGCTTTGCGCAAGTCCTTATATAAACGTGCTCCCGCGCGGAGGGCTTTTTCCCGTTGGGTACGTTCTTGCATCATAGCTGTCAAAGAGTTTTTTTGCGGAGCTTTTTTGACGGTTTTAATCCACCGAATCAAGAGTTGGGTGACAGAGATTAAGTGTTTATTTTGCGCCTCTTGGTTGTGGAGTTCAGGAATAGCGCTGGGCTTTAACGGATATTGTTTATATGCTTCAAACCAAGCGTTAAGCGATTGAAATTGTTTTAAAGCGCTTCTTTCCAACACAAAAAGATTGTGTGTAAAGGAGGAGTCGCAGTTCCCGTTTGGACAGTATTTCCCGGAAAAATTTTCATTTACGGCGTTTTTGACTGCTTCGCGCGGTGTTTTGTCCAGATATTTTAAGATGGTTGCATTGCTTAGTTCGTACCAGCTTGCAGCCATATTAGAAGAAGCAATCCAATAATCTACCCGCTTGTTTTGAAACACCGTCTGGGCATTAGCAAGAGTGGCCATCCAGCATGAACGGGTATTCAGTACATGAACATGCAAATTTTGTTTTTGTACTGCGTGGAAAATAGTTTCAAAAGTTAATGCCCCCTCAACGTAGTGGGTCATCTCTTTTCCGCCACCGTGGGCGTGTATATGCACGTAATTATATGTTTCATTTGTATTGTTCATATTGCGTAACATTTTGTTTAGCAAATCAGAAATATTTGTTCCCGGCGCGACGGTAATCGGGTAATAATTGTGTTCGGGAGCGGATTCTGTATATTTACGTGTGCTGGAATTCTGTTTTATCAGAAACAGATAGGTGCCGTCTTCTCCCGGGCGGAAGCTTTGGGTGTCCGTGCTTTGTTTTGCTCTCCGGTCGTACAAAACCACGGCGCGCGCGAGGGTTCCGTTAGAGAGCGCATTGTTTAGTTCTCGGGTTAATTTGTTTATGCTGTCCCAGGTTACATTGTCAGACGTTAAAAAGAACGCTGCCTGCCATTGTTTTTTGCCGGGTATTACAGATTGTTGATGCGACTCAAATATTTCCGACAAAACGGCTTCCATGTTTTTATTGGTGAGCATTGTGGGTTTATTCGGACGGGCATGGATTGGGGTTAATGATAAGGATAAAAGTACATATAAAATAAATTTTTTCATATAAAACTCCTGTGGGTAGGATATTGGTAGTATAAGCATTTGGCGCTTTTGTGTCAAGGACCGAAAGGCCTGGAAGGGCGTAGGCTTTTAAAATTAGCAGACTTTGTAAATAGTTGCTAATTTTAAGGCAATTTGCTACAATATATACGGATAGGAGCGGGGGAAACGTACAAAAGCGCTCCTTTTTATTGACCCACTTGGATGAACAGGGAGAAAACAATGGAAGAAATTAAAAAAACAACGCTTTCTTTACCGACGGTAGTGCCGGCAGTCGCCATACGCGATGTGGTGATGTTCCCGGGGATGAGCTTACCGCTTTCGGTGGACCGGGAGAAATCGGTCTCGGCGGTGGAGCTGGCGCTCGACACGCCCGGAAAATACATTTTGGCCGTATCGCAGAAAAATGCCGATATCGAGGAGCCCAAGGCTTCCGACATTTATCAGTTTGGTGTAATCGCGCAGATTACGCAGAATTTAAAAATGCCGGACGGCTCGATGAAAATTTTTCTGCAGGGCCTGGCCCGCGCGCGCGTAACCAAACTGGAAATGAACGATGTTGCCGGCTCGTGGTTTGCCACGGTGGAATATATCGAAGAAGAGGATGACGATTCCCCGGTGGTGCAGGCGCTGATGCGCAAAGTACTCGACGAGTTCGACCACTACGCCCGCGTTTCGCACCGGATTGCGGTGGAAGGGGTGTCTTTCCTGCGCCAGATTAACGACGCTTCCAAACTGGCCGATACGGTGGCTTCGAACATGCTCGTTAAAACGCCGCAGCGGCAGGAAATTTTGGAAGCCGTGCACGTAAAAGACCGCTTGGAAAAAATCTTGAAATTGATTACGAGCGAAGTGGAAATTTTGGGTTTGGAAGAAAAAATCCACTCCAAAGTGCGCGCGCAGATTGAAAAAAACCAAAAAGAATACTATTTGAACGAGCAGATGAAGGCCATTCAAAAGGAACTGAGCCAAAAGGACGATTTCCAAAAAGAATTGGACGCCATGCGCACCAAAATCAAGAAGAACGGCCTGCCCAAACACGCCAAAGAAGCGGCCGAAAAAGAATTGGACCGCCTGGCTAAAATGGCTCCGTTCTCGCCGGAAGCCACGGTGTCGCGCACGTATTTGGACTGGCTTATCAACATGCCCTGGAACGTGACCACCGAAGACGTGCTGGACCTTAAAGAAGCCAAAAAGATTTTGGACGAAGACCACTTCGGCCTGGAAAAACCCAAAGAACGCATTTTGGAATACCTGGCGGTCAGCAAACTGACGAACTCTTTGCGCGGCCCCGTGCTGTGCTTTGCGGGCGCGCCGGGCGTGGGGAAAACGTCTTTGGCTAAATCGATTGCGCGCGCCATCGGCCGCAAGTTTGTGCGGATGTCACTGGGCGGCGTGCGGGACGAAAGTGAAATCCGCGGCCACCGCAGAACGTACATCGGTTCTATGCCCGGGCGCATTATCCAGGGTATCAGCAAAGCCAAAAGCTCGAACCCGGTGTTTTTGCTTGACGAAATCGACAAAATGGGTTCGGACTGGCGCGGCGACCCCGCGGCGGCGCTCTTGGAGCTGTTGGACCCGGAACAGAACAAAGAATTTTCCGACCACTTTTTAGACGTGCCGTTTGACGTTTCCAAAGTGATGTTTATTACGACCGCGAACTCGCTTTCCAACATTCCGCGCACCCTGCGCGACCGCTTGGAAATTATCGATTTCGACGGATACACGGAATACGAAAAGCACGACATCGTGGATAATTATTTGCTGCCCAAGCAAATGAAAATGCACGGCATTAAAGCCGGGCAGCTGGAAGTATCGCGCGACGCCGTCGCCCTTTTAATGCGCGATTACGTGCGCGAAGCCGGCGTGCGCAACCTGGACCGCGAAGTGGGCTCCTTGTGCCGTAAAGCCGCCAAAATGATTGTGGACGGTGCGAAAAAAGTTTCCGTCACCAAAGAGAACCTGCACGAATTTTTGGGTGTGCCGAAATACTCCAACTTTGCCGCGGAAGAAAACGGCGTGGGTATCGCCACGGGCCTGGCGTGGACGAGTGTGGGCGGCGAAACGCTGTCTATCGAAGCCACCAAACTGCCCGGCAAAGGCCAGCTGATTTTGACGGGTATGCTGGGCAACGTGATGAAAGAATCCGTCCGCGCCGCGCTGACGTACGCCCGCAGCCGCGGGTATGGCGAAAGCGTGGATTTTGACAAGACGGACTTCCACGTCCACTTCCCGGAAGGCGCGGTGCCGAAAGACGGTCCGTCCGCCGGCAGTGTGATTACCACGGCGTTAACCAGTCTTTTGACGGGGCTTCCCGTTAAAAAACAGCTTGCGATGACGGGCGAAGTGACGATTACGGGCCGCGTGCTTCCGGTGGGGGGGATTAAGGAAAAATTCCTGGCCGCCTACCGCGAAGGGGTGAAAACGATTCTTTACCCGCATACGAACGAAAAGGATGTGTCCGAAATTCCGGAACGCGTGCGTAAGGAGTTGAAACTCATCCCCGTAAAACATATGGATGAAGTGTTGCCCTTGGCGTTGGAAGGATGGGCGGAATTTGCGGCCAAGCTGGATAAAAAAAGCGGCAAAAAAACCGCTAAAAAAGCGGCGGTAAAAGCCTCCGCTAAAACGGCCAAAGCGGCAAAGACTGCAAAGAAATCCGCCCCTAAAAAAGCGGCGGTGAAAACGCGCCCGGCGGCCAAAAAAGCCGTTAAAGCGTTCGCCAAAAAAACGATCCGTCCGCAGAAGAAATCCAATAAAAAACGCAAATAAAAATGTGCATGCGTATTTAAAATCAGCCGCTCCCGTGTGGGGCGGCTGATTTTTTGTGCATTTTTCTCCGGCGCGTTTTATACTTTTTATTCTGAGCATGTTTTTTCTTCCCGCCCTTAGTCTTGTTTATAAAAAGCGTTTTTTGTTGCTGTTGTTGTTTTGCAGGCCTTTATCCTGTTTATAAAACGCCTCAATGCGGAAAAACGTTTTTATTTGTTCGAGCCGTAGGCGAGTTGTAAAATGCGCCGTACGGAACTGGATTTTATGGGTGTGGCCTGCGAGTTTTTTTGTTACTTTTTGCCGACGCAAAAAGTAGTGCATAACCTTGCGACATATCCAAAACAGTGTGGCTTCAACTAATCAGAAGAGCGCGGACAATCTCCGCGGCCTGGAAGGCCTTGACTCGTTTTTTTTTTTTGATAAATTGAGGGAACGGCTTGTTATTGTATCCCTCCTTTATCTCGTTTGTCAGGCACCTT
>CAJTJT010000018.1 GCA_910576915.1 uncultured Elusimicrobiales bacterium
ATTGTAGCATAGAAGAGTCCTGCTTCTCCTCTCCTCCATAGGCTCCCGCCTATGGTTTCCCCGGGTATTACAAAAAATATCCCCCGGATTCATCCGGGGGATATTTTTACGAACCGTTACGAGATTCTATTTATCCGACCTAAAATGGCACCCGGCCGAGGTTTTATTCTTCAGCGCGGCGTAGGTAATTAAAAGCGCGGTTTGCGTGCCGTTGCGCAAATCCAACAGCTCCTGGCACAAGGCCGCCCCTTTGTAAAATACGTCAATCTCGTTATGCAGGTGGCGCAGAATTTTCTCCGCGCGGCCCAGGTGTTTGGCACTGCGAATAAGGCCCACATAATTCCACATCGTACTGCGAAGCGCGGATAAATCCTGCTTTACCAAATTGATGTCCGGCTTTTCGGAAGGCACCACCCATTCCTTAGGTGTGGGAATATGGAAATTTCCCTCCGCAATTTCTTTTGCGTCGGCCTCCGCACACAGATATCCCATCGCCACCGCTTCCAGCAAAGACGTGCTGGCCAAACGGTTTGCGCCGTGATAGCCGGTACACGCCGTTTCGCCGATGGCGTTTAAGTGCAGGATATTCGTTCTCCCCTCCGGCGTGGCGTACACGCCGCCGCAAAAATAATGCGCGGCGGGAACCACGGGCACGGGCACTTTCGTCATATCGAACCCTTCTTCCAGGCATTTTTTATAAATAGCGGGGAAGCGTTCTTTGGTTTCTTCGGCGGGGTTATGGGAAATATCCAAATACACGCAATCGTGCGAGGTTTTCAGCCGTTCTTCCTCAATCGCGCGGGAAACCACGTCGCGCGGGGCCAAATCCTTCAGCGGATGGTATTTTTCCATAAACGCTTCGCCTTTGCTGTTGCGAAGGATGGCGCCTTCGCCGCGCAGAGCTTCGGACAGCAAAAAACTCTTACCCTTGGCAAATACCGTCGGGTGAAATTGCACAAACTCCATGTTCATCACGCGCGCGCCCACGCGGTAAGCCATCGCCACGCCGTGCCCGTACGAATGTTCCGAATTAGTAGTATGACGGTACACCTGGCCGACGCCGCCCGTCGCCAGTACGGTTTTTTGGGCGGTTACGGCAAACACTTCGCCCGTTTTGTTATCCAGCACATACGCGCCGAAAACCGTCAGCGGGCGGTAGCGGTCCATTGGGTCCGTGGAACTGTGGGACAACGTCAGCAAATCAATGGCAGAAGCATATTCCCGCACTGTAATCAGCGGGTTTTTGCGCACGGCGGCCTGAATCGCCGCAAGCATAGCATGGCCCGTGGTATCTTTGGAATAAATGATGCGGTTTTTGCGGTGGGCGCCCTCACGCGTGAAACGCAGGGCGTGGTTTTCGTCGCGGTCGAAAGGAATGTTTAAATCTTTCAAAAACACTTCTTCCACAGCCGTGCAGCCCGCCCGGGAAAGAGCGCGGACGGCTTCGTCGTTACATAAACCGGCGGTGGCCATACGTACGTCGGCGAGTAAATCGTCCATGCGCAAATTGGGTTCATACACAATCCCCCCCTGCGCCAAATCGCTGTTGGCCTGGGGCATATCCCCGCAGCACAAAAGCAGGGTTTTTAAACCCTTTTTGGCGGCCTGGTGGGCGTATACGCAACCGGCAATCCCGCCGCCGATAACCAAACAATCCGTATGAATGACTTTCATATATATATTATATAAAAACCAAAACGAACCAAACAGGAAAAACCACAAAAAACGGGTTGCATATTATTTTTATATTTGTTATTATATATCCCGCTATTTTACAAGCGTTATAAAAATTTGTATAATATTTAAGAAAGATAAGAAGTATTCTCCTTATCTGAATTTTAAAAAAGGAGAACAAGATGTCCAAAGTATTGGAAAAAGTCGCTGAAGTGCTCATCCAGCTGGGTGAAAACGTAAGCGGTGCGAACTACATGATCGGCAAATAAGCCGAAAAACAGACGGTTTGAAGCCGGGACAGACTAACCCCGGCGGACAGGGGAAAATTTCCCCCTGTCTAAAACGGCTGAAACAAGAATCCGTAAAGCAACAGCTTTATGGTTTTTTTATTTTATACCCCTTTTAAAGACAAAAAAATCCGCCCCCGAAGGGGCGGACCCGGTTAAATTATTATTTATAGCAATGATTGCTGGAATTGCAGTTTGCATACCCCATTGAAATACACAAATCTTTTCCGCCGGGCGTTGTATTGGCGATACACACGTCACCCGTACGCTGGTTGGAGCCAAAAGTTTCCGGATAAACGCGGATGGTGTAGTCGCCTTGTTTGGAATCTTTCATGCGGACGGCTTCCACATATCCGTTTTGAATGTTAATCTCAAAGTATTTGGTTTTGGCGCAATGGTTCGAAGCGGACGTACAAGCGCGCTGGTTGGCAAGGGATACGTCCAGCTGGGCCATGGTCGGCCGCGTTACGCACGAGCCTTCATTGCAGCTTTCCGCATAATAGCGTTCCACCGCGCCCAATACCGTATTGGCCGCCACCAATCCTTCCGAAAAATGGCTGCGCTCAATCGCTTTTTTAAACGAACCGGAGGCTACCGCCGCCAAAATTCCCACGATAATCACCACCGCCATCAGCTCGGTAAGGGTAAACCCGGCTTTCAGCCGGCGTAAAGTTGTATTCATATAAAAAGAAACCTCTCTAAAAGATGATATATTTATTATAGCGTTTTTTACGGGCGTTTCAAGCCGTTTTATGTTGAAAAAAACATCCAAAACCGATATACTGATTAGGTAAGGAGATAAACATGAAAAAAAACAATTTTGGTTTTACGCTTATTGAACTCTTGGCCGTCGTACTGATGATCGGCATTTTGACGTCCGTCGCCCTGCCGCAATACCGCCGCTCCGTACAGCGCGCGGAAGCCATGGAGGCGCTGGTTAACTTAAAAACTATTTTTGATTCGGCCAAACGCTACCGCGCCGCCAATTCCGCCGCACCGGGCAGTTTAAAAGGGTTGGACGTACAGTTTTTTGACGCGGACCCCAATTCTTCCACCCCCATTATCGGAAACTACAAGTACATGTTCTTTAATGACCATGTTTCCGCTTGCCGTGTTGACGGAAAAGGCCATGCTACTGCCGACTCTACCTATTGTTTAGTAATGTATTACAAAACAACCGTTAACGGTACAACGTATAAAGACTTTCTAATGTGTAATTCTTCCTCAGCGAAGTGGAATTATGTTTGCGAGTCGCTGGCACAATCCTGCCCGAACGGAGAAACATCCAGAAGCGGCTCTTCCTACGTTATCAGCGACCGAATATGCGACTAACGTGACTTTTACCCAATGCAAAACGCCCCGGAATAAACCGGGGCGTTTTTTTAGTTTTCCAAATTTTAACGGCGTTTGCGCTTTTTATAAAACTTGCCGAAAGCGGGCTTGGCGCGCTTCTTAGCCGCACCGGGCCGGGGCTGTTCCAACCGTTTCAGCGCCTTTTTGCTGGCACCCACTTTTACGGTACGGAACGGATTTTTGTCAGCGGTTTCCTCCGGCGTTTCCAGCACGCGCACGGCCGCGGCCGCTTTGCGGAACGTGCTTACTTTTTTGGGCGCATGTTTTTCGGCGGCTTTAAATGAAGATTTCTCCCCGCGTTTTCCGGCGTTTTTTGCAAGAGGGGCCGGAGCGCGCAGTTCTTCGCCCTGCGGCAAATACACTTCGCCTTCCGCCAAAAGTTCCTTGGCGATTTGCGTCGCTTTCGACGGGCGGACCTCTCGTTTTGCGCGTTCTTTTTTGCGGGATTTGGAATGAGCCGCACCCTCCTCCTGCGCCACAAACTTGGGCTCCGGCAACGGTTCAATGGTTTTCTGCACCGTTTTGACGGGCACGGTAAATTTGGCGGCCTTGCAGATGTCTTTCCACTTTTGGCCGTCGTCTGAAATCAGCGAAATCGCGCTCCCCACCGCGCCCGCGCGGCCCGTGCGGCCGATACGGTGGATGTAATCCTCGGGGCATTGGGGAAGGTCGTAATTAATCACGTGCGCGATGTGCGGCACGTCGATACCGCGCGCGGCGACGTCCGTCGCCACCAAAATACGCACCGTCTGGTTTTTAAAAAACTCGAGCACCTGCCGGCGGCGGTTTTGGCGCAAATCCCCGTGCAGAGCGTTTACTTTCTGTCCGTATAATTTTAACTGTTTGGCCAGCCGCTCCGCCCCGTGTTTGGTGCGCGTAAAAATAAGAATACTCCCTTGGCGGGTATTTAACTCGTGCAGCAGCTGCGGCAGTTTTTCCCGCACGTCCACGTGCACGATTTCCTGCAGCACCAAATCGGCCGGAGAAACCACCGAACCGATTTGCACGCGCACGGGGTCCTTTAAAAATTCCCCCGCCAGCGCGGTAATTTCTTTGGGAAGCGTGGCCGAAAACAACAGCGTTTGGCGCGGAGGCGGCAGAACGGCGGCGATTTTGCGCATATCCGAAATAAACCCCATATCGAGCATACGGTCCGTTTCGTCCAGCACCAAATAATGCGTGTTTTTTAAATCGATACTTTTGCGGCCCATATGGTCAATCACGCGGCCCGGGGTGGCGATAATCACACGCGGGTGCTTGCGCAGGGCGGCAAACTGTTTATGGATGTTATCCCCCCCAATAATAAGCGCAACACGCAACGGGTGTTCTTCGTCCGTCAATTTTAAAAGTTCGTCATACGTCTGCTGGGCCAGCTCGCGCGTGGGCGACAAAATAAGTGCATTGGCGGGCGGATTTTCCGCAAGGCGCGCCGCAAGCGGCAGTAAAAACGCCAAGGTTTTACCCGTACCCGTCTGGGCCGTGGCGAGCACGTCCCGCCCTTGTAACGCGGGCGGCACGGCGCGCGTTTGGACGGGCGTCGGCTCCGTAATGCCTTGGCGGGTTAAAGCAGTTTGTAAAAATTCGGGAAGCAGGGTAAATACGTTCATCATGATTCCTCCGCCAGCGCGGCTTCGCACTCTTCGTTTAGGCGCAGCCATTCTTCTTCCGCGTCCTTTAACTGGCCGTTTAAGAGGGCCAGCTCAATACTGGCGTCCGCCGTATACTGTGCGACTAATTGTTCCTCCAGCGCGGCTTTGCGGGCGGATAATTTTTCAATCTTTACGTCCAGCGCGCGGATTTCTTTTTTCAAGGGAGCCACGCGCGCGCGCCGTTCGGCGGCCGCTTTGCGCTGGGCTTCTTTGGAGGTCATTTTGTCGCTGGCGAGGTCGTTGCGGTCATTATTTTTTAATAACTGGGCTTTGTAGTCTTCCAAATCGCCCGTAAACGTCTGGCACGTGCCGCGGCGGACAATCCACAGCGTGTCGCACGTCAGTTCAATCACGTGCAAATCGTGCGTAATCAGCACCACCGCGCCTTCGTAATTGTTTAACGCCTCCAATAGCGCCTGGCGGGACTGGATATCCAAATGGTTGGTGGGTTCGTCCAAAATCAGCATATGCGGCGCGTCCTTGGTGATGAGCGCAAGGAGCAGGCGGGATTTTTCGCCCCCCGAAAGTTTGCCGATTTCCGTGTCCGACTTGGCTTTGTTGAGCCCGAACGCCCCCAGCTGCGCGCGGACCTCGGTTTCCTTGGCCAGCGGCATAACGGCGGAAAGCTGTTCGTACGGCGTTTTTTCCACGTCCAGTTCTTCCGTTTGGTGTTGGGAGAAATAGGCGATTTTCATTTTTTTGGCGACCGTCATTTTCCCGCTCATGAGCAGCAACCGGTGGGATAAAATTTTGGCAAGCGTAGACTTCCCGTTCCCGTTTGCGCCGAGGAGCGCGATACGGTCAGAAGGTTCTATACGCAAATTAACGTGAGACAGGACGGGTTTATCGTCGTATCCGGCCACGCCTTCTTCAATCGTAATGAGCGAATTTTGAAGCGGCTCCGGCGAAGGAAACTGGAAATGGGACTCGGGGTCTTTCGGGATTTGCGGCGCGTCGCCCAGTTTTTCAATCATCTTGATGCGGCTTTGCGCCTGCTTGGCCTTAGTGGCCTTGTAGCGGAAGCGGTCCACAAACGACTGCAAATGCGCCACCACGCGCTCGTGCTTGGCCGCGGCCAGACGCGCGCCTTCGATAGCGGCGGCGCGGGTGCGTTCGTACGTATCATAATTGCCGTTGTACAGTTTTAACTGCCCCTCTTCCACGTGGATAATTTTATCGCACAGACGGTTTAAAATGTGACGGTCGTGGCTGATGATAAAGACGGTTTTATCAAGCCGGACGAGGTAATTTTCCAGCCACATCGCGGTTTCCAAGTCGAGGTGGTTGGTCGGTTCGTCCAACAGCAGGCAGTTGGACGGCGCATACAGCGCCGCCGCCAGATTGGCGCGCACCTGCCAGCCGCCGGAAAATTCTTTCAGCGGGCGTTTAAAGTCTTGGTTCACAAACCCGAGGCCGCTTAAAATGGCGCTCGCGCGCGCTTCGGCGCTGTGCGCGCCCAAAAATTCGAGCTTATCAAACACTTCGGCCATACGTTCGCCGGAGATATTGGGGTTTTCGAGCTCTTTGTTTAGCGCGGTTAATTCTTTATCGGCCGCCAAAACGTAATCCAAGAGCGGCACGGACGGGTCCGCGATTTCCTGCGCCACGGACGCGATTTTGGTGCCGCGCGAAACGTCAATCTTTCCTCCGTCGGGCGAAAATTTGCCCTCAATCAGTTTAAACAGCGTACTTTTGCCGCACCCGTTGGGGCCGACGAGGCCGACTTTTTGGCCGTCTTGAATCATCACGGACGTATCTTCAAAAAGGGTGCGCAAGCCGAAATGAAAGGAAAGATTTTTAATGTCTATCATAGGATAATATTATTTTACCAAATATGGACGAGGTGCGCCGCCAAACGCACAAAAAGGAACGGGACGGCCGAGCCTCAGCCATTAAACAGGTGCCGTACAAAATAGAATAACATTGCCTAGCTTCGGCTGATTTTTCAATTTAAGGGTGACAGTTAAAGGTAAAACAGCCCTGATTCTGGATTCCGGCTCCACGGCCGGAATGACGGCATGAGGAAATCTTCGGGCATAACGATGAAACGGAATGGCCAAAACAAACCTTAGTCGTTATTTAAATGCCGTGCAGATTAGAATAACATTGTAGACGATTATATGATTTTTCAAAACCGTTTTTAGTTGGCGGGATTTAGTTGGGCGTATAGGCGTGCCTGAATGGCACGTCAAGCCCAAGAGACCGCCAAATAAACAGGTTTTGGAAAATTGTTTATCCTAAATAAGCAAGAACGGGCAGAAAAACACTTTCTGCCCGTTCTGCGAATTATAGAAGATAAGTACAGCTGTTATCCTATTTAAGCAGGTTTACCAAGCTAAAGGCAGAAACTTCTTCCTTCATCTTGGCAATCACCTCGTCCACTCCCATCGCCGCCGTATTCGTGCCGTCTTTGAGGCGTACGGTCAGCTTGCCTTCGGCCGCTTCCTTCGCGCCGATAATGGCCGTGTACGGAATGCGCTGCAGGTGCGCTTCGCGGATTTTAAGGCCCAGTTTTTCGGGTCTTACGTCCAACTCGGGGCGCAGGCCGGCCGCGCGCATTTTGGCGGCCACCTCTTTGGCGAACGGAATCTGGTCGTCAGTCAGCGTCAACAGTTTAATCTGCACCGGAGCCAGCCAGAGCGGGAACCAACCCGCAAAGTGTTCGATAATCACGCCCGTAAAGCGTTCGATGGAACCGAACATCGCGCGGTGCACCATAATCGGGCGTTGGCGGCCTTCGGAAGAAACGAATTCCAAGTCGAAGCGTTGGGGCAGGTTAAAGTCGAACTGAATAGTGGATAATTGCCACAGGCGTCCGATGGCATCCATCACTTTAATATCGATTTTCGGCCCGTAAAAAGCCGCTTCCCCCGCGTGCGTGGTGTAAGGAATGTTGTTGGCTTCCAACACGTGTTTGAGCGCGTTTTCGGCGCGTTCCCAGTCTTTCACGTCGCCGGTGAAATGTTCCGGATGTTCGGGGTCGCGCGTGGAAAGCTCCACGGCGTATTTTTCAAAGCCAAAGGTTTTGAAAATGTGCATCGCGAATTCAAAACATTGTTTGACTTCGTCTTCCACCTGCTCGGGCGTGCAGAAGATGTGCGCGTCGTCCTGCGTAAACCCGCGCACGCGCAATAAACCGTGCAGCGCGCCGGAGCGTTCGTAACGGTACACCGTGCCGAGCTCGGACAGGCGCAGCGGCAAATCGCGGTAGCTTCTCAAGTGGGTTTTATAAATTTCCACGTGGAAGGGGCAGTTCATCGGTTTAATTTGGTATTTTTCGCCGTCGACTTCCATCGGGTGGAACATACTGTCCGAATAAAAACCCGCGTGGCCGCTGACTTCAAACAGGTGCAGCCGCGCGATGTGCGGGCTGACGACCAAATCGTAACCGCGTTTTAAGTTTTCTTCTTTAATCCAGTCCTCCAACAGTTTGCGCAGCATACCGCCTTTGGGGTGCATCAAAATAAGCCCGGGGCCGACGTTGTCGTTAATGGAGAACAAGTCCAGTTCCGGGCCGAGTTTGCGGTGGTCGCGCTTGGCGGCTTCTTCCTGCTGTTTGATATAGGCGTTCAGTTCGTCTTTCGTATCAAAGCACAGGCCGTAAATGCGCTGGAGCATCGGGCGTTTTTCGTCCCCGCGCCAGTACGCACCGGCAATGGCGGTTAATTTAAAGCTGTTTACTTTACCCGTATGTTCCACGTGCGGGCCGCGGCAGAGGTCGGCATAGTCGCCGTTGGTATAAACGGTAATCGTGCCGTCTTCCAATTCTTCCAACAATTCCAGTTTATAGGTTTCGCCGCGTTTAGTGAAAAATTCTTTGGCTTCGGCTTTCGTCATCTCTTTGCGCTCAAAAGGCTGGCGCGCTTTGATGATTTCTTTCATTTTAGTTTCGATGGCTTTGAGGTCCTCGGGCGTGAACTGTTTGGGGCAGTCAAAGTCATAATAAAAGCCGTTTTCGATGGCCGGGCCGATACCGAGTTTCGTACCGGGGAACAACTGCTGCACCGCCTGCGCCATAATATGCGCGCACGAGTGGCGTTTTGTTTCTAATTCTTTGTTTTCCATTTGGTTTTCGCTATGCTCCCGCCGGCCACAACGACCGGGCCGGAAGTCAAAGGTCCTTGAATTAAGATATAATATTATATCAAATTGAGGAGTTTATAGCCCGCTATGCGCTTGTTAAAAAAATATCTTTTTTCCCCTTTTAAATCCGACTGGAAATTACTGCTTGTTTTATCCCTTCCCGCCCTGTTATTGTGTGCGTTCGGGCTTAGCCAGCTCGAGCGGATGACGCTCACGAATTTACTGGCGGCGGAAAGCGTAAAATTAATCTGCGAATTTTTATTTTTGGGCGCGCTGCTGTCAATCCTCAACCTAGTCGGCCTTAAAAACAAATTTGCCGCGGGTGCGGGCGCGTTCCTTTATTATATGACGATGACCGCCGACCTGATTCTGCTGTGGTATTTTAAAGAACGCTTCGGCGCGAAATACTTGGATACCATGGAAGGCGGCGACTACGGCTTTTTAACCGACTGGCGAGTTCTCTCTTACTTTGCGCTGGTGGCTTTATTTTGTTGGTTTGCGGTTAAAAAGTTTTTTGTTCCCGCCACGCGCAAAACCGCGCTTAACCGCCTGGCGGTTTGTTTGGCGGGGCTCGGCCTTTTATGCGCGGCAAATCCGCTTAAATTACTGCCCGCGCCGGATAATTTTTACACCGCTTATTTAATGCCGCCCTCCATCGTATACACGGTGCGCGCCGTACTGGCTGCGCAGCCTAAAGCGCGCGTAACGGATACAATCCCCGCGGACGTACAACCGCTCGCCGATAAATACAATGTTTTTTCCGCAAAAAATACGGGTGTGGGCAAAAAATATACGCGCGTGATTTTGATCGCGTCCGAATCGCTGTCCAACAAGTATTTGCACCGCTTTAATCCAAATATTCCCCCGCAAGCAAGCCAAACAATGGACGCACTGTTTGAAAAATACCCCGCCGCGTCTTTGCAACACGTAACGCTTTCCACGCTGTACGGGCTGTCGGTCATTTTTACGTCGCACCCGTTTGTCAAATTAGCGTACGAAAACGGCTACCCCGTTTCGTTCGTCAAACTGTTAAAAGACCGCGGCTACAAAACCGCTTTCCTGCGCGGCGCGGACGAAACGTATATGGACGAAAACGTCCTGTTCAAGCAGGCGGGGTTTGACGAGGTTATCGGCGCCACCTATTTCGAAACGCGCCCCGAATATAAGGAATATATCGACTGGTGGGGCCTTACCGACCGCAAACTGTTTGAATACGCAGGGGAATATATCGAACAGCACAAAAACGAACCGCTGTTTTTAACGCTTTTAACGGTGGACTCGCACGTTCCGTTGGGCCGCACCGATTACTTGGAACAGGAATACGAAGAAATCGACGCGCAGTTTTATAATCTTCCCACCCTGCCGCGCGCGTTTGCGCGTTTTGGGCAGGACGTCAAACGGTTTTTAACCGCGCTTCACGAAAAGGGACTCTTGGACGAGGATACGCTTGTTTTAATAACGGCCGACCACCCGTCCTATTCCAACACGCCGACGAACGCCTTGTTTAAACCGTACCGGCCCGAATACGACAATCTGCCGTTTGTGATTGTGACCAAAACGCCGATTAAAAAACCGCTGACGGACAATCCGCTCGCCAGCCAGCTTGACGTGGCCCCCACGGTGCTTGATTTGCTGAATATCGAGCCGCCCCGGGCCTTCTTCGGCCACAGCCTGTTTGATACCGCGGCGAAGCGCAGTATTTTTGACGTAAAAGAGGACTACGCCGTCGTCACCGCGGACGGAGAAAAACGCGTACTGGCGTTAAACTCCAAAAACCCGCAGGACAAAGAAATTATCCGTTTGATTACAACCTTTGTAAAACCGTAGCAAAACGTCCCGGCGTTAAACGCCGGGACGTACCCGTAAAAATCACATTACTCCACCTACAAAACCCAATTTCTCCAATTTCCGCTGTAAGCAGGGGTTTCATACTCTTTACCTAAGCTTTGGCATAACGCGTTCCAACGGTCTTTCTCCGGCGTTGTTTGATTCACGATGCAAAAACATTTTCCGTTCCATGGACTGTTTTCATACTTACATTGATAATGTACTTTAGCCACGCCAAACGGCTCCACAAACGTAGACCTCGGCCCCGTGCAAATATGGTCCCCGTTCCAGCCTTTGGGGCCGTAACACTGGCCCCCGGCGTCGCTGGAATCCGTCATCCATTTATATGAAGAAGGAAGAGAAACATCCAGTTCTTCAAATTTCGTTGCATACGCCCCGTTTGCCATATAATACGCTTCCTGCGCCTTTTTGACGGTGTTGGTCAGGGCCGTCATCCGCATATATTTACTTTTGTCCACCGCACGCTGGTATTGCGGGAGCGCAACGGCGGACAAAATCCCGATAATTAAGACAACGACTAACAACTCAATTAAGGTAAAACCTTTCATTTTATGCCACCCTTTTAAAAAGTCATCCTGAAGCGTTTCTGCGCAGAATCACCGATTTTAAGCGAAACAAACCTTAAAAGGCAGACTGCTAACGAAAACCCCTCGGAATGACATCATCTTATCAAAAAAAAAAAACAAAACAACCCTTTCGGAAATTTCGTCTTTTTTCACCACGCATAACGACGGGAAATATGCTAAAATAAAGCTGTGTATTTCTATTCTTAACCGGAGGATTTAACCATGCAAACGACGGCCCAAGGAGGAGGAATGTTCTTCTGGCTGCTTTTGTTGGCGTTTTTCTTTGTGTTTATGATTGTACTGCCCGCGCGCACCCAAAAAAAGCGCGAGCAGGAAATGCTTGCCAAAGTAAACGCTTTGCAAAAAGGCGACCAGGTGATCATTCCCGGCGGAATTATCGGCACCGTGGCCGGTTTTAAAGACAACGCGATTGAAGTAAAAATCGCCGAGTCCGTCAAACTGACCGTGCTGAAAACCGCCGTCGTAGGATTCGTAAACGAATCTGCTGCCAAAGAAGGAGGCGCAAAGTAATGTCCAACAAACTAGCCGTAAAGTGGGGACTCATCATCGCCATTTTACTCGGATCTTTGTATCTGATTTACCCCAACTACAAGTGGTATTCCAAACCGCTTACCGAACGCGAAACGCTTGACGCACTCGGCGAACGCCCCAAACGCATGCTGAACCTGGGCCTCGATTTAAGAGGAGGCTCCAGCCTGCTTTTGGAACTGGAAGTATCCAAATTAAGCGCCAAAGAACCGCTTAACGAAGCCATGGCCCGCGCGATTGAAATCATCCGCAACCGCATTGACCAATACGGCGTGGCGGAAACCTCCATCACCAAACAGGGCGACAAATGGATTATGGTGCAGCTGCCCGGCGTATCGAACCCGCAGCGCGCGGAAGAGCTTATCGGCAAGACCGCCATGCTCGAGTTCCGCATCGTAAAAAACGACACCTCCGTCGCCCAAAAAGCCATCGAAAAACTGGAAAGCCTGGATAAACCTTTCGACGATAACGGCAACCTGGTGCCCGAAGTGGCCAAACTGGTGCCCGCCGGCTACCAAATTATGCGCAACAAAGAAGGCGGCTACAGCATTGTAACCGATACCGCCCCCGTAACGGGCGCGGACCTCGAAAATGCGCGCGTAGTTATGATGGGCGAAAACGGCTACCCCGAAGTGTCCTTCGAATTTAACGCCGAAGGCAGCAAAAAATTCGGCCAGCTGACCGGCGCCAACATCGGCAAAAATCTGGCGATTGTGCTGGACAACACCGTCCAGTCCGCGCCCACCATTCAAGCCCGCATCACCAAACAGGGCCGCATCTCCGGCACTTTTTCCGCCGAAGAAGCCCGCGCTTTGGCCATCGTGCTTAAAGCCGGCGCGCTGCCCGCCCCCGTTAAAGTGATTGAAAAGAAAACCATCGGCCCGACCCTGGGTGAAGACTCCATCAAATCCGGTCTGTCCGCTTCTTTCTACGCGTTCGTCATTATCTTGGCGTTCATGCTCGTTTACTATAAAGCGGCCGGGTTTATCGCCGATATTGCCTTGGCGTTAAACTTCGTACTCACCGTGGCGATTATGAGCTACTTCTCCGCCACGCTGACGCTCCCGGGCATCGCGGGTATGATTCTGTCCTTGGCGATGGCTATCGACGCCAACGTACTTATTATTGAACGTATGCGCGAAGAAAAACTCCTGGGCAAACCGGTGTATGAAATCATCAACCTGGGTTACGATAAAGCCTGGTCCGCCATTTTCGACTCCAACATCACCACCATCATCGTGGGCGCGTGCTTGCTGCAGTTCGGAACCGGCCCGGTGAAAGGCTTTGCCGTAACGCTTATCATCGGCCTTTTGGTCAGCTTGTTTACCGCCGTGTTCGTCACGCGCGCCATTTACGAGCTGGTCTTAACCTCTAACACCAAGGAGATCAGCTTATGATGCACTTACTTCCCAAAACAAACATTGATTTCCTTAAATTCAGAAAAGTATATTATACGCTGTTTGCCGTGCTCTTAATCGGCGGCATTGTCAGCTTCTGCACGAAAGGTTTTAATATGGGTATCGACTTTACCGGCGGCACGATGGTGCAGGTAAAGTTTAACGGTGCGGTGGAAATGGGCCAGGTGCGCGACGCGCTGTCCGCCACCGGGGCCAACTCCGAACTCCAGTCGTTCGGCGACAATTCCTACGCCATCAGCGAAAAAAGCACCGCCGACGAAGTGGGCGTCGTACAGGCCCGCATCGAAAAAGCGTTAAATACGCTGAACGTACCCTACACCGTACTGCAAACCAACTCCGTGGGCCCGGCCGTCGGCGAAAGCATGACGGAAAGAGCCCTGTGGGCGATTTTGCTGTCCTTGGTGTTCATCATCATTTACGTAGCGTTCCGCTTCAGCAACATTTTGTGGGGCGTTTCGGGCGTCGTAGCCCTGTTCCACGACTTGTTCGCGATGGCGGTGGCGTTCTCGCTCACCCAGCGCGAAATCGACCTCGTGGTCGTGGCCGCGTTCCTGACGGTGGCCGGTTTCTCCATTAACGATACGATCGTTATCTTCGACCGTATGCGCGAGAACATCCGCCTCCACCCCAAAATGTCGTTTAGAGAACTGATTAACCTTTCCATCAACGAAACTTTATCCCGCACGATTATCACCACCTTAACGGTGCTGTTTGCGCTCGTGGTATTGTATTTCTTTGGCGGAGAAGTAATCAATTCGTTTGCGTTTGCCATGCTCATCGGGTGCATTTCCGGCGTGTACAGCACGATCGCGCTGACCACGCCCCTCGTGTACACCTGGAGCCGCGGCCAACTTAACGACGGTTCTAACCCCGTTAAGTCCGCCGCCAAACCGGCTGCTAAAAAAATCTCCGCCGAAGTAAAACGCGAAGAAGCCGCCGCCGAAGGTTACGCTCCCGCAAAACCCAAAAAGACCGTAACCAAAATTAAACGCACGCGCAAAACCAAAAAGAATTAATCTTCTTGCCGGACGGGGCCTGTGCTCCGTCCGGCGGTTTACATAAGCCCGCGGCACGGATTTACCCGCACGACGCGGCCTTATGCGAACCGTTCCAAGGAACCGTATGCGAAAAATTAAACGCTTTAAAATCGCCCCCCGCCAGAAAGAAATTCTGCGCAAACTCTTGCGCGGCGGAGGCTTGTTACGCCAAGCCGGGTTTACGAGCGAGCTGGAAGTAACCCAGTATATTTTAAACGCGTTTACCCTGCTGGACCCGGGGGTCGTGTACGAATTTAACCAGGACGCGCACTGGGAGCTGGACGAGGACAGCGCCGTCCATAAAGAAATGTTCACCGCCTGCGCCGTTACGCTGGGTGATAAAATCGACCCCTTTTTGCAGGCCGCCAAAGAACACGGCGAGCCCAAAAATATCGTAGCGGGCAGTATCATTTTGGAATTTTTGAAAAACGCAATCAGCTTTGTAACCGATTTAGTGCGCGAACAGGCGCAAAAAGAAGAATACGAAACGCAGGAACCGCAATTTGTTTACCTCCCCCCGTTTGGTTTGTACGCGCCGCCCAAACTGCTGCGCGAAGCCGTCCGGCTGGAGAAAACCCTGGCGGAAAAAACACTGCCGCTTATTTTGGAAAAAATCAACGCGGAAAAAATCGATTTAACACTGGCGGACGGCACGTTGCACCCCGCTTACAGCGCCGTATTTTTAGTGCCGTGGCAAAAAACGCGCAAAAAAGGAAAAAAATAATGCCCGATATTGAGTATACCGACTGGAAACACGCCGTCGGCTCCACTTTAGCCTATTTTTATACTGTTTTTTTGGGTTGGACCACCCGCATTTACTGGTTCAAATCCGAAGAAGGCGAGCGCCTTGAGAAAGAAGGAAAAGGCGTTATTTACGCCGTTTGGCACAACCAACAGCTCTTTTTGTTATACCCCTATAAGGGGCAGAAAATCGCCCCGCTTATCAGCCAGTCCAGCGACGGGGAATACATCGCCCGGTGTCTGCCCAAGTTCGGCATGCTGGCGGTGCGCGGCTCCTCCAGCCGCGGCGGTGCGCGCGCGCTTATCCACTTAATGCACGCCGCACGGGACGGCTACTCCCCTATGCTCACGCCGGACGGCCCCCGCGGGCCCATCTACAAGGTGCAATCGGGCATTTTGTTTTTGGCTAAAAAAACGGGGTTGCCGATTATCCCGGTGGGCACGGCGCTCAGCCACAAAATTAAAGTGGGATCCTGGGATAAAATGCGCGTGCCGCTGCCGTTTGGCAAAACCGCGCTGACGTACGGGAAAACCGTCCGCGTAAAGGACGACGCCGATATGGAACGCGCCGCCAAAGAGTTGGAAGAACAGCTAAACTGGGCGTCGGACCAATCGGAAATGTTCGTCAACAAACAACATTTCGACAATACACAAGCTTAAAACGCCCCCGGACGCACGTTGCAAAACACTACACACGGACATATAATAGTGTGGCATGCGGTTTTTACAGCTTATATACGGTGTGTGCTCCCAATTTGGAACGTGCGCCGTCATAACTCTCTCCCGGAACTTCCGTTCCTCCCATACTCTTACAAACTTTATTGGCAGTCAGATCCGAATTGCCGGCAATACAGCGCGCCTCCCCCGGATACGCCGAATGATTCAGCCACAAGAGATAAGCCAACTTTACATTTTGGTTAACACCTAAAACAGTCGGACGGTCATTATCCAAACGGTCATAAAAAATATTATTAGGGCAGCTAATCCAGTTAACGGAGCCGGACTGGGAACACCCCGGCGCAACATCAATATCAAAACCAAAATCTGTTACGGACGCATCGTTCGACGGATATGCACCGTTGGCCAAATAATATAGCTCCAACCCGTCTTTTAATGCGCGCACATTGGGGATAAGGGCGGATAAGCGGCTTTTCGCCACCGCCACTTGATACTGCGGCAAGGCAACGGCAGACAAAATGCCAATAATCAAAACAACCACCAATAACTCTATTAATGTAAACCCCCTATTTTTACACATGGGTTATCCCCTCCATTATCTTTAGAATAATTCCCATAATATCAAAAAAAAAAAACGGGTCAACCCCTTTGGCAGCATGAAAAAAATAACCGGGGTTGAGTGACAACAAAAACAAAAAGCCTTCCGGGCCCCCCGGAAGGCAAAAGGAATGAGAAAGTGAAAATTAATATATGCGGTAAGCGCTGGAGCAGTGAGAAGCGGATACTTTTTCCCGCCCGATAACGGCGCAATATTTAGCATCCCCGCAGCAATAAATCATATCCGGCGTATCCGTAGCGGTAAGACCGCTTCTAAAGGCCCCGCTCCCGACGATGTGATAGCCTTTTTTGGTGTTATAATACGCGTAACGCCCCGAAGAAAGGAAACCTACTTGCAACGAAAAATCTTTTAATACGGGCTCCACTTGAATATCCAATTCTTCCAAAGAAGACGCATACCGCCCGTTGGCCAAATAAAACACTTCCTGCGCGTCTTTAATGGCTTTGACGGCGGTCACCGCCTCCATGGCGCGGGATTTTTCCACCGCTTTGGTATACTGCGGCAGCGCCACCGACGATAAAATGCCGATAATAAGCACGACGACCAACAATTCTATTAAAGTAAACCCTTTTTTCATAAATACTCCTTAGCGCGTTGATTTACAAGACTATTATTTATTTTAACAGGACATACCCTAGAAATCAACCCGTTAGGAGTAGGATATCAAAAAAAAAAAACGAATCAAGGCCTTCCTGGCCGCGGTTATCTTGTCCCGCCCATCAGACTAGTTTAGGCCACACGGTTAAGACATGTCGCAACCTTTCGAATAAGGAAGGCCAAAGCGAGTTGGCCCGAAGGGTCCGCCCCGCCCTAGTTGCCCGTCCGGCGAGGACCCGCGCGCTTCTGATTAGTTTAGGCCACACTGTTTTGGACATGTCGCCAGTTACAAACAGGCGAGCCCCGTATGGCCGCCCGCAGGGTGCGGCCCGCAGAGTGCGACGCGCGGAGTCCGGGGGCAGGCGTTGATCTAAGCGCGGCGTCCTCAACCAGAGTTTGGCAATAGACGGTGCTTATCTGTTCGGCGGAAACAACTCCCATCAACGCTGTCAGCACACCCCGCAAAAAAGCCCCGCGGAGAAAAGTCCGCGGGGCTTTTAAATAACCGAAAAACGGCTTTATTTTGCTTTTCCTTCCGTCTGCGCCAGTTCCTTAATCCCCTGGGCAATATTGCGCCCGCTGGGCTGTTGGTAGGCATACAGGCCAAATTCCGGCAAGACGGAAAACAGATGGTCGAAAATATCCGCCATCAAGGCTTCATAGTCCGTCCACACCGTCGTATTCAAAAAGCAGTACACTTCCAGCGGGAGCCCCTGCGCTTCGGGTTTCAGCTGGCGAACCATCAAGGTAAAATTCGGGTCGTTTGCCACCACAAACGGACGCGATTTTAAATACAGTTCCGCATAATGCCGAAACGTGCCGATATTGGTTAAATGGCGGCCGTTAAGCACGCTTTCTTTTACGTCGTGCTCGGCGTTAAAGGCTTTGATTTCGGCTTCTTTATTTTCCAGATATTCCTTTAACAGTTTGATTTTTTTAAGACGGTCGAACATCGGGCGGTCCAAAAATTTAACGGTGTCTACGTCAATCACAATGCTGCGCTGAATACGGCGCGCTTTGGCCGCATACATGCCGCTCCAGTTTTTGAACGGTTTGGAAATCATATCGTACGTCGGCACGCTGACGATGGTCATATCAAAATTCTGCACGCGCACGCTGGTAAGCGAAATATCGATAATGTTGCCGTCCGCGCCGGCGGAGTCCACGGTAATCCAGTCGCCGATTTTAATTAAATTGTTAGTCGTCAGCTGGATGCTGGCGGCGAACCCTAAAATAGGGTCCTTAAAAATCAGCGAAAACACGGCCGCCAAGGCGGACAAACCCGTTACGATGTACATCGGTTTGCGCCCCAGCAGTAAAGACAAAACAAACAAGCCCGTTATCAGGAAAATAACGATTTTTACGGCCTGCACCAGCCCTTTTACGGGGATATTCGGGTTGCGCCCGTACAAGTGGTTCAGCGTATTTAAAAAAGTGTTAATCAGCCAGGCAAAGCTGAGCACGATAAAAAGCCCCGTCAGCTTGCCCATCAGCGTGGAAAGCCAGGGTACGTTTTCGGTGATAAACACGGGGTGCAGATTCACCGCCAGCATGGCGGCCGCCACAATGCCTACGGCGGTAAAAAAATGGTGCGTCAGCATGGCTTTTTGCCATTTGTCCGCTTTCAGCTTGGCAAAAATGGTTGCCAGATATTTATTGCAAAACCACGTAAACACACGGGCGGAAAAATACAAAATCGCCAAGAACAAAACAGCGGCGATAATTTGCGCCACCAGCACGTTATATTCCGCCGGAATATACGTAATTTTTTCGATACAGGACAAAATAAGTTTCATCGGGTCGCTCTCTTGATTAAAAAGTTACTATAATAAGTGTATGAAAAAACCTTTGTGCGGCGCAATTTTATTTTTTCTGCTTAGCGGCTGTTACACGCCGATTAACAACTCCGGCGTGGCCACCACAAAACCGTGGCTGGAAGTGTCCGGCAAGAGAACGGGTTTCGACGGAAAACAGTACGATTCCTGCTACCGTTTTAACGTCCGTTTCTGGCCGCAGGAAGCCGCCGAAAATATAGATTTGAAAGACGCCTGCATCTCCGCCTGCTGCTGGCGCGCGGATAAAGAAGAAATCACCCTGGATTTTAACAAGAATTTCGAGGCGGACTTAGCCATCCACGGCCGCGCGCGCAAGTATTCCCCCGCCAAAATTACGTTTAAAGTGTCCCACTCCAATTTGGTCAACACCACCAAAGTAACTACGGACCCGAAAGGAGCCGTATCCAACAGCGGGCTCATCAAACTGACCTATAAGGAATATGAAAACCCGGCGCGTTTGGCGCAAATTGCCAGCCACGCGCGCGATTTGGAAAACAGCCGCCAGGTGGTTTTAAACGCTTCCCCCAAAACGGCTTCCGCCAAAAAACGCACGGCCGCCACGCGTCCCGCGCCGCCGGATTACACGGAACTGGCCAAAGCGCTGGTGCACCGCCGGGCCGGAGCCAAAATAGACGCGTATTTTTATCAAATGGATAAAACGTACAAAAAACAGGGCGCGGTATTTTTGCTGAGCGACCGGATTTTACGTGCCCGGGCGGGAGCAACGGCGGAAGAATATACCGTATCCTGCCAGGCCAAAGCGCGCACGGGCATAGACGCGCAGCATTTGCGGGCGTCCACTTTTTCGTGCGGAACGTGGAGCGTAAACGTAACCGCCCAAACGGTAACGCCGGACGATAAACGCGCACAAATGATTTTAGGGAAATAAATTGCACTAAAGAAAACGCCCCGGGGAAATCTCCGGGGCGTTTTAATTATTGGCAGCGGTATACGGCTTGTTTGTAGACGGCTTTGAAAACATTTTCGCTCACCTGGTCCGAATAAGAGTCGCTCGTTACACAGCCCCAATAGGTGGCGTTTGGGTCAAACGAACCGTTATTCCGCCCGGCATAATAACTCCAGTGGTCTTTTACGTACTGCGTTTTATCATACCCGTTGTATTTTTTATCCGACACACCCGCCAAACCGAAATCGGGATGCGACGAACCCGGGCATTCCTCCCACGAGGAACCGTTTGTTAAGTAATAATCCATATACGAAATGGAACTGGCCGCATAAACGTCCATACACGTTGCAGTCGTACTCAGGCGGCTGCAACAGGCGGAAGAAGAGCCCCCCTTTTCGATATTTTCATCGCAGTTATCATCCAGCCCCAAATCCCCCACGGGGGCAACAATATAATTATCGGAAACCTTCGTCCAGGTACACGGTTTTTCTTTGGTTACGCACCGACTGCCGTTCCATTCCTGGTCCGCCGTACAGCATTTTTCCTGGTTGGGGTTTTCCGCACAGGTCTGTTCGGCAGAAGCAGTCACCTCGCCGCACGCCAAATAAAGTTCACTCGAGGACGCACCTTTGAGTTTTAGACTTGCCCACTGCATTTGCCCGTTACTTTCGCTGTTGGCACTTTTACAGCTGGGGAATGATTTGCCGAACAAATTTAAGTTGGCGGCTTTGATATCTGCCGCGTTTACGCTTTCCATATTGCCCGTTTGGATACGCACGTTTTGGAAGGAAATTTTACCCTCGCCGTTACCGTTACCCAAGCTAAGCG
>CAJTJT010000019.1 GCA_910576915.1 uncultured Elusimicrobiales bacterium
TGCATAGTAACGGTACCATTACCACCACGCCCGAAAGTGCAACCCCTCTTTTGTGGGGTCCAGATCCCCGGCTCTCGTGTTATGTCGCCAGTCGTTAATCAACAAAAAATAAATTCCATTTTTTGTGGAGAGATACCCCTTTATTCCCATGCCAAAACATGGGGGAATGTGAAGGGGGGATAGATACAATAAAAAGGCCACCTTGGGTTGAGGATGGCCTTGCTAAAATGTCTTTTATTTTCCTTTACAAGCCGGAACCCTAGATTTGCCGGCAATTCTTTGAACTTAATCCAGCGTATTATTTTTCCCGTACAAGGCGGAACCCTACATTTATGTATTTTTTGTTCGGGTTACGGGCGGCAGAACGGTTTTCTGTTCTGCAATCCATCCGTTGGCTGTCCCATGCACCGCCTTTAACAATCTTTTGACCGTTCTTATCCGTACTTGTCCATTCCCACGCATTGCCCCACATATCTACCGCTCTCGAGGCGGAAAGAGTGTTTGGGTAAGAGGTTACGGACTTTAGCCCTTCATTTTCTCCACATTTCATGTCGGCATCTTTAGGCATGTGGCCGGCAGCCAGTTCCCATTCTTTTTCGGTCGGCAAACGATAGACAGCAGAAGTATCTTTTTGCGTCAGCCATTTTGCATAAGCTATAGCATCTTCATAAGATACATTTACTACCGGAAAATTGTCTTGTCCCGTGGTGTTGCGGCCGGTTTCTTTTGCAAAAAGAGTATACTCGGCGTTGGTAACGGGTGTATAGGCGATGCTTACGTTTTGTGCCGCCCCCAGCACAGGTAAATAGCCGTCTTTACTTTCTCTGGCCCCGGGAGTTAAACGTTTATCAGTAAATCTGTTCATAGTTTGGTTGATGCGGTTCTCGCGGTCTTTTAACATTTCGTCCACAATTTCCTGCATTTCCGTTACTTTAGAGGTATGTTTGGCCTCCCGTTTTAATTCTTCCAATTTGGCCTTTTTTCGTGCAATCACGGCATCGTAATTAGCTGCAACTTTAGTGCGTAAGGCGTTATAATTGCTCTGCGTAGGAGTTTTACGGTAAGCGGCAATTAAGCGTTTTGTTTCTTCATCCAGTTCTGGGCGTTCTTTTTCTACGGTGGTGCTGTATTTGAACTGTTTGGATTGCGGATTAACTTTTTTGTTTCCGCGTTGGGCAGTCACATTCGTAAAACCTACGAGAGAAAATACAGTTATTAACAGAATGGTTTTTTTATTCATAAATCCTCCCTCCTTCAAAGAATATAACACGTTTTTGGGTTAAGTTATTGCAGTGGAATAAACGGCACTCTGTTTTTAAACGACAAAATTTATCTCTCAATGAGTTTTTATTTTAGTATGGTTTGTTGTATAAATACGTTATAATGTAAATATCTTATCTTGCTTCTTGGTTTTCCTTTTATTCATCCAGTTGTAAACGCAGAGCCCAATACATTGGGCATCGTGTTATCGAGGAGTCTTTATGAATAAGGCACAAAATGCCGAACAAAAACATTTTTATCGTTTTGGTTTGGATTTAGGAACTTCATCTATTGGTGTTGCCGTATATAAAACAAATGAAGATGGAAAAATTCTTTCTTTGGAACATTTGGACAGTTATATTTTTGGGGAACCCGTCGCCCCAAAAGAGATGGTAACTTTGAATACTGCGCGGCGCTCGGCCCGGCTGATTCGCCGCCAAATAGAACGCAAAGCGGCGCGTCTGCGCAAAATCGGGTTTATTGCCAAGGCCTTGGGGGTGGAAAAGAAAGATTTGGTGGCAGATAAACAAGATGTTATATTTTTACGTGCCCGTGCCGCGGAAGAAAAAATTTCACTTCCCCAACTGATAAAGGTCTTTTGCCATATCGTCAAAAATCGCGGTTATAAAGGGGTGGTATCCGAACAAAACGTCGGCAAGAAACTCAAACAAACGGCGGAACTGCTTAATGGGAAAACACTGGGGCAGTTGTTGTGGGAAGAAAAACAAAAGGCTGTGCCGGGCGCTCCTTGGCGTAAGATTGAGGAAGACGGTACATTCGTATACCGCCGCATGGTAGAGGAAGAATTTGAGCTTATTTGGCGCGAACAAAGCAAACATCACACTCAATTAAATGCCGTGTATCCCGTATGGGGAGAGAATATGTTTCCGGATCATCCGGGGCAAAAAGAAATTCCGCTGCGTGACGCCTTTCATTCGGCTCTATTTTACCAACGCCCGATTAAATGGGAGTTGGAAAGCGTGGGCGCGTGCCCGCTTTTTCCGGGGGAAAAACGGGCTTCTTGTGCGCAGCCTGCCTACCAGCATTACCGCTTGGCAAAAGACATTTCCAATCTGCGCATTTGCGATAAAAGTTCCAAAGAGGCCTTTCCGCTAACACCCGCCCAACAAACGCAATTATTTAATTTTATGACGGCGCATACGGAACTTTATTCTAAGGAAGACGGCGTAATCCCGTTTAGTGTTGTGTATGAATTTTTGGCCTTGCCGGAAAGCTCCTCGTTTACCATACACCGCGGCAGTAAAAAAGGCTTGAAAGGCGATACTACGCTGTTTGCATTTGAAAAAGCGGGCCTGTTAAATGCTTGGGCGGAACTTTCCGATACCGTCCAAGAGCTTGTTATTGAATTTTTATCCAATATCACCAATCTGGCGGATGTAACGGAAAGCGAAGACGGATATATCCGCGCGCGTTTTGATAAATTAACGGCTAATATTCCTGCCATTGCCGAAGAAAAACAAGTAGGAGCGGAATTTATTATTGCGCATAAAAATGTTTGGAACGGCATGGAGCTGGAGTCGGGCCGGGCGTCTTACAGTACCAAAGGGCTGCGTTTATTATTGGAGGAAGTAAAACAGGGGCATTTTGATAATTCCAACGAAGAAGAATTTGTAGCCGCTTGGGTAGCTAAGAACCAGGAGCGGACGGGAAAACTTCGTACTGTGGCAGCCATTAAAGAGCAGGAATCGGTTACGGACCCGGTGATGAGCCGCGCGCTGGCGGAATTTCATCGTGTAATGACGTATTTGGTGCATAAATACGGCCGTCCGCAGGAAATTATAGTGGAACTGTCGCGCGAGATGAAGAACTCCCTGCGCCGCCGCCAATTTTTGGAGGGCCAAAATAAATTGCAAGCTGCCGAGCGTAATAAGGCCGTGGCAGAATTGCAGAAGGCCGGGGTACTCGTCAGCCCCCGCAATATAGAAAAATATTTGTTATGGGAGGAGCAGGGGCATTATTGTCCGTACAGCGGGCAGGTGATTTCGTTTGCGCAGGCATTTGATGAACGCCAAACGCAGGTGGACCATATTATCCCCCAGTGCGGAGAGATTGCCGGACCCAATAACTTCGAGAATAAAGTGTTGGCTTTTACCCAGGAAAATAAAGCAAAATCCAACCGGTTGCCTTATGAGTGGAATTTTAAAGAGGATATCGACGCTTACCAGGCATTTAATAAAGCGAAAAAAGCCAAGAGAAGCAAGGGCGAAGACCCGGGAACGTCTTTTGGTAACGGCAGCCCTTTGATTAATTTCGTACAGCACTTGTGGACGTTGTACAACAAAGAAAAACGCGGTTATTTTTCCGCACGGGAACGTAAATTAAAGCCCACGCAAAAAGGTGCTCGGATATTACGTAAGATAAATAATTTGCTGGCTACTCCGGCGCAAGTAAAAGCCGATTTTGTAAACCGCCAAAACCAGGAAACGGCCTGGATTGGAAAAATTGTGTTAGATTGGTGTAAAGACGTGTGTCCGAAGGTAACGCCGTCTTTTGGCGGATTGACGGCGTATTTGCGCGGACAACTGCATTTTGACAAAATCCTGCCGCTTATCCGTTTGGAAGAGAAAAAAACGCTTTTTGATAAAGACAATAAACCGATAGACGCCAAAAAGTGGGAAGAACTTTTTGCCGTGCCTTCTCTGTCTTACGACGAAGCGGAAGCACTGCGGGAGGATTTTGATAAGTATTGCCAAAGTCTGCCCAAAAAACTGGAAACTCCAACGGACAAACAAAAAGCGTTTAACGAATTTTGTATCGGCCAGCGGACTTTATTGCAGTTTAATAAACGCTGTGACCACCGTCACCATGCGGTGGATGCCGCCATTATCGGTTTGTGCGATTTATCGTTAGTGCAGCGGGCGTCGGTTCATCACCGCAAATACGGTACGCTGCACAAAGTGGAAAACCGCGAAAACGGAGAAGTGCTGGTGCCCGGGTTTCAAGTGGAGAATATCCCTCAATATGCTCATCTGCGTGACGACGTAAAAAACAGGCTGACGGGATATGCCGTTTGGCACAAGCCGGACCATTTCCCGAGCGGAAAGTTTTTTGATGAAACGGCGTATCATATCGCGGCGCAGGAAGCGGGCGGGCCCGAACGGTTTGTAAAACGGGCGGAACTAAGCAGTTTTGCCAAAGCGGACGTTAAAAAGACCGTTGAACACCTGGAAAAATTGTTATTTGCTGATACGCTCAAACAAGTGATTATCGATCAGTTCCAAAAGAGAGCAGCGGAAGGGCTGTCCGTAGAAGAAGCTCTTTGCGGACGCAAAGCGGACCCCACTGACGGAATTGTGTACCGGGGAAATAAGGTAAAAAAAGTGAAGTATATGTATGCTTTGGGCGGAGTTCGTTCGTTTAATGTAAATGCTGATAAAAAAGTAACCTCCGTAGATAAATCCGGCCGCGTTCATCAAAAAGGCTATCAAAACTATGGTTACGCCTGTATGGATTTTGATGCTAAAACAGGTAAACGCTTGGACTTAATTCCGCTGTGGAAATATCCGGGCCAAAAACAAATTCCGCCGGGCGCGGTACGTGCTTTTGCAGGAGATATTTTATTTGATAAAACCGGCAAGCAGTTTTATAAAGTGCAAAAATTCAGTGCGCGGGATGGTTTAGTATTGCGGCCCACCACCGAGGTACTGGCCTGCGACACTTTTGTGTCTAATCTTAAAAATTATATTGTGGTATCCTCTCGGCAAGACATCGCTAAATTAAAAAGCGAATGAGTAACCAACATGTAATTAGTTTGGATAGAGCAGCTAACCTTTCCATGGATACTGGGCGGCTGAAAATAGAGTTTTCTGCTATAGGGGAAACCCGTTTTATAGCCGCCTGTGATATTGCCGTGTTAATTTTAGCACATCCGTGCATTCGGTTATCCATCGGCGTACTGCGGGAGCTTGCCCAAAACGGAGCCGTTATTGTGACGGCGGGGGAAAAATATACCCCGTGCGCTATTAGTTTGCCGTTAGGGGTGAATGCGGATGGGGCGCGGCGGCCTCATCTGCAGGCAAAATATGCCGGATTACAGGAGCCGGGGCTATGGTGGGAACAGTTGGTTCGTGCGAAAATTTTGGGGCAAGCGCGTGTGTCGGAACTTTTTGATCCCGATTTAGCCGCCCGTCTTCGGTTAATTGCCAAGCGGGTAGAGCCGGGGGACGCAACCTGCTGCGAAGCTCATGCCGCCCAAGTGTATTGGGACGGTTTTTTCGCACAATTTAACAATACAGCCGGATTCCGGGATAAACAAGGGGCGGTGGACCCTGTGAATGTGTCACTTAATTACGGGTATGCCGTGTTACGGGCTATTATTGCGCGCAGTTTAGTGGCGGCCGGGCTTTGTTTAAATTTAGGTGTAGGGCACTCCCGAAAAGATAATCCTTTTAATTTGGCTGATGATTTTATTGAACCGTTCCGTTTTTTAGTAGATGGACTGGTTTGGCGGACATTTAAGGAGGAGCGGGCAGACCAATTTGATAAAGAGGTAAAGAACCGTTTATTATCTTCTTTACTTAAAAATACCGTGGAAATCGCCGGGAAAGAATACCGCTTGTTTTTCGGCATTGATTGTGCGGTAAACAGCTTTTGTTTAAGTTTAGAAGATTCCCGCCGCAAACTGTTATTGCCAAACCAGCCGCTCCGGCCGGGCAAAACGCCTTCCGCTTCGTTGTGGCAGGCGATGCAGTTCCAAGATGAAACCCAATAGTTGGCGTCTTATGTGGGTGATGGCGGTTTTCGATTTGCCGACACAAACTAAACTCCAGCGTAAGCGGTATGCCGGGTTTCGTAAATTATTGTTGCATAATGGGTTTAGCATGATGCAATTTTCTGTATATGTGCGCAATGTACCCACGATGCATCAGGCGCAGGCATTAATTCGGCGGTTAGGTCCGCAAACGCCGCCGCAAGGCAAATGTGCTTTTATGCTGATTACCGATAAACAATATGGGCTGACAAAAAATTTTTACGGCCCTCTGCCAAGACAAGAGAAAATTCCTCAAAAATATGACCAGCTGATTTTATTTGATGACTTATAACCGGGGGGAAAACAAAAAACCGCTTTGTAATTATTACAAAGCGGTTTTAAAACGAATTTAAGTGAGAAGTAACTTCTCTTTTGCGGGCTTTAATGCCCTTGTTACCTAAGCTGAGGCACAAATAAGAATAAGGTTTCTGAAATTATTGTAACAAAAAAGTTTATTTTTTCGCAACTTTTTTCTATGAATCAAATTTTACCTTATTCTCTGGTGCCTAATAGGAACTGTGCGGTTCTGTACTTTACACCGATTTTTCAAATTTTACCTTATTCTCTGGTGCCTAATAGGAACGGACAAAGTGATTGAAAAGCACAACGCAAGCCAAATTTTACCTTATTCTCTGGTGCCTAATAGGAACATCGACATTGTTGTGGTTGCTGTGACAGGCCAAATTTTACCTTATTCTCTGGTGCCTAATAGGAACGAAATTCTGTTCAACAAAGAACTCTTTTACCAAATTTTACCTTATTCTCTGGTGCCTAATAGGAACTTTTAACGTGTTGGTGACGCACAGGCAAATCAAATTTTACCTTATTCTCTGGTGCCTAATAGGAACTACTCCGGTATGAACGGAGTAGAAGATATACAAATTTTACCTTATTCTCTGGTGCCTAATAGGAACAACTAAACGCGTAGGGCAAAACCACCAATGCAAATCTTACCTTATTCTTCGGTGCCTAATAGGAACGGCAGTTCGGTGACGCTCCTCAAGTCCAGGCAAATCTTCCCTTATTCTCCTGTGCCTAATAGGAACTTGGATAATCCCGCATAAATAAGCCCGTTTCAAATCTTACCTTATTCTTCAGTGCCTAATAGGAACCAAATCGCGCGCCACCGCGGAGATAAACGCCAAATCTTACCTTATTCTCTGGTGCCTAATAGGAACCCCTTAAAGTGCGGGTAGGCGGCCAAATAACAAATCTTACCTTATTCTTTCATACCTAGTAGAAACGATTTACTACCCGCTGACTGACCGAAATTTATTTTATTCTCAAATGCTTAATAGAAACCAATTGCTCTTAAAGGGGTGTACCTAGTGCCAAATTTACCTTATTCTCCGGTGCCTAATAGGAACTGGTGCGGATAAAGTCTTGAAGTTTGACGTCAAATCTTACCTTATTTTCCGGTGTTTAAGAAGTCTAATCGGTAAAACAATTTTATATATTCCAATAAATGGCGTGCAAACATATCTGTTTATCAAAGAACTTTTTATATCTTAATAAAGGCGGAGGGCGGTGTCAACTTTTCTGGTAAATTATAGGGTTATAGAAATTATGAAGTATTCTCCTGTTATATCTGTATGATGTTTTACTTATTGTGTTTTTGCGTTATAATTATGCAATATAAAACAAAAAAGCCGCTTTGTTAAAAGCGGCTTTTCAAATGGTGGACCGGACAGGACTTGAACCTGTGACCTCCTGCGTGTAAAGCAGGCGCTCTACCAACTAAGCTACCGATCCCAAATCTATATATATTCTAATAAATAATCGGCGGCTGCGTCAACCAAAATCGCTTCGTGCCGACGTGAATTTTTAGCGGCGTTTCTGTTATAGCTGCTTATCTGCTGCGGGTATTGTTGCCTCTTCAGCTGATTCTTGCGTTACCTCCACCAGAAGCGCGGTCATACTTTGCAACAGCGGTGCACCCAGCGGGTCTTTCCACATGACGCTTGCGGGAGCTTGCCCAAAATAAATATCGCCGTTGACAAGTAACGTAATGCGCACTTGTTCCGCAGCAGGCGGAGGCAAACGCCTCTCTTCCCACGGACCGATTGCATTGGCCAGTTGTCGGGCTTGTTCAAATATTTGTTTTGTTAAGACGGGGATTTTTGTGGTTGGCCGTGGGCTATCAACAACCGCCATCTTGCCGGTATAATTGATATAGCGGATGCTTCCATCGGCAAATACGGCCAGTGTATCCAGTCCTTTTCCTTTCTGATTGTATTCAACAACAACCCCTAATACTGCTCTTTCAGGAGCAGAAAATCCCTCCTCTTTCAAACGGCGGTGCGCCAAAATGCGGACACGGGATTCCGTGCCCGGGTTTTGCGCAAGGGACAGCACGTCCTCTTGCGAAGGATTGGGCGCAAACAATACGGGGAAATGGGTCTTCAACCCTTCGTACTTATGTACATCGTCGCAGAATAACAATTCATAAATTTGGCGCGCTGCTTCGTTGTATACCTGTTCGGCAGAAACAGTGGATGATGTCGCATCTTTCCGAGATAAAAAAATGCGAGCTAGACTCATAATTATGATACTGATAATAAGAATCCACAAAAGTTTCATTTTTCAATTTCTTCCACTTTCGGCGTGGTGCGTGCCCATTCTTCGGCCTCGGGGCCCCATTTGTCTTTCACCGCCTGCGGAATTTTAAACAAAATGCTCGTGCATTTGGCTGATACCGTTCCGTCTGGCAGGATGATTTCGCCTTCCACCTGCGCGCGGGAACCGCCGTCTTTTAACACGCGGCCGATGGCTTTTAAAGGCGTGTTGGTGGGGGTGTTTTTCTTGTACACCACTTCCATTTTAAGCGTCACCATCAAGCGTTCAAAATTGTTGTCCAGCAGTACGGCGCGGCCGGAGGTTTCGTCCAAAATCGTCGCTAAAATTCCGCCGTGAACCGTGCCGGGATAGGAACAGTATTTGTCGTCTAGTGTGAAGGTGGTTTCTACGCATTTTTCGTCGTAATTATTAAACCATTCCAGTTTTAAGCCAAACGGATTGTTCCGTCCGCAGGCAAAGCATTGTAAAGATGTGGGCTGACGTAATTTTTTCATAAAAACCTCCTAACCCTATTATACTTTTTTGCTACACTAAAATTATGAAGAATATGGAAACCGAATTTAAGTGGGATGCCAACATTCCCCGCGCGTTTGCGCGGATGCTGGGTGCGGCGGAGCGGGTTGCCGCGCGCGTGGCGGCTCCTGAAAAATTACACCTCCGGGACGTTTATTTGGATCATGACGATTTGTCTTTTGAAGCGAAAAAAATCGCTTTTCGGGTGCGTAATACGGACGGCGCGTTTGAAGCCACCTTTAAAACCCGCACAGAAATTATGAACGGAAAAGCCGTCCGGCGCGAGGAAACGCTCCCGCTTCCCGGCGTAACAAATTTAACGCAAGCGCTCACTTTTTTAAATCATAAAAAAATATGGAAAGGGATAGATGTGGCCGGTTTGTCGCCGCGGTTTGAAATCCGCAACCGCCGCCAAACGCGTGCCGTGTTTTTTGACGGAGCGGAATTTGAACTGGCCTTTGATTCGTGTGAAATTTTAGTATGCGGACGCACGCTTAAAATGAAAGAAATCGAGCTTGAATTAAAACGCGGTGCGGCGGAAAAATTAGACGCGCTGAGCACTCTTCTGTCGCGCGAAAGCGGGTTGGAAGCCATGCGTTTTTCCAAAGTCAAAACGGCGTGCGCGCTCCTTGAACTGTGGGGGAAAAAATGACGCCGGCGCTTTGTCTTATTTTTAGTTTAATTTTCCCGGGAGCGGGGCAGATTTACGCCGGGGATTATGCGGCTGGAGTTATCATTGGGCTTTTGTTTGCGCTTGGCAAAAGCGCGCTTTTGCCGCTTTCTTTCCGCGTGTTTAAAGTGAACGATTTGCCGCGTGCGCTTCGGTTTTTTTATGTGTGTAATTGCGGTTACATCGCGCTTATTTGCGGTGCGGCCACGGGTGCATTGTGGCGCGGATTTTACGCGCCGGAAACGCATTTTTTGTACGCGTTTTTATTTGCGGTTGCGGGAATTTATGCGTATAAAAATACGTTTAACAAATTTATTTTTACGGCTTTGTGCGGGCGCGAAGGGGTGTGGGAAGCGTTTGTAAAAACGCGAAAATCTCCGACGGAGAAAAAATAAAAAGTCAAGTTTCCGACGGAGGCAACACAGGCTTGATTTTTTTAAAAAAATTATTTTAAGACGAGAAAAAGTTGCATTTTGATATAATTTGTGCTATTATTTTTATGAGGTTAAAACTAATTGTCTCAGGAGAAATAAAATGGCTGTTAAAAAAACCGTGAAAAAAGCCGCCGCCAAAAAACCGGCCGCTAAAAAAGTAACCGTGAAAAAAGCTGCCGTTAAACCGGCTAAAAAAGCGTGTGCCAAAAAATCCTGCTGCGCCAAAAAAGCGACCGTAAAGAAAACCGCTGTAAAAGCCGCCGCCGTAAAACCGGCTAAAAAAGCTCCGGCCAAAAAAGCCTGCGCTAAAAAAGCGTGCGCCAAAAAGGCTTGTGCTAAAAAACCGGCCGCCAAAAAAGTAGCCGTGAAAAAAGCCGCTGTAAAAAAAGTAGCCGCCAAAAAACCGGCCGCTAAAAAAACTGCAAAGAAAAAATAATTTAGTTTAAAACAAAAAATACCGCCGGGCAGCAAACCGGCGGTATTTTTTTGCCTTATTTGGGCTAAAAATGGCTTTACGGACTGTTTTTGTAAGAGGGGTTTCAAAGGTCTTGACCCGTTTTTTTTTTTTGATAACATGGGGATAATCCAGGTTTGGCGGCTTACTATACGTGCGTTATTTCGTAGTGTTTTTGTACGGAATCTCGTTGTTATGAAACAACAGATTCCCGATTACAACCCTCGGGAATGACGTAACGAAGCGATAAAGCCTCCAAATTTTGTAAAGGGGGATAAGTCCTATGTATCAAAATGCCGTCATTCCGCCCGTGGAGCCGGAATCCAGGCTGTTTAATAGTGGTTGTAATCCTCATAATATGCTGGATTCCCGGTTCACTCTGCGGTGCGCAGCGTTCCGGGAGGCCAACAAAGTGAAAGGTTTTACGCTTCGCTGTTATTCTAAACTGACGCTTTGTCCGCTGAGCGTCACCCCGGAAGGTTGTAATCCGGGGTCTACTGATAGTGTTTCCGAATCCACTAAAAAGGGTTTTACGTTAATCGAGTTATTAGTTGTCGTTTTAATTATTGGTATTTTATCGTCGGTGGCGCTGCCGCAGTACACCCGCGCAGTATGGAAAGCGCGCACCGCACCGTTGCGGTTGGCGTTGGCGGAAGTCAAACGTGCGGAGCAGGAGTATAAGCTGGCAAACGGAGAGATGCCCTCTTCCGTTGCGGACATGGCGGACTTTTTAGAGATGCCCCAACGCCCGGACGGAAGTTTCGGGCGGGGAAATTTTAAAGTGGGGTTAAGCAATGATTCGTACACCGTGCATTATCTGACGGCTTTATTTGCCGAAGGGCCGTATGCTGGTTCCGGCCTGGCCTATGTGTATTACAGCCGGGCTCTGGCAGGGATAACGGACTGTGTGATTTGTTATGAAAATACGTCGAAGCAGGGCGTGTTTTGCGAAAAATTATTCGGCGCCACGCACATCCGTAATACGTATGGCGTACGGTTTTACAAACTGCCGGATTCCCAGTGTAATTAACGGTGGCTAACATCAAGTGAAGCTGCGATTTTGGCGCAGAATCAACCCGGGGCCCGCGCCTTGGGGTTTTTTATACCTTTTTCTTTGGGGGGTACAAAAGGGTTGTATTGTTTTTTTTTTTTGATAACATGGAATTTGTCCTATAAAATTAAACAAGTTCGGCGTGAGTTATTAACAGGAGAGTATAAATATGAAAGGTTTTACGTTGATAGAACTGCTGGTTGTGGTCCTTATTATTGGTATTTTGTCGTCGGTAGCGTTACCGCAATACCAAAAATCGGTGCTGAAAAGCCGGGCGGCGGAAGCGTGGACGAATTTAAAAAATATCAATATGGCTAAAACTGCGTACTGTTTGGAAAATCCCGGCGGCGGCGCGCCGTTTAGAACCCTGAAAGATTCTTTTGCGATTAACGTTTCTGATTCCAAGAACTTTACTTACGACGGGGATATCGTTTGTATGCCTAACGATTCGGTATGGGCCACCTATGTCGGCGGCGGCAATTATAACTTTAAACTGGCGTTACATCCGCAGACGGGGCGTCGCTCCTGTGAGGGGGCTTCTTGTAAAGAGTTGGGCTTTAATAAGTATTCTTCGGACCGGGACAGCGTTTGCATTTGCGGAGCGTATTCCGGTTGTTATTACGCCGACTAGCTGGGTTTAAACGCCCTCCCATTATATAAGAATACCCCTAATCCAAGCTCTGATTAGGGGTATTCTTATATTTAGCCCCTGGGGATATTTTTTGCCATATTTTTGTTAAAAATGGCTTTGTAGGCTATTTTTTAAGAAGATTTTATAAGGACTTGATTCGTTTTTTTTTTGATACCATGGGGATATTGAGGTTTGGCGGCTTCGTGCGTCATTCCGTAGTGTTTTGGTACGGAATCTCGTTGTTACAAAACAGCAGATTCCCGATTACAACCCTCGGGAATGACGTAACGAAACAATAAGGCCGTCTATAAAGGGGGATTCCCTATGTACAAAAATACGGGTTTTACATTAATAGAGTTATTAGTTGTCGTCTTAATCATCGGTATTTTATCGTCGGTGGCGTTGCCGCAGTACCGCCTGGCGGTGCAAAAAACGCGTACTATGCGGCTAATGTCGTTATTGCGCAGTATTTCGGATGCGGAAAACGTTTATTATATGGCCAACGGTACCTATACGCTGCAATTTGACGATTTAGATATCGGCATGCCCGGCGGGGGGAGTGCGACCGTAGAATCCGGGGGCATCAACCGGCTTAACTATGGGGATTTTTATTGCTATTTGCGCAGAGGCGGCACCGAAAATAGTTTTTCCGCTTATTGTAATGACAACAGCCCGGGCGCGCCTAGTTTGGAAAAGTATTTTTCCCGCGATTCTTTTATTTGCTGGGGTAATAGCGAAGGCAGTTTGGCTTGGCGGGTTTGCCAGAATGTTTCGGGCAAAACATCCCCGGACTCAACCTCCAATGCCGGCCACGGTGCCACAGGTTTTTCGTTTTAATCCGCAAAAAAATCCCCGGGTATTAAAGCCCGGGGATTTTTTGTAGCGGTGAAACTATTTGATGTTGTAGAACTTGGCGATTTCGGCCCAGGCCTCTTCGGCGGTTTCCACAATCGTGCACGCTTCGGCTTCTTCGGGCGAAATCACGCCGTAGGAAGCAAGCGCAGGAATGTTTACCACATCGTTCCAGAATTGTTTGCCTACAAGCACAATCGGCAATTCCTGTTTTTTGCCCGTTTTGACGAGCGTCAACACTTCAAACAGTTCGTCAAACGTGCCGAACCCGCCCGGGAACACCACAAACGCTTTGGATCGCATTACGAGGTGTAATTTGCGGATGGCGAAGTAGTGGAACAAAAACGCCAGGTTTTCGGTGATATATGGGTTGGGTTTCTGTTCGTGCGGCAGGGTAATGTTAAAACCGATGCTCTTGCCGCCTTTTTCAAACGCGCCGCGGTTGGCCGCTTCCATAAGGCCGGGGCCGCCGCCGGTTACTACGGCAAAGCGGTTGCCGGCTTTTTCCACAACGAGGTTGGCGAATTTGCGCCCTTCGTCGTAGTATTTGGACAGTTTAAGCAGTCCTTCGGCTTCGTACAGGCGGTTTTTCAGGTTTTTATCGTTCGGGTTGGCTTCGAGGGCCTTTTTGGCTTCGGCCACGCGTTTTTCGGCCTGCGGCGTTTCCTGCACGCGCGCACTGCCGAAGCATACGATGGTTTCTTCAATGCCGTGATGCTTTAAATAAAGTTCCGGCTTTAAGGTTTCCAGCTCCATGCGTACGGGGCGCATGATGTCTTTCTTTAACAGCTGGATATCCTCATATGCTTTTAGGTAAGATTGTGCATGGGTGATTTTTTCTTGTTCTTGGTTCATAAGCCCTCACTTTTTAAGCCATTTTGAAATGTGTTTCTCGATTTGTTCCGCGCTTACGCCGGTGCGGTCGTACAGCTGGGCCGCTTTGGCGTGTTCCACAAATTCGTCGGCAATTCCTAAGCGCAGTAAATTGTAGTTGGCGTGTTTGTCCGAAAGATATTCGGCCACCGCGGAACCGAACCCGCCGGCGAGCATGTTGTCTTCCACCGTTACCAGGTTGGGGGAATGTTTTAACGCTTCGCCGATGATTTTTACGTCCAGCGGTTTTATAAAACGCATGTTGACCACGCCACAGTGAATCCCCTTTTCGGCCAGTTTTTCAGCCGCCTGCAAAGCCGGGTGAACCCGGTTGCCGATGGCCAAAATCGTGGCGTCTTTACCTTTTTTAAGCCATACGCCTTTGCCGATTTCCAGGGTTTTCGGTTCGGCGTCCATGGTTACGCCAAACCCCGCGCCGCGCGGATAGCGCAGCACAAACGGGGCGTTTGCGTCAAACGCGGTTTTGAGCATATGTTGCATTTCGTTTTCGTCCGCCGGGGCGGCGAGGGTTAGATTCGGCACGCTTCTTAAAAAGCTGATGTCAAACACGCCGTGGTGGGTGGGGCCGTCTTCGCCCACAACGCCCGCGCGGTCCAGCGCGAATACGACGGGTAGATTTTGCAAAGCCACGTCATGCAAGATTTGGTCGTAGCACCGCTGGGCGAAGGTGGAATACAACGCCACAATGGGTTTTACGCCGTTTGCGGCCATGCCGGCGGCAAACGTGGCGGCGTGTTCTTCGGCGATGCCTACATCGAAATAGCGGGAAGGGAATTTGTCGCGGAACGCGTCGAGCCCCGTGCCTTCCGGCATGGCGGCCGTAACGGCGGTGATGCGTTCGTCTTTTGCCGCCAGTTTTACAAGCGCGTCTGAAAACGCTTTGGTAAACGTAACGGCGTTGGATTTGCCCAAAGAATCGCCGGTTTCCACATCAAAAATGCCGATGCCGTGGAAGCGCGTAGGTTTTTCTTCGGCGGGTTTATAGCCTTTTCCTTTTTTCGTTACTACGTGGAGCATGACGGGGCCTTTGACGTCTTTTACGCTTTCGAGCACTTCGATCATTTCGTTAATGTCGTTGCCGTTGACGGGGCCGAAATAGCGAAATCCCATTTCTTCAAACAGCGTACCCGGGAACAGAATGGAGCGCGCGCGCTTGGCCAGTTTGGCGGCGTTGTTGCCCAGTTCGTCGAAACGTTTTAAAAAGTTGGCGGCTTTTTCTTCGGCGAGCTGTACGTATTTGGCCGTCAGCAGTTTGGTAAGCGCTTTGCCCAAGGCGCCCACACGCTGGGAGATAAACATTTGGTTATCGTTTAAAATAACCAAAAGGTCCGAACGCAAGAGTCCGGCGTTCTGCATGGCTTCGTAGGCCATGCCGCCCGTCATACAGCCGTCGCCCACGACGGCGATAACCTTGGAATTTTCTTTCTTTTGGTCGCGCGCCACAGCCATGCCCAAAGCGGCCGAAATGGCCGTAGAAGCGTGGCCGACGCCAAACGTGTCGTATTCGCTTTCGTGCCGTTTAGGAAACCCGCTCAGGCCGTCCTTGGTGCGGATGGTGGCGAATTTAGCCTGGCGGCCCGTTAACAGTTTATGGGCATAGGCTTGGTGGCCCGTGTCGTATACGATTTTATCTTCCGGCGTATTAAATACGTAGTGAAGCGCGGTAATAATTTCCACCGCACCCAGGCTGGAGCCCAGGTGCCCGCCGTTTTTGCTGGCGGTTTCGATGATGGTTTGGCGCAGCTCCTCGCACAGCGTGGGAAGATGCTCCTTTTTAATAAGCCGCAAATCTTTGGGGCTTTGGATACTGGGAAGAACTTTCATAAAATCTCCCGTTTGATAAGTTTAGTAGGTTCTCGTTTTAAAGAACTCGGCCATTTCGTAAAGCGGCCATAAATTTTGTTTTTTGACGTTTTTCAAAGCATTGAGCGCTTTTTGCGCGTTGGCGATGAGCAACTGCGCGTGTTTGCGGCTGCCTTCCAGGCCGTAGAGGCTGACGAAGGTGAGCTTGCCGTTTTCTTTGTCGCTGTTAGATTTGCCGAGCTGTTTGGCCGAGGCGGTAACGTCCAGGATATCATCGACGATTTGGAACACGAGGCCAATGCAGTTGGCGTATTTTTTGATGTTGGCGAGGTCGCTCCCTTTGGCTCCGGCCAACAGAGCGCCCGTTTCTACGCTGCCGCGGATGAGCGCGCCCGTTTTATTGGCGTGAATATAGTTTAAAATGGTTTCGGGCGTGGTTTCTTTGACGGTGGAGGGGAGCATAAAATAGTGCAGGCTCTTGTCTGTGAGCGGCTTGGACTGCTTGCGGATTTTGTCCGCGCGGAAGCTGTGCGCGTCCTGCGTGCCCATGCCTTCGGCGTACACGTCGGCCGTTTGGCCGCCCACCATGCCGGAGGCTCCGGCGCAGTTGGCAAAATTCATAAGGGCGTTTAACGTATTTTCCGCGCCCACGGCTTTTACTTTCCCGTTTTGCGCGAACACTTCAAACACGTAGGTTAAAAGCGCATCGCCCGCCAAGAGGGACAAATCCTCACCGAATACTTTATGGTTGGTGGGTTTGCCGCGGCGGAGGGCATCGTTATCCATGGAGGGCAAATCGTCGTGGATTAAGGAATAGGTGTGGAGCATTTCCACCGCGCAGGCGGCGGGCATAACGTCGGCCGCTTTTTTTCCGAAGGCTTCGGCCGTGGCCATAAGTAAGATGGGGCGCACGCGTTTGCCGCCGGCCTGGAGGGAATAGTCCATGGCGTCGGTCAAAATTTTCGGCGAGTTTTTGATTTTTCCGATATATTTGGAAAGATTTTTTTCCACTAATTTTGCACGGTCTTTTAGGTAAGCGTCAAATTTGTTCATACAGGTTTTGTTATCCTCGGTAAGGTACGGCATAAGTGATGATACTCCCTTTTATTATACCTTATTGGCGAGGGTAACGGCTGTACTTATCTTCTATAATTCGCAGAAGGGGCAGAAAGTGTTTTTCTGCCCCTTCTTGCTTATTAGGATAAACAATTTTCCAAAACCTGCCGTCTTGCGCGTACCATGGGGCTTACGTAATTACCACTACGCCGCGCCCCAACTAGTCCGCGCAATACGGAGCGGTTTTGAAAAATCATATAATCATCTATAATGTTATTCTGTTCTGCACGGCAGTCGGCCCTGGTGCACACAGTGGGCAGCCCGCAGGGTGCGGCGCGCAGCATGCGGGATTTTTATATAATTCCTATATGGTACAGTTAAACAGGCCGAATATCGGCATCTTTGGCAAAATGAACGCGGGCAAGAGTTCGCTTTTAAACGTGCTGACCGGGCAGGATACGTCCGTCGTGGCGCAGCACCCGGGCACAACTACGGACCCCGTCAAAAAAATCATCGAAATTTTGGACGTCGGTCCCGTTACGCTGGTGGATACGGCGGGCGTGGATGACGCCTCCCTGTTGGGGGAACAGCGCGTCAAACGCACGATGGAATCGCTGGAGCAGGCGGACCTGGCTGTTTTGGTGTTCGCGGGCGAGCTGGACGCTTACGACCAGCAGCTGATGGCCGACTGTACGGCGCATAATATCCCGTTCTTTTTAGTACATAATAAATGCGATGAGCAAAAACTGCAGGCCGAAATTAACGGCGTGGACGTGCTGGAATTTTCCTGCCGTCAGCCGGATATTCCCGCTTTGCTGGCGTTAATCAAAAAGCATTTGCCCAAAAGCGCGCATGCGCCGTCGGGCATTTTGGACGGATACGTCAAAGCGGGGGAAGAAGTGGTGCTGGTTATCCCGGTGGACGCGTCCGCCCCGGCGGGCCGCCTTATTTTGCCGCAGGTGCAAACCATCCGCAATTTGCTGGATATCGGCGCGGTGGCCGTGTGCGTGAAAGATACGGAACTGGCCGCCTATTTAAAAACGCATACGCCCGCTTTGGTGGTGACGGATTCCCAAGCGTTTAAATACGTAAATTCCGTCGTGCCGCCGTTTGTCCCGCTGACGAGTTTCAGCATTTTGTTTTCCCGCCAAAAAGGCGATTTTGACGCATTTTTAAGCGGCACGCGCGCCATTGATTCGCTGCGTGACGGCGATAAAATTTTGATTATGGAATCCTGTTCCCACACCGTCAATAAGTGCGACGATATCGGCCGCACCAAAATTCCGGCGTGGCTGCAGAAATACACGGGCAAAAAGCTGGAGTTTACCGTCCTTGCCAATTTGGATGCGCTGCCGGAACGCTTATCCCAATACAAACTGGCCGTCCAGTGCGGCGGGTGTATGGTAACGCGCACGCAGATTCTGCGCCGGGTTGAAAAACTCAAATCCGCCGGCGTGCCCGTTTCCAACTATGGGATGACGATTGCCTACTGCCACGGTATTTTTAACCGCGTGACGGAAATTTTCCGCCGGAAAAAATGCTAGCCGCCCGCACGGTTATTTCAAAAGAAGTATAATATAGGTAAGATTTATTCTTAATAAGCCCGCAGGGGCAAGGAGAAAACATGTTTAGCAAAAAAATGGAAGAAGCGTTTAACGCGCAAATTAATGCGGAATTTTACTCGGAATATTTATATTTGGCGATGAAATCCCACTTTGAAGAACTGCATTTGAACGGGTTTGCCAACTGGTTTGGCGTGCAGGTGCAGGAAGAACACGCCCACGGCATGGGTATGTACGACTATGTACACGAACGCGGCGGAAAAATCAACCTGGCCGCCATCGAAAAACCGGAACTGAAAGGAACTGACACCGTGGCGATTTTTGAACAGGTTTTGGAACACGAACAGTTGGTAACTTCCAAAATTAACGGGCTTGTGGACGTAGCCGAAGCGGAACACGACCGCGCCGCCCTGTCTTTCCTGGACTGGTATATTAAAGAACAGGTGGAAGAAGAAGCCAATGTGCGCCAGCTGCTCGCGACGCTCAAACTGATTGGCGAAGATAAAAAAGCCCTCTTGATGTTGGACCGCGAACTGGCCGCCCGCACGTTTGTGGCGCCCGTAATCGGCTAATCAACTTACTGACGTTTTATTTACAACGGACAAGGATTCTTGTCCGTTGTTTTTTATGGGCAAACGGGCCGCGGCGCACTCTGCGGGTGGCACCCTTCCCCGGCAAGATCTTCCTGTCCAGTTCCTGCGGGCGGAACCCTGCGGGCCGCCGTTGGTGTTCGCCTGTTCGTAGCTGGCGACATGTCTTAACCGTGTGGTCCAGTTAATCATAAGAGCGCGGACAAGAGGGGAGCCCAGCCCCTGGGCCAGACAGGCAGATACCCCCTTGGGTTGTTCCCATCTAAGTGATAAGTACCGTCTATTGCTTAACCCTGGTTTGAGGCCAGCATGCCTGCCCCCGGCAAGGGGGTTGACTCGTTTTTTTTTTTTGATACAGTGGGGAAAACGGTCTGATGGCGCTTTTTTCCCTATCTTATGTTTTTTTCTGTTGTAAA
>CAJTJT010000020.1 GCA_910576915.1 uncultured Elusimicrobiales bacterium
CTATTGTAGCATAGAAGAGTCCTGCTTCTCCTCTCCTCCATAGGCTCCCGCCTATGGTTTCCCCGGGTATTACAAAACCCCGGCCTCCAAACGGAAACCGGGGTTCAGCCAAAAGCAAAAATTACGACGCTTTATAGCACCAATCTTTATTTGTACCGCTGGCGGCGCAGGTAGCACCGTTAGCAATGGATTTGCACGTTTTGGCCGCGCCGGTGCAGGTGCGGGTGATGTTACCGTTGGCATCGATAGACAAGTTAAGCACATAGGCCAAATCGCCCGTAGCGTTGGCGCCGGCGGAGGTAATGCGCGTAGCGGTGGCCGCAAAAGTAGCAGCAGTACCGGCCGCAGTGTTAGGCGTGGTGATTAGGAGTTTAAAGTTCTTCGTGCTCACCGTATTGGTCTGTGCAGAACCCACGCCGGGGAGTTGCAAATCCAACACAGAGAGGTCGCCGGTAAAGCTGCCGGTGCTCATCTGGTAAATCTGTTCGGCGGTAGACAGGTTACCCAACAGCGTTTGGGCTTCCGTCGCACGGGATTTTTCCACCGCTTTGGTGTACTGCGGCAACGCCACGGAGGACAAAATACCGATAATCAGTACGACTACCAACAATTCAATTAAGGTAAAACCCTTTTTCATAATACAATCTCCTTTATTTTAAATGAGGAAACAAACTCCTGCTTTTAATAGTATAATTATTTCCCGATAAAAAAACAAGTCTTTTAAACCAAAATGCTATAATAGAAACATGATAGACAGAATTAAACGTTTGGAAACCCTTTTTTTGGAAGAAATCAATACGCTCATCACCAAAATGGCCGCCAACGGCGATTTTGGCGGTTTCGTAACGATTACGGCGGTGCGCCTGTCGAAAGATTTGGCCAACGCCAAAGTATTTTTCTCGGTATTCGGCAGCCCCGAAGACCGCAAAAAAACACAGGAAGCGCTGTCCTTGCTGCGCAAAGAAATCGGCGCGCAGCTGCGCGGACGGTTACACTTAAAGCGCATTCCGTCATTTACGTTTGAATACGACGACACGCCCGAAAAAGCCTCGCGCGTGGAAGCCATTTTTCAAGTAATCGAAAAGGAACATAACCATGAAAAATAGAGAAGAAAGCCTGCGTGCCGTATGGGACGCTATCCGCGCCGGAAATAAGTTTTTCATCGCCGGACATTTAAACCCGGACGGCGATTCTTTAGGCTGCACGCTGACGATGACTTCTCTTTTAGAGCGCTTAGGCAAAACGGTGTACGCCTATGCCGCGCCCGCTATCGGCAACGACTTAAAATTTCTGCCCGGGCTTGAAAAAATCCACGTCGGCGTTCTGCCCGAAAACCCGGATTTTGACACCGTCATCCTTTTGGAATGTTCCGACCGCCAACGCGGCGGCGACCTGGAAAGCGTTTTAAAACCCGCCAAAACGCTTGTGAATATCGACCATCACCTGGTGAGCGACGATTACGGCCACGTAAACCATATCGATTCCGTAGCCTCGTCCACCGCCGAAATTATTTTCCAGCTGTTTGAAGCCTCCGGCGAAGACAATCTGCTCCCCACCCCCGCCGAAGCGACCTGCCTTTATACCGGCCTTGTAACCGATACCGGCCGCTTTGTGCACTCCAACACCACCGCAGAAGCCCTGCGCGTGGCGTCGGCCCTGGTGGCCCTGGGTGCGGACGTAAACAAAATCAACCAGGTAATTTATTTCACCAAATCCTATATCGAGCTGAAATTATTGGGCCGCGCGCTTGAAAAAATGGAAATGCGCTTTGACAACAAGTACAGCCAAATCATTTTAACCCGGCGCGATTTTGAAACCTTCGGCGCCACGCCCGCCCAAACGCAGGGTATCGTCAGCCAGCCCACCATGATTCCGGGGGTGGAAGTTTCCGCCCTTATCAAAGAAGAGCCGGACAAAGTTTCCGTCAATCTCCGCTCCCGCGGAAGCGCGGACGTAAGCCGTATCGCCCAAATTTTCGGCGGCGGCGGTCACGCGCGCGCGGCCGGTTTTAAAGTAACGGATAAAACTGTAAACGAAGTGGCCGACGCGCTCGCCGAAGTGGTGTACAATGCCGTCAAAGATTTGCACTGAGCCCGCCAAAAGCGGTATTTTGCTGATTAACAAGCCGAAGGATTTTTCTTCGCACGACATCATCGCCATCTGCCGCCGGGAGCTGAAAACCAAAAAAATCGGCCACAGCGGCACGCTCGACCCGATGGCGACGGGACTTCTTATTCTGCTTATCGGGCGCGAAGCCACCAAAAAACAAGACCAATTTTTGAGACTGGAAAAAGTTTACTCCGCCGTCTTAAAACTGGGCGAGGAAACCGACTCCTGGGACGCCTACGGCGAAGTTATTTCCGCCGCGCCCGTCCCCCCGCTCACGCCGGACGATTTGCAAAACGCCGCCAAAAAACTTTCCGGTCGGATTTTACAGCCCATTCCGTTCTTCAGCGCCAAACGCATCAACGGAAACCGCATGTACGAACTGGCCCGCAAAGGCGCGGAAATGGAACGCAAATACAACGAAGTAACCGTGGAATGGCTCCGCCTGGAGCTGGCCGCGCCGGACCAAATTGCGTTTACGGTGCGATGCTCGTGCGGGACGTATGTGCGCGCGCTTGGATATATGCTGGCGAAGGAACTGGGCACTGCGGGGCATTTAACGGCGTTAAAACGCGAACAAATCGGCGGCTATCACGTAGAGAATGCGTTTGACGGCAATTTACTCAAAGGGATCGGTACGGCGTTATACGAACGCGTCCAAACGGAAACGGTATGAAAAAAGCAAAAAATTTGATTACGGTGGGAACGTTTGACGGCCTGCACGCCGGGCACCGCGCCTTGTTTGGCAAGCTGGAAATGATGGCGGCGCGCCACCGATTAAAACCGCTTGCGCTGTATTTTCCGCTTCCCCCCAAAACCCTGCTGGCCGAACACCCGGAAATGACGGTGCTGACCCTGCCGAACGAAAAAAAATTCCTGCTTAAAAAGGAAGCCGTACCCGCCAGCGCGCTGGATTTTGCCGCCTGCCGGAACCTTTCCCCCGAACAATTTTTTGATATTTTACGCACGCAATACGACATGGGCGGACTGTTGGCGGGGCCGGACTTCGCCTTCGGCAAAGACCGCCGGGGAGGCATCGATTTTCTGCGCGAACAGTGCGAAAAATACGGCCTGCCGTTTGACGTGGCGGAGTTCTCCGTCGCCGGCGGCGAGAAAATTTCCTCCTCTCTTATCCGCAAACTCCTCGCCCAGGGGGATATTACGCTGGCCAACGCGCTTTTGGGCCGGCCTTATGAACTGACGGGACGGGTTATCAAAGGCCACCAGCTGGGCCGGAAACTGGGCTTTCCGACGGCCAATTTGGATACGGGCATTTATAAGATTCTGCCGCTTGGCGTATTTGCCGTAAAAGTGCGCGTAGGCCGCAAAATTTATGACGGTTTTTGTAACATCGGTTTCCGCCCGACGGTGAACCCGATTCACGCCAAACTGCCGCTTGTGGAAGTAAACATTTTCGACTTTAAGCAAAGCATTTACGGACGCAAAATAACCATTTGGTTTGTGCAAAAACTGCGTAACGAAATGAAATTTAACGGCCTGGATAATTTGGTGGCACAGCTGAAGTCGGACCGTGAAGACGCCCGCGCCGCGCTAAAAGATTTTACTTTCCCGCTGTAACCGCCCTTCTTGCTCCCCCAAAACGAACCTCCGGGATAAGCCGAGAGCAGGAATCTCCTCTATTACATTTTATACGCCGTGCAGAACAGCATAACCCGGCATCACTTTGGGTAAGCTGCCGCCCATGACCCTATATAACACGCCGTGCAGATTAGAATGACATTGTAGAAGATTATATGATTTTTCAAAACCGACTTTAGTTGGCGGGATTTAGTTGGGCGCATAGGCGTGCCTGAATGGCACGTCAAGCCCAAGAGACTGCGCAAGCAGCCGTGCCAACCCCTTATCTTGCCCGTGCGCCGCGTTGACTTTGCAGGCGAGGTTTTATTTCTTTTGCGCAGGGTTTGCTATCGCAAGCACAAGCAAAAAAATAAAACTTTAGCCCAAAGGCTCAGCGGCCCGCTGGGTTTGGCTTGCCAGCCACTCAGAACTGTGTTATAAAAACTTGACGGTGATTACACCGCCTGCGTTTTTACGCCTTGTCTGTGCGGCTGGCAAGCACAAACGCACGGGGCATTATAAGGGGTTGGCACGGCTTAGGTTTTGGAAAATTGTTTATCCTAATAAGCAAGAACGGGCAGAAAAATATGTTCTGCCCGTTCTGCGAATTACAAAAGTTAAGTACAGCCGTTTTCAAGTGCCGTACAGAACAGAATAACATTGCATAGCTTCGGCTGATTTTTCAGATTTGCGCTAAATTTGCGTTGCCAGTTGCCCGAGGAAGTACTGCCAGGTACGCCGAGTGGCAAGGGAACGCAAATTTAGCCAAATATGGAAAATGGTTGCCCGGATAAAGAACAACGGATAAGAAATCTCTTTCTTATCCGTTGCGCGTAAATCGTCAGTTAACACCAGCAGTTATATCACTCTTCGTCTTCGTTATAGTTGCGTACAAAGAAGACAATATACGCAAGCCACGTCGCTCCGAAGAAAATCAAAAAGCAATACGAAAACCACCACAGCTTATTCAAGGGATTATAATCCGTCAGTAAAGACTCCACAAACAGCATCCCCAGCACCACCGTTAAATAGCACCATACAAACAGCGCCACCAGCTTTAACAGCGAATCAAACGTGCCGACAATCAAACCCTTTTCGGCATACGGTCTTTTAATAAACGCGATTAATTTTTGCATACAGTTATTTTAATCTCCCGGGGAAAGTTTGTCAAGCTAAGGCTGCATGGACGGGTCCGTGGCGTTGTAGCCAAAAGAAGGATCGTCCAATAAATTATCGTCTAAAAATCCGTTCGGGGCCGCACCGCCGGCATTCCCCGTGGGTTGGGAAAGCGGATTGTTTTCCAACGCTTGCGCCTGCTGCAGTTCGCTTTGCGGCGTACCATACGGGTTCGCGCCGTACGGATCCGGCGCATAGGCAGCCGCTTCCTCCGGCATTTGCTCTGCGGCGGGTTCTTTCATAAAGCGTTTGGGTTTATTTTTACGGGCGGCCAACTGCGCTTTGGTCATTTGGGGTTCCTGTTCCGCGAGTACGGACGGAGTGCGGAGCGGAGCCTTGGCCGTAGCGGCCTTTTTTTCGGCTTCGGCCTGAGCTTTTTCCCAGGCTTCTTTTTCGGCCTTTTCAAGCGCCAGGCGTTCCTGCTCGGAGAGCATATCGTTGGTAAACGCCGGGAATTTGCGCGTGCCCACGTAATCCTGCGCGACGGCTACGCCGTTTTTATCAAAATACTTTTGTTTATAGCGGGCATCCTGGGCGGAAGCGTCCTGCGGTGCGTTGGCGGACACGCCGTAATACACCAGCTCCGGCCCGGCGGGAGCGGGCGGTTCCGCTTCCGGCGTTAAACAGTAGGCCGCACGTTCAAGCGTCGTAGCGTCCTGGTGCTTATCCACGCGCGTTTCACACGTGGAAGCAGAAAAAGCCGGCAAAGCGGCGGAAAAAAGCAAAACAAAAACAGCGAAAGGTTTTTTCATAAAATCTCCCTACTATAATCATAATACATTTTACGCTTTTTTGCACGCGCGGCCGAAGTATTTACCCCAGGCACTTCATCCCGGCCCAAAGCGCGGCGAGCCCCGCCAAAACAGATAAAACCAAGTAGAAAAACGCTTCTCCCTGCTTTCCGGCGGCGGTTAACTGTGCAAAATCCAGCAAATAGGTGGAAAAAGTAGTAAATCCGCCCAAGCAGCCCGTCATAATAAACAATTTCAGTTCCGGCCCCGCCGCGCGGCGCGCAAAATACGCATACGCAAGGCCGATAAAAAACGCACCCAGCACGTTTACAATAAATACGCCCCAGTGCCCGCTGACCGCGCGCCCCGTCAGCCAGCGCAGTACGGCCCCCAGGCCGCCGCCGACAAATACGCCTAAAAACGAATACATAACGCTCCTTTCTGCCCCCGGGGCACACTCCTGATATAACAAAAAACCCTCCGTTCGGAGGGTTAAAAAATGTCACCGGGTGGGATCGAACCACCGACCTAGCGCTTATGAAACGCTCGCTCTAACCAGCTGAGCTACGGTGACGTAAATCTTATATATTTATTATAACAAAACCACAAAACAAAACGCAAGAAAAAATTTTCTCCGACGGTAAAACGCTAATCAATCATGGAATAGATATTTAACGTCGCCGGGATTTTGGCGTTTTGGGCGGTATTAAAATCCTGCTCGGCCAGTTCGTTTTTGCCAAGCCGCAAATACGCCGCGCCGCGCGCGTTGTACACGTCCGCCGCCGGACGCAGGTTGATGACGGAGGTATAATCCGTCACCGCTTCGGCGTAGCGGCCGAGCATAAAATATACGCCCGCGCGCGAAAAGAAAATTTCCGGCTTGCCGGGTTTTAAGGCGATGGCCGAATTTAACACTTCCAGGGCTTCGTCAAAATTCCCTTTGGCGGCCAGCACGCTGCCGTAAGCGGTGTAAGCGTCGGCCTGGTAGGGGTTTTTATCAAGCACAAATTTAAAATCGGCTTCCGCCAAATCGTAATTCCCCTGGAAAAAGTGCACCGCGCCGCGCGAAGCGTACGCTTCCAAATTATCGGGGTTTAACGCTACCGCGCGGTTATAGGCTTCCAGCGCGCGGACGGGGTTGCCGTCTTTAAAATAGCCGTCCCCCCGCAGCAAATACTCGCTGGACGTCTGCAGCCCGGCGCAGGCCGCCAGTGCGGCCGCACCCAAAACAAATAAAAACGTTTTTTTCATAATAACGCTCCTGGTGGAAAGGTCCTAGAAATTATACAACAAAAGACCTAATTTTTTCTAGGTATAAATTGCTGGGAAATTGGGTCCAAAGGCCCTGTTTTTCCCCCCGCCGAAGCGATATACTGTATATGTAAACAAATTTAAATTTCATCCCATACCGCTGTAGTCCCAAACCCTGCTACAGCGGTTCCCTTTTTTATATTGGGCTTTTTGCGTGCCAAATGCTACAATAACATTATGACAAACCAACGGATTTCGCTTTTTATCATCGCCCATAATGAGGAACGCCACATCGCTAAATGCATCTTGAGCGCGAAAAATTTGGTAAGCGAAGTGATTGTGGTGGATTCCTTTTCCACTGATAAAACAGCGCTTATCTGCCGGGACCTCGGCGCGCAGGTGTTTACCCGCGCCTTCGACGGTTTCACGGCCCAAAAGAATTTTGCCCTTTCGAAAGTTTCATGCGGCTGGGCATTAAATTTAGACGCGGACGAAACGCTCTCGCCGGACCTGGCCGAAGAAATCGCCCGCGTGACGAAAAACACTTCTTTTGACGGGTTTGATATTCCCTTTTCCAACTATTTTCTGGGAAAGAAAATGCGCTTCAGCGGCCTTAATAAGGAAAAGCACCTGCGCTTGGTGCGCACGGAAAAAGCCGTTTACGAAGGCGGGCTCGTGCATGAAGGCTTAGTGGTCCGCGGCCCCGTCGGGCGTTTAACCAACGCCATCAACCACTATTCGTACGATTCCATCGAAACGTACTTCCGCAAATTTAACAACTACACTTCGCTGGCCGCCGGGCACATATACGCACAAGGCAAACGGTTTTCCCTTATCAGCACGCTGGTACGCCTGCCGTTTGAATTTGCCAAACGCTACCTGCTGAAACTGGGCGTACTGGACGGCGTGCGGGGGCTGATGTGGGCATCTTTCTCCACTTTTTACGTATTCGTAAAATACATGAAACTTTGGCAGCTTGAGCAGGAGGATAAGAAATGACGGCAGCCGTTCTGGCGGTGTTATGCGCGGCGGCGCTGTTTATCCTCTTTCCCGCCCTGCGCAAAACCTGGTATCTGCCCAAACGGAAGGGCTTTGTCGCGCTGATGTATCATCACGTGGCAGAGCAAAATCCGTCTTCATCAGACCCGTTTACCGTCGCCCCGTCCATGCTTGAAAAGCACCTCGTCTTTTTAAAAGAAAACGGATATACCCCCGTTTCTTTAAAAGAGTTACAGGAAGGCGCGCCCGTCCAAAAACCCGTCATGCTGACGTTTGACGACGGCTATGAAGACAATTATAAAAATCTCTTCCCGCTTCTTAAAAAATACAACGTGCCGGCCGTCATCTTTTTAGTTGCGGACAAAATCGGCTCGCCCGAATATATGACCTGGGACCAAATCCGCGAAATGAAAAACAGCGGCCTTGTGCAATTTGGTTCCCACACGTGCTCCCACTGCCGTTTAAGAAGTCTGCCCGATGAAGAAATCGCCCGGGAGCTGGTCCGCAGCAAACAAATTTTGGAAGAACAACTGGGTGAGCCCGTGACGGCTTTTTGTTATCCGTTCGGCTCGGGCGGGTTTGATAAACGCGTCCGTCCGCAGGTATTTAAAGCGGGCTACCTGTTTGATTTTAGTACTAAAAAAGGAGTTAACCCCTGGCCCTGGAATCCCGCCAAAACGCTGTTGCGCGCCTTCCCGCGCGGCGGAGAAACGCTGTTTGATTACCACCTGCAGCTAACCCGGGGACAAAGCAAACTGTAAAACAAATTACATCAGCCCTTGATAAACTTATGAAAACACCTCGCATCAGTCTTTTTATCATCGCAAAAAACGAAGAACAGAATATCGCCAAATGTATTTTGAGCGCAAAACATATCGTAAACGAAATTGTTGTGGTTAACAGCATGTCGAAAGACAAAACCGCGCTGATCTGCCGGGACCTCGGCGCCGCGGTATACGACCGCGCATTTGACGGATTTACCAACCAAAAGAATTTTGCTCTGTCGAAGGTAACGGGCGAATGGGCGCTTTCGCTGGATGCGGACGAAGCCCTCACGCCGGAACTGGCCGAAGAAATCAAACAAGCCGTGCAACAGGGTACGGCCGACGGCTACGAACTCACCCGCGTGAACGATTTTTTGGGCAAACGTATGCGCCACAGCGGCATGAAAGCCGAACATATTTTGCGTTTGGTCCGCACGAAAAAAGCCGAATTTAGAGGCGGCCTGGTGCACGAAAAACTGCACGTGGACGGAAACACCGCCCGCCTTAAAAACGTATTTATACACCACCCGTACGACAGCATTGAATCCTACTTTGACAAATTTAACCGCTATACCACCCTCGCCGCGCAAACCATGTTTGCAAAAGGTAAAAAAGTATGCCTGCTGCGCGTACTTTTAACGGTACCGTTTGAGTTTGCGCGCCGCTACGTGCTAAAAGCCGGTTTTTTGGACGGAATAAGAGGGCTTATTTGGGCGTCTTTTTCCTGTTTTTACGTATTTGTTAAATATATGAAGTTGTGGTACCTGTGGGACGAGAAGAAAAATAAATGATGATTTATCCGCTTACCGCGGCCGGAATACTCCTGGCGGCGGCCGTCTATGTTATCTTGCGCCGCGCCAAACGGGCGCTTATAGTATTAACCTACGCCAAAATCGGCCGTCCCCCTGCCACAGCGCGTTTAAAAAACGAATGGACCGCTACAGCCCAACTGGAACGCACGCTTAACAAGTTGGCCCGCCGGAATTTTAAAACCGTTCTGCCCGGAGAGCTCTCCAAAGGCCGCTTGCCCGCCAAGCCCGTTTTGCTTGCTTTTATGGGCGGATACCAGTCTTTTTATACGGAAGCGTGGCCGGTTATCAAAAAATACCGTGCCAAAGCCAGCGTATTTTTGGCGCAGGAGTACGTCGGCGCATATGACGAATGGCAGGACCCGTACCGGGAACCGTGGCAAAACCTGCTGACAGAAGCGCAGCTGAAAGAACTCAAACAAAGCGGCCTGGTGGAATTTGGCGCGCTTGATTTAAAAGCGCGGGATTTGACGCTTCTGCCCGTGCGTGAAGCCGCCTTTGGCATAACCGAAAACAGCTTCCGCATAAAAAAACAGCTGGGACTCACAGTTGAAGCGTTTGCTTTTTGGCCGGCCGCAAAATGGAATGAAAAAACCGCGCAGGAAATGCTGCACGGCTTGGAAAACTTGCCCGTTTTAACGCCCGGTTCCGGCGTAAACCCGGGAAAAAATGTATTTTTAAAGACGCTGCCCGCCAATTCCTTACGGGCGCGGTGGGCGTTGTGGAAGAGGCGTTAAGGCATTTGAAATAAATTTAAGCCGCCTACTTGTTTTACAAAACGTCCGGCAAACATTTTTTCGCAAAATGCACCGCGTTCCTTCCCGAAAACAATACCGGAATGCACGCGTTCTACGCACCACAGCACGTCCGGGTCAATCCCTACCGACATTCCCGGGTTCGCAAAGATAAAACCGCCGCCTTTATACTGGCCGGAAAGCCTGCCGGCATACACCCTGCCGTCGGCGGAATTTAACAGCTGGATGGACCAATCCCCGTTGGAACGGGCATCGGCCACATTGCCGCTAACCAAAAAATTATCCCGCTCCGTCCAAGCTATTTCCACATCCAAATCATCAAAAGACTGGGCGTATGCGCCGTTTGCCATATAATATACTTTCTGCGCCTGCACAATACTTTTCAGCATAGTTAACGCCTGCACAGCGCGGGATTTTTCCACCGCTTTGGTGTACTGCGCAAGCGCCACCGCCGATAAAATGCCGATAATTAAAACAACAACCAATAACTCTATAAGCGTAAAACCGTGTTTTTGATACATGAAAGCTCCTCCGTCATGCGTCATTCCCGGGTGCGAAGCGAACCGGGAATCCAGAATAAAATAAGAATTACAACTTCTATTAAACAGCCTGGATCCCGGAGCTGGCGGTGCGCAGCGTGCCGGGATAACAAACAAACTCAATTTATCCCCATGTTATCAAAAAAAAAAAACGAATCAAGCCCAGAGCCTGGGCCCCCCTCTTATCCGCGCTCTTCTGATTAGCTGGGCCACACTATTTAGGACATGCCGCCAACTACGAACAACAAGCCACGGCCGGAATGACGGCGGAAAAGAAGATTTTTCCCCACAGCATTACAAAAATCCCCCGCCTGCCAAACTGGCAAACGGGGGTTGAGTGTTCTATAAACGGATTTATTTTGCGTTTTTGATTTTGGAAAACTTCGGGTACAGCACGTCGGTAAATTTATCCATTTCCGCTTCGCCGCCCAAAATTTTTAAATTGACGGACAGCACGTAGACGTCCTGCGTCAAAATTTCGCGCCAGTTGTCGGGGAATTTTACAAAATCCTTAAACGTGGTGATAATGGGCAGGCCGGCGCGGGTGTCTTCAAACGTGCGCAGGTGGTCTTCGGTATAGAACTGATGGTCCGGGAAGCGCCATTTTTGCTTGAGTTCCAGGCCCAGTTTTTCAAGCGTGGCTTCGAACGTTTCCGGGTGCCCTAAAGCGGAAAAACACACCGCCGGGCCTTTAATATCTTTCAAATCCACTTTTTTGGAGCGGCAAATGTCGAAATAATACTCGGGCTCGTGCACGCTTTCCAAAATTTCCACGCAGTCGTTGTGTTCGCGGATGACGTCTTTGGCGTCTTCCAGCTGGCGGCGGGATACTTGGTCGCAGTGCGTCAGCACCACGAGCGATGCGCGTTTGAGCGCGCTTAACGGCTCGCGCAGTACGCCGTACGGTAAGAGTTCTTTATTGCCGAACGGATTTTTGGCGTCCACCAGCACGACGTTGGCGTCCCGGTTCAAACGGTGGTGCTGGAAACCGTCGTCCAGCAAAATAATTTGGCTTTTAAAACGGCGCAGGGCCTCGGTGGCGGCTTCGGCGCGGTTTTCCGAAATAACGACGGGTACTTTATACTGGCTCAACACGCGGCTCATCATAAAAGGTTCGTCGCCGGCCAGGCGCCAGTCGGCATCCGGGTTGTCAAAAAGAACGACGGGTCCGTCCGACTTTTGCTGCCGTTTGTATCCGCGCGAAACGATGGCCACGCGCACGCCTTCTTTGGCAAGCGTGGTAGCGGCCAGCAAAACGGCCGTGGTTTTGCCCGTTCCGCCCGCCGTGATGTTGCCAATGCACACCACGCGCGAATTGACGCTTTTGGAGGATTTCCACCCGTTTTCATACGCGGCCAAATTGAACTTAGCGCCCAGCCCATACAAAACCGAGGCGGCCTTCAAAACGCCGCGGCCCAACATATTTTGTTCCAAATCTTCTTTGAGTTTAAGTAAATCCATAAAACGGTCCTTAAAAATAGTTTTAGATATTTTACCATTTCCGGGCTTGGCCCGCAGACGAAAATTAGTATAATGGGAATATGGCAAACACACGCTTTCAAAAAACCCCTCTTCATTATTTACAATATTTGGCACTCAAAGTTTTTTGCGTGCTTTTCCGGTTAATTCCGTACCGCATGGCCGTAGGCATCGGCCGGGCCGCCACCGGCTCCGTCCGCTTTGTTATGCCCAAACGTTTTGAACGCTCCGTGAGCGACATTCAAAAAGCCTTCCCCAAAAAATCGCCCGAAGAATGCCGCCAAATCGCCGTTGAATCCTGGCGCAACATGGGGGCCATTTTTGCCGAATTCATTAAGCTGACCGGCATGAAGCCCGAAGAATTTAAAAAACACTCCCGCATTATCGGCGCGGAAAAAATGTTAAATGCGCAAAACAACACGGGCGGGATTATCCACATCGGCCACTTTACCAACTGGGAGGCCTTCGGCCTGGCGGGCGCGGTGTACGGAGTAGACAAAGCGGTGCTCGCCCAGCGCGTGGACAACCCGTATATCGACGAAGAAACCAACCGTCTGCGCAACATTTTTACGGGCCGCACCTTCTACAGCAACCACGAAGACAAACCCTTTTTCGCCTGCATGCGGTGGCTGAAAAAGAAAAAAATGCTCGGCATTTTGTTCGACCAAAACACCGTGGCGGGCGAAATGTGGATTCCGTTCATGGGCCGCACGGCGGCGTTCTCGCCGATTACGGCTCTTTTATCCATTAAAATGCAGGTGCCCGTATTCCCGGTGCGCGTGTGGCGGGAAAAGGACGGCGCCATCGTTTCCGAAGTAATGGACCCGTTATATCCCCCCGCCGAATACAGCATGGATAACGTACGCCAATTTACCAAGAAACTCGTCGGCTATTACGAAGACTGGCTCCGCACCGATCCCGCCTCCTGGCTGTGGGCGCACAACCGCTGGAAACGCGAAGCCGAAGGCAACGCCTATCTGGAGGCCCACCCGGAGGAACGCGTATGACAGCTCCTGTAAAAGCCGTTTTTTTCGACCGCGACGGCACGCTCATCCACGAAAAACCAGGCACTTATCTAAGCGACCCTGCCAAAGTACGCCCCTATAAAAGCGTGGCGGCCGCACTCGCGTTACTTAAAAAAGCGGGTTATAAATTTTTTATCGTTTCCAACCAGTCCGGCATCGGCCGCGGCTATTTTACTGAAAAAGAAGTAAATGCCGTTCACGCGCGCATGCTGAAACTGTTAAAACCCGCCGTAATAGAGGAAATCGTTTTCTGCCCGCACGCGCCGGACGAAAAGTGCAACTGCCGCAAACCCGCCCCCGCCCTGGGACTGAAACTGATTAAAAAGTATCATATCGACCCGGCCCGCTCTTATATGGTGGGCGACAAAAAGGCGGACGTGGAATTCGGCCGGGCCATCGGGTTTACCCCGGTTCTCGTCACCACCGCCAACGGCAAAAACCATTTGAAAAAATACCCGGATATGCGCCCCGCCAAGGCGGCTTCCAACCTGTTAAATGCCGCCCGCTTCATTCTAAAACATGCGGAGCGGAACCATGCTGCGTAACCTGACGGTTTTGGCCCTTGCGCTGTGGCTGGCGGCCTGCGCCGCCAAACCCGTTTATAAAACGGAATGCCCGGCGGACCCGGCCACGCCGCCCGCAGTTACCCAAAACGAGGACGTTCCCGCGCCGGAAAAAACGCCGCAAACGGACCTAATCCCCCCCGCCGAGCAAGAAACGCCCGCCCAAAACACCGCTTTGGAAGAAAAAGAAGAATGCGCCGGGGAAACCGCAGCCGAAGAGCAAACCCAAACCGCGCCCGTATTCTCCCCCCAAGACCAAATTTCCGCCGTGCGCGCACGCCAAACCTTAACCGCTCCCGCGCCGGACAAACCTTCTTTTGAAGACGAAGAAACCATCCCGCTGGAAAACCGCCGCTTAAGCCCGTTTGCGTACGAACCCGTCACCCCCGCCCGAAAAAACGCACCGTGGACGGGTGAAGAATTGAAATACGGCCTGTATTACTCGTTTATCAAAGCGGGTACGGCGTACATCAAAACACGCGGAACGGCGGAAATCAACGGCCGGACGGCGTACGTTATCCAAACCACGGCGTTTTCGGCTTCCGTCATTGACCCGTTTTTTAAAGTGCGCGACGTAAACTATTCCTGGCTGGACGCGGAAAATTTTTACTCGCTCGGCTACTCCCAAAGCGTACGCGAAGGCACCTATAAGCGCGACGAATGGCTGGCGTTTGACTACGAAAACCACGCTTACTACGGGGAGCTTCAAAAAAAGGAAGAGCCGCGCGTAATTTCCGGCAGCTTGGAAATCCCGGTGCTTGATATGCTGACCTCTTTATATTTCGTGCGCGCGCAGGAACTGACGGTGGGAAAAGATGTGGTGTTTGACATTATCAACCGCGAAAAACAATACCCCCTCATTGTAAAAGTGCTTAAAAAAGAAACGGTCAAAACCGCCGCCGGAAAATTCGACTGTATCGTAGTGGAGCCGCAGTTTAGAGGCGAAGGGATTTTTGTAAGCAAAGGCAAAAGTTTGAAAGTATGGCTGACGGACGACGAATACAAAATGCCCGTAAAAATGAAGACGGAAGTGTTCATCGGCAGCGTGTCGGCGGAATTACTGGAATACAAACGAAATTAAAGATATAATAAAACAATAAACCAAACGGGAGAGCAACCATGCAAGCAACCACCAAACGTTTGAAAGAAATTTTGAAAAATTTTGAAGGGAAAGAGATTATCGTCGTAGGCGATATCATGCTGGACCATTTTATTAAAGGTTCCGTCAGCCGCATTTCGCCGGAAGCCCCGGTGCCGGTAGTGGACGTGAAAAAAGAATTTTTCGTCGCCGGCGGCGCGGGCAACGTGGCCGTAAACCTGGCCGCGCTGGGCGCCAAACCCGTGATGGTGTCCGTCGTCGGGCAGGACCTGGGCGGCGAAATGTTAAAAGGTTTCCTGCGCGAGAAAAACGTCAACATCTACGGCGTGGCCGAAGACCCGGACCGCCCCACCACCCAAAAAATCCGCGTGATGGCCGACCAACAGCAAATCGTCCGCTTCGACCGAGAAAGCAAAAAAGTAATCTCCCCCTCCGTGGCCTCCACGTGCATGAAAAGTTTTGAACTGGCCGTAAAAACCGCCAAAGGCGTTATTTTGTCCGACTACGGCAAAGGGATGCTTTCGGACCAAAACATCCAAACCATTATCGACACCTGCCGCAAACACAACATCCCCGTATGCGTGGACCCGAAAATCGATAACTTCAGAAAATATAAAAACATCACCTGCATGACGCCCAACACCAAAGAAGCATGGGAAGGCGCGGGCGAATCCCCCAAATCCGGCGAAGAAGCCATTTTGGATTTGGGCGATAAAATTTTGAAAATGCTGGACGCCGAATCCATTTTAATCACCCGCAGTGCTGACGGCATGACTTTGTTTGAAAAAGACAAAAAAGAACCCTACACCGTCCACGCCACCGCGCGCGAAGTGTACGACGTTACCGGCGCGGGCGACACCGTTATTTCCGTGTTGACGCTCGCCTTGGCCGCGGGGGCTACCTTGCGCGAAGCGGCCGTCATTTCCAACTATGCAGCGGGAATCGTAGTGGAAAAATCCGGCACCGCCACCACCACGCGCGAAGAAATCGAAGGAGTTTTGCCCAAATGAGCGACTTTTTAATCGCCGTCCCGGCGCGCTTCGGCTCCTCGCGTCTGCCCGGTAAAATTTTAAAGAACCTCTGCGGCAAACCCGTCATCCAGCACGTATACGAAGCGTGCCTGAAGACTGGCCTGGGCGAAGTGATTATCGCCACCGAATCGCCTTTAGTGCAGGAAGCCGCGGCCAAATTCGGCGCCAAAGCCATTTTGACAAGCGCGTCCTGCCAAAGCGGCACGGACCGCATTTTTGAAGCCGCGCAGAACCGCCCGGGAAAATTTATCATTAACGTCCAGGGCGACGAGCCGTTCATCCGCCCGGAAACCATTACCAAAGTGGCGCGGCTTTTGGCGGACGACCCGTCGTGCGACATCGCCACCGCCGTCACCGCCACCTTAGACGACGCCAAAATCGATAATCCCAACTGCGTGAAAGCGGTGTTGGCCAAAGACGGCCGCGCGCTGTACTTTTCGCGCTCGCGCGTACCTTTTAAACGGGAAATTACGGACGAAAACAAAAACGTGCCCTATTGGCACCACTGCGGCATTTACGGGTATAAAAAAGAGGCGCTGGACCGCTTTGTATCCCTGCCGCAAAGCCCGCTGGAAAAATTGGAAAAGCTGGAACAGCTCCGCGCGCTGGAAGACGGCATGAAAATCAAGTGCGTGGAAATCGAACCCGGCGGACCGGCCATCGACACCGAGGCCGATTTAAAAGCGGCCGAAGAATACTTTAAAAAGCACTTTACAAAGTAAAGAGAAGTCCCGCCCCCCCGGCGGGGCTTCCTCTTTTTGGCGAACCGGGAAGACAAAAAAATCCCCCGCAGCCAACGGATTTTTATTTTTACCAAGGAGAAACAACTTATGTCTAAATTCATCATTATCACGGGCGGCGTGGTCAGCTCGCTCGGCAAAGGGATTTCCGGCGCGAGCATCGGCAAACTTTTGCAGTTAAACGGCCTGCGCGTCAATATGATTAAGTGCGACCCGTACATCAACGTGGACCCCGGCACCATGAGCCCCTACCAGCACGGGGAAGTGTTCGTCACCACCGACGGCGCGGAAGCCGACCTCGACCTCGGCCACTACGAACGCTTTTTAGACGTAAACATGACCCGCGCCAACACCAACACCGCGGGCAACATTTATCAAACCGTTATCGACAAAGAACGCCGCGGCGAATACCTGGGCGCCACCGTGCAGGTGATTCCGCACATCACCAACGAAATCAAAAAACGTTTTACCGCGTTTGAAAACGACGTGGACGTATCCATTATCGAAATCGGCGGGACGGTAGGCGACATTGAGTCCCTTCCGTTTTTGGAAGCCGCCCGCCAGCTGCGCCTGGAAAAAGGCCCGCAAAACGTTATCTGCGTGCACGTTACGCTGATTCCGTACATCGCGGTGGCGCAGGAACTGAAAACCAAACCCACCCAGCACTCCGTCAATAAATTGCGCGAAGTGGGTATCGAGCCCAGCATGCTCATCTGCCGCACGGAGCAGCCTTTAAACCAGCATTTAAAAGAAAAACTGTCGCTCTTTTGCAGCGTTCCGGCCAAAGCCGTTATCGAATGCGCCGACGCCAAATCCATCTACCACGTGCCCGAAATGTTCTACAAGCAGGACGTGGACAAACAGATTATTTCGCTGTTAAATTTAAAACCCACGAAGGAAGTGGACCCGAAATGGTTTGAATTTTTCGACAAAGCGATGAACCCGAATAAATCCGTCAAAATCGCGGTAGCGGGCAAATACGCCGAATTCCAGGAAGCGTATAAGTCTATCCACGAAGCCCTGCGCCACGCCGGCATGAACAACGACGCCAAAGTGGAAGTGGTATACATTAATACGGAAAAAGACGACGTGGAAAAAATGCTCCCGGGCGTGGACGGGATTTTAATCCCCGGCGGATTCGGAAACCGCGGGATTGAAGGCAAAATCGCCACCGTTAAATACGCGCGCGAAAACAAGATTCCGTTCCTGGGCATTTGCCTGGGCATGCAATGCACGGTGATTGAAGCCGCCCGCAACCTCTGCGGCCTGCACGACGCTAATTCCACCGAGTTCGACCCGACCACCAAAGACCCGGTGGTAGACTTAACCCCCCAGCAAAAAAACGTGGTTTATAAAGGAGGCACCATGCGCCTTGGCAACTACACGGCGGATTTGGAAGAAGGGTCACTGGCGCGCCGGCTGTACGGCAAAGACCAAATCGTCGAACGCCACCGCCACCGCTACGAATTTAACCCGGCTTACGTAAAGCAGCTGCGTGACGCGGGGCTCAAGGTGACGGGCTGGCACGAAGGCGTGCTGCCGGAAATTGTGGAACGCGAAGACCACCCGTACTTTATTGCGGGCCAGTTCCACCCGGAATTTGGTTCCCGCCCGATGCGCCCGCACCCGTTGTTTGACGGCCTCATCAAAGCGAGTTTGAAACAAAAAGAAAGTAAAAAATAAAATTCTTACGTTGCAAAAAGCCCCGGCTTAACGCCGGGGCTTTTTAAGAGGTCTTCCTCCGTCAGGCCAAAAAACAAAACTTGAAATTTCGCTAATCAATTCAAACGGTACAGCTTGCCGCCCGAGCCCAAAGTAGTACCGCTTATTAGGACACCGTTCATTGAACGGCAAAGTTTTTCCGCCTCCGGCCTATACGCCACGCATGCGGTTATACCGCCCAGCCCCATACTGTAATTTTTACTGTAGCGAATCAAAGCCAAATCGGGTGCGGAGGTAGAGCCGGAAGAAGAAACATAAGCACCGTATATGAAAAAATTCTCCGGTTCATAAGAATAAACAATATAGTAATAATTGCCGTTTTTTAAATGCGAGCCGGACGACACCCCACCCACTGCACCGCTAAAATTTTCACCTGGAATACCCAAATCCAACTCAGAAAAATCGCTGGTATATTTATCATTTGCCAAATAATATAGTTCTTCACTCTGATAGACGGAAGCCGTCATTGTTTGAAGCTGTGTCATACGCGCTTTTTGCACACTGCGCGTATACTGCGGCAGCGCCACTGACGACAATATGCCGATGATTAAAACAACTACTAATAACTCGATAAGCGTAAAACCGCATTTTTGATACATGGAATATCCCCCTTTAAATAGTTTGGCGGCTTTATCGTTGCATTGCGTCATTCCGTAGTGTTTTTGTACGGAATCTCGCTCTTACGAAACGACAGATTCCCGATAGAAACATTCGGGAATGACGATAGTAAAGTAAGCCGCCAAACCTGGAATTACCCCCATGTTATCAAAAAAAAAAAACGGGTCAACCCCCTTGCCGGGGGCAGGCATTCCGGCCTAACCAGGGTTTAGTAATAGAC
>CAJTJT010000021.1 GCA_910576915.1 uncultured Elusimicrobiales bacterium
GGAGTTTTTCTTTCTGACTCACCGGTTAACCTTTTCTGAACCACCGGCCTAGCCGGTGGTTTTCCGCACACAAAAAAAGGGCGGCCGAAGCCGCCCTGTAATAAAACGTACGTTATTTGCCCGCGTGGGTGAAGGTGGAATCCAATACGCCGGGCAACAGCTGCGATACGCCGTCAATCATAAACTGCATCGCGATGGCGCACAAAATCATACCCATAAAACGGATGACAATCTGCGTACCGTTCGGGCCGATTTTATTAAAAATATAGCGGGAGCTGACAAGCACCACGCCCACGGTGGCGGAGCAGACCAAAAGCACCAAAAGCATCATAATGGCCATGGAAAATGAGGTGCATTTCTCCGCGTACAAAACCACGGTGGTAATGGACCCGGGGCCAATAAAAAGCGGCATGGCCACCGGCACCAAAATATGGCTTAAACGGTTGCGGGCCTGGTCGAACGTGCTGCCGCTGGCGGCCGCGGTTTCGATACCGTGGCTTTCAAACTTGCTTTTGCCCTGCAACATGCGAAGACCGACGGTTAAAATAATAATCCCCCCGGCCAAACGGAATGCGGGGATGGTGATACCGAAAACGGTTAAAATACGGTTGCCGCAAATAAAGAACGTGGCGAGTAAAATAAAGATGGAGAGCGTCATCAAAAGCGCGACGGCGCGCTGCACCTTGGGGGTTTCGTTCTCCACATGTTCCAAGAAAATCGGCACGTTGCCGATCGGGTTCAAAATAGCCAACATACCGATAAACGAGTTGACCACAAGACTCCATTCCATACCGGGTAAAAGCTCCTTAAACAAAAAATGGCCCGCCAAAAAGACGGACGTTTTATTTATTTAATATAGTATATAAAATTAGTAGAATAACAACATCCCCCTCCCAAAAAAGAAATGCTTTTCAAACCGGGCCGGAAAGTGCTATAATAAATTATCTGAGAATTTTGGGCAGTTGGCGCAGCGGTAGCGCGTCCGCCTCACACGCGGAAGGTCACAGGTTCAAATCCTGTACTGCCCACCATTTAACATAAATCCTCCACAACCGTGGGGGATTTATGTTTTATATTGCGGGGCAGTAAGTGGGCCAACTGCTTGGCCCGTGTCAGGATTTGAAAGCCGGAGCCTTATACGAGTTTGAGTGCGAGCCGTACCGGCGAACACGAAAGGCGAGTATGGCGAGGCGGGGCCGCGAGCGCCGAGAGTCAACGAGGCGAGTTGTGGCCAAACGCCTGTACTGCCCACCATTTAACACGAAACCTATGCCTTGCGCATAGGTTTTTTGTTTTATATCCGCGCCGCCCTCCCGTATGCTATACTAAATACAAGAGAGGACTTATGCCCACTAAAAATATTCACGATAAATTAGCCCCCATCAACAATATCTGTCTGATGATTCTGGCCGGCACCGCCGCCACCGGCATTTTGGTTTATACCAAAGCCATGCTGATGCCGTTTGTAATCGCTTTGTTTATTTCCATGGTGGCCGGTACGCTGGCCGAAAAAATGAAACAAAAATGGAAGCTCCCCTACGTATTGGGGCTGGTGCTCAGCTTCGCCGCGTTTTTGGCGATTATTACGCTGTCGGTACTGTTTATTTCCAGCTCCATCGAAAGTTTCATCGCCGGGGCGGACATTTATTCCGAACGCCTGGGAGACACGATAGACTGGTTCCTTTTAAGCGCGCAAAAATACGGCGTTAACATGAACGCCGAATTTGTGGCGGACACCGTTTCCAAACTGCCGGTATTTAACGTGGTAAAAAGTTTGGGCGGAACGCTGGTATCTATTTTAACCAACTTAATGCTGATTACGCTTTTCCTCATCTTTATTTTTATGGGCAAAGCGGCCGAAGACAAACCGTCCCTCGTGGGTAACATCCAGCGGCAGATTTCGTTCTACTTAATCGTTAAAATTTTCGTGTCTTTATTGGCGGCCGGATTTACGTGGATTGTGCTCACCTCCGTCAAAGCCGAACTGGCTTCCATGCTTGCGGTGCTGACGTTTGTGCTCAATTTTATCCCCAACATCGGGCCGTTTATTTCCACCATGCTCCCCATGCCCGTGCTGTTTTTGCAATACGGGCTCGACTGGCATATCCTTCTGGCGCTTATTTTACTGACCGCCATCCACTTTGTCATCGGCAACATTTTGGAAACAAAATGGCTGGGCAAAGGCATGGACCTGGACCCGATTATCGTCATCGCCAGCTTGCTGTTTTGGGCGCTTGTGTGGGGAATTATGGGCGCGCTTCTGGCCGTACCGCTGACCGCCATTATCAAAATGGCGCTGGAGCGCAACGAAACCACCAAACCGCTTGCCGATTTACTGGCCGGGAAATACGCATTTAAATGAAAAAACTCTCTCCGTGGGCGTTTATCCCCACTTTATATTTGGCGGAAGGCTTCCCGTACATCGTTATTAACACGGTGTCTACCGTATTGTATGCGGACCTCGGTTTTTCGAATGAGAAAATCGCTTTTTGGACGGGTTGGCTGTACCTGCCCTGGATTTTAAAAATGTTCTGGAGCCCGCTCGTGGACGCCCGCGGAACCAAACGCCGCTGGCTGCTCGCGGGGCAGACGGTGCTCTCGGCCGTCTTTTTGGCGGTGGCCGCCTGCGTGGCGGTGGCCGCATTTATGCAGCACACCGGGGAGATGACGTTTTTCACCTTATCGCTGTTCGGTTTCCTGTTTGGGGCGTTTGCTTCCGCCACGCTCGACATCGCCACCGACGGCTACTACCTGCTCGCGCTTACCCCGCGCGACCAGGGCTATTTCGTCGGTATCCGCACCATTTTTTACCGCCTCGCCATGATTTTGGGCAGCGGCATATTCATTTCCGTCACGGGAGCGCTTGCCAACCCGAATCCGGAATTATCGCTTGATATCATGCCCTGGCCGTATAACTGGGCCGCACTGTTTGGATTTTTGGGCGTTCTGTTCGCCGCGTTTGCCTGGTGGCACGCGTACATTCTGCCCGTACCGGCGGAAGACAAACCCGTCACCCACTCGCGCACCAACGCGTGGAAAGAATCGTTCAAAACGTATTTCTCGCAAAAAAACATCGTTTACATTTTGCTGTTTATTTTACTTTACCGCCTGGGCGACGCACTCCTTGAAAAAATCGTTCCGCTGTTCCTGCTCAAGCCGCAGGATACGGGGGCTTTAGGGCTTTCCATGCAGCACTACGGGCTGATTAAAGGCACGCTCGGGCTGGGGGCGGTTATCGCCGGAAATTTGGGCGGCGGATGGCTGCTCGGCAAATTCGGTTTTAAAAAATGTATTTGGCCGTTTGCCGTTATTTTAATTCTGCCCAACTTTTTTTACGCTTATATGGCGTGGGCCAAACCGGGGCTGGCTGTTACGGCGGCCTTAATCACGCTGGAGCACCTGGGCAACGGGCTTGCGATGATGGCGTTTTCCGTATTTATTATGTACGTATCGCAGGGGAAATACAAAACCTCCCACTACGCCATTTCCACGGGGATTATGGCCCTTGGCATGATGGTACCTTCCATGCTCTCGGGCAAAATGCAGGCCGCACTGGGATATGAAACGTTTTTTATAATTGCTTCCGTCATCAGCCTGGTTACGCTGGCGGTTATCCCGCTGACGGGAAAAATTAAATCCATCGAAGAAACCGAACAGGCGTTTAGAACGCACAAAATGAGCCTTTCGGACGGAGATTAAATGAACACGAACGCGCTGCCCACCGAACAGGTAAACCCGCGCACCCAGGGGCTTGATAAAATGACGCCCCGGCGCTTGGCGCGCGCCTTTAACGCCGAAGATTTTAACGCCGCGCGGGCCGTGCAAAAAGCAAATAAAGAAATCGCCGCCGTCATCGTGCTGGCCGCGCAGGCATACGGTGCCAAAAAGAAAATTATTTTTATGGGTGCGGGTACCAGCGGGCGGCTCGGCATTTTGGAAGCGGTGGAATGCGTACCCACATTCGGCACCAAACCTTCGCAGATTATCGGGCTGATTGCGGGCGGCAAACAGGCCGTGTTCCGCGCCAAAGAAGGAGCGGAGGACGACGATAAACAAGGCGCGAAAGAAATTTTAAAAACCGCCAAACCGGGGGACCTCGTCATCGGGCTGACCGCCAGCGGCCGCACGCCGTACGTAATGGGCGGCTTAAAAGCGGCCAAAAAATTAGGTGCGCGCACCGCGCTCATTTCCTGCAACGCAGGGGCGGACGTAAGCAACGCCGAAGTACACATTTGCTTAGCCACGGGGCCGGAAGCGCTCAGCGGTTCCACGCGCATGAAAGCGGGCACCGCCACCAAAATGGCGTTAAACGCCATCACCACGGGAGCCATGACGCTGTGCGGCAAAACCTACGGCAACCTGATGATTGACGTACGCCCCACCAACGAAAAACTCGTCGCGCGGGCCGTGCGGCTTATCTGCCGGGTGGCGGGGACGGACGAAAAAACCGCCAAAAAATTATTGGCTTCTTCGGGCCGAAGCGTTAAAACGGCCGTCGTAATGCACAAAAAAAATGCGGATAAAACGCAGGCGGAAAAACTCCTAAAAAAACAAAACGGTTTTTTAACCAAGGTGATTGATGACTAAATTTGCACTCGGCCTTATGAGCGGAACCAGCGCGGACGGACTGACCGTCTGCGCCGTGCGCCCCGCGCCGTTTAAAATTTTACATTTCAAAAATTATCCTTATCCCGCCGCCCTGCAAACGCGCCTGCTAAACGCCGTACGCTTAGCCGCGCCGGAACTCAGCCGGCTCAATTACGAACTGGGCGCGCTGTACGCCAAAACCGTATGGAAATTTTTAAAAGATTTTAATTTGCGCGCCGAAGATATCCTTGTCACCGGCTCGCACGGGCAAACCGTCTATCACGGGCCGCACGACAAAACACCCAACACCCTGCAAATCGGCGATGCGTCTTTCTTGGCGTGCGAAACGGGTGCGCCCGCGGTGAGCGATTTCCGCGCCAAAGATGTGGCCCTCGGCGGGGAAGGCGCGCCCTTGATTCCGTTTTTTGACGAATATATCTGGGGGCAAAACGAAGCGAAAATTTTACTTAATGTGGGCGGAATATCCAACTTTTCCGTCGTGGGTAAAAACGTCAAAACGTTTGGTTTTGACGCGGGCCCCGGCAACACGCTCATAGATTTAGCCAGCCAACAGCTTTTACATAAACCGTTTGATAAAAACGGCCAAACCGCCGCCAAGGGCACGCCGGATAAAGCACTGGTAAAAAAACTGCTCAAACAAAAATTCTTTACGCAAAAACCGCCGAAAAGTTTGGATAAAAACGAATTTGGAAAAACATATCTGGAAAAATATTTTGCGTTTTCAAACTGCCAAAACGTGCCGGATTTACTCGCCACACTCACCTATTTTACAGCCGCCGCGGTAGCCAAAGCGGTGACGGATTTTGTACCCAAAAACGCTCAAAAAGAACTGGTGGTTTCCGGCGGCGGGTGTTACAACCAAACGCTGTTAAAATTCCTGCGTGAATTACTGCCGCACATCAACGTAACCACTACGCTCGCCTACGGGATTGACCCGCAGGCCAAAGAAGCCGCGGCGTTTGCGCTGTTTGGCTGGCTGGCGCTAAAGCGCAAAATAAATCACTGCGCGCACGCAACGGGCGCGCGGCAAAATACCGTTTTGGGGAAAATTACTTTATGAATGTAAACCGCCTGATTTATCCCGGTTTTTGGTTTGGAAAAACAGACAAAAAAGACGCCCTCGAAATGGCCCGGCGCGGCGCAGGCGGATTTTGCATTTACGGCGGCACGTGCGAAGCGGTAAAAGAACTTATCCGCGACCTGCGCGAAAACTCCCCGCTGTCCCATTTATTTATTTGCGCCGATTACGAGGACGGCCTGGGCCGCTGGATTGGCGGCGAACCGTGGGTATTGTCCAATTTGGCCGTCGGTGCAAGCGCAAGTGAGGAAATCGCTTACCAAAAGGGACTGACGCTGGCGCGCGAAGCGCGCTCAGTTGGCGTAGACTGGGTATTCGCGCCCGTACTGGATTTATGCGACGAACCGAAAAACCCCATCGTAAACACCCGCTCGTTCGGCGCGGCCCCGCATCTTGTTGCCCGTTTGGGCGCGGCCTTATGCAAGGGCCTTTCGGACGGCGGCGTTCTAAATAGTATTAAACATTTCCCCGGCCACGGGCGCACCGCCCAGGATTCCCATTTGGGGCTCCCCGTTTTGCACCGCACGCTGAAAGATTTGCAAGAAAACGAACTTGTCCCGTTTGCGCACGCACTGCCGGCGGCTGACAGCGTGATGATCGGGCATTTATTAATTCCGTCGTTGGACGAGCAAAACCCCGCATCGCTTTCGCGTGATATTATCACCGGGATTCTCAAAGAAAAAATGAATTTTGGCGGTCTTGTATTTACGGACGCGCTGTGTATGAAGGCCATCGGTGATGAAAAACAGGCTTCTTTAAAAGCCTTGCAGGCGGGCGCGCATATTTTATTGGCGGCGGAGGACTCCGTTGCGCTGTCCGACTTTTTAGAAAAAAACCTGCCGTCGGACGAAATCATCGCCGCGTCTGAAAAATTGCAAAACGCGCTGCTGCAAAAACTCACGCCTGCGCCAAAAGAAGGATTATCCCCCCAAGCGTTCAACGCGCGCTACGCGCCGGATTGCGCCGTTTGGACGGGAGAAAATGTACGGTTGGAACGCGGCCGGACCGCCGCTTATTTGGAACTCGGGAACAACGAAAGTTTTGCCGCACAAGATTTTTTGGACGCACTGCAAACAGCGGGTGTACGAGTAGTCAAAGCGGGAGAAAAAGCCGACGTACTGCTGGCCGCTTCCTTTTCCAACTACAAAGCGTTTAAAGGGCATATTAATTTGTCGCCCGAAGAACAAACCGTTTTGGAAACTGCGGCCAAGCAATATCAAAAATCGGTTTTTATCAGTTTCGGAAGCCCGTTCGGCGCAGAAAAAATTTCCGCCTTAACGGCGCGGCTGTTTCTGTTCAGCCCCGCGCGGGAAGCGCAAACGTGTGCGGCGCAAATTCTTTTGGGTGAGCAACAGGCGCACGGAAAAATCCCCGTACAGTTATAATTTGATTTTCACCGTATCGTTTAGCCGCCCGCGCACGACGGTTCCGTCCGCCTTGCGTAAAAACCGCGCCTGCGCGCCGATACACCATTCGCCGCCGGACGTTTCAAAACAGTAAGATACATCGTCTTTTTTCGTACCCGAGTAGCCTTTGTTTTCCCACAGCCGTCCGTCTTTGGTTTCGTGCAGGCCCCACGCCATACGCACGCGCACCCGGGAAGCGTCAACAAATTCACCGGGCCAAACATCTTCAAACGGCAAAACGGTTTTATCGGCCAGGCGTTCCCACGCATAGTCAGCCTCCGCCGAAAACGGCAAAAACACATCTGCACGACGTACGCCCGTTTTATATAACGCGGGAAGCATTTTATCTTCTTTAATACCGTCCCCCAGCACCAACGTTTCCCCGCCGCGCAACCGCACCACGGCGGAAGAACGGTTCCATTCGTTCAGCAAATAGACCTCCGCCTCCGGCCGGGCGACATACTGTACGGCCAGCGCAAGCACCATAAACGCGAAACACGCCGGAGCAATTTTACGCGCGAAATTTTTAAGCGGCAAATTGAAAAGCAAAAAGAGCCCCGCATAATACGCTGCAACCGTCCCCATTCCCCACGAAGATGCCGGCAATGCGGACATTTTAAACGAGGCGAAAAATTCCACCAATGTTTTAAACAGCCACAACGCGCCGTAAAGCGGCCAGTATAATACACCGCCCGCATGCAGGGCATAAAGCGCGGAATACGCAAACCCGAGGCCCATCACGCACGACGCGAGCGGCACCAAAACCATATTGGACGCAAGACCCGTCACCGACACTTTATAAAACACATTGGTAAATACAGGCAGCAACACAAGCTGTGTGGAAAGCGTGGCCAGAAAAATCTGTACGAAAAAGGTGAGCCATTTAGGCCAGTTGGCAGGAGGCTGGTAATTGTTCAGGCAGACAATAATCGCCAGGGTGGCAAGGAAAGACATTTGAAACCCGGTTTCAAATACCGCCGCCGGATGAAAACACAAAATAACAAAGCACGAAACCAACAACCCCTGGAACACGCCGCTGTTACGTCCGAGCAAATAGCCCAAGCAGGCGCAGATCGTCATAAAATACGCGCGCACCAAAGGCGCGTCCGCTCCCGCTACCAACGTGTATACGCCCGCGGCCGCCAGCGCGGCAAACATCATCTTCCGCCGTCCGAGCCCCGCAAAGGAACAAATAAACAGTACAATCAGCGTTACAAAACCCACATTCCCGCCGGAAGCCACTAACAAGTGAATGGCGCCGCTGTCCTGAAACGCGCCATACAAATCCTGCGGAAACTCGCCGCGTTCCCCCAGCGTAACGCCGCCGGCAATCCCCGCCAGTTCCGGTGGGAAAGAATCGTCAAACGAGCGCAAAACGGCCGTGCGCGCACGGCGTATCCAACGGATAAAAAACGGCGCGGATTTTATAACGGCGGCGTCCGACGCTTTTATTTCCGTAAAAATATTTTTAAGCGCCAGATAATCCCGCCAATCAAAATTGCCGAGTAAATTTATACCGTACGGTTTTTGCAGTTTGCCGGAAATTTGTATTTCGTCTTTCCACTCCGGCTCGAAATTTTTAAAACGCGCATACACGGTGCCTTCCGCCGGCGCGCCGTTTACGGACGTTACTTTTACCGCCGCGTTGCGCCCGCCTTTTTTGGAAACGGCAAAGCCGTCCACCCGGCCCGTCAGCGTAACCGATTGCGGGGAAACAGAATGGAAAACGTCCCGCTTGGAAGGAGCGGGACTGTAACAGAAAACGAGGGTTACAATATACGCCGCCAGCACCCACAACAGCGGCCTTTTGTAAACGTCCGGATGCATTAGAGTTTGGTGCGGCCTTTTAACGAATAACCGAGCGTCATTTCGTCGATATAATCAATATCGCCCCCCAGCGGCACGCCGTAGCCGATACGCGTTACCTGTCCGACAAGGCCGCGCAGCAAATCAGCCAAATATAACGCGGTCGTTTCGCCTTCGCTGTCCGGATCGGTGGCGATGATCACCTCTTTTACCGGCGGCTGGGAATGTTGTACGCGCTCCAACAACTCCCGCACTTTTACCTGTTCCGCACCGCGCCCGTCCATCGGGGAAATCGCGCCGTGAAGCACGTGATACAACCCCTTGTACGCGCCCGTTTTTTCGATGGCTTCGATATCCTGCGGATCCTCCACCACGCAGATCAGGCTATGGTCGCGGTCTTGATCGCGGCAGACGGGGCAAAGATCGTCCTCGCTGTAGGAGAAACAGACGGAGCAGAGCTTAACGTCCTGCTTTACCTGTAAAAGCGCGTTGACAAATTCCTCCGTTTCGCCCTGAGACGCACGCAAAAAATACGCGGCAAAACGCTCCGCCTGACGGGGGCCCACCCCGGGCAGCCTGCGAAGCGCGCGGACTAAACGGTCTAAACTTTTCATAAACTAAGCGAGTAACTCCCCGGGAATGACTTCCAAAATTTCCTTTAATTCTTCCGGCGTATCCTGCGCCACCGTGTAAGAAGAAGGCTCAATATCCGCCGCAAAATTACCGGTTGCAAAGGGTTCTTCGTCCGAAAGAATACCCCCCGCGGCAGCCGTTTTTACGCCGGACGGTTTGCTTGCGCGCGAAGGCGCGCGTTTGGCGGGAGCCGGCGCGGAGGTTGCCGCCGGAGCCGTACCCAGTTTGAATTTAATCACGCGGCCGGAAATTTGTTTGGCGGCGGCTTCCAAATCCGCCAGTTTGTTTTGCGCGGGAATTTGATAAAACTCTTTTCCGGCGGGGAAACCGAGCGTCCATTCCCCTTCGCCAAACGTAACGGAACAGTTGGTCATTACGTCATAGACAAACGGGCTCTTTTCAAAATGTTTGAGCATTTTGTCCCAAAGCTGACGGTTGGAAATGGCGGTGTTCAGCACAGGGGCGTCGTCCAACGGCGCGGCGGACGCAATTTTTTCAGCCGACGGAGTCGGGGTAAAAGCGGGTTTGACCGCCGGTTCCGGCGCGGCGGCTTGCGGCGCGGGTTTGGCAAAAGAAGGTTTTTCAAACGAGGCGGAGGCTAACGGTTTTTCCGCCGGAGCAGGCGCGGAGACCTTCAGCACGGAAGACGCCGCACGCGGCGCGGGCTTTTGAGCCGGCGGCGTTTGGCGCGCAGGCGGCACGGACGGACCGGACGAAACGGCTCCTCCGCCGCGTTCCAACGCTTCCAAGCGGCGCACAAAACCTTCAATATCCAGGCAGCTGTCCATCACGGTAAACATACCCACTTCCGCGCTGATAAGCGCGTTGTCCGAAAATTTAACTTCTTCGATAATTTTATTGGTTTTGCGGGAAATCTGCGCCAAAAAACCGGGGCTTACGCCTTCGATAATCTGCTTGGCGCCGGCAAACGGTTCCGCACCCTGTCCGAGCGCAAAATAAAACAAATCGCCCAACGCGTTTTTTAAATCTTTCAAAAAAGAGTTCGCGTCAAACCCTTCGGCATTGAGCGTATCAAACACCTGGTGGAGAGCCGCATTGTCCTTCTGCACCAGCGCGCGCACGGCCTGGCCGATGAGTTCGTCCGGCGTAAGGCCCAGCATTTCGCCCACCAGTTTTTCGTCAATTTTGTTGCCGGAATACGCAATTGCGCGGTCCATCAGCGTCAAAGCGTCGCGCATGGCGCCGCCCGCGTTTTTGGCGATGATTTTCGCCGCGCCGGGCGTTAAATCGATATTTTCCGCACCGGCAAGATCCAACAGGTGGGTGGTAATTTCTTCCGTCGTAATCGGGCGGAAGCGGAATGTTTGGCAACGGCTGACGATGGTGGCGGGAACTTTGTGTTTTTCCGTAGTCGCCAGGATAAACACCACGTGGGCCGGGGGTTCTTCAATCGTTTTTAAAAGGGCGTTGAACGAGCTGGTGGAAAGCATGTGCACCTCGTCCAGGATAAACACTTTAAAGCGGTCGCGCGTGGAAGCGAGGGCGACGGTGTCGATAATCGCTTCGCGCACTTTTTCCACCTGCGTGTTGCTGGCGGCGTCGAGCTCCAGCACGTCCAAATCCGCGCTTTGCGCAATTTCCAAACACTGCGGGCATTTGCCGCACGGTTCGGCCGTCGGTTTATCCGCGCCGGAGCCGGTGCAGTTTAAGGCTTTTGCCAAAATACGCGCCGTGGTGGTTTTACCGCAGCCGCGCGGACCGTAAAATAAATACGCGTGCGCGATGCGCCCCGAGGTCAGCGCGTTGCGAAGCGTTTTGGAAATGCTTTCCTGGCCGACCATATCCTCAAACTTTTGGGGACGGTATTTGTTGGCCAAACTGACGTACTGCGTAGTCGCTTCTGTATTTTCCATAAGTTAACCTCTAAATGTTTTCTGCGCGCGGCGCACCGCGTGTTTATAATCCAAACTGATTTTCCCCGGCCCCAACATTACAGCAGGCAGCAAGGCCGTGATGAGCAGCAAAATAAGCGCGACGTAAATTTTATTCACGTCCGCCGCAAAAAAGATAACCCCTGCGCCTAACGTGCATACCACGCTTGAGGCGGCTGCCGCGCGCGTGAACCAGCCTAAAATAAGAAGGAGCGCCAAAAACAGCTCCGCCACCAACACCCCGATACCCAACGGTACGGGCAGCGGCAGGCCCAAGGCGGTGGCGTTGTATAAAAATTCACGGTAAAACAGCAGACACCCCGCCGCCACGTAGATGAGCGTCAGCCCGCTTAATAAACGGGTTAAAAAAATGGTCAGCGAAAAAAGATTCTCGTCGATATTACAGTGCAAATTGAGCGCACGCATAACGGCCTCCGGTTAAAAGTCCACTTCCGCGGACATGGAAAAATAAGTTTTGCGGTTTGCTTCGCGGCGGGGTTCAAACACCTCCACACCGCCGGTCAGCGCGGTGCGGCCCCAATTTACCCGCATCCCCGCACTTAACGATAACGCCGTTCCCCTGCGTTCGGCATAATTATACCGGCCGAGCGCCATATAAGGCGTAATAAAATTGGTGCGGTAGCTGACGCGCACGGCGGCCGCGTCTTTAATAAACCCCTGGATGACCGCCGTCATATACGGGATGTCCGCCCAGCCGAACGTTACGTCCGGCGGGAAATTGTTGTTCTTATATTGTATCACTTTATGCCAGGAGGCTTTCAAGTCCCAGGAGGCCAGTTCCGTACGGGCCTGCACCGCCGCGGACGTGGCTATTTGGTGAAACGAATCAGCAAGCGCGTTGCCCATCCGGTCCACATACACTTTGTAACGTTCCTGCCCCGCCCAAACCGCCAAAACGGGGTTTTTGATAAGCCCCCAGCGGTAAAACGGTTTCCATTCCGCGCCGGCACCGTAACCCACCGCGCGGTAGCCCACGGCGGTCGGCTGCCAGAACGCGGCGGCGGTGAGGGACCAGTCGTCGTTTAATTCGTAGGAGCCCGTCAGTTTATAACGGGAAATAGTGCCGGATTCGTCGTATTCTTTATCGGTTTGGCGGTAGTATTCGTAATGGGGCGTAAGGACAAAACCGTTGTCTAAATCCGCCCGGTAAAAACCCCGCATGGCGGAGTAGCCGCGTTCTCCGTTTACCCCCGAAAAACTGAGCTGCCCGTAGCATAACGCACACGGGCAGATCAGCAGGACTAAACTTATTAACGCGTTTTTAAGCCGCATTATTTTTTGGCTTTTTTGGCTTTCATCGCGGCGATTTTAGCGTCTTCTTCCTGTAAGAATTTTACATAGTTGGACGCTTTGCGTTTTTTCCACGCGCCTTTGTGGTAGCCGTAGCCGATGATGAGCGGAATCAGCGTCGTGCATTCGCCGTACACCATCTGTTCGAGAGCGGTGGAAACTTTACCCCAGGAAGAGGCTTCTTTAAGGGTAGAGCCGGAGAGCGCGCCGTCGCGCACGTCCGCCACGGTGATTTGCACGGCGTATTTGTGCATCGGGGAGTCCGCACCCAAAATTTCGGCAGCGACAACGGTGTCCTGCGCGAAGTTTTTCGGCACGCCGCCGGACCACATCATAAGGCCGGTTTCTTTGGCTTTGATTTTGATTTTGGTCAGTTCCAAAAAGTCTTTGGCGCTGTCGATAGACACGTGGGCTTCCGGGTGTTCCGTCTGGTGGGCTACAAAGCCGAAACCGGCGGAGCAGTCCGAAAACGCGGGAACGAACACGGGCACGCCGTATTTGTAAGCGTTGTAGACGATGGAATCTTTGCCTTTGCCTTTTTTCTCCAGCCATTTACCCATTTCCCAGATAAATTCGCGGGAAGAGTAGGGGCGGGGTTCGAGATAGTTGCAGATTTTGTGGATGGTTTCGTCGCATTCTTTAAGTTGGTCTTCATCGATATAGGTATCGTAAATGCGGTCGATATGCAAGTCGCGCAGGAGGTTGTCGTCTTGATTGTAAGGGGTGCCGATGTAGTGTTTGTAACCCAAGGCTTCAAAGAAATCTTGGTCCACAATGTTGGCGCCGTTGGAGACAATCGCGTCGACCATATTGTTCTGGATCATATCCACCACTACTTTTTTCATACCGGCGGATACCAACGACCCCGCGATGCACAAAATGACGGAGCATTTCTTGTCGGACAGCATCATGTTATAGATTTTGCTCGCTCTGGCCACTTCGCGGGACGCATAGGCCATGCCCCCAAAGGCTTCCACCATGGGGACCACATTGTATTTTTTCAAATCAATGTGTTTGATGGTGTCTTTGAGAAAGTCTTTTTTGGTAAGTTTTGCCATTTATTTTACACCTCTGCTGGATTTATTTACTTCTATTTAGTAAATTATATTAAATAACACGCGGATTTCCTAGAAAAATATGTAAAAATTCCGCACGGAGCGGGCCCCGTTTGTCAGTCCCCCGCCCAAGGAGCGTTTTACCATGTATCCCAATTTACAAAAAACCGATCCCGAAGTTTTTGGCGCGGTAGCCAAAGAACTCGCCCGCCAGCGTGAAAAATTAGAACTTATCGCGTCCGAAAATTTTACCTCTATGGCCGTTATGCAGGCGCAGGGCTCCGTACTTACCAACAAATACGCCGAAGGTTATCCCGGCAAACGCTATTACGGCGGCTGCGAACATGTGGACGTGGTGGAAACCCTGGCCATTGAACGCGCCAAACAAATTTTCGGCGCCGAGCACGCCAACGTACAGCCGCACTCCGGCGCGCAGGCCAATATGGCCGTCTATTTTGCCCTGTTAAAACCGGGCGACACCGTTTTGGGCCTCAATCTTTCCCACGGCGGACACTTAACACACGGGCATCCCTTAAATTTTTCGGGCAAACTTTATAATATAATCGCCATGAACGTCCGCCCGGACACGGAACAAATCGATTACGAAGAAGCCGCCAAACTGGCGCTTGAGCACAAACCCAAACTGATTATGGCGGGAGCTTCCAACTATTCGCGCGTGTTCGACTGGAAACGCTTAAGAGAAATTGCCGATTCGTGCGGCGCGTACCTGGCGTGCGACGTGGCGCACTATGCGGGCCTGATTGCCGCAGGCGAATACCCAAACCCCGTTCCGTATGCCGACGTGGTCACCACCACCACGCACAAAACCCTCCGCGGGCCGCGCGGCGGGCTGATTCTGTGCAAAGAATCTTTGGCCAAACAAATTAATTCCGCCGTATTCCCCGGCGTGCAGGGCGGACCGCTGATGCACGTCATCGCCGCCAAAGCCGTTTGCTTCGGCGAAGCGTTAAAACCCGAATTTAAAACGTACCAGCACCAAGTAAAAGCAAACGCGGCCGAACTCGCCAAACAGCTGATGACGCGCGGCTACCGCCTGGTGGCCGGCGGCACGGACAGCCACGTGATGTGCATTGATTTGCGTTCCAAAGGCTTAACGGGCAAAGCAGCCGAAGCCGCGCTCGACAAAGCGGGCATTACCGCCAACAAAAACACCATTCCGTTTGATCCGGAAAAACCGTTTGTCACAAGCGGCCTCCGCCTGGGCACCCCCGCCGTTACCACGCGCGGGATGAAAGAAGAAGATATGGCGCAAGTGGCCGCATTTATCGACGAAGCCATCTCTCACCATGAGGACGAAACTTACTTGCGGGAAGAAGCCGCGCGCGTAAAAGCGTTCTTGGAAAAATTCCCGCTGTACCCGGAATTACACTAATCTAAAAAGAAAAAGCCCCGGATGAGTCCGGGGCTTTTTTACATCTGGATTTCAAAATAACCGTGTCCGTTTTCCACACCGCCCAAACTTTTGCACGCTTTTTTGCCCGCCTCCACAGCCGAAAAACAAGAAAGAACGCGGGTGGAATAATTCCAGTCAAAACCGACAATCGACTGATAGTTTTTTACAAAACTATATTTCAGATAGGATTTGGACAACATAAGGGTATGTCCGGCTCCGTCCGAACAAATCGAAATACCCGTTCCGTCCTCCTCCCGATAAGATGAAAACGGACAGCCCAAATCCAGTTCCGCCATGCGGTGCGTATAAGCCCCGTTCGCAATTTTATATACTTCCTCTGCTTCCAAATAAGGCCGGGCCAACGCCACCCCTTTCATCAAACGGCTTTTGTTCACCGCTACCTGGTACTGCGGCAGCGCCACAGCAGCTAATATACCGATGATAAGCACAACAACCAATAATTCTATCAGCGTAAAACCTTTCATAATGCTTTCTCCCACAAAAAACGTCATGCTGAGAAATTTCTGCCCAGCATCTCCCTTTTTTAAAAGAAAAATCCCGTAACCCTGCGGCCCTCCAACCACTACGGGCTGCCCCCAGTTTATCAAAAAAAAAAAACGGGTCAAGCGGACCTATGGACCCTTAGGCCTAAAGACCCTGGCGCCGAATCGAACGGTTTTCTAAAGTATAAGTATGAATAAATTAACAGCACTTTTATCCCTTTTATTTTTACTCCCCGCGACGAGCCTCGTGCACGCCCAGGGGCGGAACGCCGGCTTGCAGGCCATCCGCCGTTCCGGCACGGAAGCCGCTTACAAAGCCACCGAAATGGCCCGCCAAATCACGGCGAAAATCGCCGTACAGCGGCCTTTGTTAAGACCGGCCGTCTTAACCTCTTTAGAACCGAATATTCACCGTTTTATTTTTACCGTTACGCCGCGCGGCGCGGAAGCCGGCTTTAAAGGAAGCGGATTTGTTTTTGCCGATAAACACCAGGGCAAAACCGTTTTATGGGGCGCTTCCGCCGCTCACACCGTGCGCCATATGGGCAAAGACGTAACCGTTACCTTTCACCTGCAAGGCCAGAAGGTTTCCTTCCCGGCCACAATCGAATTGACCGGCCGCAAATTCGGCGTTAACGCCGCCCTCATCAAACTGCCGGAAGAAGTGGCCCGGGTGGCACTGCCGTTTGAAATTTCCAAACAAGCCGTCGCGCCCAAATCGCCCGTATTTACCTACGGTTTTAGCGACGGGACATTTAAAAAGACGGTCCGCTCCGTTTTAGTACCCGGCTCGGAACGGCTGATGGCGGATTTTCCGCGCTTATTCCCGCCCAAGCCCGGCTTTTGCGGCAGTGTGGTTTTGAACGAAAAAGGGCAGGCCGTCGGCATTGAAACCGGCGGATACGATTTAAACTCCGCCCCGTGGATGCGTCAAATGGAAGGATATAACCCGTTACGCAACGTTTCCCGTATCAGCGAAATCGTCCCGGCGGAACACCTGAATATCTTACTGCGCGAACATTACACGGCCCATGCGGGGGACCGGGTTCTTTTACTGCAGGGAATGAAAGTGGGGACGTTGGGAGTAGACGAATTTATCGACCGGATTTCCGTGCACTACAAAAACGGCGCGATTAAAATTTTTGAACACAGTCCTCTTTGGGAACCAATGTTTTTGGACCAGGCGATTGCGCACCCGGAACAGGCCCAAACCGTAGATATTCTCATCAATAAAAACCGCCTTGAACAGTACGTTTATCACATTGATTTCCGTACCCGTTCCGTCACGCGCGAAGAACTGTAATCCCTTTGCAAAAAAACCGCCCGAAAGGGCGGTTTTTTATGCCTTGGTAGAATTATTTTGTTAATTTATAATACTGATTCTGCCCGATACGGTTGGAAGGTTCGGTATACCCCAGGGAGAAACAAACCTGTTTATATTGCGGCCCGGATTCCTCGTTTACAATACAATGTTTCCGTTTATCGTCCCCGGCCAAAGGAGGATACCACTCAAACCAAAATCCGCTTTGGGAACGAATTTCATGCGCCTCAAAACAGTACCCGCTGACCCGGTAAACATAACGGTAATTAGACGACGGCGGAACCGAAATATCCAAATCCTCCAGCGACTCCGGCCACGCACCGTTAGCCAGGTAATATACGTCCCGCGCCCGTTCCAAGGCGCCCAGCACCACAAGCGCCTCCGCCGCGCGTGCCTTAGCGACCGCCACCTGATATTTGGGTAATGCCACGGCAGCTAAAATGCCGATGATAAGCACAACAACTAATAATTCAATCAGCGTAAAACCTTTCATAATGCTTTCTCCCACAAAAAACGTCATGCTGAGAAGTTTCTGCTCAGCATCTTCCTTTTTTAAAAGAAAAATCCCGTAACCCTGCGGGCCTCCAACTACTACGGGCTGCCCCCAGTTTATCAAAAAAAAAAAACGGGTCAACCCCCTTGCCGGAGTTCTGTCTGACGGCAGTAAACTACCACGGGCTTCCGCCCGTGGCTTTTACGCTTCGCGCGTTTCAAACAGCCATGCTGTTTGGCAGGACT
>CAJTJT010000022.1 GCA_910576915.1 uncultured Elusimicrobiales bacterium
CCCTTACCCACCGCCCCACTTGATTACTTGAGCCACACTGTTTTGGAAATGCCGCCGATTACGAACAGGCGAGCCACACAAGCCTGTCTGCAAGACCCAGGCCGCGGAGATTTTCCGCGCTCATTAGACTAGTTTAGGCTACACTGTTTTAGATATGTCGCAAAGTTATGAACAAGGCAAGCTGTCCGCCACGCAACGCAGGCATACAAAAAAACGTCCGCTCCACAAATGCAGAACGGACGTTACATAAATTAAACCAAACTTACTTTTCCGGCGCGGCGGGAGTGCCAAATAAGTCCTGCACAAAACCTTTTTTATCCGCCGGAACTTCCCCCGCGTTTCGCGCCGAAAGAACGGGCGGTGTAACCGCGGAAACCCACTGCACCCGGCGGATGAGCGAGTTCCCCGCATCCACAAAATACATAAAATCGTGCGGCGTAATCACCAGCGCGCCCGGGTAGGACAGTTTTGCTTTCCACGCGTCCATTCCGTCCCCGTTATAGCCTTTGTCGCCCGTTCCGGCCACCGTTTCGATTTTGCTGTCAAAATTGCGGTCCACCACCAGGCGGCGTACGCGGTGGTTGTCCGTATCCGAAATATACAACCGCCCGGCCTTGTCAATGGCGAGGCCCGTGGGATTATTGAGCATGCTGTCTATGCAGCGGCGGTCCCCCTCGCCGGAAAACCCGCGTTTGCCCGTCCCGGCGATGGTAAAAATCAGCGTCTTGCGCGGTTCCACCCACCGTACCTGATGGTTGCCCGTATCGGCGATGAACAAGTTGCCGCGTTTGTCAAAAATAAGTGCGCTGGGTTTATTTAATTTGGCGTTTTCGGCAAGTCCCAGATCTCCGTCGTTGCCTTTTTCCCCCGTCCCGGCCACGGTCACCAAAGAGCCGCTTTGGCGTTCTATCTTGCGTACGCGGTGGTTGCCGGTATCGGAAATGTATAATTCCCCGCGCGGGCTGACGGCCACGCCCGTGGGCGTATTTAATTGGGACGACGCAGGCCGCATCCCGTCCCCGTTATACCCCTTGCGTCCGTTCCCCGCCACCGTATATAAATATCCGCTCGGCGTAAGCATGCGGATGCGGTGGTTGCCCGTATCGGCGATAAACAAATTTCCCAGGGAATCAAACGCCAGCCCGGTGGGCGCGTTAAGCGCGGCCATTTCGGCGTTTCCGCCGTCGTTGGCGAAACCCTTTTCGCCGGTTCCGGCTACGGTTTTAATTTCACCCGTACGGGCCGATACGCGGCGTATGCGGTGGTTGGCGGTATCGGAAAAATAAAGGTTGCCCCGTTTATCTACGGCAATCCCCATGGGGGCGTTCAAGCGGGCTTCCAGCGCGTCGCCGCCGTCCCCCGCATAACCGCGCTTGCCGGGGGTGCCGGCAGCGTCGTCCAGCTGGCCCGCGCGCGTGAGTCCCAACGCCGCCGCGGCAAGCGGTAAAAATAAACATAATGCAAAAAGTGTTTTTTTCTTCATAATTATATACTAACAAACCCCTTATTTTTTATCAATAAAAAATACCGTTTTTTTGCTACAATAATACTGAGGGAGGATTTTTTCCTCCGGCTGTTTTTTATTTTATAAGGAAGATATTACCCATATGATCATACTCTTTTTAAACTGCGGCAGCTCTTCGGTTAAATACAGCGTATACGACTGGAACCAAAAGAGAAGCCTTTGCGCCGGCGCGGTGGAACGCATCGGCATCGACGGTTCTTTCATCTCGCAGGACCGCAACGGTTATCCTTCTTTTGAACTCAAAAGAAACTGCAAAGACCACAAAGACGCCATCAACCTCGTCATCGAAACGCTGACCGACAAAGATCATGGCGTTATCGAAAACATCAACGTTATTTCCGCCGTCGGACACCGCATCGTACACGGGGGCAAATTCGCCAAATCCGTCATCGTGGACGATAAAGTAATCGAAGAACTTAAAAACATTTCCGATTTGGCTCCCTTACACAACCCGGCCCACATCATGGGTATCGAAGCCGCCCGCGCCCTGCTGCCCAACGTACAGCACGTATGCGTGATGGATACGGCTTTCCACCAGACCATGCCGGCTTCTTCTTATATGTACGCCCTGCCGCGCGAATGGTACACCAAATACCAAATCCGCCGCTACGGCTTTCACGGTTCTTCCGTGCTTTACACGTCCCGCCGCGCCGCGGTGCTTTTGGGCAAAAATGTGGACGAAGTAAACACCATCGTTTGCCACATCGGCGCGGGCGCCAGCGTCACCGCCGTTAAAAACGGCCAATGCCTGGATACCAGCATGGGGCTCACCCCGCTCGAAGGCCTGGTAATGGGCACGCGCTCCGGCGATATGGACCCGTCCATCTGCTTCTACATGATGGAAAAACTGGGCATGAAGCCGGAAGAAATGTACAAAATTTTGAATAAAAAAAGCGGCATGTACGCCCTCACCGGGGACCGCTTTGCCGACCAGCGCGACGTGCGCAAAGGCGCCGCCGAAGGCGACGAACTGTGCAAGCTGGCCCTGGACGTGGAATCCTACCGCGTTAAAAAATACATCGGCGCGTATATGGCCGCCCTGGGCCGCTTAGACGCCATCGTATTCACCGCGGGCGTGGGCGAACGCGCCACCAACATCCGCGAAATGATTTTGAAAGGGCTTGAAAACTTCGGCATCGTGCTCGACGAAGAACGCAACAACTGCGCCGACACCAACAAAGCCGAATGTTTGATTTCCGCCCCCGAATCCAAAGTTAAAATCTTTGTGATTCCGACGGACGAAGAAATTGTGGGCGTGCAGGACATCGTCGCCCTCTTGGCCGGGACCTACGACGTATACACCAAGTTCCGCTATATCTTCCAGGAGAAAGAATACCGCAACAAACTGCGCGACGCGGCATTTATCGAGGAAGTGAAAAAACGGCCTTTCCTGTTAAAAGCGGCCGTAAACTTGCCCGAGCAGTTGAAACAGCAGGAGAACAAATAGCCTTTGCTTACGCCCGTTTGTTTGTGCAAACGGGCGTTTTTTTACTCCCCGCCGGGAACACCGCCGGGCAAGCAGTAACGAAGCGATTTTTACAACGGAGCACCTATGTTCTTACCCAAAGAAGTAAAATTTTTTGATTTGTTCGACAAGCAGGCTGAAAACATCGTCGCGGCGGCGGATTTTTACAAAGAACTGGTAGACAGCGGTTCTTTCACCCCCGAAAACGTACGCGCCATGCATGAAAAAGAACACTATGGCGACGAACTGACCCACGTTACCATCAACACCTTAAACGAAACGTTCATCACCCCCTTCGACCGGGAAGATATTTTGGAACTGGCCAACAAGCTGGACGATATTATTGACGCCATTTATCTGCTGACTAACCGTTTTTCCTTGTACAAAATCACCAAACCGACCGATTACAGCAAACGTTTGGCGGGTACCATCGCCCAAACGGCCAAAGCGCTGCAAAAAACGCTGGCGACGCTGCGCAGCAACAAAAAAATGAAAGAAACCCTTACGCAGTGCGTGGAAATCAACCGCCTGGAAAACGAGGGCGACGTGTTGCGCGACGAGGCGATCACGTACCTGTTTGAAAACGAAAAAGACCCGGTAATGATTATCAAACAGAAAGAACTCTACGAACTGGCCGAAACGATTACGGACTACTGCGAGCACGTGGCGAATTTGGTGGAATCCATCCTGGTAAAAAGCAATTAAGGAAACGTATGTTTTGGATTTTATTCCTCATCATTTTAGCCTTGTTCTTCGATTACCTAAACGGTTTTCACGATGCGGCCAACTCCGTGGCCACGGTGGTGTCCACGCGGGTTTTATCGCCCAAAATTGCGGTGGCGTGGGCGGCGTTTTTTAACTTTATCGCGTTTTTGATTTTCCACACCGCCGTAGCCAAAACCATCGGCGCGGGGATTGTGGATATTCACATCGTGGACGCGGACCTCGTGTTTTCCGCGCTTATCGGCGCATGCGCCTGGAACCTGATTACGTGGTGGTGGGGGCTGCCGTCGAGCTCTTCCCACGCACTTATCGGGGGCCTTATCGGCGCGGCAATCGTCAAAGGCGGTATGGGTGCCCTGATGGCCGGCGGGATTTTAAAAACGGTGCTGTTCATCTTTTTATCCCCGCTTTTGGGCTTTTTGCTGGCGGGCACGATTGGTACAATTGTGTTTAACATCTGCAACCATTTCACGCCGCGCAAAGTGGACGCGTTTTTCCGCAAAGCGCAGCTGTTTTCCGCCTCGGCCTATTCGCTGGGCCACGGCGGCAACGACGCGCAAAAAACCATGGGTATTATCAGCATGCTGCTGTTGGGCGGGCTGGCCGGAAACGAAGCCGCGCCTATTCGCGATTTTCTCCTGTCGCACGAAGAAATGCACGCCGTAGCGCAGGGCGAGTTTATCGTACCGCTTTCCGTGGTGCTTTTGTGCCAGGGCGCGATTGCGCTGGGGACGCTTTCGGGCGGGTGGAAAATCGTCAAAACCATGGGCCAAAAAATTACGCGTTTGCGCCCGGTGGACGGTTTCTGCGCCGAATCTTCGGCCGGGATTTCCATTTTTATCGCGTCCATTTTGGGTGTACCCGTCAGCACCACGCACACGATTACAGGCGCGATTGTGGGTATCGGCTCCCTGCGCCGCCTGTCCTGCGTGCGGTGGGGCGTAGCCAACCGGATTGTATGGGCCTGGTTTATCACGATTCCGGCGGCCGCGCTGATTTCCGCCGTCTGCTGTTTTATCAAGGGCTTATTTTAACCCAAAACGCTTCCTTAATAACTATGCCCCCGGGTTATACCGGGAAATTTTAGGTGCAAAAACGAAACTCCCCGGGATTTATACCCGGGGAGTTTTATATTATCTAAATGCGGCTACGCATACATTTCGGCATACTGGGCAAACGCCCCGGCCGGAATATCCGCTTCCGAAACTCCGTCTATCAGCGTTTTTACTTCGGGCACTTCAAATACATCAAAACGACTGTTTCGGCTGGGAGCATGGTGTTTCATAAAATCAAGCAATGCCGCGCGTTGCTCCTGCGTGCCGTACAAAAAGATTCTTCTATTTTCCAAAAAGCCGTTGGCCGGATTATAAACTTCTAAATGAACATGCATATTTTTTAACTGCTCCGGCAATTCGGCCGAGGTCAGGCGGACTTTAATACGCAAGCCGGAGGCCTCCGCGGCCGGGATTTGCCCCCGCACCTGCACGTATAAATTCCTCAATAATACAACGGGATCGCTTTCCCCTGCCGTAAGAGCAAAAATGCCCCCTTCCGTTTCTCCCCTATTTAATTGATTAATAATAGAGCCGGAGTTAAAAGTTCTGTTGTCAACGTTCAGTGCTTTTATATTCTTTCCCTCGCGCAAGACCCCTATCACCCTGCCGAAAGACTCATCCTGGCGGATACGGACAATTAACTCATTAAACCGGGCTCTGTTTGCAGTAAAGGGGTTCTCCAGAAGGATATTTTCGTTATTTATCCGAAACCGTACCGCATCCACGTTCGCCATACGCATCAGCCACTCGCTAAAGGGCATAACGCCGTCCCCTACTGCCGCCCCGGCTTTCACTTCCACGGCAGGCACAAGCGTTGTTCCGTCTATAATTTCAAAATACTTAAACCCGGGAGAAGAAAGAAAACGCTCATTTTTAAACATCGCCCTTAACTGAGCCCCCACCGAAGCCGGATTCTTCCTTAACAATGCCGTCATTTCCGATTCTGCGGCAGAATGCCTTAACAAATCGTAAAGTAAAGAAGGCGACGCATAAGCACTCGGGCGGGAACCGACTTCTTTTAAAATGTTTGCCAGGTCCAAATCGGAAACTTCATCAGGAAACGTGTTTAGTTGCAAGCGAAACTCCGTCAGCAGCTGTTTAAACGGTGAGTTCTCCGCGGACAGTTTCCCGATAGCGGCAGAAAGGTCATCTACCACCGCCGCTTTGGCGGTTTTTTCGCCGGATGATACAAAAAAGCCCCTCACGCCGCTCTTTAATGAACCGACCAGATCTTGATAGGAAGACAGGAGTTTCAGTTTGGCGGCCTGCCCCATCATTTTAAGAATTTGGCCTCCGCTTTTACCTTCCGCCCGCGCCGCTTTCACCCAAGCATAAAAATGCTTTACGTTAGTAAGGCCGGAAGCCCCTAATTTGGTAAGTCCCCCCACGCTAAAAACCATGGCAATACCGTCCACCGCATGGCCGATGACATCTACCGTTAAAATGTGAAAGGAGTTGGTATTTATTTTATCAAGCGAAGCATAACGCCACTGGCAAATTACGCCGCGGGGCAATTCTTCCTGCTTTACGGGTTCTTTAAAATCGGACAACGCCGGGCACTGGTGCCGTGCCAATAACGCCTGTTTGGCTTCGGGAGATAATCTCTTTTGCAAAGCCAGCAATTTATTAAAGCCTTCGTCCTGTCCGCCCGCTTTATAAAACCCCTCCGCCAACAAATTTTCCATATAGGTGGCGGTAAACGGGTCCAAATCCCCCTTGCTCATTTTAAACATGTGCTTGGCAACCGATTGGGAAAACGCGGGATTCTTATAAATATATCCCGTAGACAATACCCCCGCCACAAACGGCCGGAAACGTACGTCGGAAACGTCTTTTATGCACCAGGCCAAAAGACGGTCCAGTTCGCTTTTCAGCTTACCGTCCGTTAACGCTTGTTTGGCCCAAAAGCGGCCGAAGTCAGTCCATGCGCTGCGTAAATTCCGCCCGCCGCGGCCGGAGGCATAATAACTCCGTTCCATCCCGCGGGAAAACCCATCCCCCACCAGCATTTTGGATAAAGCACTGTGCACCTCTAAGGTATAATCGCCGGAGAATATGCCATATTCCGGGCTGACTTTTACTTCCGTCAACGCATCCGGCAACGCGGAGGGAGAAACCGCCAACAACGTTGGCCCGATGCTTTGGATAATATAGGGGTAGAAGGGCGTATCCAAACCGATTTTTAAAAAATTAACCAAAGCCGCCGTTTCTTCTGAATTTTTATCAAACTTTCCGATCTGGCCCAACAAAACCGCCGCATACAGAGCGCGTTGGCAGCCTTCGGCCTCAGCCGAGGCGCAGGAAGACGCCTGATGAAGAATAATTTGATGCAGTATGTGCACCCCTTTTTGCCGCTCTTCTTTTTCCAAAAACGAAGCGATATACGGGAAAAACTGAAGAACAAAATCTTCCCCCTGTATTTTATATCCGGGCGTTTCGTACAAGACAAATATCGCTCTTGCAATAGGGGCCACCACCGCCCGGGTATCTTTTTGGGAAAGAGTGCTCCCGGCAGTTTCCGAGCCCGAAGTATGAAGCTGTTCATAAATGTCATTTAAAAAAATTACCAGTTGTTCGGGCTCCGGCCTGTCGGCGGAGGATGCGGACGGCACGGCGGAACGCGCCTCCCGCGAAAACGCGGGCGGCATGCCCGAAAAGAGCAACATGCAGGATAAAACAAACGAGAGTATTTTTTTCATATACATACCCGGTTAATCCTCATCCGTTACAATATCTACCGTCCCATTTAAATATTCTTCCGGCCACAATATGCCCAGCCCTATCCACCAGGAAGAAGAATCCCAATGCTGTACCTGTTTGCCAAACGGAAGCGAAGTGCCTTCTATCATTCCGTCATCGGTTTTTCCGTCCGGGTTTTCCCCGGCCGATTCCCCCGGATTCGTTTCTCCGTTTCCGGGATTCGTATCCCCCAAACCGACGGTTTCATCCGCCGCGTCCCCGGCAAATGGCACGCCTTCCAAAGACCTTCCCGTAAACCTTACGCCCAGGTTTGTTAAAGATGCAGCCAGCTTTTCTTCCGCCGTTCGGAACGCAGTAAAAGATGTTTCGTTCGCCTTGATATGGCCCAAAGCACGGCAGGATTTATATTCGGAAAAAGAATCAAAAGCGTGTTGTACGTTTTTGACAAGAACCGGCCAGTGCTCCACAATAAAACGCCGGCGCATGTCCTGCTCTACGGGAGTAGCCTGCCCCAGCGAGGAGAAATAGTCTGCCGCGGCGGAAATACAGGAAGGCGACCCCCAGCCGGACGGCGACAAGAGCAACTCTTCGCCCGAGGAGGAGCAAACATTTGCGGCGGTGGCCGCTTCAAGCGTTTGGCACGGCCGGCGGAATTTTTTACCGCGCGCGCGGACCGCCTGCAAAAGGGCGTCTCTCTTTTTGGAATAATCCGCATACGAAGTCATAATCCCCGGATAATTTTTACGGCAAAAGTCGTATTTAGAAAAAGAATTTTCTACAAACAACAAACGATTAAAAAACGCCAGTTCGCCGCCGTATTTATCAGCCACGGAATCAAAGTCCTGCGTATCGGACATCAAACGGAAAACCTCCTCCAGGCACGCGGGCCGGGCCCAGCCTTTATTGTCCGAAAACGAAAATAATCCGTCCATATCTTCGCAAGGCTCGGAAGAAGACGCCGCATTTTCCAGCTCCAAACATTCCTGCTCGGAAACCGCCGCGCCTTGACGGGCACCGTCTTGCGCCCCGTTCTTTTTCCCCCTTTTGTTAACAGCCCCGACCGGGTTTTCCCGAAAATACTCTTCCACCGCCTTTTTGGTCTTCTTTGGGGAGGAACCATATACGATTACCTCGTCCAACAGTACAGAAGAGGACGTCTCTTCCTTAGAGGAACGGACATTCTCCCCCTCAGACGGTGGATTAACAATGGGGGCCACTACCGCGCCATCTGTATTAATATGTTGTATTTGAACTCGAATAGGGTAACGTGAGATCAATTCCTTTGGTACAGCGTCTGCTTCGCTCCGCAAGGAAGTTTGGCATACCGAATGTTGGAACAACATACAGCACTGGGAAAAAACATTATGTTGGTTAAGCCCCTTGACAATAAAATCTTGTTCCCGCTTGGACAACGATTCCGCGTCCTTTACAAACGCGGTCAATACTTGTATACAGGCCGAATTAAACCAATCGTATTCGGTAAACTCCAAAACGGGGCGGGGGCAGGATTTTTCCGTGCGGGCCTTATAAATTAACTCGCACTTCTCCTGGGTGGGGAGCGGATATCCGGCGTCTTTCCAGTGGCCGTCAACGGCATTTCTTAATTCATTAAGATAATTGAAGAGAGTCGAGGACCATAATTCCTGCGGCAACTGTTCCAAAGCGGAGGAAAGGCGGGATTTTTGGGAGCTATCAAACTGATAAAATGCCAAATTTAACAAATTTAAACAAACGGGATCTTTCCACTGGGAAGCATACGGCTCCTCCTGCGGAGAAGAAATCATGCCGGAGATGTTACAATTTGGTTGCTGAGCAAAAGCAAAAGAAGAAGAAAGAAACCAAATAAAAATCCCTATTAAATAAACAGGATATTTCATATTTACTCCCACACCACTTATTGGCTATAGTTACAGTATAATAGTCTATTGCTATAATTACAACCATTTTTTAAAAAAATATCCGGCCGGAAAGACTCCCGGCCGGATATCGTTGTAAAACCTACGCACAATTACAGATTATCTTTAATCGTCTGCGCCAGGCGTTTTAAACCTTCCACAATCTGCTCTTTGCTGGAGTAGGAGAAGTTCAAACGCATGTCGTTATACACGTCCCCGGACGGGTAAAAATCCACACCCGCCACAAACGCCACTTTATTTTCAATGGCTTTGGGCAAAAGTTCCGTCGCGTTCATGTGTTTGGGCAAAGACAGCCACAGGAAAAGACCGCCTTCGGGGCGCGTCCAGGAAATGTTCTTGGGCATGTATTCGGCCAGCGTTTTAAGCATTAAATCGCGTTTTTCGTGGTAGCAGGCGATAATGTCTTTCACGTGCTGCATCAGGTATCCGCGGCGCAGGTATTCCGCCGTCGCCAGCTGTAAAATGGGCGAAGAGCACAAGTCCATGGCCTGTTTTAAAATTACATACTTGCGGATAACTTCTTCCGGCCCGATAATATAACCTAAACGGAACCCGGGCGTAAATACTTTGGAGAACGTAAACATCGTAATTACGTTGCCCTGCCCCTTGTCAAGTTCAAAAAACGTACGCGGGGCTTTGCCTTCAAAACGAACCTGGCGGTACGGGGAATCTTCCAGAATAAACGTACCGTATCTTTTGGCGATTTCCAAAATTTCCAAGCGGCGCTGTTCGGGTATCGTGGTGCCCGTCGGGTTTTGGAAGTCCGGCACCACGTAGATAAATTTGCACGGTCTGCCTTCTTTTTTAAGCTCTTCCAGTTTGGCTTCCAAATCTTCGGGTAAAATGCCGTACCCGTCGCTTTCCGCGCCGCGGATATCCGCCCCCGCCACTTGGAACGCCTGCAGTGCCCCCAAATAGGTGGGCGCGGCGGTAATGATACTGTCACCGGGATTAATAAAAACGCGCGCCGTCATATCCAGCGCCTGCTGGGAAGCGGAAACAACCAACAGCTGTTCCGGGGAAACGGTAATATTTTCCGTCTCTTTCACCAGTTTAATCAGTTCCTTTTTCAGCTTGTCCTGCCCTTCGGTGGTACCGTACTGCAAGGCTTCTTTGGCGTGTTTGCCCAACACGTCCTGCATAATATCGGCCACTTCTTTTGCCGGGAACAAATCGGGCGCCGGAAGGCCCCCCGCAAAAGAAATAATCTCGGGGCGGGAAATAACTTTTAAAAGTTCTCTGATGGCGGAAGCCTTAGAACGGCTTACCACTTTTGAAAACAACTTGTTGTAATCCATGTTTTTATCCTTATCTTTTATTTAATATATTTTACTATTTTTAAACTTAAATCTTTAGCGGGCACGGAATGCGTCAGCGCGCCCATGGAAATAACATCCACCCCGGTTTTGCAGTAGCTTTCCAGGTTGGATTTATTTACGCCGCCGGATACTTCAATAATGGCGCGGCCGGCGATTTCTTTTTTGCAGTCTAAAATTTGTTCAGGGGTCATATTATCCAGCATAATAATGTCGGCCCCGGCAGCTAAGGCTTCTTTTACTTCTTGCAAATTAGTGGTTTCCACTTCCACTTTGGGAGTATGGCCGATGGCGGCTTTAATTTTGTTTACCGCCGCGGTAATGGAACCGGCCGCCGCGATGTGGTTATCTTTAATCATCACGCTGTCGGCCAGGCTGATGCGGTGGTTGCGCGCGCCGCCCGTGCGCACGGCATATTTATCCAAACGGCGCAGGCCGGGCTGGGTTTTGCGGGTATCCACAATCATCACGCCGTACTTTTTTCCGATTTCGGCATACTCGCGCGACGCGGTGGCGATGCCGCTCATGCGCTGCATAAAATTAAGCGCGGTGCGTTCCGCCTTTAAAATAGACAAAGCGGGGCCTTTTAATTCCAACACTTTTTCGCCCTTTTTTATTGCGTCGCCGTCTTTTTTAAGCGGCAAAAATTCGACGGACGGGTCCACCGCCGCAAACACTTCTTTGGCCACGTTCATGCCGCAAAGCACCAGGTCTTCTTTGGCGGTGACGGCGGCTTCGGCCCGGTCTTCGGGCGTAAAAATAGTGTCCGAGGTGATATCCCCCAAACTTAAATCTTCCAACAACGCAAGTTCAATAATTTTATCGAGAATCATTTGGCTAACTCAAACATTTTTTCAATGGATTTTTTGGCGGCCGCCGCAACCTGCGCGTCCACTTCCACAATCTGGTCCGGGCGCGGGTCCAGCAAGGCCTCCAGGGTATTAATCAAACTGTTTTTCTTCATGTAGCTGCACACGCCGAACGGCCAAATAAATTGTTTGTCCGGGTGTTCGGCTTCCAGGCGGTTGACGAGCCCGAACTCCGTCAGCATGCCAAACGTTTTCGCGTCCGACGCGGCCACATACGCGGCCATGCCTTTGGTGCTGCCCACATAGTCGCACTTTTCGCATACTTCGATGGGGCATTCCGGGTGCGCCGCCACTTTAATACCGGGATGTTCGGCGCGGAGTTTTTCCACCTGTTCCGGGCGGTATTTGTCGTGCACGCAGCACGAACCGCCGGAAGAAATGATTTTTTTGGGCGTGCCGCGGCGTTTTAACTCGGCTTCCAAATTTTGCGCCATTAACATATCGGGCACGAAAATCAGTTCGTCGCCCGGCAGTTTTTGGGCGATGTCAAACACATTGCCCGAGGTAACGCACGAATCGCACTCGGCTTTTACGTCGGCGGTGCTGTTGATGTAGCAAAGCGCGGGAACGCCGGGGTGCAAAGCGCGGAGTTTTTTAACGTCCTCACCCGTCATGGAATCGGCCAGCGTACAGCCGGCGCGTCCGGCGGGAATCAGTACTTTTTTACCGGGATTAATAATCTTGGCCGTTTCCGCCATAAACCACACGCCCGCAAACACGATTACGTCCGCCTGCGAGTCGCGCGCTTTTAACGCCAGTTCATACGAGTCCCCCCGGTAGTCCGCCACGCCGTACACCAAGTCCGGCGTAGTATAGGAGTGGGCCAAAATAACGGCGTTCTGTTCTTTTTTAAAACGGTTAATCGCCAGCGTGTAAGGCGCGGCGGCCAGGCAGTCGGCCAGCGTCCACTTGGCGGCTTTGGTCTTGGAAACAGATTTAAGAAGCCCATATAATCTATGGGCTTCTTCGGTAATTAAAATTTCTTTTTCCAGCCTTTCTAACATAACGGCGCACAAAGATTAGTTATACGAGGAAGTAGTGGTGGTTGTGGTGGAAGAAACCGTGCCGGGCGGAACCGGGGCAGGGCCGTCGATTTCGTACACGTTAACGATATTCACCACTTCTTTATTATTGGTAACTTCGGTTTTTTTGGTGGAATTTTTGGTCACTTTTTTGGCGGCCGGTTTTACGGCATTTTTAAGTTTAGTTTCGGCGGGCGGAAGATAAGAATCCCCGCAGGCCTGCAATTCGTATGCGGGCAGCGTGTCGTAATCGGCTTCCGGGGCGAGGAGGTTATCAAATTCCTGGTCGATAATTTGGTATTTGGCGTTTTTGGCGTCAGCCGTGCGGCCGTCAGCCGTTTTGACGTTGGATTTGTTCGAAGAACAAGCCGCGGCCATGGCGGCGGCGAAAACAACGATTAAAATTTTTTTCATATAAAACCCGCTCCTGTTATAAAGTGCGCTGGTCCGAGCGCGTACTTTCATTATATATCATATTACGCGGGGTTGGAAAGCCTTTTCGCCGCGTTTGCCCCGGCAGGGCCGGATATTTTGTAAAATAATAAAGTTGTACCCTTTGGGAGGAAACAAACACGCATGCAAAGTATTCTTGATTTATGGAACGCCGTTACGGCGTTCTTCACCGGACCGTCCGTCCAAACCGCTTACGATTTGATGAACGGCTTTAACGCCCTTATTTGGGGCCCGCCAATGATTTTTTTGTTACTCTTTCTCGGAATCTACTTTACGTACCGTTTGCGCTTTTTACAAAAATACACCTGGCCGGCCATGAAACTTTCCGTCCAAAAAGTGGAATCGGAAGGGATGGTAAGCAGCTTCGGTTCGCTGGCCGTTATGATCGGCGCGACGGTGGGCACCGGCAGCATTATCGGCGTGACGACGGCCGTGGCCGAAGGCGGCCCGGGCGCGCTGTTTTGGATGGTGGTGGCGGGATTTTTTAACTTCGCCATTAAATACTGCGAATGTCTGGTGGCGTTTAAATACCGCGTCAAACTCGAAGACGGCGAATACGTCGGCGGCCCGATGTATTATCTTTCCCGGGTACTCAAATATAAAAAACTGGCCGTCGTATTTGCGGTGGGCACTCTTTTAATGGGCCTCACGGCCGGAAGCGCGCTGCAGTCCAACTCCATCGCCGACGCGCTGCGCGAAGGCTACAACTTGAACCCGTGGTACATCGGCGCCATTGTGGCGGCGCTGGCGGCCGTGGTGATTATCGGCGGCGTAAAACGCATTGCCGCGTACTCCGAATGGCTGGTGCCGATTATGGGCGGACTTTATTTGCTGCTCGCCGCGATTGTGGTTTGCATGAATTTTACGTCTATCCCTTCGGCCATAGCGGTCGTTTTAAAAGGCGCGTTTACGGGTAAAGCCGCCGCAGGCGGCGCCGTGGGCGTGGGGATTATGGCGCTGGTGCAGGCCATGGTGCCGGGCGTAACGGCGGGTATCACCCGCGCGGTATTGGCTACGGAAGCCGGCCTCGGGAGCGCGTCCATCGCCGCCGCCGCGGCAAAAACCCGCTCGGCCACGCAAATGGCTATTGTGTCGGCCACGTCCGTATTTTGGGCAATTTTTATCTGCTCGCTGACGGGCATGGTAATCATTTTGGCGGGCGACTGGCAGAACCCCAACGTATACGCCGCCAACCTGTGTAACAGCGCGTTTAAAACGGTGCCTTACATCGGTACGCCGATTTTGATTTTCTCCCTGGTGATTTTTTCTTTCACCACCATCATCGGCTGGGGTTATTATACCGAAAAAGCCCTCCAGTTCCTGTGCAAAGGAGGGAACAAGCTGGTGACGCCGTCGCGCATTATCTTTATCGCACTCGTATTTGTCGGCGGCTGGATTGGAACTACGTTCTCCTGGGACTGGATTATCAACGACTCTTTGTCCCGCACGGCCGAGGCCAACATGTCTACGCGTTTTATGTGGGCGCTCGTCGTACTGACAATGACGATGATGACCTTGCCCAACATCTGGGCGTTATGGTGCATGCGCAAAGTAATCGTCAAAACCACACGCGCCAACCTGCGCAACATCGTAGGACGCCAGGCCATGCGCCAAAATAAATAATCAGATTCTCCCCCCAAAACCCGGCTTAACGGCCGGGTTTTTTTATTGCCCTGCGGCCGCGGAACGAATCACGCGCCGCCCTATTTTCCATGCCCGGCCAGGGCCCAGATGCGTCTGGGTCTTTTAGTCCTTGTTATTTCCATTTTTTTGTGTTAAAGTGAAAGTAACAGTCAGGAGGGGCATGCCGCCCAAGGCTTATATTATGAAGAAACTCGCATCCTTTTTAGCCGGCATTCTGCTTACATTTGCGCCTGTAGTCTGCACGGCGCAGCCCCTCGTTCCCTACCGGCTGGTGCGGCCGCTGACCTCCGTCTTTACGCGCCAGGTTACCCTGGTATCCCGACAGGTATGGATTAAGCCCCTGATGTTCCCGGCAAGGTATCTGCCCGCCGGATTGCAATCTTCCGCGGCGCTCCGGGGGACGATAGATGCCAGAGTTAACCAACGGGTTTCTACCGCCAATCCCAACCGGCTGGTGGATTTGCACCAACTTTCGTTACAACCGGCCCAAACTTTTGAAATCATCCAAAATTTAAAAACGGCGCCGCTGCAGCAACAGGCAGAGTTGTTTTTAAACGTATTTCCGTATTTAAATATTTCCCGCAACGCCCCCGCCACAGAACCGGACCGCTTCACCGCGCTGGACCATTACCGCAAAGTACTGCTGACGTCTTTAAGATACCCCTCTTCTACGCCAAACGCCTGGGGCCGCACCATGGCGGCCGTTTCCAATTTAGGGCTTTACGGCACGGAAACGGACGGCCTTCTTATTTTCAAAACGGCCACAAAACAGCCCCGGGAATTTGACGTTTATACGGACGTTATTTCCGCCCGCGCCCTTTTGGCCGCCGAAGATTATAAACACCTGCAGGAACTGGCCGAACTCCGCGCCGGAAGCGGCCAGCTGCCCGCGCACTGGAAAGGAATCGTCCAATACGCGCAAGAAAAAGGCTTGCCGCTTAGATTTCCGCCCGTAAAACCCGCCGCGCATGCGGAAGCAATGCCCCAATCCCTTCAAGACAGCCTGGAAAAATGGAATCCGTTAAACCTTTACCACCAGCATCTTACCGCTGAAGACACGTATAACTGGCTCGCCCTGCGCAAAACGGCGGAAGAGAATATCCTTCCCAGCGAACAGGCCGCCGCGCAGGCAAGCGGCACAACGGAAACCGCCGCACCGCAAACGCCGACCGCACCGCAGGCCACCGCCGCGCTCCGCCATCAATTTTTTGAAGATTCCACCGGCCGCCCGGGCCCGCTGGGGATTTTCTGCCAAAGCCAAAACATTGACTATACAGGCAAAACGCTGGGCGACGTACTGACGCTTATTTCCAATAATCCTTCCCTGCGCAGCAGTTTTGTTTCCATGGTAAAAACCAACAGTTCCGATATTGTATACCGCCTGATAAAAGGCCTGAGCCCCGCCGACTACCAAGCCCTCAAAAGGGTCTATCCGGCCGAAAACGAGGCCGAAGAATTCAGCCCCCGGTTAGGGGAAGACATTTTAAATTCACTTTACGCCGTCACCGCCGCGCCCCAGGCGCAAAAAATCGGGGAGCTCCTCAACAAAGGCTATGTCTTCATCAGCCATTTCAGAGGGAAAAGAATCTTTCTGGGCACGGAATTTAACAGCTCCGAAATCCCCTCTTTAGCCCAGAACATAAAAGATTTTAACCGGGCCAACGGCATTGGGCGCGCGGAGTTTGTGGAAACGTTCTCCCCCTCTGCCGGGCAGACGTCCGCCGTTCCCACCAATCCGCAGGCGGAAATCGACCCCGACCGCGTATTTATATTTGAAAACGGCAGCGAAGTGCGCTTTGCCGAACTGCCCGCTTTCCTGCGGGAACACCCGAATACTTCGTTAAAAAGTTCCAACTACCGCCAAACGCAGGACGTTACGTATATCAACACCAGAACAAATGAAACGATTACAAAACCGGGCGTCATCAAAACACGACAAGAATCCCTGGACGAAGAACTCCGCGCCCTGGAAAATTTGTTAAAAGGCGACGATACGCGCGCCGTCCTCCTCCTTAACGGACCGACCGCCGAAGCAAACTTCCGCTTTATGTTTGAACGCATGCAGGACTTAACACCCGTCTTAAAAGACCACTTGCGCCAACTGCTGGGGCAGGAAGAGTTTACCCTTTCCTACCGCTTCGGCGAGCATGAAATTGAAGGCAGAGGCAACCTAGTTCCGATGGCAAATATGCACATGCACCTGGAAGCATACATCCCCGCGCTGAATTTTACGTATAACCTCAGCATTCCGCTGCGCGCGTCCGAAGCCGCCAAAGCCGATATTTTGACGAAATTTCAAGAATGGGAAGCCGGCGGCAAACTGAAAGGTTCGCCGATTGAGTATTACGGAGCGCCGTCCTTCTGGGAGAAGCTGTCTCCCAAAAACATACGCCTCCGCCCCGAAAGCACCGCCCAGATGGGCCCGGAACCTGCGGCCGAATATCCCGAAATGTACGAAGGGGATTTTTCACTGGGATTTGCTTTTTAAGGTAAACTACCACGGGCTTCCGCCCGTGGCTTTTACGCTTCGCGCGTTTCAAACAGCCATGCTGTTTGGCAGGACTCT
>CAJTJT010000023.1 GCA_910576915.1 uncultured Elusimicrobiales bacterium
CGTTCCACGCCTGGCTAGTAAGGAGGGGCAGGGCCCCAATGTGAAAAACCCCCGGCTATGCCGGGGGATATTTATTTATGTCTGCAAGATAGGTAAAATAAAAATATGGAACGCTTTAAACTCGTATCTAATTTTAAGCCGGCGGGGGACCAGCCCAAAGCCATTGAAGCCTTAACGCAAGGCGTGCTGGCGGGTAAAAAACGCCAAACGCTTTTGGGCGTAACGGGTTCCGGAAAAACGTTTACGATGGCCAACGTCATCGAGCGGCTGAATAAGCCGACGCTTATTTTGTCGCCCAACAAAGTGCTGGCCGCGCAGTTATACGCCGAGTTTAAGCAGTTCTTTCCCGAAAACGCCGTCGAGTATTTTATTTCCTATTACGATTATTACCAGCCCGAAGCGTATATCCCGCAGACGGATACGTATATCGAAAAAGACTCCGCCGTCAACGAACATATCGACAAACTGCGCCTGAAAGCTACTACATCGCTGACAGCGCGCAAAGACGTTATCGTCGTGGCGTCCGTGTCATGCATTTATAACATCGGTTCGCCGGATTCTTTCCGCGAAATGCGTATTTACGTTAAAAAAGGGGCGGAAATGACGCGCGCGCAGCTTTCGGGGCGGCTCATCAAAATCCAGTATCACCGGGACGAAATGGAATTTACGTCCGGCCGGTTCCGTCTGCGCGGGCCGAATGTGGATATCATGACGCCCTACAGCCAAAACGCGCTTCGCATTGAAATTGCGGGCAAAACCATCGCGCATATTTACGAAATCCACCCCGTTACGGGCAATGTGCTTGCGGAACTGGAAGAAGCGTGGATTTACCCGGCCAAACATTTCGTGGCGACGGATGAAGATACATATAACGCCATTGAACAAATCCGGCGGGACCTGGATATCCGCCATGCCGAACTTATCAAAATGGGCAAAGAAATGGAAGCCTACCGCTTAAAACAGCGCACGGAATACGATATCGAAATGCTGCTCACGGCGGGTTTTTGCTCCGGCATTGAAAACTATTCGCGCTATATGGACGGCCGCAAACCGGGCGAACGTCCGTCGTGTCTGCTGGATTATTTCAAACGGTATGACGATTTTTTGATGATGGTGGACGAATCCCACGTCGCGCTGCCGCAGGTACGCGGTATGTTCAACGGGGACCGTGCGCGAAAACAGATGCTGGTGGATTTCGGTTTCCGCCTGCCGTCCGCGCTTGATAACCGTCCGCTTAAATTTGACGAGTTTGAAAGTCTGCTTCCGTCTACGGTGTTTGTGTCGGCCACACCCGGCCCGTACGAATTAACCGTCAGCGGAAACGAAATTGTGGAACAGGTCATCCGTCCCACGGGGCTCGTGGACCCAAAAGTAATTTTGCACCCCACTGCCGGACAAATCGACCACCTGGTGGACAAAATCAACGAACATAAAGAAAAAGGCGAACGCACGCTGGTTTTGGCGCTTACCAAAAAAACGGCGGAAGATTTGAGCGCGTATTTTACGGAAAAAAATATCAAAACGCGGTATTTGCATTCGGATATTGAGTCGCTGGACCGCGTGGAAATTTTAAAAGAATTCCGCCAGGGCAAGTTTGACGTTCTCGTCGGCATTAACCTCCTGCGCGAAGGGATTGATATCCCGCAGGTGGGGCTGGTGGCCATTTTAGGCGCGGATAACGAAGGGTTCCTGCGCAACACCACGACGCTGATTCAGATTTCGGGCCGCGCGGCGCGCAACGCGGGCGGCGAAGTGATCCTGTATGCGGACCGAAAAACCGATTCCATTAAATACGCCATGAACGAAATGGACCGCCGCCGCAAACTGCAGGAAGCGTATAATAAAGAACACGGCATTACGCCCAAGACCATCCAAAAAACGGAAGTGGAATTAAAAGAATTTGAACAGCAAACCAAAACAAGCGCGTTTGGCATTTTAAGCGAAACCCTGCCGGAGCCGACGCTTAAAAACATTAAATCGGTGGAGAAAGACATCGAAGAACAAATGCGCCAGGCGGCGGACGCGCTTAACTTTGAACTGGCTGCCGAACTGCGCGACCGGTTGTTTGAAATCCGCCAAATGAGCGTAAAAAGCGGCAAGAAAAAGTAGCCGCGTCCGCGCGAAGAGCGTTAAATTGGTAAAATATAACTATGGAAGAAACTTTACCTTTGCAATCCGTTACCAAAGTTATCGGCCTGGAATGTGTGCTCAGCACGCAAACGCTGGCCAGAGAGCTTGCCCAAAGCGGCGAAGAACACGGCACCCTGGTGCTGGCGTGCTGCCAGTCGCAGGCCTGCGGGCGGGACGCCCGTCCGTTCCCCGCGGCGGAAGGCGGCGTTTATTTTACGCTGATTCTCCGCCCCAACAAATGCGCGTGCCAGGCAGCTTCGCTGGGCGTTAAAGCGGCCGAAGCCGTGGCGCAGACCGTCAGCTCCGTTTTTGAAGTAAAAACCAAAGTTAAACCGTGCGGCGACGTGCTGGCGTGGGACGCCAAAAACCGCGCGTGGAAAAAAATCTGCGGCGTATGGACGGAAGCGGACGCAGACTGGATGTTGGTTGGGGTGGGCGTACATGTAAACGACCGCATCCCCGCTTCGCAAAAAGACATTTGCGTAAGTTTAAAACAGCTGATCGGTTCCGAAACCAGCAAAGAGCTGTTTTTGGATGAACTGTTAGAAAATTTTTGGAAGCATTACGCGCACTGGCTCCAATCGGCGCGTTAGGTTTTCTAAATAAAAAGCCCGCTCGTAAGAGCGGGCTTTTTGTTGTTCTTGGTGGAAATCAGTCGCCTAAAGATTGTTTTACTTTGGCTACAAAATCCGTCAGCACGAAAGGCTTGGAGCAGAATCCTTTTACCTGCGGGTACGGCATAAACATTTTTTCGGATTCTACCAGTGCGGACGTGATAATAACGGGCGTGGAAGAGAGGGTATCGTCTTCGCCCATAATGCGCACAATGCTGGCTCCGTCCAAGCCGGGCAGCATAACGTCCAAAATCACCAAATGCGGATGGACGGTTTTCATCGCGGCGATAGCGTCGCGTCCCGTTTGGCAGGAGTGCACTTCGTATCCTTCGCGCGTCAATACGAGTTGTAAAAGTTCAATGATGCTGACTTCGTCTTCTACGATTAAAATTCTCTTTTTCATACCTTGTCCCAATACTCCTATTTATTTATTATACTTTTTTATATGACAAAAAAAAGGTTTAACGCTTCCGTTCTTCCCCGTATGCGCGCTTTTGCCGGGCGGCTGATTGCCCGGGGCGATGCCGTGTTGGTGGGCCTCAGCGGCGGGGCGGACTCGGTGTGTCTGCTGCATTTTTTACGTTATTTGGCGCGGGAAAAACATTTTGCCTTGGCGGCCGTACACGTCAATCACGGCCTGCGCGGCAAAGACGCGCTGGCGGACCAGCGCTTCTGCAAGACGTTGTGTAAAGAACTGGATATCCCCTTTTTTGGTGAAAAAGTAAACGTTAAAAAATTGGCCAAAGAACTTGATTTAAGCCCCGAACACGCCGCCCGCAAGGCCCGGTACGAAGCCTTTTTAAAAGCTGCCCGCGCGTGGGGCGCCACCAAGCTGGCGCTCGGCCACCATCTGGACGACCAGGCCGAAACCGTCCTTTTAAACCTGCTGCGCGGCACCAAAGCCAAAGGGTTGGCGGGAATCCCCGTGCGGCGCGCGCTTGATAAGAATGTGGAAATCATCCGTCCGCTTTTGTGCGTTACGCGCGCGGAAACGGAAGAATACCTGTGCCAAAACGGCCTTTCTTTCGTAACGGATAAAACCAACACGGACGACGCTTTCACCCGCAACTGGGTGCGCGGCACGCTCCTGCCGATGCTGGAAATAAAACAGCCGCAAATCCGCGCGCATTTGGCGCTTGTATCGCAGGATATGGCGGCGCTGCTGGAAAAAATCAAATGATGCTCCCCGATTATTTTGACGGACAGACTTTTACTTCCCTGCGCACTTTTCCGGCGGCGGAAAAGGACGCCGTTTTCTGCGGGTGTACGTTTGCCGGGTGCGTGTTCCAGGAGGCGGATTTATCTTCTTTTACGTTTGAAGACTGCGTGTTTGAAACGTGCAATTTGTCTTTGGCGCGCGTGGCGGGCACGGCTTTTAAAAATGTGCGGTTTGAGGAATGTAAAATCCAGGGTGTTAATTTTTTTGAATGCTGCCGCACGGTACTTTCCATGCGGTTTGTAAAGTGTGATTTGCGGTGCGCTTCGTTTGACGGCCTGCCGCTTCGCAAAACGGTGTTTGAAGACTGTTCCCTGCGCGAAGTGCAGTTTGCGCGCGCGGATTTAACGGGCTCCTCTTTTACCCGGTGCGATTTGGCCCGCGCCGCTTTTTTGCATACCAATCTGGAAAAAACGGATTTTTCCACCGCCTATAATTTCACGCTGGACCCGGATGCCAACCGCCTGCGCAAAGCCAGGTTTTCCGTCTACGGTTTGCCGGGATTGTTGGAAAAATACGGGCTGGAAGTGGAATAACTATTTTAACTCGTCGAGATTTTGGTAGTCCATATCGTCGCGGATGCCAAACCGCGTCAAACAAAAATCGTATTTGATAGGGTCGTCGGGACAGCATTTTTTAAACGCGCGGGAGATTTCCAGCGCGGTCGTCATGTCCGCCGCGTTGCGTTTGGTCAGTTTTAATTTGCGCGCGATGCGGTGCATGTGTACGTCCAGCGGAACGATTAAATGCGCGGGCGAAACGCGTTCCCAGCCGCCGGGGTCCACTGCATCTTTGCGTACCATCCAGCGCAAAAATAAGTTGAGCCGCTTGAGCGCGCTGTTTTTGTCCGGGTCCGGGATGAGGGAGTGCAAATCCGCCCCGGCGCGCAGTTCGCGCGCAAAATGGCGCAGGGCGGGCAGGACGGTGCCGTCTTCTTCCCGGTAATTTTGTAAAAAGCAGTTTTCAAGCGAGCCGTATTTTTGCAGCACCCGCCGCACCGCGCACAAAAACGCGCAAAATTCTTCTTCCCCGGTAAAACGGTATCGGAATCCTTTAAAAGTCCGCCTAAGCCGCGCGGGCGGCGTTTGCGTGATAAACGCATAAGGTCCGTCCGTCATTTGCCCCAAAATTCCGTTTACGTTTTTTAAAATCTGTTTTACGTTGCCGTACGCAAAGCACGCGGCAATCAGCGCGGCCAGTTCCCGGTCCGCCGGGGACGTATAGCGGGACAAAAATTCCAGCGGGTCCGGGCTGATGAGTTCCGGGCGGGTGTACAGCGCGTAAACGCGTTCCAAAAAAAGGGCCGTTTTTTTCATTTCCTACATTCTACCAATTTGATACCATAACTATATGTCAGACAGTATTGTATTGGAAAAAGCCCGCCAGGCCGGGCTCAGCATTACGGGGCTTACGTTCCGCTCGCAGGACGTACGCCCGGGATTCGTTTTTTTTGCTTTAAAAGGGGCGAATGTGGACGGAAACCAATTCGTGGCGGACGCGGTCACACGCGGCGCGGCGATGGTTGTTTCCTCGTTTGCGCCCAAAGAACCGTGTTCCGTTTTGTATTACCAATCGGACGATATTGACCGCGACATGGCCGACGCCGCTTACGAATTTTACGGCCGCCCGTCCGACGCGATGAAAATGATCGGCGTGACGGGTACCAAAGGCAAAACGTCTATCGCGTATTTGATTGAATCCGTTTTGTCCGGCGCGGGGGAGAAAGTCGGTGCGCTGGGTACGGTCAGTTACCGCATCGCGGGGCGCAAAATTTGCTCCGCGCCCAACACTACGCCCGCGGCCCTGCCGCTGTTTGAACTGCTGGCGCAGATGAAACGGGAAAAATGTTCGTCTGTGGTGATGGAAGTTTCGTCCCACTCGCTGGAACTCCAGCGCGTGCGCCATATTTGGTACGATACCGCCGTATTTACCAACCTCCAGCGCGACCATTTGGATTTTCACCATACGTTCGAAAATTATTTTTTGGCCAAACAAAAACTGTTTGAAAATTTGGCCAATTTATCCAACCCGAAACAAAACCGCACTGCCGTTATCAATGCGGACGACCCGTACGGACGGCGTTTGCTGGAATTGTTAAAAGGCCGCGTAAAGACCGTCACGTTCGGGCTGGAAAACGAGGCGGATTTAAAGGCGGAAAACATCCGCGAATTTTTGACGCATACCGAATTTACGGTCGGCGGCGTAAAAGCCAAAATCAATTTACTCGGGCGGCATAACGTGTATAACGCGTTGGCGGCCTGGGCCGCGTGCGCCGCAAACGGCGTAGCGCAGGAAGACATTATCCGCGGGCTGGCCGCGCTTCCCGGCGTTCCGGGACGCATGGAGCGCGTGGACGAAGGACAGAACTTTTTTACGTTTGTGGATTTTGCGTATACGGACGAATCTCTGCAGCGTGCGTTTAAAACGGTGGAGCCGTTTAAAAAAGGCCGCGTCCTGTTGGTGTTCGGCTGCGGCGGCCAGCGGGACCGCACCAAACGCCCGCTGATGGGCCGCACCGCGTGTACGAACGCGGACCGCGTGTTTTTGACGAACGACAACCCGCGCTGCGAGGATCCGAACCAAATTTTTACCGATATTTTGGCCGGTATGAAAGAGTTTTCCAATTATGAAATCGTGCCGGACCGCGCCGAAGCCATCGGCCGCGCGCTGGCCGCCGCCAAAGAAAACGATATCGTGATTGTGGCCGGAAAAGGACACGAAGATTATCAAATCGTAGGTACGGAAAAGCGTCATTTTTCAGACCAGGAAACCGTCCGCGCGTTTTTAAAGGGAGAAAAGCATGTTTAAGAAAGAAAAATTTGCAGGCCAAAAAGCCTGTGTGTTAGGCTTCGGCCGCAGCGGCCGCGCCATTGCGGAACTGCTGTACGCGCACGGGTTTGATGTTTTAATCAGCGAGCAGGCTGTTTTCCCGAATGCGGATTCGGTCCATTTATCCAAAGGGATAGAAGTGGAACTCGGCGGACATACGGATAAAGTTTTTGAGTGCGGGTTTTGGGTAAAAAGCCCGGGCGTTTTGCCGTTCAGCCCCGTGCTGGCCGCCGGCAAGAAACGCAAAATCCCCGTATTCAGCGAATTGGAAACCGCTCTTTCGTTTATGCCCAAAGGCATCCGTATTTTTGCGGTAACGGGCACCAACGGCAAAACCACCACCACCACGCTGCTCGGCGAAGTGTTAAAAGAGGACGCGCTCAACCGCGGCAACGGCCGCAGTGTGTATGTTTGCGGCAACATCGGCAACCCCGTTTCCAAGATTGCTTCGGCCGTTAAACCGGGCGACGATTTGGTGATTGAAGTCTCCAGCTACCAACTGGAGGACAGCACCTATTTCCGCCCGAATTACGCCTGTATTTTGAACGTAACGCCCGACCATTTGGACCATCACCAAGGCATGAAAAATTACATCAAGGCCAAAGGCAAAGTGCTTAAAAACCAGCGCGAGCGGGACGTGCTCGTTGTGAACGGCGCGGACGCGGTTTGTGCGGAACTGGTGGAAAAGGCCAAAGGGGAAGTGTTGGCGTTCTCCACCCACCCGAAGCATCTTCTTAAAACGGATGTTTTCTTTGATGGGGATGAACTGATTTTCAGCAAAGGCCAGCAAATCCGCCCGCCGCAGTTAAAAGGGATTCACAATGTGGAAAACGCCATGGCCGCTTCGTTAATGGCGCTGACGGCCGGTGTTCCGGCCGACACGGTGCAGGACGTATTCAACCGTTTCCAGCCCATGGAGCACCGCATTGAACCGTTTGCCTACCACCGCGGAATTGTGTACGTTAACGATTCCAAAGCCACCAATTTGGATTCCACCATCACCGCCCTTAAAAGTTTCGATAAAGGCAGCAACGTGTGGCTGATTTTGGGCGGGCGTGACAAAGGCGCGTCTTACGAAGTGTTAATCCCTTATTTAAAGGATTACTGCAAACGCGTGCTGACGATTGGCGAAGCGATGGATAAAATCGAGCGGGAGCTGAAAGGCTACCCGGTTACGCGCTGCGGCACGCTGGAAAAAGCCGTGGAAACGGCGATGAACGGTGCGTCGCGCGGGGAAACGGTTTTGTTATCCCCGGCGTGTTCGTCGTTCGACCAGTTTAAAGATTACGAGGAACGCGGCCGCGTGTTTAAGCGGCTGGTGGACGCGCATATTTTTAAGGACCGTACGGATAAAAAGAAATAAAAACGTTACATTTCAAAACGGAGCGGATAAGAGTTTTCTTATCCGCTCTTTTTATTATTATTTGGGAGATTGCGGAAGGGGTTGTATTGTTTTTTTTTTTTGATAAACTAGGGTCATCCCGGTCCTGCGGACGGCGGCTTGTACGGGCTCTGCCGTTTATGGTTTATTTCGTTAAAAACGGTAAATTCTGAGCCCCTGCGGGCCGTCAGACTCAGAATGACTTTTTAATGGGGAAAATGAAATGAAAGGCTTTACGCTTATTGAATTATTAGTTGTTGTATTAATTATCGGTATTTTATCCGCGGTTGCGTTGCCTCAATACCAGGTGGCGGTGGAAAAAGCAAGGCTTGCCAGACTCATGCCAATGGTTAAAGCGTTGAAAGATTCCGCCGAATTGTATTATTTGGAGAACGGCCGGTACGATGATTCCGCCGCCGGACTGGCGACTGAAGATTTGCCGGGATGTACGGAAGGAAACGTCGGGCATGTAACTTGCCCGGACTCGTGGTTTAATATGCTGACCAACACGCCGGGTTTGTATAACGTGGGCGGCTATTCCGGCAAAGAAGGGCAAAGCCGCGTAGGCTATCAGCTGGGGTTGGATAACGGGCCGCATGCGGGAATGGCGTGGTGTATTGCCAGTGCGTCCGACGAGGTGGCCAACAAAGTTTGTAAAAGCATGGGCGGCGTTTCTGCCGGGAGTGGTTCAGATGGCGGAATGAAAGGAACTGCGGTTACCGTATACCGTTTGCCTTAAATTCGTGTGCCTTCCTTTTGTATCAAAGAACGGGTCTTGACCCGTTTTTTTTTTTTGATAACATGGGGGTAATTCATGTAAAGGGGGGATATATCCCATGTATAAAAAAGCCGTCATTCCGGCACGCTGCGCGCCGCCAGCCCCGGGATCTAGTCTGTGTAATAGAAGTTGTAAACCTTATTTAAATCTGGATTCCCGGTTCATCATGCGGTGCCCGGGAATGACACAGAAAGGCTTTACACTTATCGAATTATTAGTTGTTGTATTAATTATCGGTATTTTATCCGCGGTTGCGTTGCCGCAATATCGGATAGCCGTGGAAAAAAGTCGTTTTATGGCTATTGTGCCTTTGGTGGAAGCTGTTAAACAAGCGCAAGAAACTTATTATTTGGCTAACGGCGTGTATAGTTTAAATTTGGATGAATTGGATATCACTTTGCCGGGTGGTTCGGCGACAGGCGGAAAAGTAGGCAAGTTTTCGATTGGGGTGTATGCTGAGTTTGTTGCCGCCTGTTATACCGGCGGTGGAGATTGGGTTCAGCCGCACGGATGTTATTATGTCATGTATGACCATGCAGGGGCAAATCAGGGACGCCGTGCTTGCTTATCGTATCCGAACCACGGGAAAAAAATTATGTATAAAATATGTCAAGCGGTAAGCGGAAAATCTGCCCCGTCTGCAAATTGGCGGCCGTGGGGCGGTTGGTATGCTTTTGAGATGTAAAACTAAACCCGCCGTTAAGCGGGTTTGTTTAATTTTACGTGCCACAAATACTCGGTGTTTCCGTGCGTGCCTTTTATCGGGCTTTCCATTATCTCGCCCGATTCGCCGCCGTATTTTTCTTTTAAATTCTCTTCGAAAAATTTTTGCACGCGCTCAATCGCCAACCGTCTGTTTTCTTCCGTCTTGACGATTCCGTGCGGCACCTGTTTGGGCGTTAACTCAAACTGCGGCTTAATCAAAAATACGATTTCAGCCTGCGGAGCCATCACTTTAAAAAGCGGTTCCATAATCATCGTAAGCGAAATAAACGACACGTCCACCGCCGCAAATTCCGGCGCGGTTTCAAACAAGTCCGCCGTCATATAACGGGCGTTGGTTTCGGGCTTAAAGTGAAAGTTTTTGTAGCGGCGCATTTCATCGGCGAGCTGCCCTTTGCCTACGTCCACGCCGTAGACGTCTTTGGCGCCGGCCTGAATCATACAGTCTGAAAATCCGCCCGTCGCCACGCCGATGTCCACGCACGTTTTGCCCTGTACGGAAATGTTCCACGCTTTCATCGCGCCCGCCAGTTTAAGACCTCCGCGCGACACGTACGGGCACGATTTTTCTTTGATGGAAATTTTATCTTCCGGCAGTACGGTGCGGTCGGCGCGGGTGTCTACTTCGCCGTTGACCAAAATTTCGCCCGCCATAATGCTGGCCTGCGCTCTCGTCCGGCTGGGGAAAAACCCCTGTTCTACCAGCGCCATATCAAGGCGCAGTTTTTTATTCGCCATCCGTGTTCTCCGCCAGTTCGGTGTCAAAGGGTTCCGTCAGCATTTCGGCGCCTTTCTTTTTTAATTCTTCCACTTTAAATTTAACTGTTTCTAATTTCTGAGAAAGCTCTTTGGAGAGCAAAACGCCTTCTTCAAACAGTTTGACGGACGCGTCCAGGTCCGTCTGTTCTTCTTCCAGCTTGGCGACGATTTCTTCCAGCCGCGCCAGTTGTTTTTCGAAATTAAGTTTGGGTGCCATAGTTGTTAAAACCTCATTTTACTTGGGTGTAAATCATGCCGTCCTGCACTTGGACGTAGACGGTTTCGCCGGGGGCGGTGTCGCCCACGCGGCTGATGACGGTGCCGTCCGCCTTGCGCGTAATGCTGTATCCGCGTTTTAACACGGCCTGCGGGCCGAGCGCGGCCAGTTTTTGTGCCGAAAGTTCCAGGCGCGTTTTGAACGTTTTTATTTTCTCGCGCACGGCGTCTTCCAGCCGCAGCGTTAAATCATCCAGTTCCTGTTCTTTTGCGGCAAACAGCGTTTCCGGCCGTTTGAGCGCAGGGCTGTTTACGACCAAATCGTACCGCCGTTTGGCGCGTTCGTAAAACAGGCTGACGGATTGCAGCAGCCGTTTTTGAAGCTGCGCCACGTATTCCTGCGTATTTTGTGAATTCTGCACGACCAGTTCCGCCGCCGCGGACGGAGTGGGGGCGCGCAAGTCGGCCACAAAGTCGGCAATGGTAAAATCCACCTCGTGCCCGACGCAGGAAATGACGGGAATTTTGCTTTTAAAAATGGCGCGCGCGACGATTTCTTCGTTAAACGCCCATAAATCTTCCATGCTTCCGCCGCCGCGACCCAGGAGAATCACATCCGGCTTGGGGGTAAACGCGTTGGCGTCCGCTAACGCCTGCGCAATTTGCGGCGCGGCTTCGTCCCCCTGCACAAGCGTGGGAATAATGAGTACTTCCAAATGCGGACTGCGGCGTTTTAAGACGGACAAAATATCACGCACGGCCGCCCCCGTGGGCGACGTAATGACGGCAATCCGCTGCGGATAGGCGGGAATTTCTTTTTTATGCGCGGGGTCGAAAAGGCCTTCGGCTTCCAGTTTCTTTTTGAGTTTTTCAAACTCCAAAAACAGGTTGCCTTTAGTCAACGCTTCGGCCGTTTTGGCTACGATCTGATACCGCCCCTGCTTGGCGTAGCAGGATAAATCGCCGCCGACGCGCACTTGCATGCCTTCCTGCAAATGCAGGGCGTATTTGCGCGCGTCCCATTTAAACATGACGCCGGAGAGTAACGCCTCGCGGTCTTTTAAATCGAAATACACGTGTCCGCTGGCGGCGGTGCGCAAGTTGCTTACTTCGCCTTCCACAAACACGCCGCGGAATACGCCTTCCATCATCTGTTTGATGGCCATTGTAATGGCGGTAACGGAGAAAACTTGTCCTCTAAACGGGGCTTCGGGTTCCATTTATTCCCCCTTGGTTTTTTTGAGTCGGTCGATAAGGGCGGCTTCTTTGCCGAGCGTCCCGGGGTTAAAGAATTTGACGGGCGACGGCATATAAAGCTGTTTGACGTAGTGGTTCGGATAGTCGTGCGCGTATTTGTAGCCGCGGTTTTTGCCGCCGGAGCGCAAATGGTCCGGTACCGGGCGGTAGCGCCCTTCGCGCACTTCCTGCAGGGCGGCGTCCACGGCCAGATAGGCGGAGTTGCTCTTGGGGCAGCAGGCCACGTAAATGGCCGCGTGGGCCAGGGGAATACGCACTTCCGGCATCCCCAGTTCTTCGGCCGCCTGAAACGCGGCTTGGGCAATCATTAGCGCGGCGGGTTCGGCAAGGCCGACGTCCTCGCTCGCGCAGATTAAAATGCGCCGCGCGATAAAACGCGGGTCTTCGCCGCTTTCCAGCATACGCGCGAGCCAGTAGACGGCCGCGTCCGGGTCCGAGCCGCGCATCGATTTAATAAAAGCGGAAATAATATCGTAATGTTCGTCGCCTTTTTTATCGTAATTTAAGTGGCGGCGCTGGATGCACTCTTTGGAGGTTTCCAGGTCGATGTGCTTTTTGCCGTCGTCGGACGGCTTGGTGGTAACGAACGCCAGTTCGGCGGCGTTGAGCATTTTACGGCTGTCGCCGTTAGCCTGGGTGATAAAATAGTCCGCGGCATCTTCGTCGATAACGGCGTTTTCTTTTTCGGCGGCGCGCGTTAAAATTTTGAGTAAATCTTTGTCGCCAAGCGGTTTAAATTCAAATACAGAAAAGCGGGATAACAGCGCAGTGTTGATGTAAAAATACGGGTTTTCGGTGGTAATGCCGATTAAAATAATGTCGCCCCGTTCCACGGACGGCAAAAGCACGTCCTGCTGGGTTTTGTTAAAGTGGTGGATTTCGTCCAAAATAACAAGCGTGCGTTTTTGGTCGAACGTCGGCGTGCGGGCGCGGTCTTTGGCTTCGGCCAACACTTTTTTGATGTCCGCCACGCCGGCGGCCGCGGCGTTAAGTTCCACGGTGTACGCCTGCGTGCGCGAAGCAATATACCGCGCCGTGGCGGTTTTGCCGCACCCGGGGGGGCCGAAGAACACGGCGGATTTAACCATATCCGCTTCCAGCAGACGGCGCAGCATTTTGCCTTCGCCGAGCAGATGGTGTTGTCCGGCGAAGTCTTCAAGCTTTTTGGGCGCTTGGCGCGCGGCCAGCGGGATATTGGTTTCTTCTTGCATAAAATTATTTTTGGGGCGTATCAAGCGCAGTTTGCAATTTTACGATTAAGTCGTTCACGCGGGATTCTTCTTCTTGGCGTTTGCCGCCTTCGTTTTGAGTTTGCAGGTAGGCTTTGGCCGCAAAGTGCAGCGCGGCCATGAGGGCTTGTTTTAAGGTGTCAATTTCGCCCTCTTCCTGCAGTTCCGCCATGTATTTTTCCACGGAGGCCGCCAAATCGGCAATTTCCACCATACCCAGGCCTTTGGCCTCAATATCAATGGGAATGCGTTTGATTTCTACTTGAACGATGTCTTTTGCCATATATTGGTATTGTAGCTTTTTTAATGTTGGTTGTGGGCGACGTTCCCTAGCCTTCCTATATCGTAAGTTTGCGTCTTGTTCAAAACAGTGTGGCCCAAACTAATCAGAAGAGCGCGGGTCCTCGCCGGACGGGCAACTGGGGAGCCCATGCTCTGGGTCTTGATTTGTTTTTTTTTTTTGATACCTTGGGTAAGAGGAGGAGGCTGGCCGACTACACCCCGCACTGCTTACCCTGAAATAAGCCCCAGAAGAGATTTCCCGGCCAGTCCCTCC
>CAJTJT010000024.1 GCA_910576915.1 uncultured Elusimicrobiales bacterium
GGGCATTATAAGGGGTTGGCACGGCTTAGGTTTTGGAAAATTGTTTATCCTAATAAGCAAGAACGGGCAGAAAAATACTTTCTGCCCGTTCTGCGAATTGTAGAAGTTAAGTACAGCCTTTCTTATTTAAGCGCCTCCAGCATGGCGGGGATTACATCATACAAATCCCCCTCCACCGCATAGTTGGCCACTTTCATAATCGGGGCTTCCGGGTCCTTATTCACGGCTACCACCACGTCCGAGCCGCTCATCCCGGCCATATGCTGAATCTGGCCGGAAATCCCGCACGCGATGTACAGTTTCGGTTTTACCGTGCGGCCCGTCAAGCCGATTTGGTAGCGGTAATCAATCCATCCGTTATCCACGGGAGCGCGCGACGCAGCCACCGCGCCGCCCAAGCGGTCCGCCAGTTTCTTAAGCAAGGCAAACCCTTCCGCCTTGCCCACCCCGCGGCCGCCGGCCACGATAACTTCGGCTTCGGACAAATCAAGCCCGTCTCCTTCGCTTTTGATAAACTGCAAAAACTTCGCCAAAGAGGTATGTTTGGCCGGGTCAAACGCGAACTTAATCACTTCGCCCGTGCGGCCTTCCGTGCGCGCGGCTTTTTCGTAGGACATCGGGCGCAGGGAGCACATTTCCGGGCGCGTATGCGCGCAGGTGATGGTGGCCATCAAATTGCCGCCAAACGTCGGGCGGGTGGCGTGTAACTGGCCGTCTTCTTTATTAATTACCACTTCGGTCGCATCGGCGGTTAAACCCGTACCGATAAACACGGCCGCTTTGGCGGAAAGCGAGCGGCCCAGGTTGGTGGCGGGCAATAAAAATTTATTGGGTTTGTATTCGGCCACCATGTCGGCCAGCACTTTGGCGTATACGTCGTCGACATAGTTTTCCAAATCCGGATTATCGCACACGTATACCGTATCCGCACCGTGCTCAAACAAATCTTTGGCGAATTTTTCCACGTCATGCCCTAACAGCACGGCGCAGAGTTTTTCGCCTAAATCGTCGGCCAGTTTGCGCCCGGCGGTTAACAGTTCATAGGCCGTGGGGCTTAATTTGCCGCGCTGGGCTTGGGCAAAAATCCAAACGTTTTTAAAATCTTTCATAAGTTAATAATCCTTAAATATATTTGTTTTCTTTGAGGATGTCCACCAGTTTGGCGGCTTTTTCCTTGGCGGTGGCGCCTTCCACGCACGCGGAGCAAACTTCGCGCTTGGGCACGAACGATTTGACTACGCGCGTCGGGCAGTTTTTCATCCCCAGTTTGGTTTTATCCGCCGCCACGTCGTCGGCGGTCCATTTGGTTACTTCGGCGCGTTTGGCGGCCATGCGGCCTTTTACGCTCCGCACGCGCGGGCTGTTGATGTCTTTCACCACGGAGAGCACGCACGGGAAAGGGATTTCCAGGGTTTCGCTGCCGTCTTCGGTCAGGCGTTCCACGGTGATGGATTTTTCATTCACCGAAACCACTTTTTTAACAAACGCGGCGTTCGGCCATTTCATCCAGGCGGAAACCTGCGGGCCGATGTGGCCGGTGTCGCTGTCGTTGGTTTGTTTGCCGCAGATAACGAGGTCCACCGGTTCCAAAGAATTGATTTTTTCAATGCCTTTGGAGAGCGCGTAGCTCGTCGACCACGTGTCGGACCCGGCAAACGCCATATCGCCCAGCTGGTACACTTTGTCCGCGCCGCGCGCGATGCTGTCGCGCAAGACGGCTTCGGCCTGCGGCGGGCCCATGGTGATGACGGACACCGTTCCGCCCAACTGTTCTTTAAGCATAACGGCTTCTTCCAGCGCGTATTCGTCAAAGGGGTTCATCGCGCTCGCCGCGCCGGAGCGGATTAAACAGCCGGTGGCGGGGTCGATTTTTACGTTATCGGATTTAGGGGTTTGTTTAACGCAAGCTACAATGTGCATAATTACTCCTCGCCTTCTTTAGAGGCGTATTCTTTAATGAGCGCCGTGATGATTTCGTTCTTTTGAATGTGCACGGTCCCTTCGTAAATTTGGGTGATTTTGGCGTCGCGCATGTATTTTTCAAGCGGGAAATCGCGCATATACGCGATGCCGCCGCACAGGGTGACGCATTCGTCGGCCACTTCCATCGCCACGTTGGAGCAGAACAGTTTGGCTTCGGCGCTGTATTTGGTCCAGCGCGCGCCTTTTAATTTTTTAAGCTCGTCGTGCACGGTGGTGCCGTTGGCCAGCGCGTTTTTGACGGCGGGCAAAAATTCCTCGTCCATGCGGTGCGTTAAGTTGTACACCATCGCGCGGCCGGCTTCCGTCTTGGCGGCGAGTTCCGCCACCTTGTGGCCCAAAGCCTGGAACGTAATAATCGGCTGGCCGAACTGTTTGCGGGTACGCAAATACGGAATGGTTACATCCAGCGCGCCCTGCGCGATACCCACGGCCTGCGCCGCCACGCCGGGGCGGGAATAATCCAAGGTTTCCTGTAAGTAGAGAAGACCGCGGCCCTCGCTGCCCAGCAGGTTTTCTTTCGGCACGCGGACGTTTTCAAAAATCAGTTCGTACGTCGGGTTGGAGCGGATACCCATTTTTTCTTCTTTCTTGCCGAAAGAGAAACCGGGCGTACCCTTTTCAATCACCAAAAGCGAAATACCGCGCGCGCCGCGCGACGGGTTGGTGTTGACAGCCACGGTGTAAAAATCGGCTTCCTTCCCGGTGGAGATAAAGTGTTTGGAACCGTTTACCACGTAATAGTCGCCGTCTTTAATGGCGGTGGTTTTTAAGGCGGTGGCGTCGGAGCCGGCTTCGGGTTCCGTCAGCGCAAACGCCCACAGTTTTTTGCCGCTTGCCAGGTCCGGGCACCAGCGTTCGCGCTGTTCTTTGGTGGCGGCCAGGTACATGGGAATCGCGCCCAGGGCGGACGTACCGGGGGTTAAGGCAAGGCCGGCGCAGGCGCGGGATAATTCTTCAAATGCCATCGCCAGGCACGTAATGCCGCCGCCGAGGCCGCCGTATTCCTCGGGCAGCCACAGGCCGAAAATGCCGGATTTTTTATATTCTTCCAGCATCTCTTGGGAAAATTGTTCTTTCGCGTCCATTTCGGCGCGCAGGGGTTTTAGCTTTTTTTGGGCGAGTTCCCGCGTGGTGTTGAGGACCTCTTGCTCCATTTCGTTAATTGCGTAATCCATTTTTTACTCCCGGGTTAGATTTTTTAAAATTTCTGCGTTTTCTGAAAAACCGTCTTTTGCCGCCGTTTTTCTTGGTGGGCGGAACGAGGCTTCTGTACAAGCGTTCCTGTTTTTTGACCATGGTGGAAGACGTAAATTCGGAAAAATCGCGGTGGTCGATAGCGGCTTCAAACCGTTCGCGCAGAGCGGCGTGGCGCAACAGCACTTTTAATTTATCGGCAAACGTGTTGATGTCGTTAGGTTTAACGAGGAAGCCCGTTTTATTGTCCGTCACTACTTCGCTGATACCGTCTACGTCGTAGCAGACTGCGGGAACGCGCATAGACATCGCTTCCAAAAGCGACATCGGCAGCCCTTCGCGCAGGGACACGCTGGCAAATACGTCGCTGATGGCCAACAGCTCCAGCGCGTCGTTACGCCAGCCGGGGAAGATGACCTGTTTTTCGATACTTAAATTTTTCGCCAAATTTTCCGCCGTCACTTTCAGCGGGCCTTCGCCCGTAAAAATGAAGTAGACGTTTTTCATTTGGCTGAGCACTTTATAAGCGGCCAGCACAAAGTGAATCGGGTTTTTAAGCGGTTTAAAATTGGCCAAAGCCAACACCACTTTGGCGTTGGCGGGAATTTTTAGAGAGGCTTTTTTGGCGGCCGGGTCAAACTTTAAGGGCAGAATGGGGTTAAAGTTTACGCCCGCGCGGATGAGCTCCGTGCGTACGCCTTTACCGATGCCCAGCTGTTTGGCTTCGGCGGCGTTTTTGCGCGAAACAAAGACGAGTACGTCGGTAAATTTGGAGCAGAATTTTTCCACCGCCACAAAAAATTTAAAGCGTTTTTCGCCCTGTTCTTTGGCAAAACCCAGGCCGTGGAACGTGTGCACCACTTTGGCTTTGCGCCAGAAAATCCGCGCGGCGATACGCCCCAACACGCCTGCTTTGGGGGCGTTGGTGTGAACAATGTCCGGCCGTACTTTGCGCAGTACGCGGCCCATCTGGAATACGGCCCACAAATCGTGGAAGAAGTATTTGGGGCGGATATCGTGGCGCAGGGCGGAGATAAAAAACACGTTTTTCGCGTCGTTTTTCACTTTGCCGTCCAGGCGGCCGCCGGGGCCGGAAGCCAAATACGTTTCAAATTGTTGTTTGTTTAAGGTTTTAAGCGTCATCAGCACGCTGGCTTGCGCGCCGCCTTGGTCCAGGCGGGTGATGAAATACAGAATTTTCGTCTTTTCCATGAGTTAATTTACCGTCCCTGTTGTAGTGTTGAGGATGCGGGCCTGCGGAAAATAATACTTGATGATACCCATGTAGTCCGCGCCCTCTTTGGCAAGTCCGTCCGCGCCGCGCAGACAAAGCCCGTAGCCAAGCCCCGTATCATAGCCGCGCACCAAGACGCTTTTGATATTTTTGCCTTTATACAGCGGCACAATATCAAACAGGTTGGAGCGCATTGTGCCCGCGCTTAAAATAAACGCGGTCTCCTGCGGGGAAGTGGTTTCGTACGAACCTTTGCTGCCTTCAAAACGCATGGACAAAATGCGGCCCTGCGGGGTCATCCGCACGGGAACAATCGCGCGCAATTTGCCGATGTTTTGTTTATAGGCGAGGCGGTTTTGTATCTCTTTTGCGTCATACCAATACATCCATTTTACTCCGGCCCACTGGGTGGGATCGTGCGGGCGGGAATACAAATCCGCCGGAGGATTGGATAAAAGGTACTTGCTGACGTTTGCGGGCGAGTATACATAGCCCGGCAGGACGGTCGAGTTTTCAAGCGAATCCGCCGTCACCACGCCGCAGGCGGTATAAAAACCGGCCTGGGCTTCGGTCAAACGGATTTCGCCGGAATGTTTGGATGCGTCCAGCAAATCTTTAAAAATGAGGTTGATGCCTTTAAATTTAAACGTATCGTCGTTATCGGTAATGTGGTAAGAACGGGCCGCATTAGCCTCCACCGCCTGCAGGAGCGCGGAGCGGAACACCACGGCAAGCGCTTTTAAAGCGGCCGGGTCTTTTACGTCCTGCGCCTGGGTGGCCAAAAGCGCGGGGATTAAATCTTCGGCGTACACCGCGTTTACCAGCGTAAACCCGTTTTTGCCGGGGATGACGGTCAGCGCGCCTTTGAGTTCTTTGTCGCTCAAATCGGCGGCGAAAATGTTTTCCGCGCGGGCACTGCGCACGAGCAGCGTGCGGGAAGCGTTTTCCGGCGTGAGCGTAAACGGACGCTTGGCCGAAAATTCCACATGGCCTTTAGCGTCTTTCAAATCCACGCCGCCCGTTTCGGGGTTGAAAACGACGGTTTTTTCCGTATAAGACGGAACGCGTAATACTTCGCCCAGCTTTTCATCCGTCACTTTCAGGGTGCCGGAACCCATCACCGCGGCGGACTGCAAGGCCTGCGGGATTTGTTCGCGGTTGGCGTACAAAGCCATTTTTACTTCGGCGGACGGAGTGGACTCCATCACGTGCACGATGGGTTGTTCCAAACGAAGATAAAATAAATAGTCGATGCTTTTATCGCCCAGGGATTTGGCGTATTTGGCCAGTTTTTTGGCGAGCGTTTTATTATCCGGGTCCAGGCTGTAGAGCGTGGCATAATACTGCCAGGCGCGGAGTTTGTTTTTGTCTTTTTCGCTCAGCCGGGCGTAAAGTTCGGCGGCGGCGTAATTTTTTTCGTCATGCGACAGCGCCTGCTGCAAGAACACCGGGGCCAGTTTTTTGGAAGATTTCATTTCGGACGCAGTGCGCCCCAGCATGTAAGAAACAAACGAAATGGCGTACGGATTGGACGTGTACAAATACTGCAGTTCCGAGGCGGCTTTCTCTTTATCCCCCCCGAAATACCACGCAAGCGCGGTACCCAGCTTGGCGGAGGAAACGTATTCAAAATCGGCGGTGAGGTACATCAGGTCGCTAAACGCCTGGCGGGATTTTTTATATTTCCCGGCGGACAGGAGCATCCACCCCTGCGTAAGCTGTGTAAAAGGGTCGTCCGGGTTGAGTTCGGCCGCGCGCGCAATGTACGCAAGAGCCTGTTTAACAAGCCCCCGCTGCATGGATAAAACGGCCAGTTCCAAATTGGCGGCAGAGGCGACTTTAGGGTCGGCCACGTTTTCGAACGTCTTAAAGGAAAAATAACACTCGTCCGCTTCCCCCGCCGCGCATTTTTTGGCGACGGCGGCGATGTCGGCCGGAAGCGCGTAATCCAGCACGCTTTTATGCAGCACCGTTTCGTTTAGTTTGCTGTCCACGCGGCTGGCAGCCAGCGAAGATTTGCTGACGGTCTGCCCCGCGGCTTGCTCCGCCGGAGCGGTCGGCACAGCGGTCTGGGCCCAAGCGAGCGCGGCCAGCAGGCAAAAAAACAAGGTAAAAAACGGACGGAAAAAGGTATGTTTCCTCATATACAAATTATAGCAAATTGGGGTAAAAAAAAGCAGGAAGAAACAAACCGCAAAAAGGGGGTAAAATTCCCCGGAGTAAAACGTAGGAATGAAACACCCCGGGCTGAAACCCGGGGTGTTTTGCATTTCAAAAATGACCCTTTACGAACAGCACTTCACCGATCCGGTATAATACTTATATCCAATTACACTGCAAACGCCCGTACGCCATACATAAGCGAAATTGCCTGTACCCGCAGAAGTATAGTCATTCGTAATAGTAAAATATCCCGCTGCAAAAATCACGTATTCTCCTGGGGCCTTCTCCTGCGCCAATTGATCACAAAAATCTTGCAACTTATTCGTATTTATAATTCTTACCACTTTCTTTGTTAAAGGGTCAACATCAATAAGCTCCCCAGCACTCATAGAGTAAAGAGAGCTATTATGTTTGTAAGACACATATTCCGTAATATGTGCCCCGCCCAGACATCTCTCGTTGGCATAACTATAGGCATTTATATCTACAGCCGCTATAGGCATACCATTAATTACTACCCCATCACAGTTTGCAGGAGTAGGAGTAAGCATCGTGTTGCTAAAAAACCCTTTTTTTTCAGTATAGCCGGTACTTGCCTCCGTTTTATATGCATCAAAACATTGATGGGCACCTAAATCCCGCCGGCAGGTATAGGGAATTATAGGATAAAATTTTTCGTCATCGTAAGACAACCAAGACCGACAAATGGAACCCTCATGACTGGCAAGAAAAGATTGCAGTTGCGCTTGGTTCGCGACCGTATATTCGGCAGACGGTTCACATGGCCCGCTCCCGCTTTTGAGCAAATACTGTTTTTTGCATTGCTCATAAGACGAGTTTTCTTTGCACGCGTCGTCGGCTTGGTATTCGTTGCTCCATACCATCGAAGGGGACTCCTGCCCGTCTTTCGGTTCAATGTACGAGTTCCCGTTGGCAACGTCCAGCTTTTTCGTTTTCGCGCCGGCTATCGTCAGCGTTTCACCATGCAAAGCCACCGCTTTACCGGAGGCCGCGTTATTTACGGTAGCGGTATTGGCAAACAAACGGCCGCCCGTTATGTTTCCGCCTTTCTTAAGCGTAATGTTGTTTAACGAAAATTTCCCCTGGTCGGTTTTGCCCAGCGTGGTGCCGGAGGACAAATACATCCCCCCGCCGGTAACGTCCGTTCTGCCCAGCACGGCAGTTTGGGTGCCTTTCAGCTCCACTACGCCGCCGTTGCCCACCCGGGTACAAAAGTTGACCGCCTTACCGTATGCGGGCAAAGACGGGTCCGCCGTTTCCAGCTTGTTAAAAGAACCCACCGGGCTGGAAAGAACGGTAATAAAACTCATGGTATCGGCCTGCGCCAAACACGCACAGCCGGACATAGCCAACACAAGTAACAGTTTTTTCATAAAACCCTCGGAATACAATTTTTGACAAAACACCTTTTATTAAGTTTACCGATAATACGTAAAAAATCAAGCCAAAACCGTACTACGGTCTTTCGCCTTCCACATACAAATCGAGCGATTCGCACACTTCTTTGCTTTTAACGTTATTGCTGGGGCTGTAGCAGCGCAACGATGTAGACTTGCTGCCCGACCCTTTTTTATACGGGTTCCAAATAACATAATCGTACTTGGTGCCCGCGTTGCGTTTGGCGGTTACGCCGTAGCAGTCCGTACCCGGGATAAGCGCGTTGGAAGCGGAATCAATGGTGTAGACAAAGTCTTTAGTCGTTAAGGTCTTCCCGTCCACTTTACCGGCAAGCGAGATAGACAGTTTGTTAAACGATTGGGGGCAAACGCGGGTTCTGTCCCCGGTGCGTCCGGCGGCGTAGGCGTAAACGGCGTCGTTAAGCGCCTTTAAACCCACCATCGCCTCCGTGGCGCGGGAACGCTCAATCGAGCGCGTATACTGCGGAAGCGCAACAGAGGTAAGCACCCCGATAATCAGCACCACGGTCAAAAGTTCAACCAGCGTAAAACCGCGGCGGTTATTTTGCAAAACAGTTTTCATAATACTCTCCTTTCCAACCTATTGTAGCAAAAAATCAGAACTTTAAAGCGGCCACGCGGGCGGCGGCTTCGCGCGTGAGTTCGGGCGTGTTAAATGCCGTCAGGCGGAAATACCCCTCCCCGCACGAACCAAACCCCACGCCGGGCGTACCCACCACACAGGCTTCGGTTAACAGTTTATCAAAGAAAGACCAGGAATCAAGCCCCGCCGGAGTTTTCAGCCACACGTACGGTGCGTTTTGGCCGCCGTACGCGGTAATGCCGGCGCTTTTCAAAGCATCCAAAATAACAAGGGCGTTTTCTTTATATCCGGCGATAACTTCGCGCGTTTGTTTAAATCCTTCCGGCGAATACACCGCTTCCGCGCCGCGCTGGACAATGTACGGCACGCCGTTAAATTTGGTGGTTTGGCGGCGCAGCCACAGCGCGTTTAAAGAGGCTTTCCCCCCGTTGCCGTCTGAAATTTCAAGCGCTTTGGGAACCACGGTATACGCACAGCGCGTACCCGTAAATCCCGCGGTTTTGGAGAACGAACGGAACTCCACCGCCACTTTTTCCGCACCCGGGATTTCGTAAATAGAGTGAGGGACGTCTTCGTCCGAAATAAACGCCTCGTAGGCGGAATCAAACAAAATTACGCTGTTATGTTCTAGGGCCCAGTCCACCCATTTTTTAAGTTCCGCACGCGTTAACGCGGAGCCCGTCGGATTATTGGGCGAACATAAATACACGATGTCGGCGTGTTCTTTGGGAAGTTCGGGCGCAAAATTATTTTCCTCCACGCACGGCAAATAAACGATACCGCCGTAACGCCCGTTTTCAAACGCGCCCGTGCGCCCGGCCATTACGTTTGTATCCAAATACACGGGATAAACCGGGTTTTGCAGCGCGACTTTGCTTTCGGGCGAAAAGAGCTCCTGGAAGTTGGCGACGTCGCTTTTGGCGCCGTCGCTTACGAAAATTTCGTCGGCGGACAGGTTGATTCCGCGCGAAAGATAATCCCCCTTCAAAATCGCTTCGCGCAAAAAGGAGTATCCCTGCTCCGGCCCGTAACCGCGGAACGTACCGGCTTCGCCCATTTCGTCCACCGCTTTATGCATGGCCGCAATCACGGCGGGTACGAGCGGTTTAGATACGTCCCCGATACCCAGGCTGATTACTTTTTTGCCTGGATTGGATTCTTTAAAAGCGGCCACGCGTTTGGCGACCGTGGAAAATAAATAGCTGCCCTGCAGTTTAAGATAGTTGTTATTAATCGTCGTCATTTAATTCTCCGGCCAGTCGCCCGTAAAAACTTCGCGGGCGGTGCCCGTCATAAAAATATTTTTGTGTTCCGGCCATTCGATAAGCAGGTCGCCGCCGTCTAATTTAACGGTTACGCGCGGACCCGTCTTGCCGTTTAGCACGCACGCGGCCGCCGTCGCACACGCCCCCGTGCCGCAGGCGCTTGTAATACCCGCGCCGCGTTCCCACACGCGCATACGGACGGTTTTATCGTCCAAAACCTGCACAAATTCCACATTTGTTTTGCGCGGGAAAGCGGGGTGTTTTTCAAGCACCGGCCCTAGCGCGGCCACGGGGGCGGTTTGGGCGTTTTCCACAAACGTCACAAAATGCGGGTTCCCCATCGAAACGGCCGTACCGAAAATTTGCGTACCGTTCACGTCCAGCGGAACGTTGACGGCGCGTTCGTCCGCCGCGCCCGTCATCGGGATTAATCCGCGCGTCAAACGCGGCTGCCCCATATCCACGCGCACGAGTTTTTTATCCAAACTGGTAATATCCGTGCGGATGATTCCGGCCAGGGTATCCAACGAAATCTGTTTTTTGTCCGCAAGCCCGCGCGTAAACATATGAAGCGCCACACAGCGCGACGCGTTGCCGCACATTTCGGCCTCGGAGCCGTCCGAATTGATGATACGCATGCGCACGTCCGCTTTGTCCGAAGGCAGAAGGAGCACCAGGCCGTCCGCGCCCACGCCGAAGCGGCGGTCGCACATTTTGACGGCCAATGAAAAGGGGTCTTGTACGGACAGGGCGGTTTGTCCATCTAAAAACACGAAATCGTTGCCCAGCCCGGTATATTTGGTAAATTGCATAGTTTTAAATCCTTACTGATTGGATTCTGCTTCAGAAACCAGATGACATAACTACAGAAAATAAAGGCAACAATTAAAAAATAGCTGCCGCTTGCTTTGTCGTCATGCTGAATTTATTTCAGCATCCAGTCACTTAAAAGAGACCTCTTTATTAATTGGATCCTGAAACAAGTTCAGGATGACGCATCTTTAGAATGATAATTTATAACAAACTAGAATACAAATCATCCCAATTTTTATTTTTACTTTCCACCAAATTTATTTTCCAATCTCGGTGCCAGCGTTTTAATTGTTTTTCGCGTTCAATAGCGGTAATCATTTGGTCAAAAATCTCATAATAAACCAAACGGGAAACACCATAGCGTTTTGTAAATCCGTCCGCCAACTTCGTTTTGTGTTCATACACACGTTTAACCAAATCCGCCGTCACCCCCACATAAAGAGTACCGTTCTTTTGACTGGCCAAAATATACACATAAGCGGACATATTTTTATTTTATAAAAACGGGCGGGCAATTTGGTAAGATATTTTTATGAAGCGAAAATTTATCGCAGCAGTCCTTACCGGCACGGCAATTCTTATGTCAGCTGCGGCAGTTTTCACATGGGCGGTATGGAACACCAACCGCCGCTACGCCGAAAAAGCGGCTCCCTTAATTTACGCAGCGGAACGATTTGAGCAAACACAAGGACGCGCCGCCTCAACCGAAGCTGAACTAGGTTGGTTTCCAACGGAGGAAAACAACGGTCCTTTTTACCGCAGGACGGAAACGGGGCATTGGGAAGTATATTTCGCCACTGGATTTGATGAAGAAAGAGTTTACGGCTCCGCACTCCGCCATTGGATAAACCGCCCTTAATATAGGAGAATTTTTTATGGAACTTATGCAAGCCATCGCCACGCGCAGAAGCGTGCGCAAATACCAGGATAAACCCGTGGAACGGGAAAAAATTAACGCCTGCCTGGAAGCGGCGCGTTTGGCGCCGTCCGCCTGCAACTCCCAGCCGTGGCATTTTATTGTAATTGACGACCCAAAAGTAAAAGAAGCCTTCTGCAAAGAAGCGTTCTCCGGCGTGTACAACATGACCAAATGGGCCGAAAAAGCCCCCGTGCTGATTGCCGCCGTGTCGGACAAAGGCTCTTTTACCAGCCGCATCGGCAACTTCTTCCGCCGCACGGAATTTTATTTGGTCGACCAAGGCATCGCGTGCGAGCACCTTGTTTTGCGCGCGTGGGACCTGGGATTAGGCACCTGCTGGATTGGCTGGTTAAATTCGGACAAAGCCGAAAAGTTTTTTAAACTCCCCAAGGGCAAAAAAATCGAGCATTTGATTTCCGTGGGCTACCCAGCCGAAGAACCCAATGCCCGCCCGCGGCAGACGTTTGAAAATATCGTAAGTTATAACGAATATAAGTAAAATAAATATCCCCCGGCATAGCCGGGGGTTTTTCACATTGGGGCCCTGCCCCTCCTTACTAGCCAGGCGTGGAA
>CAJTJT010000025.1 GCA_910576915.1 uncultured Elusimicrobiales bacterium
CCCGCCCTCATTAGACTAGTTAAAGCCACACGGTTAAGACATGTCGCAACCTACGAACAGGCGAGCCCCGTAGTCCGTTCGCAGGGGCTGGCCTGGAAGGTCTTGCCGGAAATATACGCTTTGAAAAAATGCCGTGCAGAATAGAATAACATTGCATAGCTTCGGCTGATTTTTCAGATTTGCGCTAACTTTGCGTTGCTAGTTGCCCGAAGAAGTACTGCTAGGTACACTGAGTGGCAAGGGAACGCAAAGTTAGCCAAATATGGAAAATAGTTGCCCGTAAAAGCAACAAGGGATAAGAAATCTCTTTTTCTTATCCCTTGTACGGAAAACGTCAGTTAACACCAGCCGTTAAACAGATGCTGTGCAGAACAGAATAATAGTGCATAGCTTCGGCTGATTTTTCAGATTTGCGCTAAATTTGCGTTGCCAGTTGCCCAAGGAAGTACTGCTAGGTACGCCGAGTGGCAAGGGAACGCAAAGTTAGCCAAATGTGGAAAATGGTTGCCCGTAAAAGCAACAAGGGATAAGAAATCTCTTTTTCTTATCCCTTGTGCGGAAATCGCAACTTAACACCAGTTGTTATACTTATTTCTGTCCGGTGCGGTCCTTTTTGTCTTTGTAGTGCGTATGCAGAAGCTGATGCGCCACTTTGCCGCCCACCTTATCCAAAATACGCCCATACAACGCCAAAACGCCGCTGTTATCCTGCGATTTATAGGCCAGTTCCGTATCTTCCTGATACAAGCCCTCGGCGCGTTTTTTGCGCGGAGCCCAGCCGTCAAACTGCGGCTGGCCGGCGCCGGCCACACATCCGCCCTGGCAGGACATAACTTCGATAAAGTCGTAATGGTCTTTGCCGGCTTTGATGTCGTCCAACAGTTTGCGCGCGTTTTTAAGGCCGCTCACCACGGCGGTACGGATTTTAATGTCGCCGATGGTGATGGTTTTCTCTTTAAATACTTTGCTTTCGCGCAGGCTTGTAAATTTGACGCTGCGCGCGTTGGCAGGATCCAACTCGGCGAGCGCATAGCGCAACGCCGCTTCCATCACGCCGCCCGACGCACCGAAAATCACACCCGCGCCCGTTTTGGAACCAAAGGGCATATCGAACCATTCGTTTTCCAGATTGGCGAAATCGATACCCGCTTCTTTAATCATGCGCGCGAGGCCCACCGTGGTAACAACGTAGTCCGTATCCGGGTTGTTGTCCACGTAAAATTCGCCGCGTTTGGCTTCGGATTTTTTGGCCGAGCACGGCATCACCGCCACGACAACGAGGTCTTCGCGTTTGCCGCCTCTTTCTTCGAAATCGGCTTTCAAAATGGGCCCCATCATCTGCATGGGCGAGCGCGCGGTAGACAAATTGGGGATAAATTCGGGAGCGAATTTTTCCACATAATTTACCCACGCGGGGCAGCAGCTGGTAAACTGCGGCAGATTGGCGCCTTTTTTGAAGCGTTCCAGAAACTCGGTCGCTTCTTCCACAATCGTCAGGTCGGCCGCAAAAGCGGTATCGTATACATAATCAAAACCCAGCATACGCAAAGCGGCGGCGATTTTTCCGTCCACATTCTGCCCCTGCGGCAGACCGAAAATTTCGCCAAGGCCCACGCGCACCGCCGGAGCGATGTGCACGGCCACTTTCTTTTTGGGATTGTTAATCGCTTTAAACACTTCTTCGATTTCCGAAGAGTTGGGCATTAACGCGCCCGTCGGGCAGACGCGCGCGCACTGGCCGCAGGACACGCATTCGTGGCTTTGGCCGAGCTCTTTATTAAACGCGGTGGCGATTTTGGAGCGGAACCCGCGGAACGCAAAATCAATTGCGCCGATGCCCTGCACCTCGTTGCAAATGCGTACGCAGTTGCCGCACAAAATGCACTTGCTGTGGTCGCGCACCAGGGCGGGAGAAGTAGCGTCTTTGTGGCTGTCCAATTTTTTGGATTTAAAGCGGATTTCCGTTACGTCCAAATCTTTGGCGAGCTTTTGGAGTTTGCAGTTGCCGGATTTGGAACACAGCGTGCAGTTGTGGTTGCCGGAGGACAGCAGCAGCTCCAAATTGATGCGGCGCAGTTTGCGGATTTCGTCGCTGTTTACGCGCACTTTCATCCCCGGTTTCGGGGCGACCGTGCACGAAGCCACAATCCCCATGCCTTCCACTTCCACCAAACACAAACGGCACGCGCCGTAGGCGGCCAGTTCGGGGTGGTAGCAGAACGTAACAATGTTGAAATTGGCTTTACGCACAAGTTCCAACAGGTTTTTTTCGCCTTCGATGGCGACTCTTTTCCCTTCGATAGTTACAAAGTTTTCGTTTTCCATAATACGCTCTCCCGTGGTTACGCGCCCGTTACGACCGCGCCGAATTTGCAGGTGGATTTGCATCCGCCGCATTTAATGCATTTTTTGGGGTCGATGTGGTGCGGTTTGCCCACTTCGCCGCTGATGGCTTGCACCGGGCACGCGCGTTTGCACATGCCGCAGCCTTTGCATTTGTCGGCCACGATTTCAAAGCGCGCCAGCGCCTTGCATACGCCGGCGGGGCAGCGTTTGTCTACCACGTGGGCGAGGTATTCTTCTCTAAAATGTTTAAGCGTGGAAAGCACCGGGTTCGGCGCCGTTTTGCCCAAAGCACAGAGCGAAGATTTCTGCACCGCTTTGGCCAGATCTTCCAGGTTTTCGAGCGTTTTGAGCGTCGCGCGGCCTTCCACAATGTCGTTAAGCATGGTAAGCATCTGCTCCGTACCTTCGCGGCACGGAACGCATTTGCCGCACGATTCGCGCTGGGTAAATTCCAGGAAGAAGCGCGCCACGTTTACCATACAGGTTTTGTCGTTCATTACGACGAGACCGCCGGAGCCGACCATCGCACCCGCGGATTTTAAGGAATCGAAATCAAGCGGTAAGTCCAAGTGTTCTTTGGTAAGACACCCGCCGGAAGGACCGCCGATTTGCGCGGCTTTAAAAGCGGCTTTGTTGACGGTGCCGTCGTCGTTGGTGGTACCGCCGGCTACGTCGTCAATCACCTGGCGCAGCGTGGTGCCCATGGGAACTTCCACGAGCCCCGTGTTGGCGATGTGCCCCGTAACGGCGAATGTTTTGGTGCCCGGGCTGCCGAGCGTACCGATTTTGCGGAACTCTTCCGCGCCCATTTCCAAAATTTTGGCGACGGTCGCTAACGTTTCCACGTTATTGATGACCGTGGGTTTGCCGAACAAACCGCGCTGGCTGGGGAACGGCGGTTTGATTTTGGGCATACCGCGTTTGCCTTCCACGGAGGCGATAAGCGCGGTTTCTTCGCCGCAGACGAACGCGCCCGCGCCTTCCATTACGTTGATTTTAAAATTCTTGCCGGAGCCGAAAATGTTTTTGCCCAAAATGCCGAGCTCTTCGGCCTGTTTGATGGCCGTGCGCACGCGCTGAATGGCCAGCGGATATTCCATACGCACGTAAATGTAACCTTCGTCGGCGCCGATGGCACGCGCGGCAATCATCATGCCTTCGAGTACGGCGTTGGGGTTGCCTTCCATGACGCTTCTGTCCATAAACGCGCCCGGATCGCCCTCGTCGGCGTTGCAGATGACGTATTTTTTCGGGCCGGGTTCCACGCGGGTTAAATCCCATTTTTTGCCCGTCGGGAAACCGCCGCCGCCGCGGCCGCGCAAGCCGGAAGCGATCATCTCTTTGCAGACTTCTTCGTCCGTCATTTCCGTATACGCGCGTTTGGCCTGGGCATAACCGCCGTGGGCAATGTATTCGTTAATATCCTCGGGATTGATGCGGCCGCAGTCGTGCAGTAGGATACGTTCCTGCTGGGAATAAAAGGGGATGTCTTCCACCGTTTTGGCTTTTTTGTCGCAGGCGGGGTTATGGTACAAAAGGCGGTCAATCACTTCGCCTTTTAAAAGCGTTTTTTCGACGATTTCCGCCACGTCTTCGGGTTTTACTTTAGTGTAAAAAATGTCGCCCACGCTCACCAGCGGCCCCTGCGCGCAGAAACCGCGGCAGCCGCTGAGGCTTAAATAATTTTCGTGGCAGTCTTTGGTGATTTGCAGGCAAAAACCGATTTTGCGTTTTTCCATTTCTTTTTGGAACGCTTCGTACACCTTTAACGAACCGCCCGCAATACACCCCGTGCCGCCGCAGATAACCACGCGGCCCGTAATTTTTTTGTACGCCGAATTATATTCCTGCGCGATGTTTTCGATATTCTTAGTTGCCATGCTGGGCCTCCGCTTTGACGATGGAATCAATCAGTTCGGCCGCTTTGGCCGGGGTAATTTGCCCGTAAACGACGTCGTCGAGCACCATGACGGGGGCCAGCCCGCACGCGCCCAGGCAGGATACGCATTCCAGGGTAAACAAACCGTCTTCCGTGGTATCTTGTCCTTCTTTTAATTTCAAAATATCTTTTACGGTGTTGATTACAAAAGAGGAACCTTTTACGTGGCAGGCGGTGCCGTTGCACACTTTGATAATGTGCTTGCCTTTGGGCGTAATGGCAAAATGCGCAAAAAACGTAGCTACGCCAAACACTTTGGCGGGAGAAATTTCCAGCTCGTTGGCGATAAAACGCATAATATCTTCGGGGAGATATTTGTATTCGTCCTGCACTTTTTGGAGGATGGGAATTAACTTGGAACTGTCGTACTGATGGTCTTTAAGAATCCGCGCGGCGGGTTCGAATCTGTCTGTCATAAGTTCTCCTATACGGTGGGTGAAACGTACGGCACGGCAAACTGCATCCGGCAAACTACGGTAAGACTTGTATTCGCATGAAATAAAAAACGGGAACCGTTTTCCCCATTATAACTTCATCGGCGGGGTCTGTCAAGGACAGAAACGGTGCCCGTTTTTGTTTTTAATCCGAACCAAAAATCAGCGGTGCCAATTACCTATTCTTTTGTAGTAATAATAGTTTTTGATATATCCGGCCCATTTATAAAAACCGGCGGATTCTTCAAACATATCGTCCCCGTACATGTATCCGTCAAAACCGATTTGGTGCAGTTCCCGGGAATCGATTTTATCACGCGTGTACATGCTGCAGCCGATTACGGGCGTATCAAAGCCCATGTCGCGCAGCTGGCCGACAAAATAGCGTCCGCCGCCGCCCGGCACCTGGATATCCGAAATCACCAAATCGAACTTGATGCCCGCTTTGACGGCATCCAGCAATTCTTTGGTATCTTCGTAGACGGAAACTTTCCATCCTTTCGGGAAGCGTCCTTCGCGTTCCCATTGTTTGTACATATTCAAAATATCGTGCGTATCGTTCAGCACCACCATATGCACGTCTTCGGGCAGTTGGGTTAACGATTCGTCCCGCGGGCCTTTACGCCAATCGTATTCCATCCAAAATTCTTCCTGCACGTACGGGCGGTCCGGCCGCGCCAGCACGGAAACTTCCGGCGTGTAGAATTTATCAAATTTTTGCATGGCAAAATCAATATATTCCCGCACGCCTTTTAAAGCGGCGTCCGAAGGGAAGAGTACGTTTTGCAGGCTGTTGGCGCGCAGGCGGAGGTTGCCCAGCCGGGTAATATAATAGCTAATATCCGTCGGGTGCAGCGTTTGCTGTACGTTTTCCCCTGCCAGCAGCGCGTTGCCTAAAACCGGGTCCAGTTCTTTACGGAAAGCGGAAAAATCCGCAAAAAAGGTTTCATATGCGCCGGTAGCTTCCTGCATTTGCGCAGCCGTAGGAGACACCAACCGGGGACGGAGTTCCGGCAGCGGGGTGGGCGTAAAAGTACGGAGGACATGCGTTTCAAATTCCTGCCGGGCCACGGCCGCGGGGATAACGGTCGGGCGGATTGGCGTACGAAGCGCAGCCATACTGGCAGCGCGGGCCGCACGCGCCGCTTCAACAGCGCGCACGCCGGAGGCGGCCCGGGCTTCCATCCGGCCCAGGGCGGAAACGCCTTGTACCACCTGCCGCCCCTGCGCAAACACGCTGGGAGCCAACACGCCGGCACAAATTAAACTGACTAAAAATTTTACGGTATAATTCATAATGTCCCCTTTATTATGGATTTACTTTAGTATAGCAGGGTTACGAAAAATAAAACAGGGTCTTTAGACCCAGTCCTCTTTAGGTCCCGTCCGGCTAACGGATCCAGCCGTGTAAATCGCGGTAATAATAATGATTCAGTAATTTTTGCATAAGATCCGCCGGCCAGCCGCGCTTGTACTCTGCGCCGCCTTCCAGGGAAATCATCCCGTCGAGCCCGCGGTCAAACATTTTCCGCCCGAGCTCTTCCTCCGGCGCATAAGACGACAACGCAATAATCACCCCGTTATACCCGCTTTGACGCAGCTCGGAAGCCAAATAATACCCACCGCCGCCCGAAGCGATAATAATATCGGTAAAAATAACGTCGTACCTTTCTCCGCGCGTTAAAACGGCGTCTAATAATTCGTCCGCGCTGGCATACGTGCGAAGCGTTCCGTCCGCAAACAGCCGCTCCTGGCGGTGCAGTTCGGTCACGCGCTTACGGAAAAACGAAAAATCGTTTACCACCGCCACCCGCAGTCCGGCCGGCAGCCGGGCGGATAAACGCCTGGCGCGGGCGGTAGCCAGTTCCCAGCGGGTGGAAACGGGGTGCGGGTCCTGCAGGAAAAACTCCTCTGGCGTGAACGTACGGTCCGTACGGGCCGGAAGCGGTGTGATAAAATAAATGTCTTTTGCCTGGGGATACACCGTCCAGCGGACGTACGTCAAGTATTCGCGGGCAAAAGAAAGGAGCGGGTCGTCCGCGTCCACGCGGAAGCGAAGCCCGTCCAGTTCCGCGGCCATATCGTCAATCCGGCTGCGCCAGCCGGCCACTTCTTCCGGGTGCAACACCCGGCATTCGGAAGAGTTGGCCTGATAATATAAAAACGCATCCGCCTCCCGCTTAAACGAACGGAACACTTCTGCCACCCGCGCGTATTCGTCCGCCGATTCCCGCATCCAGGCATAGGGCGGTTCCTCCGGCACAAAAGAAAGGCTCCGCGCGGGAGTAGGTTCCACCGTTTTAAAAACATACCGTTCCACCGCCGCAGCCGGGACCGAAAAATTAGAACACACACGCGGCACCGGACGGATTACCCCCCGGCGGACCGCCGCCTGTAACGGAACGCGCGCGGATTGAACAGCTTTTGAGCCCGCGCGCCACCACCGGGCCTGCACCGCGGACGGAGCCAGCACGCCAACTAATAAAAGAAATAAGATAAATTGACGGTTCATTTTTTCATCCGGTTAACGCTGCCAGTGATTCAGCTGGCGCAAATAGAAGTATTTATTTAACCCCCGCATCACGTCCGCCGCCCAAAACGGAGAGTATTCAAACCCGACAGGCAGATTTAACATTCCGTCAAAACCGCATTCAAACATTTCCATGCCCATGGAGTCGTCCCGCTCGAAGGCGGAGAGCGCGATAATGGCACCCTGGTATCCGTCTATGCGCAGTACGTTGGTTAAATAATACCCGCCGCCTCCGTGGACAATAATATCCGTTAAAATAACGTCGTATTTCCGTCCGGCGCGCACGGCGGAAATCAAATCATCCGCACGCTCAAAACAGTCCAGTTTCCCGCCGCGGATAAAAACTCCCTTTTTGTGGGAAGCCGTCATATTTTCCAGCACGCTTTCCCGGTCGTTCAGCACGGCAACGCGCAAACCGGCGGGCAGTTTGTCCGCCTGCCGCACGGCCTGCCCGCGACGGAGCATGCCCGTCCAGCGTTTGAACTCCGGCTCGTGCAGGTAAAATTCGTTCCCGACAAAGGTCCTGTCCGCACGGGAAAAATAAATCGCCGCGCCGGACATACCTTTCAAAACGGGCGCCAGTTCATCCCGCACGCGCGCGACATATTCCAGCGCAAAAGCCAGCGGTTCGTCTTCTTTTGTGTCTATCACCGCCCCCAGCCGCAGGAGTGATTTTTCCATATTGGCCACCAACGGGAACAAAAGCCGGCTTTCCTGCGGGGGCAGCCCGCTGTTTTTAGGCTCTTTTAAACGGTAATATAAAAAGGGGTCCACCTCTTTTTTAAACTGTTTAAATTTTTCCATTGTTTCCAGGTAACGCTGTTCAAAAGCGGCCGTTTGACTAATACCGGGCGTAGTGGAAAAAACAAGGTCTTGCACCGGGGTGGGGTTTACGGAACGGGCGACAAATTTTTCCAGTTCCAGCTGGCGGGCCGGAACAACAGGGCGGACGGAATGCAAAATCTTCCCCTGCACCACGCGGTAAGCCGGAGTGACCTCCGCCGCGCGCGCCGGAGCCGAACGCAGCGACTTCCACCATTTAAACGGATTCTTCTGCGCCGCACACGGCCAGGCGGAGATAAGCGCCAAAGCTACTAAAATTGTTTTTTTCATAAGCGGGCCCCTCCCTGCTGCGGGGGATACTATCAGCTTAGCACTCTAAGGAAGAAACAACAAGGGCCAAAGGGCCTATGCGGCCCGGCAGGAAAGGCCTATAACATAATGGAAAGAATAATGAAGTATCCGCCCATCAGCACGAGCCCGGTCGGCACGGCGACGGACGCCCACTCGCGGCTTTTAATGCCCAGCTTTTCGGCGGCGACGATGTTGGGCAAATTACCCTGTACAAGCATACTGCCAAACGCGGCAAGCCCAATCACCATATACACCAAATCGTTCATGGAAATGGAAGGGACGATTTCGATGGCGGCCAGGGTGGCGTTGTCGATAATGACGGACACCGCATTGGCCAAAAACAGCACTTTTCCTCCCAAATGCGTAATGGTGCTTTGCGCCAGCGGACGCAAACCGGTGCTGATTAAATTAAGCGCGGCCACGAACATATAGATGTGCAGCGTGCGGCGCAGCATGGAGGCGTATGTTTCTTTATCTTCGCGGATGTGCATTTGGAGGGTGGTACCCGCGTTGCGGGCCGAAAACCCCGCCGCCGCAGACAAGAGAAGCACGGCAGGCGCAATCCACCAAAAGAAATGTTTTAAAAGAAAAAAGAAATCGGCATAATGGGGCGGGCCGGAAAGCGCGTTGTTAATGCTCAGCCCCAGCGGTTCCGCCAGCGGCGTAAGCACCGCGCCCAACCCGATGGCGTAACACGCAAACACCGTAATGCGCACCGTGGCGGTGCGTTCCAGGTTGACTACTTTGAGCACCTCCGCCAAAATAAGCGCGGATACGGTAACGCTGACTAACGAAGACGTCATCCCCAATAAAAAGATAAGCACCGCAAAGCTGTAACGGGGTTCCAGCTTTTTAAAGAAGGCAAACAATACGCGGAAAATATAACGCGAATAATTATTAAAAATAACACTGACGATGAGTACGATAAACGCCACGTTTACGGGGTAATTGAGGGTTTCGTACAAAAAATCCACGCTCCAGCCGCCGCTGACGGTCACCGCCGCCGCGCCCACACCCAACAAAAAAAGCTCCAAATGGCTTTCCACCCAGCGCGAAGCAAGCGGCCAAACAAGCAAATTGACCACAATAATACCCAGTAAAATATTCATCCACAAAGGGACGGCGATAGTTTCCATATTTATATTTTAGCAAAAAAGAGTCCTCCGCCCGTTCCGCTTTTTAATTAAAAAACCGCGTTGGGAATTTTAGTTCAATTTAGTAAAATAAACGTATAGACGTTTAACTTAAAGGAGAAAACACAAGCATGAAAAAAGTAATCGTATTTGCTTTGGCGTTCGGTTTCACCGCCGCCGCTTACGCCGCTGATACCTGCGGCTGCACCACGGGGGACGTTACCTGCATTAACAACTGCACTTTAACCAAAGTCAGCGCCTTGAGAAAAAACATCCAAACCCAAAAAGAAACCGCCGCGGCCAAATTGAAAGCCGCCAAAGAAGAAGCCGCCAATAAGGCCGCCGCTTCCAAAAACACCAACGCTTCCGAAACCGCTAAAGCGAAAGCCAAACAGGCTAAAGAAAACGCCGCCGCTAAAGCTAAAGCCGCCAAAGAACAGGCCAAAGCCAAAAAAGAAGCCGATAAAAAAGCCGCCGAAGCTAAAAAAGCCGAAGTGAAAGCCCAGGCGAAAAAAGCGAAAGAAGACGCCAAAGCCCAAGCCAAAGCGTTGAAAGAACAGGCTAAAGCCAAAGAAGAAGCCAACAAAGCCGCTTTGAAACAGGCCAAAGCCGATGCCGCGGCCAAAAAAGAA
>CAJTJT010000026.1 GCA_910576915.1 uncultured Elusimicrobiales bacterium
GCCAAGGATTTACGTATGAACCTTCGCCGGATAGTTGTGCGGGAACGCCGCCTCCCCCGGACCCGGAGCCAAAAAGTTGTGCGGGTACGGCGGTAACGGAGCGGGCGTGTACAAGCGGATGCGGAACGGAACACCGTACAGCCACGTGTAATACGGCTACGGGAAATTGGGAATACAGCGCCTGGGATAACAGCTGTACAGCTAAGCCGGCTTCGGAAAGCCGGGAATGCGGGACGGGGTATACTGGAACGCAGACGCGCAGTGCGGTATGCAAAAACGGAGCGTGGGAAATGGGTGACTGGATTGGGACGTGTACACCTGTTAAATCTTGTGACCCGGCAAGTAAACCCGAAGGGACGCAGTCTTGCGGTAATTGCGGTACTCAAACGCGCACTGTAACTTGCGATACTCAAAGCGGCGAGTGGAAGTCGGGTTCTTGGGGCAGTTGCGGAGGAGAAGGCGAATGTGCCGCCGGAACTACGGAAAACCAAAGCTGCGGCGAAGGGTATTCCGGCCAAAAAACGCGCACTTGCAATACACAATGTAAATGGGGGGCGTGGAACGAAGACTCATGCGGGGATGAAATGGTGTATATGTGGCAGGATTTGGAACAGGCTACATATAATATGACTTTACAAAACTCAGTTTGCTATGGAGGAGCCGTCGTGCCACACGGTTATAAAAAAGACAGGGAAGAAGTTCGGGATACTGTCTGCAGCTCGTCGGATCGCGGGCGCGGCCCTCATTGGGGGCTAAATTCTTGTACCAATAAAGTATGCGACAATGCCCATCTTGGCGATACTTGCTATGACTGTGCAAATGTATCCCGGCGTTGTAATGGGTTGCCCTCGGGAGGCGGTGGACGGACGACTGATGTAACAGCCGTGGTTATGCAGAAAAAATGTGTGTATACGAAAAAAGAAACTTCCGGCACGGGTACGGGCGGTTGCCGCGGCCGCGGATGTTGATACTGTACTTTATTTCTCTTTCATCTAATAAAAAATCCCCGGTTAGGCCGGGGATTTTTTATGTCTAAATTACTGAACGGGGGCGTCAGGCGCGGCGGTCCATTACGTAGAAACTGCCGTCTTCGTGCTGTTTGGCCAGGCATTTAAGTTCACTGCCGATGTTGCTTACCATGGCAAACGAAGTCAGCGGTTTTTTTGTGTTGTGCACAATGCCGATACCGATGGACAGAAATTTAAAATTTTCCACTTCGCCTTTGCGGTTGGTGGAGGTCATAAATCCCTGGGCGCGGTCCGTTTCGTTGTAAAAAGTCGGGGCCACTTTGTCCGTTTCGGCGGCGATTTCGCTCGCCACGCTTTCGGCGTATTCAAACGGGCAGACGACGATAAAATCGTCCCCGCCGATGTGCCCCACAAACGCACCGGGCGCTTTGGCGGCGGCGCGGGTGATAATTTCCGCTTCCGTTTTAAGCACGCGGTCGCCCGCTTCAAAACCGTAGTGGTCGTTAAAAGATTTAAAGTTATTTAAATCGCAATACAGCACGGCAAACGGTTTGCCAGCGGCGATTTGCGCTTCCACCCGCGCCTGGATGGACGGGTTGCCCGGCAGGCGCGTGAGCGGATTGGAATCCATTTTTTGTTTGCTGCGTTTTAACAACAGTTTCACGCGCGCGACGATTTCGTCTTCGTCCGCGGGCTTGGTGAGGTAATCGTCAATATCCAGGCCGAGGCCTTCGAGCTTGGTGGATTTGTCGGTCACGGCCGTAAAAATAACAATGGGAGTATGCAGATATCCCGTGCGGCTGCGTACTTCTTTTACTACGTCGAAACCCGTTTTAACGGGCATTTCGTAATCTAAAATTAAAAGGTCGGGGTTTTCTTTATAGGTTTTGTCGATGGCTTCCTGTCCGTTTTCGGCCTGAATGACGGTAAACCCGGCATTCGTCAGAATTTCGGACACTAAAAAGCGGATGGCGTGGGAATCGTCCGCCAGTAAAATTTTTGCGTTGTTTTCCATATGGATATTTAATTAAATATTACGGTTTCGCGCAAGGGAGGTTTTTCGTATAATAAAACCATGACTTATACCATTTTGCTTATCGGTGTTTTGCTGTTTTTGGGGCAGGTGTTTTCTTTTTTGTTTGAGAAAACGCGCCTGCCGGACGTACTGCCGCTGATGCTCTTGGGGATGTTGTTGGGGCCCGTTTTCCACTTGGCGGGGCCGGAGGATTTCGGCGGCGCGGGGCAGATTTTTACCACGGTGGCGCTTATCGTGGTGCTTTTTAAAAGCGGGGTGGATTTCCGTATTTTGTCGCTTCGCGGCGCGGTGGGGCAGGGATTACTGCTTACCACGGTTTGCTTTGCCGTCATCACGCTGACGACGGCGTTTATCACCCAATGGGTGCTCAATATCCCGCAGTTGTACGCGTTTATCATCGGCGCGATTGTGGCTGACAATTCCACCGCCGTCATTACGCCGATGCTGGCCAAACTTCAGGTTTCCAAAACCGCCAAAACCGTACTGTTTTTAGAGGCCAATTTAACGGGCGTTTATTCCATCGTGCTCGCGCTTGCGCTTTTGAGCGTGGCCTCGCACGGCGGGCAGGTGTCGGCGGCGGAGATTTCGCTGCGGGTGGTAAAATCGTTCGGACTGGGGATTTTGTTTGCGCTGGCGGCGGGCGTGTTTTGGATGGGTATTTTAAATAAAGTGCGCCGGCTGGAAAACGCCATTTCGCTGACGTTTGCGTTTGTGCTTTTGGTTTACAGCGTAAGCGGGCTTATCGGCGGGGACGGCGCCATCGCCACCCTGGCGTTCGGTGTGGTGGCGGGCAATACGCGTTTGGTGCGCCGGCTGTGGCTGAGCAAGTTCGATTTGAGCCATCTGTTGTCTTTAAACCACGGCGAAAAAGCGTTTTTCGACGAAGTGGAATTTATTTTAAAAACGCTGTTTTTCGTCTACATGGGCATTTGCATGCGTATCGGGCGGGTGGATCTCTTGGCCATCGGCTTTGCGGTGGCGTTCTTTAAGTTGGTGTTCCGCGCGCCGGTGGTGAATTACTGCGTATCCAAAAACGTCAGCCGGGGGGATGCTTCCGTTATTTTGGCGATGTGCCCCAACGGGCTTGTCAGCGCGGTGCTGGCGGCGATGATTGCTTCCCAGCTGCCCGAAGAAGGGGCCGTCATCCAGGATGTTATCTACGCGGTGATTTTCTTTAGCGTGCTTTTGTCCAACTTAATGTCTTTCCGCATTGAAAAGGGCGGGCTGAAGTGGTTGGGAAAGGCCATGTTCGGCCGCCATAAGCCGGACGAAATCCCCGCGCCGCCGGGGCAAGCAGCCGCGCTCTCAGAGCCAATCCCGGGAGAAACGGCGCTTATCCCGGAGCAGGATAATCCGCCGCAGGAATCTCCCGCCCCGGGTAGTCCTCCGCAAGCGTAAATTTAAACCCCGCATCCAAGATTGGACGCGGGGTATTTTAAGTCTAATAACCGTTGATGATTTTGCACATGGATTTACCAATATCCGTTTGGCTCCAGTTAAAGCACCGCATAATATCCCAGCCCTGTTCACCCAGTGCCAGCGAAATGTGATACAATTCCGTGTCATCCGGGGCGTTTTTTCGCGAGGCTTCAAGGTAACATGCGTTCTCTCCGCAATATCCTTTATACACAAAGTATTTAGACGCGCACAAGTTTTGTTCGCAATTTAAATTATCAAGGCTGACGGGGCTGTCGTTTCCAATCATATCTATATTGCGCGGGGGGAACCCGTTATCCAGTACATATAATTCCACATTACTGCGCAAAGAAGAAATAATGCTCAGCGCTTCCGACATGCGGGCTTTTTCCACCGCTTTGGTATATTGCGGCAGTGCGACGGCCGACAAAATTCCGATAATCAGCACCACCACTAAAAGTTCTATTAACGTAAAACCTGAATTGTTCATTTTGCGTTCCTTTATTGTGTTTGGGCTCAATATAACAAGAAGCAAAACCGGGCAAACAAAAACGGCTGTTATATTTGAGCCTATCGAAGTAACCCAAATAATAACAGCCGTGGCTCCCGCCATATAAAAATATGGCAGGAAGCACTCAACACAGTATACCCAAGGGATCAGCTCGGATATACTGTGTCTAAAACGACTGTTTTTGGCCTTCGATAGTGCCTTTGGTATCCCAAAAGCTCTCCGTATGCTGTATACGGTTCCAAAAACAGAATTAAATTGTATGTAAGCCGCGTCTAGGGCTTAGTTTTTTACTCCTTTCCGATAAATATAATTTATTATAAAAACTTTTATGCCGTTTGACTACTCTTTTCCTGTATAAAAACGCCCCGGGGGCTACGGCTTGTAAATAAACGAGAGCAGGTTCTGCCGGATGTGGTCCCGCCGCCAGGAAAAGAAGTTTTCTTTGTCCCCGCAGGTGCAGTAATACGGCGTTTTGATATCCGCCGCGGTCAGCCCCGCCAGTTGGAGCTGTAAACTGATTTCCGCATTCAAATCGACGAAAATTTTGCCTTCTTTGCGCAGTACGCTTCCGGCGGAAAACTGCCGCGCGGCGTCTTCCTGCACTTCAAAACAGCAGCTTTGGATATGCGGCCCGGCCCAGGCGGAAATAACGCCTTGTGCACCCGCGTCTTTCATCGCCAGCGCCGTTTTGTACGGCAGTTGCGCCGCCACGCCGCGCCAGCCGCAGTGGGCCAGCGCAAAGACGGAGGCGGTTTCGTCCCACAGAAAAAGCGGTACGCAGTCGGCGGTTTGGATCGCTCCGCCCCAGCCGCCGCAGGAAAATACCCACGCGTCGGCATCTTCTTCCGGGCGGCTCTGCAGGCTGAGTGCGTCCGCGTCCGAAGCGATATGGATAATCCGGTCCGAGTGAGTCTGATGAAAGTGTAAAATTTTATCCTGCGCTACGCCCAGTTGGCCGAATACGGCGTTTTGGTTGGAAATATCCCGCATGTCGCCCGCGTGGCGCGATACGGTCCCGCCGATGAGGCCTTCGGAGAGCATGCGGTTGTCGGCATATATATTCATACGTTTAATTTTTTAAGGCGCACCGCGCCGATTTTGTCCGCCAGCAGGCACCCGGCCAACCGTTTGAAGCGGTGCGGGTCGTCGCTGGCGAAAACGGTCAGTTTGCCTTTGCCTGTTTGGGCGGCCTGGCCGTTGCCGGTTAAAAAGGTTTGTACGGCTTCGGCCAGGGTGTCGGCCGAGTCCACAAGCGTCACTTTTTTGCCTAAAATCCGGGAGATGACGGGTTTTAATACCGGGTAATGCGTGCAGCCTAAAATCACCGTATCCGCCCCGCTTTTGGAAACAGACGCCAAATACGTTTCGGCCGTCAGCCGCGCGGCGGGCGTTTGGGCCCAGTTTTCTTCTACAAGCGGCACGAACAGCGGGCAGGCCTGCTGGAATACTTCCGCTTGTTTGTTGCGTTTTAAAACGGCTTTGGGATAGGCGCGGCTTTTGACGGTGGCTTCTGTCCCGAGTACGGCAATTTTGCCGTTTCGGGTGGTTCGCACGGCTTTTTCAGCCCCCGGTTCAATAACGCCCATGACGGGAACGGAAATTTGTTTGCGCAGTTCGGCCAGCGCCAGGGCGGAAGCCGTATTGCAGGCCACCACAATTAATTTTACGCCCTGTTCCTGCAAAAAGCGCGCGATGGCGAGGGAAAAGCGCGTCACCGCGTCTTTAGATTTGCTTCCGTAGGGCACGTTGGCTGTATCGCCGAAATAGATTAAATCTTCCTTGGGCAGACGCCGGCGCAGCGCACTCAGAATGGTGAGCCCGCCCAGGCCGGAATCAAAAACGCCGATGGCTTGTTTTGTCATATCCTTATTATAGTAATTATGGGCAGGCGCGGAAACGGGCGGCGCGGAAAAATTTTCACTCCCGCTTTTCTTTGTGCTAGAATATCTGTATGCTTAAAAAAGGATTGTTGCTCTTGGCGGGAGTTTTATTATTGGCGGGCGCCGGCTTTGCCGCACCGGCCGATACTTCCGCGCCGCTTATCGTGGAGGGCAGTTTCTCCGCGCAGACCAACACGCTTTCCAAAGCCCAGATTTTTAACCAAAAAGCCCGCGACGCCGAAGTAGCCACACTCAACGAAAAACTCCGCCGCGGCCAGTATGCCGAAGTAAAACAGCGCATTAATAATCTTACTTCCCGCAATTTTTTGGATAACCGCTTCCACCTTATTCTCGCACTTGCGTATGACGGCCTGCAGGATTACGACAACGTCATCTACGCCGCCGGCCAGGCGATTGCCGTGGCCCCGCAGGATCCGCGCGCCTATCTGCTGCGTGCGGGAGCCTATTTAAAACAAGGCCAGCACGAACGCTGCCAGATGGATTTGGATACGGCGTTAAAATTGAACCCCACTTCCCGCATGGCGCAGCGCCTCCAGGCGGAACTGGACGCCAAAACGTTCCTTGTTAAACCCGAAGCCAAAAAAGAGGAAACCCCGCAGAAAAAGTCTTCTCCCACCTGGTTTATTTTGTATTTTGCGGCGGTGTTTGCGGCTATTTTATTGTACGTCTACTGGCGTTACGAAGACGTATTCCACCAGCCCAAAAACGCTTTCTCCCGCCGGGAAGTGGAAGTAAAAGAACAGTACGATTTTATCCGCCAAATCGGCGAAGGCGGTATGGGTAAAGTGTACGAAGCGTACGACAAAGTGCTCAAACGCAAAGCCGCCATCAAACGCGTGCGCCCGGAGCTGGTGCGCAGTGCGTACGTGCGCGAACAGTTCTTGTCCGAAGCGCGCATGGTGGCCCTGCTCCGCCATCCGTGCATTGTGGAAATTTACACGGTTATCGAATCCGAAAGCGCGCTTTACCTGGTGTTTGAATATGTGGACGGCCAAACGCTGGAAACCCGCCTGGATATCGACGGGCGGCTGCCGTTCTCCAAAGCCAAACGGATTTTTGAATACGTTTGCCGCGGGCTTCATTACGCGCATTCGCAGGATATTATCCACTGCGATTTAAAACCCGGCAACATCATGATTTACGGCGACGACAAAGCCAAAGTGATGGATTTCGGCGTAGCCAAAAAATCCGTCGACCACGAAACCGGCGCGCGCACGGTGGCGGGTACGCCCGCGTATATGGCGCCCGAACAGCAAAAAGGGTTTATGCGCAAGCAGTCGGACGTATATTCGCTGGCGCTGTGCCTGTATGAAGCGCTTGTCGGCCAGGTGCCGTGGACGGTGAAAGGTTTTGACATCGCCAAAAAGAAAATTGTTCCCGCTTCCAAATTGGCGCCGCATATTCCTCCGGCGGTGGACGGACTTTTGGAAGACGCGTTGAAAGAGGACCCGAAGGAACGCATCCAAACTATTGACGAGTTTTGGAGCCGCTTGGAGGCCATCGACCCGCTGGAAGAGGAACTGGAAGAAACCCATTATTAAGTTGTTTTTAATACGTGAATTTAAGAGAGAAGATTTTTTCTTCTCTCTTTTTTGTGTGCGGAAAACCACCGGCTAGGCCGGTGGTTCAGAAAAGGTTAACCGGTGAGTCAGAAAGAAAAACTCC
>CAJTJT010000027.1 GCA_910576915.1 uncultured Elusimicrobiales bacterium
GCGTTCCACGCCTGGCTAGTAAGGAGGGGCAGGGCCCCAATGTGAAAAACCCCCGGCTATGCCGGGGGATATTTATTGTCCAAAAAAATTACGGCAAGTCGTAAATATGCATGCCGGGAGTATTATTGGTAAGTTTTCCACCTAAGGATAAACAAACTTTATCCCACAAAGCGTTACCGGCATAACATTTGGCAGGGCCACTTTTAAAATTACGCAGATATTTGGCCTTATCGTTAATACTCATATATACATAACTGCCGGCATTATTATCCACACGAATGTCATACCAATACTTCCCGTCGTGATACTGGTCATCGCCGTTTTCACCGGGCGCATAAACATGCTTCAGCCCCGCCGGAAGACTGATATCCAAATCCTCAAATCGCGGAGCATATTTTCCATTTGCCATATAATATACCTGCTGAGCATTCCATACGGCATCCACCAATACCCGGCCCCGCGCATACCGGCTCTTTGCCACCGCCACTTGGTATTGCGGCAGCGCAACGGCAGACAAAATACCGACGATTAAGACAACGACCAGTAATTCAATGAGCGTAAAACCCCGTTTGTGATACATGAGAAATCCCCTCTTATTGAAGTATCCCCATAGTATCAAAAAAAAAACAAATCAAGCCCTCAGCCGCTCCCCCAATTCCGGGCGTTTTTTGTTGTATGGCACGCACCCACTTTTGCTAAAATAAGAAAAACACCCAAAGGATACGCTATGAACATTCAATTAGACCCGGCAAAACTCCCCTCCGTTACGTTTTCCTGCGGCCCGGGGCAGGGGCACCCCGTCATCCGCCAAACGCCGCTTTATAAAACGCTTTTCGAGCGCAGTCACCGCGCGCCGGACGTATCCACCCGCGGCCTGTACCACGAAACGGCGGAAAATCTGCGTACCCTTTTATCTCTGCCGCCCGATTATACCGTGCTGTTTTTTCTGGGCGGAGCCACCCCGGCCATGGACGCCGTAATTTGGAATTTAACCAAAGATTCCCTCTCCGGCCTGGCCTTTGGCGCGTTCAGCCGCCGCTGGACGCACAACATCGCCGCCCGGCTGGAAAACGGCGTGCGCCGCGCGATACGCGAGGCGGGCGAAAACGAATTTTTCCCCTGCGATAAGCCGGACTATAACGCAAGCCTCATCGTATTAACGCCCAACGAAACTTCCACCAGCGTACAAATCCCGGACGATTACCTGCAGGAAACCTGGGCCAAACGCGGGAAAGACACCCTCATCGCATGGGACTGCACGTCCTGCGCCGGAGGCAGAGTACTGCCCGCCGGACAATTTGACGTAATGCTGTTTTCGCTTCAAAAATGTTTTGGCGCGGGCGGCGGCTCCTGCGCGCTGGTGCTGAGCCCGAAAGCCGTCAGCCGCCTGGAGGAAGTGAAAAAATACCGGCCCATACCGTTTTCCCTCGATTTAAGCGAAGCCGTCCGCCACGCAGCCTCCGCCCAAACGGCCAATACGCCCTGCACCACCAACATTTGGATGTGCAACGAAGCCTGCAAATGGATGCTGGCAAATGGCGGCCTGCCCGCCATGGAACGTTTATGCCGGGAACACGCGGATTATCTGCTGGCCTGGGCCGCCCAAACGGACTATATCGCGCCGTTGATAAAAGACGCGCGCTTGCGCTCTTTCACTACACTCACGCTGGAAATCACCGACCCCGACGTAAAAGACGCGGATATTTCCGCCGCCCTCATCAGCACCGGGCTGGCGAACCTGGCCGACGGGCTGAAAAAGTATTCTTCCGTAAAGCAAAACTCGCTGCGGATATCGTGCTTCCCGTTTGTGGACGTGCACGGCGTGGAAGAATATAAAAAATTAACCGCGGCGGTGGACGAAATCGTCCGGCAGTTAAAAAAACGCTGATTACTTTGCAAAAACGCCCCGGGATTATCCCGGGGCGTTTTCATTCATATCTGCATTATAATGACGGAATATTTGGCTGCAACAGCTCTTCGCCGCCACCGCCGCCGGTATCAGACCAGCGCGCACAGGTGGCTGCCGGCTCCGGGGTGTACGGGGAGGTATGCTCTCCGCAGGAAACATATTTCACCACAATTAACGCTCTGTCACGTTCCCCGGCGTTCATATTCGTCATACGGCACCCCTTACCGGGAAACATATGGCCGGAAATATATTTTTTCCCGGGAACGCAAGAAGCACATTCTTTACCGGGAGAGCAACCGCTGGGGATTTGCTCAAAACCCGTCAGCCACGGGGAAGCATCCCAAAGGCTCCAATACATATTTTCACTCTTCACAGTAGAGCAATCCCGCACATTGCTCTCATCTATAAATCCGTCTATTTCACTATAGCGTTTGTTTACGCCCGTACATTTATAATTAGTTAAATAGCGTTTCAAACCGCTGCTGCAAGAAGAGGCCTTGGTCCGTTTATACGAGCAAGTGGTAACATCCCACGTATATTGCGCCCCGGTACCCGTTTGTCCCGCGGGGCACGGTTCCGTATAGGTTGCGCCGCGCGGGTCCGTCGGCTGACAAGCCGTACTTTTTCCAAAATCCCCGCACATCAAATAAAGTTCATTTGAAGACGCACCTTTGAGTTTTAGGCTCGCCCATTTCATCTGTCCCGACGAATCTTTCTCCTTGCAGGAGGGAAAGGTCTTTCCAAACAGTTCCAGCGCGGACACTTTCATATCTTGCGCGTTTACGCTTTCCATATTGCCCATTTGGATACGCACGTTTTGGAACGAGATTCTGCCTTCGCCGTTGCCACTGCCCAAATTAAGGGAGTAGCCTTTTATTCCAAGACCACCGTCCAAGTTTAATTTGCCGCCCTTTAAATTTACCCGAGTGGCATTTAATGCGGCAGATGTTTCCGAACAGCCTAATTTCATATCGCAGGTGCTCGTTAATCCGATATCCATTTGCTCCGTGGTATTCACCTGAGAATACGCTACATACGGAACCGGGAAATACGTTACCATGCTGATTTTGTTTTTAGTTGCAGCATACGCCGCCGAAGACAGCAACAACAAACTAAATATAAATAGCCGTTTCATAATACCTCCTAAAACGGCTTTATTTGCTCCCATACGGTGCCTGACAGACGAGATAAAGGAGGGATACACATAACAGCCGTTCCCCCACTGTATCAAAAAAAAAAAACGAGTCAACCCCCTTGCCGGGGGCAGGCACGCTGGCCTTGACCAGGGTTTAGTAATAGACGGTGCTTATCAATTAGATGGGAACAACTCAAGGGGGTATCTGGCTGTCTGGCCCAGAGCCTGGGCTCCCCTCTTGTCCGCGCTCGCTTGACTAGTTTAAGCCACACTACTTAGACATACCCCAAAGTAATGCACGACTTTTTGTATCGGCAAAAAGTAACAAAAAATCTTCTTTCTTCTTTTTCTGACAGCAGAAAAAGAACCAAAAAGACTGCCCGCCCGGGTCCTATAAAAAGCAGTCCGAAACGGGGCGTTTTACAACTCGCTTCGCTCAAACAAATAAAACGCCTTTTCCGTTTCGGACGCTTTTTATAAACAGGACGAAGGGCGGGTAAAAGACAATACAGCAGATTTTTAAACAGGTTAAGGCCTGCATAAACGGCAAAAAAGCCGGCAGTACTCAGTTCCACATCCCAGCCCCGTCGTACCGACGGGGCGGAAAAAAGGCCATTTCTCCGACGGAAAATGCTATTTTTCCCCATTTCCCAAAACAATTCCCCCTCTAGAAAGTTGACTTTCCAGAAATTTGATAAAATACAACAAAGGAACCCGCTATGAGCCGAAACATACTGTCACTCGATTTTTACGGAGGAGAAATCACCGCCGCCCTGGCCGCGCTGGATGAAGAAACATCCACCCTGCGCCTGCGCCACGTACTGCGCCGCCCGACCCATGCTTTTTCAGGTGCGTTCGTGCGCGACATGCAGGGCGCGCAGGACGAACTTTCCGCCGTATTTTCGGAAATTTCACAATACGTATCCATCGACCCTTCCGTCGTAATCGGCCTGCGGGGCAATTTTCTTTCCTTCAAACGCGCCAGCGGATTTAACACCGTCGATTCGCGTAACCGGATTATCGGGGAGCGGGAAATACAGTCCGCCATAAAAAACTCCGTTCCGCCCAATTTAAGCGAAACGCTGGACGTGGTGGATATACTCCCCCAATCTTATACCATCGACGGAAACACGGGCATCAAAAACCCCAAAGGTATGGCCGGTTTTACGCTGGAAGTGGAAACCTTCCTCTCCTGCGCGCTTGTCACCCATTTAAACAATTTAAATAACGTACTCGCCGCGTGCGGATGCAACGAATACCAGGTGCTGCCCACGGCCATTGCGCTAGGCGAAACGCTCGCGCGGGAGGAAGAAAAGCAAGCGGGCGCGCTGGTGCTGGATATCGGGCAGAGCGCCGTTTCCGCGCTGATGTATCATAAAGGCGCGCTGGTGGACGCATGGGAACTGCCGTTCGGGCGCGACGCCGTGGCCCAGGCCGTGGCGGACCTGTTGCAAAACGATTTGGAAACCGCCCGCGACGTGCTTAAAGACTACGAGCCGGGCACGGACGACATCATGGACGACGTGCTGGAAGACGCTTCCGCCCAACTCTTGCAGGACATTAAAAAAGAACTTTTGCAGTCGCTTCTTTATCTAAAATATCCCTCGGCCCAGTTGGTGCTGTGCGGCGAAGCGGCGGATAAAAACTTGCTGAAAACGGCCAAAAAAATCTTTGGTGCGCGCAAAGCGCGTTTGGCCGCGTTTGACGATTTGATAGCGGACTGCCCGGCGGATGACTCCGTTTACTGCGGGGCGGTATCGCTCCTAACGCACACGCTGGAGCGCGAACAAAAACGCTTAGGCGTGGCCCAGACCAAAGAGGAAGGATTATTGGACGGCCTTTTGAATAAACTGGGTTTAAGCGAACTTTTTTAATAAAACAGCGGGGCGCTTTAAAAGCGCCCCGCATTTTAATAGTCGGTTACGTCAAACTTTTTATCTTTAAAATAAAAATCACGGTCCGCCTCTGTAATCTTTCGTAAGATACGGCAGGGGTTTCCTACGGCAATTACATTCGGGGGAATATCTTTCGTTACCACGCTCCCCGCCCCGATTACGCACCCATCCCCAATGGTTACACCCGGCGTTATCACCACATTGGCGCCCAGCCAAACGTCCTGCCCGATAGTAATGGGAGCGCCATATTCATAACCGCTTCGGCGGGACAGAGGATGAACAGGGTGCCCCGCCGTACAAATACACACATTGGGGCCGAACATACTCCCCCTGCCAATGATTACGCGGGCCACATCTAAAATCACGCAGTTATAATTAATAAAAACGTCGTCGGCAATTTCTATATTTTTACCGTAATCGCACCGGAACGGGGCCAGCAACGTTACATTATTGCCGCATACACCTAAAATATCTTTAAGCAACGCACGCGCGCGCCCGATTTCATCCGGGCGGCACAGGTTATACTCATAAATTTTCCGTTTATTTTCCAGCTGCGCCTGCGGCAGCCCGTCTTGGTTGGCGCGGTACGGAAGCCCGGCCAGCATACGCTCTTTTTGGTTCATAAAAATATCATAACATAATGTAATAAATATCCCCCGGCATAGCCGGGGGTTTTTCACATTGGGGCCCTGCCCCTCCTTACTAGCCAGGCGTGGAACGC
>CAJTJT010000028.1 GCA_910576915.1 uncultured Elusimicrobiales bacterium
TTATAAAAACTTGACGGTGATTACACCGCCTGCGTTTTTACGCCTTGTCTGTGCGGCTGGCAAGCACAAACGCACGGAGCATTATAAGGGATTGGCACGGCTTAGGTTTTGGAAAATTGTTTATCCTGAAAAGACGCGGAGAGCAAAACATCTTGTTTTGCTCTCCGTGCGTATAATAGAAGTTAAGAACAGCCGTTTTATAACACCAACGTGTCTTCCATGTCCGGCCCGGTGGAAATAACAGCAATCTCCGGATGCGGATACACCTCGGCGGACAGTTTCCGCAAATCATCCAAAAACGCTTTGGCTTCGGGCGTGAAATCTTCGTACCGTTTCACGCGGTCGTTACCGGGGAACATATCAATATGCGTAATGGCGATTTTAGTGCAGTTGTTAATCATAATTGCGCGGGAAGCGGAGCGTTTTTCAAACGCGCCGATACGGCGCAGTCGTTTGCTGACGCTGCCGATTTCGTGCCCTTTGGTGTGATAAATTTCGAGCTCTTTTTCGTCGGTCATTTCGTGGTCCAGCGGGCCGGGACCGACACGGGTGATATACGGCTTAAACACCACGTATACGTCGCGCACGCTCTTGGGGCCGAGGCCGGCTTCGCCCAAAAACGTGCTGGCCGTGGTATCACGCGAGGTAACAAACGGATATTCTCCGTGCATCAACGAAAGTTTAATGCCCTGCGTGCCTTCCAGCAAAATCTGGCCGCCGTTATCCAAACTTTTGTTTAAAAGTTCGGGCACGTCCTGGATGAAATCTTTTAAAAGCGGTTCGTCTTTGGCGAACTTAATATCGCGCCGTTCGATGCGTTCGCGCACCGCCTGGCCCAGGCCGGTGCCCACGCTGCCGATGTGCTGCATAAAATGGGCGGCGTTCTTTTCGGCGGCGGTTTGCTCGTCGGAAATCAGCACGGCGTACGGGTCGATAATCAAGCGGTCGCGCGTGCCGGTAAAATTCACTTCGTCCAGCAGCCATTCGGTTTTGGTGTACGCACCCGCCCCGAGCACCAGCTTGGTTTTGGGGTTTAAAAACCCGGACGGAATGTTTTTAAGCGTGTAGGATTTGCCGTCTTTTACCACGGTATGCCCCGCGTTGGGGCCGCCCACGCGCACGCAATAATCGTACGAGCCTTTGTAGGACAGGTACGCGGAAATCTTGCCTTTGCCTTCGTCGCCGGCTTGGCCGCCGCAAACAATATCAATCATATTTTCCCTCCGCCAGCTCCGCCGCCAGGCCGAGATAATTCTCCGGCGTCAGCGCAGTCAGCTTTTGTTTTGTTAAATCGTCCGTATCCAGCCCGGCGATAAATTCCCGCAAGGACTCCAGCGTCAGCGAACGCCCGCGGGTAAAATCGCGCAGTTTTTCGTACGGTTTTTCCGCCCCCGCCGCGCGCAAAACGGTTTGCACCGCCTCGGCCAGCACTTCGGGGTGGAGGTTTAATTCTTCGCGCGCAAACGCGCGGTCAAACGAAATTTTTTCAAGCCCTTTCAAAACGGATAAATACGCCGTCAGCGCATAGCCAAACGCTACGCCCAGGTTGCGCAAAACCGTGGAGTCCGACAAATCCCGCTGCAGGCGCGACACGGGCAGTTTGCGCGAAAACAGCTCAAACAGCGCGTCCGCCAGCTGCAAATTGCCTTCGGCGTTTTCAAAATCAATGGGATTTACTTTTTGCGGCATGGTGGACGAACCCACCTCGCCCGCCACGGTTTTTTGGCGCACCAGCCCGCCGGAAATATACCGCCACATGTCCTGGCAGAAATCCAGTAAAATCACGTTGGAGCGGCGGAGATTGTCGAAAATTTCGGCGTAGGAATCGCGGTTATCCACCTGCGTGGAAAGAGGACTCAAGAAAATTTTAATTTTGCGGCCTTGGTTGAGTTTGGCCACAAATTTTTGCGCCGCGCGCGGCCAGTTGATTTTGGGGAAAGAGGCCGTATGCGCGTTGTAATTACCCACCGCGCCGCCGAACTTGCAGGAAACTTCGCGCGTTTTTAACTGTTTGATTTGGCGGTTTAACCGCTCGGCAAACACGCGGATTTCTTTACCGAAAGTCGTCGGAACCGCGGGCTGGCCGTGCGTGTGCGCCAAAAGCACGGAACGTGCTTCTTTGCGTGCCAGTTTGACGAGTTCTTTATAAATGTTTTCCAAAGCGGGAAGCAACGCTTTTTCGAGCCCGTCCGAAAGCAACATGGCATACGCCGCGCTGTTGATATCCTCGCTCGTCAGCGCAAAATGGAACCATTCCAAACGGTCCGCCAACGACGTTTTCGCCAGGCGGAGTTTTAAAAAGTATTCCACGGCTTTCACGTCATGTTTGGTGGCGGGAATGTTTTTGTAGCCTTCAAATTCAATCGCGCGCAAAACGGATAAATCGGTTTCGGACAAATTGCAAACATCCGCCAGCAACTGTTTTTCAGATTCGGTTAACGGGTTAAAACGCGGCAGTTTTAAGGAAGAAAGCGTTTCCAGCCACGCGCACTCGGCACGTAAACGGGATGCGGAAAAGACGGCTTCGCCCATATACCTTCTGAGCGCGCCCAGTCTGCCGCCGTAGCGGCCGTCCAACGGGCACAACGCCGATTTTTCCATAGATATATTTTAGCAAATTTATCCGCCAAACGCCGCCCTTAGCGAACGAGATAAAAACGGCACGAATCAAACGAAGCAACATAGGTTCCGTTCATCAGTTTGGCGCAAAAATCGCCCTCCGCCCCTTTAAAGCCCCGCACATGTTCGTAACAATACATTTGGCCGGCTTGCAACGAAGAGATATCCGCCAACGGGATTTTAATGCCGGAACACGCATACGGCCCCGTGCGGCGCGCGGCGGCCACAAAATATGAACCCGCGGACGGACGGTTGTTAAGCGTGACGACGGTGTGGTCGTCCCAGCGGGAGGCGTCCGGCGAGGTCTGCGCCAGCTCGCACGAGGGCGTGCCCGAATAAGGAAGCGGCAGGGAAATATCCAGCGAACTTATTTCGTTGCTAAACGAACCGTTTGCCATATAATAGGCTTTTTGGGCGGTTTCCACCGTGCGCGCCATCGGATACAGCGCACTGATACGGCTTTTTTCCACCGCTTTTGTATATTGGGGAAGTGCAACGGAAGCCAAAATACCGATAATTAAAACGACAACCAGCAATTCTATCAAAGTAAAACCCTTTTTCATAAGAAACTCCTAAGCAAGTTGATTTGAAGGTTATTTATTAGGATAGTACTTCTTATGGCAAAAATCAACCCGCTTAGCCCCATGTTATCAAAAAAAAAAAACGAATCAAGGGGCGAGCCGCCCCGGCCAAACCTTTCCGCACACATTAGACTAGTTTAAGCCACACTGTTTAGGACATGTCGCCAGCTACGAACAGGCGAGCCCCGTAGTCCGTCCGCAGGGCCTTGCCGGGGGATGGAATAGTTTAGGTTTTAGAAAATTGTTTATCCTTAAAAAACACAAGGGACGAAAAAAATCTTTTCGTCCCCAGTGTATAAGATACCAGACAACAATCATTATTATTCTTTACGTCTTACATCATTAATAATCATAGTCATAATCATAATCCCGGTCATCATCTCGGTCGTCTACTCCTTGCTCAAAATCCCAATCTGCTTTGTCTTGCTCGTCCTCCCAAGCATCTTGATCCCAACCATTACACTCCGCATCATCTCTGCCGCAATCTCTGTCAGGAGCATCGTCATACCCCGGGGCCAGCAGGCAACCCTTGGAAGTATGGCTGTCATGATAATAAGGATACGGACACGTGCATTTACATTCGGTTGGATTCCAAATACCGGCAACACCATAGTCCGGAGACGGATTAGTACACCAGTCAATGTCTTGGCCCCAACCTTGCCCCAGTAAATCCGAACAATCGGAAAAGACACATTTCCTCAAATTTCTATCCCACCAGCTCCCCTGCGGACATTGACACAAACAATTCGACGTTCCCCAATTACCGCCTGCGGCAATACAAGCATCCTGCGCTTTTTTGGCGTCATTTTTATAATAAGACCAGCATCCCACACAATTCCCATAAATATCTTCTTTCGTTCCTTCAGGGCAGTCACACGAGCACGTATCAAGATTCCATACACCAGTATGCCCCGTGTGGGAGATATCTTCACAACGTTCTCGCCCTTCAACATTATTACAGGCGGAAATACAGGCACCTTCCTCATCTATAGAAGTCTTCGCCGGACATTCACAACTACAGCTCTCTTCATTCCAATGCCCCGCCAGCCAATTTGGGTTATGTCCCCCCCTTTCGCAATTTTGTGCGCTATATCTTACCGCATCGGAATTCATATCACACGTTAAAGAGCACGTCCCAGTCCAATCACCCATTTCCCATACTCCGTCTTTGCATACCGCACTGCGCGTCTGCGTTCCCGTATACCCCGTTCCGCATTCCCGGCTTTCCGGAGCCGGCTTGGCTGTACAGCTGTTATCCCAGGCGCTGTATTCCCAATTCCCCGTAGCCGTATTACACGTGGCCGTACAGTGTTCCGTTCCGCATCCGCTTGTACACGCCCGTTCCGTTACCGCCGTACCCGCACAACTTTTCGGCTCGGGTTCCACAGGTGTTACCGTCCCCGCACAGCTGTCCGGCGACGGTTCATACGTAAATCCTTGGCAGCTGGGATAGTTCTTGTTTAACTTCGCACAATCATCCCCGTCACAGCAGATTCTCCCGTCCGCATACGAAGGCATCTGCAAGTTATAGCTGTAATTGCCTTTACTGCTCGCAATTACCCCTTTATCTTGCAACGTTAACTGGTAGTTCTTCGTATCCGTCTTCTTGACGATTTCACTCATATTAGATAAGTCCGTTAAGTACGGCTTATCCAACGCGCA
>CAJTJT010000029.1 GCA_910576915.1 uncultured Elusimicrobiales bacterium
AACGCGCGCGCGAAGCGATTAAAAACGGAACGTTTTTGGAATTTAAGGACGAAGTCATCCGCAAATACCAAAACTTTAAATAACAGATACCGTTCCGCTCGGCGGACTTTTAAACAGATAAAAAGGCGCTTCTTAAAAGCGCCTTTTTTATTTACGGCCCGGCATCAATTTTACAGTGGGTATCTGTCGTAGATTTTAGCACCCATACTCATGCCCTGGCAAATATGCTCTCCCTCGGGAGAAGAAGAGCTGCAATAAAAGTTTCCGGCTAAATCTTCTCCTCCATCGTAATTGGGGCTCCAATACTCAATTTGATACCCGCTCTCCCGCTTAGGTACGGCAAATACGCCGCAGCCGGTAAGCCCGTTTGTCCCTGTAATACATTCTTCCTGCTCAAACGTCCAATTCGCAGAATCTCCCGGGATAGAAATATCTAAATTCTCCCAATCCTCTTTCAGCAACGAATTAGTGGAACCCGTTGCCATAAAATATAAGTCCTCCGCCTGCCCAAGCGAGCGCAACAGTGTTTTTGCTTCCGCCACCCTGCTTTTGCGTACCGCTTTTTGGTATTGTGGCAAAGCTACCGAAGACAAAATACCAATGATTAGGACAACGACTAACAATTCGATAAGTGTAAAACCGTGTTTTGTCATTCCCGGGCTCCGCAGAGTGAACCGGGAATCCAGCATATCATAAGGTTTACAACTTTTATTAAACGACCTGGATCCCGGATTCATATCCGGGATGACGGCATTTTTATACATGAAAGACATCCCCCTACTACTCAGAT
>CAJTJT010000030.1 GCA_910576915.1 uncultured Elusimicrobiales bacterium
TTGTGTGCGGAAAACCACCGGCTAGGCCGGTGGTTCAGAAAAGGTTAACCGGTGAGTCAGAAAGAAAAACTCCTTTTGCTAGAATAGATTGCCTGTAGTAGCAGGCAATCAAGCAAAAGGAGGTCATTGATATGGACAATGACATAAATAAATTATCACATACGAGTTGGAACTGCAAGTATCACATAGTGTTTGCACCGAAATACAGGCGACAGGTATTTTATAAGCAAAAGAGGGTAGAAATAGGAAAAATACTGCGCAAGTTATGTGAATGGAAAGGGGCCAAAATAGAGGAAGCGGAAGTATGTCCGGACCATATTCACATGTTAGTATCGATACCACCGAAATATAGTATAGCGATGTTCATGGGGTACTTGAAAGGGAAGAGCAGTCTGTTAATATACGAGCAGTGGAGGAATGTGCAGTATAAGTATAGGAACCGGGAGTTTTGGTGCCGGGGATACTATGTGGATACGGTAGGGAAGAACAAAGTGAAGATAGCGGAATATATAAAAAATCAGTTGAGAGAGGATAAATTAGGAGCGCAGTTGCCATTTGATAAAAGCCCGTGGGATGAGCGGAAGAGAACGCGAGCGACATGTAGTTGAGAGGCGTTCCACGCCTGGCTAGTAAGGAGGGGCAGGGCCCCAATGTGAAAAACCCCCGGCTATGCCGGGGGATATTTATT
>CAJTJT010000031.1 GCA_910576915.1 uncultured Elusimicrobiales bacterium
AAACCCTGCGCAAAAGAAATAAAAACCTCGCCTGCAAAGTCCAAGCGGCACACGGGCAAGATAAGGGGTTGGCACGGCTGCTTGCGCGTACCTTGGGGCTTACGTAATTACCACTACGCTGCGCCCCAACTTGTCCGCGCAATACGGAGCGGTTTTGAAAAATCATATAATCATCTACAATGTTATTCTGTTCTGCACGGCACTTATACCTAATATTATGAACAAACGCTCGGCTCCGGTTGGTTTGGAAATGACGAAAAAACAGGGGTGAACCCAATTAATAGGCCTTTGAGTCCCTGGCATATAGGCCCTTTGGCCCTTGCAAAAAAATATGTTTTTTAGGAAAATATAATAAATTCGTATATTAGGAGATTCATTTTCTATGTATGGAAAACTTCTTTTACTTATACTGTTTGGAATCAGCGTGTCTGCCGGAGCGCAAGGGGTGCCTATGGCGGGGAAAGTGACCCGTTCGGTCGTGAAGGCTTCCGGCGCGGCGACTGAAAAGGCTCTTTTGGCAACCCGCGTGCGGGTGCCTAATTTGCAGCTGGGGCGGGAGGCGTTGCGCCTGCATGTTTCCAGCGTAGG
>CAJTJT010000032.1 GCA_910576915.1 uncultured Elusimicrobiales bacterium
GTAAACTACCACGGGCTTCCGCCCGTGGCTTTTACGCTTCGCGCGTTTCAAACAGCCATGCTGTTTGGCAGGACTCTTCTTTTCCCTGATTCTCTATATATTTCCTAATATCGGCCTCTTCTACCCCTACCGTAGATATAAAATATCCTTCTGACCAAATACCGTCACTGCCAAAATATACTTTATCTAAAAACTTATACTTTTTCCGTATCTCTCGGCTTGTATTACACTTTAAGAACCTGACCACCTCGCTGATACTCAGCTTCGGCGGTACGGATATTAAGAGATGTATATGATCTTTATCGTGATTGACTTCGTCAATCTCGATTTCGGGATGTTTACGCACAAATGTTTTAAGCTGGTATTGCAAATAACTATACAACCCCCATCTTAATATCCGTTTACGATATTTGGTAGACATTACTAAATGATATTTACAGTAGTACACGCAGTGGCCTTGGCGTTTATATGCATGAGTGTAGCTCATGCCCTATTGTAGCATAGAAGAGTCCTGCTTCTCCTCTCCTCCATAGGCTCCCGCCTATGGTTTCCCCGGGTATTA